>JAABTQ010000012.1 GCA_011389745.1 Desulfobacteraceae bacterium | reverse complement strand
CTATTAAACCATCTCAACATGTGGGCTAATTTCTTGAAGATTCTTCCAAACGATTTCAGCAACTTTTTTTCTACCCTGGGCATTTAGATGCACACAGTCAGATTCCAGATCGACATCTGTATCAACGGTCAGGGAAAGATCTATAATGGGGATGTTTTGTGTGACGGCACAACGAAAATATTCAACCGCCAGAGGCGGAATGCGATCCTGCGCGCCTGCAAGATCACCGGTAGTCACGTGCCCCAATGGCGGGGGGCTCAATAGAATGGGTATGACATGAGCATCAACTGTTTTGACCGTTGCAATAATTTTTTCTATTCCTTCAACCACTTCAACGGCATCCGGAGGGCCATATTTAGATTTAACATCGTTGGTGCCCAGTGCAATTATGACCCAGTCCAATGGGCCAGCCCTCCTGATTTTTTTTTCAAGGACATTTAAGCCATTGCACGGTCCTGTATCATAGCGGGTTGTCCTCCCATCATAGCTCTCATTGATCACCCGCAGGGTTTTACCACTCAGGCGCTGAAGCATCGCCGGCCAGCAGTCCCTTCCATTTTCCGGCCTGTATGCATTGGAATCACCAAATACCATTAATCTGGTTAGGCTATCTTTCTTACCGAATATGATACCGGTTTGAGAGCGGGATCCTATCGCTTTCTTACCAAACGCTTTGAAATAAAATTGTTTCCACAGCTTCTCAAAAATCAAAATCAATTTTCCAGACAGGACACCACCTACAATTGAAGTATCCGGGTTTTAACAGCGGTAATCAAATCTTCAGGCGAGCCGATATCAATGTACGTTCCCCGGGAAAACATGACCTGGTCTATTTTCAAATCAGAGCCGATCGCCTCCCGGATTACATCGCCCATAAATATTTCTTTACGATCCTCCATTGAAAACTCGCTTGCGGATGCGGCAATAAAATCCAGATGACGGTTAACGATGTCATGCATGAATTGGGTGAAGGCATCATTCCAGACAGCAACAATCCATGTCCATTTGAGATTTGTCTGCAAGGGTTTAATATGAATGTCCTTGATGGTTCCATCGGTTTTAAGTTCAACCATATCCATTTTTTGCGGGTTTTCAGCCCAAAAAAGACCCAGGACGATATCGGCATTACTTACCTTCATACGATCCATCAGTCGGACAAAAACATCATCAGGCTGAAGTATAATGTCGGGAAAACCGAAAAGAACGTGTTTGTTTTTTAGAAAGAGAAATGCACTGTCAATGGTGAAAGGCACGCCATAGGTCAGGTCGGTCATAAGGTAGCCGAGGGCCATATTCACCAAGGACCCGTTGCCAAAGTAGGCAGGAATGTCCCATTTACCCTTCGCCAGCACAAAGTATGCTTTTTCCGCGCCTGCCAGACGCATTTTTTCCAGAAGATAGTGCGCAGCAACTTTGGGGCGTATTTGACCGTTTCGGCTGATATCACCGAATCCGACCGGAAAAATCTCTTTGCTGCAGGGCAACGGTGATATTCGTTCGGCCTTCCCCCCTGCCGGGATGAGTCCGACACACTCGACAGTATCCTGTTTCAACGTCATCATGAGGGTGGTTTGGCAATTTCAGCTAAAATATCGGTTTTGTTCTTCCCGGAGTTTATCGCAAAGTCGTCCAGGGGGAAGCTCAACATCATCATAAGAAAGCGGTTGATCTTTGGAGACATCTTTTTTTAACCGGCATCCTTCGCTGAGACCCATGGGCAAAAGGTTACCTTTCCTGGAGACTTCCATATTTTCCAGGACACCATAACAGGTAAACCCGCCAATTCCATCGAGAGCCTCTCCTGATGAGAGGTCCCGCTTGGCCATGGTGAGTACCTCGCACACCGGCGCCCCGATGGGTGAGATGGCGGCATCACCGAACAGAACTGCGCGCGCAACGGTAATCGGAGTTTCGAGATGCGGCAGGTGATACGGCACATAAAACATGTAGAAGGGGCCGTCACCCATTTTGAAATAGTGGGCATATTGCTTTTTAATGGGGTGATCATTGTAGCCGATCACAAATACCCCAGGACCCGGTTCGGCTCCTAGAACATAATCAACCAAACCGCCATTGAGCAACTGCTCCGGGGGAAACAAGTTCAATGCTTCTGTCACATGCTTGCAACGAGGCCCATACATTCCCCGTGTGCCGACCCCGAATCCGGTCGCATTGGCCACGACTGCCATTTCCATGGAAATTTTGGTACCGTCTGCAAAGGAGGTGACCATTTTTGGTTTTTGTTTGTTCTGCTCGGCAAACGCCTTTTGGGTTTCCGGCGTACGGTAGTGATCCTGAAGGCCCTTGATGTTACCCGCCAGAACCGGCCGGTAGCCGATGGTCCTGACAAAACGCAACAGGTTCATCACCACCCCCGGTTGATCACCATCGGCATTGGTAATGATAATGCCCGCACGATCGGCATAGACCTGGAGCAGAGGGCCGATGGTCGCATCCAGTTCCGCATTCATCAGGATCACATGCTTGCCGTGGGAGATGGCTTCCACGGTCACCCGGGCTCCAAACTCGATCTCCCCGGTAGCCTCGATCACGGCGTCAATATTATCCGCACGGCAAAGGAGCATGGCATCCTCAGTGATGCAGTATGCACCCCGGCTGATGGCTTCCTCAAGGTGGGGGACTGTGTTAACGGTAGTGACCGAATCTATGCCCGCCTGGCGATATGCCCGATCCGCTTCGGAAAGGGTACGATTGGAAACCGCCACCAACTTCATGCCTGCAAAGGCGGAGATAATCTGCAAGGCTACACCCCTGCCCATATAACCGGCTCCGATGATCGCCGTTCGAACGGGTTTGCCTTGTTCGAAGCGTTTTTGTAATGCAGTGTCAACAATGATCATTCTCGTTTCTCCCTGGTGTCCATCCACAAATTGCCGATTTTCCCTGTTTCCGGAGGGACATTATTGGTATTATCGTGCAAAATAACTGTAAAAAATCTTTAGTCGCTATTCACCGTTGATTTCTGCCAGTCCGGCCAGCTGTTATCCTTATCAGAAATCACCAGGCCTTTAGTGATCGGCCATTCAATTTCAAATGCAGGATCATTCCATCGGACGCCACGTTCAGCAGTTGCGTGGTAATATTGACTCACCAGATAATAGATCTCCGTGTCATCAGCCAGTGTCAGGTATCCATGTGCGCATCCTTCAGGAATGTAAAGCATGGTGTGACTTTCAGCGGTTAATTCCACGCCAACCCACTTTTTGAAAGTTGACGAGTCCGGCCTCAAGTCCAAAATAACATCAAAAAGTGCTCCCGCGGTGCATCTTACCAACTTTGCCTCCCCATGGGGGGAGAGCTGGTAGTGAAGTCCGCGCAACGTTCCACGGGCTTGGCTGAACCCAATATTGGCCTGTTGTATTTGAAGATCGATTCCGTGAGCTTCGAATTCCCTGTGGCAAAAGACCCGGCCGAAAAAACCACGTTCGTCCCCGATTTTTTCGACATCCACAATTAAAGCACCATTGATATCAGTGGCTTTGAATATCATCTCCGTCTCTCAGTCCGATTCCGGCATACCGGGTAAAATAACGCTTGTCGAGCATTCGGCGCCCATCAATCAGGAGCGGTGGGCCATCTATTCCGTTCAAAAGATCCGGCAGGTTGCGAAACTGTTCCCAGCGCGTCAGTAAAATAACCGCATCTACACCCTTGATGGCCTGAGAGAGGGTCTCGCAATAAATAATTCCTTCATCACCGAACAGTTTTTTTGCTTCGGTTTGTGCCACGGGATCGAAGGCTTGAACCCGGGCGCCGGCTGAAAGAAGCCGGGAAATAATTGGAATCGCAGGAGATTCACGCATATCATCCGTTTCGGGTTTGAAAGCAAGGCCCAGGATGGCCAGGCGGCGCCCCCTCACATCCGGTATGTAACGCTTGAGGATTTCTAACACCTGCTGCGGTTGATTCTCGTTGACATCAATGACGGAATCCAAAAGGGACATGGGGCGACCAGCCCTTTTACCATGGGCAATAAGTGCCTTGACGTCTTTGGGAAAACAGCTTCCCCCGAATCCGCATCCCGCCTCAAGATAGGTGGTGAACTGGGGAACGATTCGCTGACCATCCGGCAAAATGGGGGAAAACCGCTTGTCCAGATGGACTCCTTTCATGACATCCACCACATCGATCCCTCCCAATGACGCACACAGATTTCCGATTTCATTCGAAAAAGAAATCATGGTTGCCAACAGGGCATTGGCCGTATATTTTATCATCTCGGCAGTTTTTGGCGTGGTCCGGATGATATCCACTCCCTCAAAGACGCTGTAAAGCGCTTCGAGTTGATCCAGTGTTCGGTTATCCACACCACCCAAAACAATGCGGTCGGGATTCATAAAATCCAGGACGGCCATTCCCTCCCGCAGGAACTCAGGATTCATACCGAGCCCGAAATCGTCCCCCGCCTTTTTACCGGAGGCCTTTTCGATAATCGGCAGAACGACTGATTCAGTTGTACCGGGAACAACGGTACTTTTTACCACTACCACATGGTACGCGGGCTTTTGCCGCAGGGCCTCCCCGATCTGCCGGGAAACCTCCCGGATGTAAGTCAGATCGATCTGATCGCCATTGAAAGGTGTTCCAACCGCAATGATGGAAAGGTCGGTTTCAATAATCGCCCGCCCTAAGTCCGTTGTTGCGCTGAATCGGTCGGGAATATTCTTCTTTAAAAGCGCTTCCAGTCCGTTTTCAAAAATAACCGGTATGCCCTGGTTGGTTTGTTCCACTTTTTGGGGGTCAATATCGACGCAGACAACATGATGTCCTTTTTCCGCCAGACATACACCGGAAACCAGACCGACATAGCCCGTACCCAAAACCGATATTTTCATCAGGCTTCCTCCGCTTCACGGTTTTGACTGTACCAGATCAAAGATTTACGCAAGCCCTCGTCCAGTGAAGTCCCAGGGTCATAACCCAACTCCCGGCGTGCCTTGGTGATCAAAGGGCAGCGGCGGTTGGGATTGTCGACCAGATAGTCGGCCTCGGCACTGGCGAGATAGCGAACCTTTCCCTGGTAACCAAAAAGCTCCCGGGCTATGGCAATCACTTTTTCCACCAGTTCAGCCATTGAGATTTCAGGTTTTTCCACACCGATGTTGTAAGCCTCTCCGGGTTTTCCCCGAACCAGTATCTTGTAATAGCCGACAACGGCATCGGTGATGTAGCAAAAGGTGCGTGTTGGTGAACCATCCGAGTGCATCGTGATGTCACGCCCGGCGAAAATATCCCTGGCAAAATCAGGCAGCACTCTTTTGTCAGTAATTTTCAGGCCAGGGCCATAATTGTTAAAAGGCCGGGCGACTTTAACAGGCAGGCCATATTGTTGTGCAAAGTTTACACAGAGCGCTTCACCATAACGTTTGGATTCGTCATAACAAGCCCGGGGTCCGGTGCATGAAACGTTTCCACGGTAAGTTTCGGGAGTGGGAATGGCATCGGGGGTGGGATCACCGTAAATCTCACTGGTGGAATAGTAAAGAAACCCCTCCACAGCCCGGCCTTGAATCTTCTGACGGCGGGCATAGTCGAGCAGCAGCCTGAGTCCGTTGACATTTGCATCCATGGTCTCGATAGGGTACTTGCGGTAATAAGTTGGTGAAGCTATGGAAGCCGCGTGAATAATAAAAGAAAAAGACGGCATTGGTTCGGGAAGGGGTGTAGTGATGTCGTGGCGGACAAGATGAAGAGCGGGGTTTGCTTCAAGGGCACTGAGCCATTTTGGAATGCCCCGGATGTAATTGTCATAGATGGTCACATCGATCTGTCGGGACGTTTTTACATTACTGTTCCAGTGCAGCAATGATTGGATCAGGTAATACCCCAAAAATCCGGCCCCACCGGTAATTAAAATTTTCTTACCTGCAAGGCAGGCGAACTCCTCAGTCAGATGGTTGTTGATATAATCCAGATCCTCGTGGATGACATCCTGGGCCATTACAAGGTCAGTTTTTGATTGCTTATCACCGGACATTTCCATATAGCTTATTTTCCTAAAATCATTTTAATGCTTTTGTATTTGTGCAGACAATTCATTCAGTTTACCAGACTTTCCATGGAGCCTTGCCGCTGTGCCAAAACTCTTCAAGAACATTTTTATCGCGTAAGGTATCCATGGGATGCCAAAATCCATGATGTCGAAAAGCAGCCAGCATATTGTTCTGAGCCAGCTTTTTCATGGGTTCCTCTTCCCATACTGTGGAGTCCCCGGCAATATAATCAAACACCCCCGCTTCGAGCACAAAGAAACCACCATTGATCCACGCACCGTCCCCCTGGGGTTTCTCTTTGAAAGAGGGAATTTTGTTCTGTTCTTTTTCGAGATTGAAAGCACCAAAGCGGCCAGGAGGCTGAACTGCCGTCAAGGTAGCCAGTGTATCCTGCCTGCGATGAAACTCCAGGAGTTGATCGATTCTGACATTGGAGACTCCGTCACCGTAAGTCAAAAAGAAGGTCTCATCTCCCAGATAATCCCTTACCCGTTTAAGGCGACCGCCGGTCATGGTTTTCTCACCGGTGTCGACCAGGGTAACCTTCCAGGGCTCCACCTCGTTCTGGAGGACATCCATGGTATTGTTTTTGATATCAAACGTCACATCGGCGCGGTAAAGGAAATAGTTGGAAAAATATTCCTTGATAATATAACTCTTATACCCGCAACAGATGATGAAATCATTAATTCCGTAGGCCGAATAGATTTTCATGATGTGCCAGAGGATTGGATAGTCCCCGATTTCTACCATCGGTTTGGGTCTCAACCCGGTTTCCTCGGACAATCGCGTGCCAAAACCTCCTGCAAGGATAACCGCTTTCATGATATACCTCTCAAGGAAAAATAATTGAATCGGACACATAGCTCCGCTTTCTCAGTTACATAAGATGCTGAGCTATCTCATTATGTCTTACTTTACTATCACTTTGAATTTTTGTGAAGATAACAGTTTATTCAGAACCTGATACCGGCCCTCATAATTTTTTTGTAGCAGCTTGAAAAGTTCAAGTATCAGATTATCGCGATTTTCCCGTTCGTTTGTCAAAAAGGCTATTTTTTTTTCAATGTGTTCGAGATGATTTGAAAGCCAGTCGACTTTTTGTTCCATAGTTAAATCCGGGCTCATGGAGGAGTTAGAACTTATTTTTTCATTTTCGAAAGATTCTATTTCTTTCTCATGCCCGCTACTTAGATCATCGAATCCTCCAAGTTCTCTTTCCCGGATAATGGACTCTATTATTTCCCGGTTTACCTGTTCCAAGCCATCGGCAAAAGCATAAACAAGTGCAGTGTCACACAAAATATTAATAAGCCGGGGTATACCCCTGGAAAAGAGGTAGATAGCCTCCAATGCTTCTTCAATAAAAATATCTAGGTTTTTTGCTCCGGCGACCTGAAGGCGATATTGGATATAAGTTTTAACTTCATCCTGGCTAAGTCCGCTGATATGGTAATGAACGGAAACCCTCTGAGCAAGTTGTTCAAGAGCCCTTTGCCGCAATTTAAATCTCAGTTGGGGTTGTCCGACCAAAATAACCTGAAAAAGAGGCTGTTTATCCAGTTCGAAATTTGATAACATGCGGATCTCCTCAAGGGCATCCACACTGAGATTCTGGGCTTCATCGATAATCAGGATTACCCGTTTTCTTTCACTGTACTGTTTGACAAGAAACTGGTAAAATGCCATCAGCAAATCTGATTCATCCAATCCCCTGATGTCTATTTCGAAATCCTGGCAGAGCATTTTAATCAGATTACCGGGTTTAACCAGGGTATTATTGATCAGGGCCGTCTGAAATTTTTCTTCAATTTTTTCCAGAAGATAGTTGATCAGGGTTGTTTTACCGGAACCTATTTCACCCGTAATGACGACAAAACCTTTATTTTCCAGGATACCGTATTCAAGATAGGTGTATGCGCTTTCATGCGTTTTGCTCATGAAAAGATATGCCGGATCTGAAAGAATTTGAAACGGTTTTTCGTTCAGCCCGAAGAATTTTTCATACATATGAATTTATTTCAATTTGGATTTGTTTATTATCATTCCGATGATATTAATATCAGAAAGGAGTTTCATGGATTGTCGAATGTCTTCAGAGCTTGTTTTTTCTTCTTCAACGACAAAAAGGACATTTTCAACAAACTTTGTCAATTGGATAGGATCGGCGCATGATAAGACGGCAGGCGTATCGAAAATAATAATTCTGTCTTTGTACCGTGTTTTAATTTCCTTAATCAGCAGCTCCATTTGGGGAGAACCCAACAACTCAGCGGAGTTGTGTAAATAATTACCTCCCGGCAAAATAGTCAGCTTTTCAATCCCGGGATTGATCAGAGCGTCATCCATTTGGATATTTCCCAAAAGTACGTCGGCCAAACCGGTTTCCACCTTCATACTGAAAAAGTCCGTGGCGAAATCATAATGATCTTTTGCCGGATTTTTCAGGTCTGCATCAACGACCAGGACTGTCCGGTCCAGTTCCTGAGCAATACTGACACCCAGGTTGATGCTTGTAAAGGTTTTTCCCTCTCCGGGATTGGCGCTGGTGATCATAATTATATTGCTGCCGATCTTTTCAAGTTTTTTCAGAACCTGCGTTCGCAACGTTTTTATCTGATCATTGACTTTGTATTTTGTAAATAATGCGAATATTTTATTATCTCTCAACACATCGTGTGATATCGGCTGAATTTTTGTGCGGGAGTCATCTATTTTTGTTTCAGGTTGAACAATGGATTTTTGCTCCAAATCATCAGATTCAGGAGCTTTTTGTTTTTCAGGGTCGTATAGCTGAATAGTGGGAAGGTCTTTTTTGGCCTTTTCCAGGGCTTTTTTTAATCTGCTCATTTTTATTCCGTATCACATGTTTTTGGCATTGTTGATAATGACTGACCAAAATTCATTAAGGGGCATTAAATACTCATTCATGATTTTGGCTACGATGAGCATAAAGACCAAAAAGACACAGACCAATAGCAGCCTTCGAAACACTCTTTTGTTTTTTTCTTTTTGGGTTTCTACTTTTGATATCACGGTAAGTACCGGTACACCTATCAATTTGCTCAATTCCTTTTCGGTTTTTATGGAGGTATCCAAACCTTCCTGAAGAGCTCCGAGGCCAATGCCTAAACCTGATGCTAACACAAACCCGAGCAGGATAATGTTCAATCGATTGGGTTTATATGGTTTTTCCGGCAGATAGGCATAATTTTTGATTTCAAATCGTTGTCCATGCTCCCCTTCTTCCACTCCCTTGGCAACGTTGGCAGCCATCAGGTTATTCATGACCTCATCATATTTTCGCTTCGTGGTATTATAATCCCTTGTCAATTCATTATACTCTTTTTCCACAAGGGGAGCTTTCTCGATTCTTTGTCTGAACTTGGCAAGTTCGTCCTGAATGCTCCGCTTGTCGCTCATCAGATTATTGATAGTGGCATCTATAGAGGACTTCTGAGTCGTTAAATTTATGTAGGTGGGATTGTCCGGTACCTGTCGCGATATGTTGCGATTTCCGGCTTGGTTTCTTTTACCGGCGATCGAATTTTCCAGCATTTGTATTTCTTTCTTTGTTTTAACCACATCCGGATGGTTTGGACCAAAACTTCCTTCCATGCCGCCAAGCTCTGTTTTAAGACTGTTTAGTCTTTTGAGTTCCGCCTGGTAACCACCTGACGCTCCAACCTGATTTTCCAGTTCTTGTATTTCTCTTTTAAGTTTACTAATATCCGGGTGTTTATCATGCAACTTTGACTGAAGGCTGATAAGATTCAGTCGCAAATATTTTAATCGTTCCGTGGGATTTCTGGCCATATTTTCGCCATCGATTGTTATTGGAAGCAAAGGATCGACGTTTGCCATCTGTCCTTCAATAATGATCTTTCTGTCTTGCATATCCCGTATTTGCATGTTGACCCGGTCAAGTTCTCTTTCCAGCCTTCCTATGCTTGCCAGGTTTACGCTGTTATGCTCCGGAAGCACTCCGAAATGTATTTGTTTAAAATCACTGATTTTCTGTTCATACAATTGAAGCTGCTCTTTTAATGCTTCCAATTCTGCCGAAAGAAATTCGGTGGTTGCGGCTGTCTTTTTTTCTTTTAATCTATTATCTTCCGTAAGAAAAAGTTCACTCAGATCATTGGCAACGTTCTGAACAGTCTCAGGATTTCTCCCTTCATAGTACAATAAAAAAGCAATGATTGTGGATATGGTTTTTCCGGTCTTTGGATTGGTAAAATCCACACTTTCGGTTTCCATCCCCATTGAGTTGCGCATCTTACGAACAGCTTCTCCCATGCCGTGCTTTTCACGAATTTCCGGATAAAGGTCAAATTTTTCGATGATTTCCCTGAGTCGCTCACTGCTGAATATCTGCTGTCTGATAATGCTTAAACGCTCTTCAGCATAATTCGTAATCGTTGACCCTACAAAATTTTCGGGTACCTGCTGCTCCTCAATAACAAGGGTTGCCTCAGAACGATAGATGGGAGGAAGTGCAAATGCTAAGATGGTTGTGGAGAAGAACACAATAAGAAATAGAAAGACAAAAGGTTTCCTTCGCCTTCTTATAAAGCTTTTAATATCATTCCATTCTAAAAATTGATCGGGCATATACTTATATTTCCTGTATAATCAAATCTATACAATTAACTATATCTAACTATAAATAACCAACCTACCAGTTATTGGGAAAACCGAACTCGAACATAATCCATACGCGATTACGGTCCCTGTCGCGATCATTGTCCAAAGACCTGTCATGCTCTGTGGTATAGTTGTAAGCCAACTTGACCGAATGATTTTCCGTCAACAAATACCTAAGTGCCGGAGAAATATCAAAAAATACGGTATCAACATCAGAGAAGGAATCATCGTCATCTCTGGTTATATAAAAATAGCCACCAAGCTCAAAGACAAGGCGTTCACTGAGTCTTTGTCTTGCATCCCAATAGAGCCTTGTCACATTTGCTGAACTTCCGGTGGACGTTGTTTGTAAATTTTGCTTGAGACCTATATTGATGACATTAGTTTCAGCACGCCTTCTTAACCTGATATCAGCAGTGCCACCCCAATTATCATCTTTTTGATCGGAATTTTTAAAGGTTTCTTCGGTATACCTTAAGCCGATATCGGCATAAAGGCTAATGGTTTCGGTAAAAATATGATCCCATATCAGACCGGTTCCATAGGTATCGATATCGCTTATATCAGATGTTCTTTCGCTATAACTCAGTCTTGTTCCGACTCTGTCTTTTTGCCCTGCCAACCGTCGCATATATCTCAAATAGATATCACTGACATCATAATCCGTGTTATCTTCAAAATCGTAATCGGTCTTCAAATATCTGTACCCAACATCCAGATTGGAAATTTCGGTCAGTCGATAGTTCAGGGAAGCAAACGCATTATAGCGTTTTCTTTCAGTATAAAACCTCTCAATTCCTCTTTCAACTATATCAGGATCATCAATGGGGGATTCTTCTATGACCGTCCGGGTTAAATCGATACTTCTCGAATCAAGAGTAAAATCCTGCCGATAATTGAATCTTCCATGGAACTGGAGTCTTTCGGTCATTCGATATCTGCCCTGCAGATTGAGATAGTAATCTTCCCTGTCTAAATCGTTTTCTGAAGCATACCTAATGAATCGAACCATAGCCAATGAATTTAACTCCCACAAATCCGAAGCATAATTCAGTTCTATGGCAGGAGCGATACCATAGATAAAATCATTTTCCTTGTCTGTTCTTGAAAAGAAAATGTTATCGTTGTATTCTCCGGTAAAAGAAATTTGAGGATTATAGGTAATGTTCCGAGCTGCCGAAATTGGCGGCAGAACAAAACCGAATGTCAAAATCAGTGCAAAAAAAATAAGCCGCTTTTTATTTTTTGTCATGGTATTATTTCTTTAGGCAAGATGTTAATTCAAAATGTTGTTTAAGGAACAACAATGACATCCCCTTGCTGAAGAACAATATTTTGTTCCAGGTTTTCTCCTTTGAGTACTTCCCGATAGTTAAAAGGCAATTTAACCGTGGTATTGTCGACTGTTCTGAGAATATGAATATATCTCTCGGATGCAAAAGGATTTAAACCTTCAGCCATGGAAAGCATCTGCATAACGGTGGTGTCCATGAGAATAGGAAATGCGCCCGGATTGTTGACCTTACCGATGACATATGCCCTCATGCTGTTTATTTCCAGGAGCATTACCGATACAACAGCATCCTGTATATATGCATTGAGTTTTTCCGTTACTATATTTCGAATATCCGCAACGGTCATGCCCTGAATATTTATATCTCCTATCAGAGGAAAGGCAATGATACCATCAGGAGGAACCACGATCTTTCTGATCAGACTTTCATCTCTCCATACCGAAATTTCGATGACATCTCCGGGTCCGACTTTGTAATTATAATCAGTTGCCATAGCAAATGTGCAAGAAATCAGAACAAAAAACAGAATAAGAACAATCTTTATAGCCTTTAGTCTCATGTTATGCTCCTTTTGGATTAGTTGACGTCAAAAACCTCAAGTTCCCCTTGTTAGCAATAAGGTAAGTTTTAATTAATTGTTTATGTGTTAACATACAAATACCCGATGTTCAAGTTTTTTTAAAACACTTTAAATTTTCAACGAGAATTGCTGAACTTAGGTAAATGAATCAAAAAATCCTGCTCAAAGGAACATTTTTTCGAATTTTTCTGTATCAGAAAAGTCAGATGCCAGGAAAGAGATCCGCTATATTAATATAAAGCCCTGGCGATCAAAAACGCACAAAAAATCCACACCGGCATGACCAGCAGTGTTAAGGTGCCCAGGGTTTGTACAAACTCGGTATGGGCAAGCAATTCACTATGAGTTACCAGGCGCTTGAGTACCACTTCCACATAATTTATTGTCAAAGGAAGGTAAAGCACATCATAAACGCCATTTTTAAGATATTGCAAAACATGCTTTTCATCCTTTACCTCGGCTGCCACAATAATCACCGGGTTTTTCTTATGCATCATAAACAGCCGCATCATTTCTTCCGGGTCTGACGGAAAAGAAGGAAAGTCGATAATTACAACTGCCTGGCGATATTTTATAAAACTCTTCAGCCCCTGGTCCCGGTCTTCCACATAATCTACATAATAACCATATCCGGTCAACAGTGTCACCAGGTTTTCTCTGACCTTCAAATCCTTGGCGATCACCAGAAGCCTTGTACGCGTTCTCTCAAATACTTTCATTATTCATGTCCCAGAGATGCTGATATATTTGTTTCACTTCTGAATGCGCCGGCAAATATCGGAGCCGAATCGCTGTTAATTGCAAAAAGATATAAGTCATTGAATAATTTTGGTACATAAATTGGTTTACGTATTAAAAGGGTCTTTATGGAAAGTTTTTTTGTTCTTTCCCAGCTGGAAACAGCAAATTCATCAGCAATCAAGACTATTGGACATTGAAAACGGACCGCCAGATTAATTCCCTGGCTGAGTTCTTCTGTCTGGTTGTCAATGTGGAGACTATTAACCAATACCGCCGAAACTTTTTTTGAATCATCGATCTTTTCGCCAATTTCCATAAAGTAAAGAGAAAACACATCCTGTTTAAAAGACTGTAGCGCATGCCTCAGATATTCATCTGCGTTGAGAACAATAACATTTATGCCGTTTTTTGATTTTGATTGCGAATTCTGGTTCCGATTGTGACTAGCCTGATACAGGTTAGTGAGACGATCAAAGAAACCAAGCTTATATGTAAGCCATCCGGTGATTAGTGCCAGATATATCAAGAAAAGTATTGTCGATAGGCTCTTCTGGTCCATACTTATAACGACTGCGACAGCACAGGTGGTGACTGCATAAATGGCAATAACCATCGTTGTTTGTGAATGCCGCAACCCCCGAAACATCAATCGGTGATGAATATGGTCATTGTCTGCGTCCATTGTCTTCAACACACTATGCAAATACGATTCACCATTGGCAATTGCTTTAAAGAACCGCCGTGAAATAGCCAGGGAAACATCTATCAGGGGAAAACCTACGATTAATGGTGCAATAATAAAGGGATAGGGGCGACTTGTTGTCGAAACGAGATAGGCACAAAGCAGACCGATTGTCATTCCAAAAAACAAAGAACCTGTGTCACCAAGAAAAATTCGTGCCGGGGGTATGTTGTGGGCCAGAAATCCAAAAATAAGGCCTGCGCACAGCGTACAGAAAATAACGATTCCGTAATCACCACCCAATTGGGCAAGAATGCCTATTGTGCAGAATGATATCAGAGAAACCGTACCGGCAAGTCCATCTATGCCATCAATAAGATTGAGTGCATTGGTTACACCCACAAGCCATAAAACGGTAATGGGCCAGGCTGCAACACCCAGACTGTATGTCTGTCCCAAAAGGTGTATCGTATCAAATTTTATTCCTGATATCGCTATGAGCAAAACAGCGATAACAACTTCGATTGCAAATTTTGTGAAACTGGCAATTGAAAACAAATTAATATCATCAAAGAAACCAATCACTGCAATCCCAATGGTTCCAAATATGACTGCATTGAAAAGCTTAATGTTCAAAGAAGGCAGATCCATAAACAATGAAAAATGCCAGATAAATGAAAACAGCAGAAACGAAATAACAATACTTATGCCACCAATGCGGGGGGTAATTTTCTGATGCACCTTACGGCCTCCGGGCCGATCAGTAAACAATCTGATAGCTGGTGAAACAAGAATCAACCACGGAACAACAAATGCGACCAGCGCACTAAACCCAAAAAGCGATATGATTGATATTAATGAAACAGTGCCCATAGTAGCTCGCTCTTTTCTCGTGCAAAATTTTCAACGGTTAAGAAAACTAAATTTATTATCAGCAAAATTTTCACCTTTGATTTCTGACCCTATAGCTCCGCTCTTTCAGGTCGATTAATCCCTGCCCGATATTTTTTTTATTGCCTGAATACACAAGCCTACATTTTTTAAAAATAAAATTTCGAAAGCCGAATTACTAAATCAGCTTTTTTCAACACACCAAATGTGTGTATGAGTATTCCA
Organism: Desulfobacteraceae bacterium; assembly: GCA_011389745.1. Classification (GTDB taxonomy): domain Bacteria; phylum Desulfobacterota; class Desulfobacteria; order Desulfobacterales; family SKZT01; genus SKZT01. Next base: position 84,386 of record JAABTQ010000012.1, on the reverse strand, counting down.
TCAGACTTCCAGAAATTTAACTTCTGTTACAAGCCTATCTTAAAACTCATGAAACAATATCAAAGCAAAATATATGCCAAAAATCTGTAAATTTATAGTCTCTATAAATTTACAGGGGATTGAATTATAAATTATTTCTCCGCCAAAGGAAAGTCGATGATCTTATCTTATAATAAAATACCCTGTCCTGTATTGAAATATATAACAAAATACCCTGTCCTGTATTGAAATATTTATAAAAAATTATCTTAAGACCTGAATACGAATAAGCCATATCTGCTCTTTTTTTGGGAAAACCCCCCAAGCGCATGGTTATCATTGGAACCAAAGAATTGTGCAAAAGCAGCGCAATCCGGGTCATTTTGTCTCGTTATTTGGACTCTCATACAAATTTTGGTTGATGTCAATTTCAGATTTAGTGCCCAATAACAAGATATTTCTGTAATCTACCAGAAATGCAATAATAGTGATATCTAAAAAATGTAAAAATCAATACCTAATATCCCTTATTAAGTAGATATTTGGGCATTAATAGTTATAGCACAAAATAAAATCATAAACCTACAGAAACCGGGAATGCCGGTGAAAATTCAACCCCCAGGTCCATCAGCGCGGCTTTTCCGCGTATAGTCAAATCCGTGATAAAAAGAAATTGGTCTCTGGGAGGAATTCTCCAAAAGGCGTTGTTATCTGCAAAATTGTCCTTGATTTTTACCGTGCGATCGACTGTTGTTTCCGGCACCTTGAAGTCGCTCGTGTGAATTTATTGCCTAAAAGATTTTGAGGAAGATATTTTGGAATTTATCATTCGAGCAATTCCCGGACTTTTTCAACCACCTCTTTGTTGGAGAAAGGTTTAGTGATATACGCATCGGCTTCCAAAGCCATGCCCTTGGCCATATCAGCTTCTCTTCCCAGGGCTGTCAGAAAAATGATCCTGATTTTCTCCCATCCCGGTTTTTGTCGAATAGTCTGGCACAATTCATAGCCATCCATCCCCGGAAGCATTATATCGAGAAGGATCAAATCGGGCTTTGTCTTAGAAATCGCCTCCACAGCTTCTTCACCGGAAAATGCGACTGTAACGTCATAGCCGTTTTCCTTCATAATAAATTGAAGCGGTACAACGATATTGGGTTCATCTTCAACAATGAGTATTTTTTTATCCATGGCAAATGGTTCCTTAGAGGTAAATCCTATTTCCGAATGTTTGGTTAACGGATAGCTGCATTTGTGTTTAAAAAGTTTTTTTTAATTTTTCACACAAGTCCGATGAAATCAATATTTAGTTTTGATTGAAACTTATCAATTCGTTTAAAAATTTCTTTAAGCATGGTTTGTTCTATGCGTGATAGTTTTTTCAGATTGACAAAATTATCCGGGGGAACTTTTTCATGGCTTGCCATTCGCACCTGGTGACGGAACCTGAGCTGCATCAAAAAACTGTAGGATTGTTCCAGTTCATTATATTCCTCCCAAGTGAGAAACTTAAGCAAATGAAGTTTAAAAAGCCGTTCCTGCGTATTGGTTTCTTCCACGTGGTGCTTCAGGGCATAGATTCTTGCAAAGTCGATAATCGGCATCATGGCTGCTTTGACATCAAAAGTATCCTTATATTTTCCTTTGGATTCCACAAGAATATTCCCGAAAAAACCAAGAGGAGGCTTGTAGTGAAGAGCGTTTTCTGTTAAATGCCTAAAAAATCCGGCCCATCCTATAAGGGAATCCTCCAAAAAGTTTTTCAGGGAATTGATCAGTTCCATATCCCCATAACCCCCGCGAAAATCAAAAAATATACTGGATTCCAATAAATCCTCGGGAGCCGCTGTAAAAATCCAGGAAGAAAAATATTTTTTCCATACGGAGATGGGTTGACACCATTTGGGATTTTTGGCCATGATTTCACCCTTACAAAATTCAAAACCGGATTTGTCCAACCATCCGCACACTTTTTCTCCGAACTTCAGAAAATATTCCTGGGCATGTTCTTGCTTTATTTTATCTGAAATATCTTCGAAAATGATGGCATTATCCTGATCGGTTTTTAATGTTTGCTCCCGCCGTCCTTCGCTCCCCATAATCATAAAGGCAAATCGGCAAGGGGGGGAACCCAAATTTGCGATGGCACATTCGACCAGTTTGTTTAAGATGGTATCGGAAAAAGTGGTGATATATCGTGTGATGTTTTTTACGGTTGCCCCACTTTTCAAAAGGCCTTCAATTATATCCGGAAGCTTTCGATGTTTTTCGAAAACCTCTTCGACTTTTGATGCCGTTCCGATTTCATATATCGTAAAGGATGGACTCTGCGCCTGGGCAAACAGCAAATCTCCGCGCGAAATAATTCCTACAATTTTGTGCCCGGAATCTTCGATTGCCAGATGTCGGACATCTTTGGCGATCATGGCCAGATGTGCTTCATAAAAAAGGGCCTGCTTTGAAATAGCCTGAATGGGGGAGGACATGATGATCGAAACGGGTTTATTAATATCCATATCATCGGGAATGACTTTCTTGGCCAAATCGCTCTCTGTGACCATGCCCACATAATTGCCATTTTTGCTCCGAACAAAAATTGCGCCGGTCCCATATTCCCTCATTATCAGGGATGCTTGCCGAATTGTGTGGTCTTCATCACAAAACAACGGTTTTGCTTTGACCAGTTGAGAAACAGGCTGGTTGAATACCTGGATAGACTCTTGCCCAGGCTCGATGCTTTTTAAAATAAGCTCCGCATAGGCATTATCCATCATTCGTTTGCCGAAGGTATCCGTGAAATATTGAGAAAAGGCGCTGTATTTGTCACACAGGTGTAAAAAATCCGATCGGGGCAAAACATAAAAGTCGGAATCTTCGTTGACCCGAAGTGTCCGAACCGCAATGCCGTCATTTAACAGCATGGAAATTCCGCCATAAACAGTACCTTCACCAGATAACGCACCCAGTATTTTTCGATCACTTTCTTCATAGTATCTTTCGGCTGCACCTTTGAGGATAATATACAAGTTTTCTACCCTGGTTTGATCCTGAACAAAAAGAATAGAATCTTTTGGGTATTTCACCAATGATACTTTGGAGGACATTTCTTCAATTTCATCCTTGGGCAACAAAGAAAAAGGCGGGACATTTTTTAGAAAATGAAAAGCTCTGCACGTGGATACGATCGAGGCGTAAACCGGGTCCCTGACCTGTTCCAAATGGGCTTTCTCAAAAAATTCATAAAAAGATTTATGGCGAATACAGATTTCTAAAAAAATTTTACGAGGAAGCATGTATATTGAGGAATCCTTGGCTACCTGGGCAGTCACTGATGGTTTCCCACCATTCATCAGTATGGCAATGCCTCCAAAAACCTCGCCTTCCTGAAGAAGTTTTCGGTGAAGTTTACGCCCTTTTTTTTTATAAAAAAGTTCCACCGCGCCCAGGTCTATAATATAAAGATTTTCAATGTTGGTTTTGCCCTGAAAAAATAAAATGCTGTTGCGGATAAAATTATTACGCGTCAGAAATTTGGAAATGTATGCTTTGTCATCAGGTGCTAACGCAGCAAAAAGAGGAACTTTTTCCAAAAATGTTAATGTTTCGTCTGTCATGGATGTGCTCGTTAGAAATTTGGTAACAGTTTAGTCTTTTGAAAAAATTTCGATTGGGGCGACCCTTTTTTGTAAAGATCATAAAGAGGGCTGCCCCAAAAAATTAATCGGCTTTTTGAATACAGCCTCTTACCTGGGGGAAAATGCCTGGTGCCAAAACCATCAGTCGTTCCTCTATTTTTTGGCCATCCAGATAATCTCCAAGGTGAAAATCTTCGCCGTCCATTTTAAAAATTTTTCCACCCGCCGCCTCGACTATAATTTGGGCCGCTGCCAGTCCACGATAGGATTCATGAGAGGTGATTGCTACTTCGGCGCGTCCCATGGCAATGTAACACATATGCGCTGCCGAGCTTCCCAGGTTGAGAATTTTTCCGGGAAATGATGAATGAAAATCGTGGTGGAATCGAGAGTAAATGAACATAATGCTTTCATCGTTGATGTTTTCTTTGGTGGAGATGTTGATTTGAGAATTATTGCGAAATGCGTTAGCCCCTGCGCGTGCATGAAAAAGATCTTCCGTTGCCGGCATATATACAGCACCGAAAACCGGCCAGAAATTTTCAATCAGGGCCAATGAGACCCCCCATATGGGAATACCTGCCTGAAAATTAGCCAAACCATCCAAAGGATCGAAAATCCAAAGGTATCTTTTCTGGTCATGTGTGTAATCTTCGTTTTGCTTGATGTTAGAAAATATCTGATGTTCCGGATAGTTGTTTTTGAGTTCATTTTTAAAAAAATCAGACAAATGGATTTCAGCTTTGGTAATGAGTTCCTCATCAAATTTTACTTTTGGATTTCCTGTTCCGTAATACTTCATCGCTTCTTTGCCGCAGCTACGGATAACATTTAATGCAAACCGGGTTAAATTCTCAATATCATGGTTCGTCATCTCTGTCATTTACCCTCCTTAATTTTTGATTAAAGACATTAAACCATTTGGTAACACATGATCACAAAAAAATACTTTAAATATATCATCCAATGTTTTTAATTCAATATCAAGGTCAATAACATGGATAAGTTGATTTTCAAAGGATACGGAATCAACTCTCTGTCATTATGAGTCCACCCGCCTGTTACGCTTCCAATCCTTGTCAAAGTCCTATTCATCTGGTAAAGAAGTTTCTATGAAAAAAACAGTCATTTCGCCGTTGTTTATTCTGGCTTCCAAATCACCTCGACGCCGATATTTGCTCAAGCAAGCGGGTCTCGACTTCCTGGTGGTTCCCAGCCGGGTGGATGAAAACAAAACATCCATGCACGACCCGGAAAAATATGTGTTAGAGCTGGCTGAGGCAAAAGCCGTGGATGTCGGCCAAAATTATCCGGATAGCTGGGTCATCGGGGCCGATACTATAGTGGTGATCGGCGATGCCATCCTTGGAAAGCCGCGCTCAAAAGATGATGCCAAAAACATGCTTTCGCGTTTAAGCGGCCAGACTCATCAAGTGTATACCGGATTTGCAGTATGCTGCAAGACCAGAAAACGGCTTTTTTCCAAGGTTGTAAAAACAGACGTGCTTTTTAAAGCACTCAGCGATGAAGAAATTCAATGGTATATTCATACACCTGAACCTTTTGACAAAGCCGGAGCCTATGCGATTCAGGGTCTGGGAACCTTTTTGGTCAGGAGTATCCACGGATCTTACACAAATGTTGTAGGGCTTCCGGTCTGTGAGGTGATCGAGTTTTTGTTAAAAGAAGGGCTTTTGGGATTCCAGAAAAACAACAGAATTCATGGGCAAGTGTCAGGGAATATACCATGTTGAAAGAAAATCTCGAAAATATTTTAAAACGTATTCAAATTACTGCCATAAATTGTGACGGAAACGCTGAATCCGTTCGCTTGGTGGCGGTGACCAAGACAGTCCCGGCGCATCGAGTCAAAGATGCTATCGAAGCAGGGGCCACCATTTTCGGGGAAAGCTATGTGCAGGAGGCCCGAGATAAAATCCGTGAACTCTCGGCATACGCGGTTTCATGGCATTTTATCGGCACTCTTCAATCCAATAAGGCAAAATATGTGGTAAAATTATTCGATCTGATCCATTCCGTGGATTCGGTCAAACTGGCCATGGAAATTAACAAACAGGCGGAAAAAATCGGCAAAATCCAGGACATTCTCATACAGGTCAATGTAGCCGGTGAACCTCAAAAATCCGGTATTTCTTCCGTAAAAACCCTTGAAATGCTAAAAGCGGTCTCAAAGTTTGAAAACATATCCGTAAAAGGACTCATGACCATGCCTCCTTACTTTAACGACCCGGAAAGGGCACGCCCTTTTTTTAAACAACTTCGCCAATTACGCAATAAGCTTCAAAAAGAACTTTCCGATCTGTCATCCGCCGGCCATATCAGGCTTGATGAGCTTTCCATGGGAATGACCGGCGACTTTGAAGCAGCTATCCATGAAGGTGCCACACTGGTGCGGATTGGTACCGCCATTTTCGGAGAACGGGTTTGAAAATATTATTGCATATTTGCTGCGCTCCCTGCAGTATTTATCCGATCAGGGTATTAAAAACCCATGACATTTCGGTCATGGGTTTTTTCTATCCCCATAATATCCATCCTTACACTGAAATGAAACGCCGAAAAGATACGCTTATTTCTTATGCCGAACAAATCGGTCTTCGTATTATTAGTCAGGAGGGTTACAACCTGGAGGAGTTTTTGAGAAATACCGCTTTCAGGGAAAACTCCAGATGCCATTACTGCTATTACGAGAGGCTGAAAGCAGCGGCACTTTTGGCAAAACGGGGTAAATTCGATTATTTTACCTCGACTCTTCTTTACAGCAAATTTCAAAAACACGATCTGATCAGGTCCATTGGAGAGGATGTCGGGAAAACGGTCGGCGTGGATTTTTATTATGACGATTTCAGAACAGGCTGGAAAGAAGGCATTGTCGAATCCAAAACGCTCGGTATGTACCGTCAGCAGTATTGCGGTTGTATTTACAGTGAAAAAGAAAGGTTTGCCGGAAAATCTTTGACTCAGACATAAATGAATCCCCAAATACAGGAAAACCATGTTTTCTAATTTTATCTATTTTATCATCGTTCTTCTTATATATTCCACATATCAGTCTCCGGAAGATCCCAATTTCGGTAAGCTTGAAACCATCATTCTTTTTTTTGTATTTACCGGCTTATTTTCAGTGTTTTGTCTCCTGCGCTTTTTAAAGATAAAAAAAAATATTGCTTCACAAGGATTTGCAGTGGTAGACCACCAGTTCAACTCCGCCATGACCCGGTTATCTGTGATCGCAATTCTTCTTTTTACTTTCAATATCTATGTTCTGAATCTACCCTCCGTTTTTTCGCATATCCGATTGTTTTCCACTATCCCAACGCTTTTAGCCCTTTTGTTTTTAACCATTTTTGTATTTTACCTGTCTATCATCTGGGCCTGCGCCCATGGAGTATATCGACGAATCTACACGAGTGAGGTGTCCAGGAAAAGTTACATCATTTCCAATATTCTGTACGCCATTCCAGTGCTATTGCCATGGTTATTTCTGTCCGGAATCAGTGATATCATATTTGCCTTGCCATTTAAGTATCCCAAACAAATTCTTTCCACAACGGAAGGCGAGGTCACTTATTTTCTGTTTTTTCTTTTCCTGGTAGCTGTGTTTGGTCCGGCTATCATCAAAAAATTCTGGATGTGCAAACCCCTTGAACCCGGATATAACAGGACAAGAATCGAAGCATTGTGCCGAAGAGCCGGGTTGGAATATGCCGATATCCTGTATTGGCCGATATTTGGTGGAAAAATGATTACCGCAGGTGTCATGGGATTGATTAAAAAGTTCAGATATATCCTGGTTACAGACGGCTTGCTCAGGTTTCTTTCACCGGAAGAACTCGATGCGGTAATGGCACATGAAATCGGGCATGTAAAAAAAAATCATATACTGTTTTATCTGATCTTTTTTACGGGTTATATGCTGATTTCCTATGCTAGTTTAAATTTCATCATATATCTGATTCTCTATGCCGATCCCGTATTTCAATTAATCAGTATATCCGGGTTAAACCAGGCTTCAGCAACATCAATATTTTTCAGTCTTTCGGCCATTGTTATTTTTTTGGTCTATTTCCGCTTTATTTTCGGCTACTTTATGAGAAATTTCGAAAGACAAGCAGATTGCTACGTTTACAGCCTTTTTAACAGCGCTTTTCCCCTGATCACCACGCTTCAAAAAATTGCCGTAACCAGTGGGCAACCGGCGGATAAGCCTAACTGGCATCATTTCAGTATCGCCGAAAGAATCGAATACCTGAAAAAATGCGAGCAGGACCAAGCCTGGATAAAACGACAGGATAGAAAAATTAAAAAAAGTATCGTTATTTACCTGGCAGGTTTACTTTTAATTGGATTGATGGGATTTGCACTGAATTTCAGTGAAGCCGGAAAAAGAGTAAACTCGGGCTTTTTTGAAAAAATAATTCTTCGAGAAATTGAAAAAGACCCCTATAATGCCAACCTTTACAGCGTGCTGGGCGACATATATTATACTAGAAAAAATTACGAGGGTGTGCAAAAAGCATATGAAACCTCGCTTTATCTGGTTTCTGATAATCCTCAGGTTTTGAATAATCTTGCATGGCTTTATGCCACCTGTGAAAATAAAAGGTTCCGAGACTACCAAAGAGCTTTAGTTCTGGCAAAAAAAGCCGCATCATTAGAGCAAACCCCCTATATCCTGGATACTCTTGCAGAGAGTTACTTTGTAAACGGCATGTTCGATGAGGCGATTGCAGTAGGTGAAAAGGCTCTGGAACTGGCCCAAAAAAATCAAAAATACTTCCGGGATCAGCTTGAAAAATTCGAAAACCGTTAATGCATTAAAAACTCAACCGGATATTATTCTTCTGAGTCGAAATCATCAGGTTTGATAAGGTTTTCATAGATCTTTTTGGAACCTCCGCCGATTAAAATGATTGCCATCACGTAAAAACAAAAGCGGATAAAAGGTAAAATCGAGGAAAAAATTTCAATTTTTTCGATATCCGGCCATACCTGGGGTAGTCGGTAGAAAACGCCGAATCCCATCAGTATCAAGGCAATACCCCAAACCAGTTGAAAAGTTTTATTTTCTTTTTTCATTCTAACTATCACTTATTGTAAGTTAGTTAATTTTTCGCTCATTGCCAAAACTATTAACCCATGGAGCAGGTGAAGTCAATCAGTTTGTTTTTTTGGGCAGTACCATAATCGGTGCTTTGATTTTTGGGCTGGGATGGGGCCTTTTGGGATATTGCCCGGGGATTTCCATGGGAGCTGTTGGTGAAGGAAGATGGGATGCCGTCTGGGGAATTTTTGGAAACACCACTGCCAGGTGGATCCAGGATGAAACCACCTGGCCCGATGCCCTGTCCATTCATGAGTTTTTCTTCTTTTCTTTTTTTAATTTGCGCTTTTCCTTCGGATCAAGAAGAGGCTTTTTCTTCTGTTCCTTTTTGCCTTTATCTTTACTTCCCTTTTCACCCATGACTGATTCTCCTTTCTTTAAAATCATTATGTCGCCATTTATTTTAAATTCACTATGTGCGCGCCATCAACATTAAAACCAGTAGGATTTCCCAGATAATTACCACTGAAAAACATACGATGGCAAAGGTGAATAGATTTTTCGAACGAACACGAGTTCTGGGAAGATAAGTGTTTTTAATCAATAAAATGATGACGACGGCTACACTTGTCATGATATATTTCGCGGTTATAAAAACCACAATGCCTTTATCAAGAAAATAGGCCATAACCGGGTTAATTTCTTTGGCACCGTGTCCGATAAGATGGAGTGTCATGACCGCATCTGTCAGGCTGAGGCATAAAATGCCGATAATCACCACAAAGAGCGACTGACTGTAGTAATCCATGATGACGATCCCGTTCATGTCTTCTTCCCGCCGCACCTTCCTTCGTCTTCCGCCGAAAACAAGAAACCGAAGGGGAGGAATGCTCCTTTGCCGACGGTCAACGCCATAGCGCTTTTCATAATCCTGCCTGTCATTTTCCAAGTGATCGTGGTTTTCTGGTTTATCTTTCTCTAAATAAGTGGTCATTCGTTGAACTCTCGCCCATTACCGTCAAAAAAATATTGAAAAGTTAATCCGTTTTTATCATTCTAATTTCAAGAATGAGGCCGAGGCTGCGCCGGGCCCAAACAGGAAAATAACGCAGTTTTAAGTTTTACGTTTTAAGTTATCTGCATTTTTCTAAATTTAGAGTCAGGATTAAGGTCAAACTAAAATTATAAAACCTGTAAAAGTTTATTTGGCCAAAGGGAAATGTTAACCTTCAACTTAAAACTTAACACCTAAAACTTAAAACCATATTACTTGTAAGCGCTGCACCCGGCTACGCCGTGCCCAAACCGACAAGTAACTGCTCCCCCCCTCTGAAAAAGGGGGCCCGGGGGGATTTGACAAACTGATGCCATTTAAAATCCCTCTAAATCCCCCTTTTTCAAAGGGGGACTTGTGAGGAGTTACTTGTAAGCAGGAAGGGTTTCCCGAAATGATAAAACTGCTCAATTTTATATGTTCCAATTCATTAAAAGAACCTGTCCTGGATTCCTGAAGGGTCCGGGATTTCGAGTTCAGGCCTGAACCTTATAGCTTTTTCCCCACGCTGATCGACATATTTGAGGATTTCGAGATCCACAATCATGGGGACATCAATACCTGCACCGGCAAGAGCTTGTCGCAGGTAAGCCTCGGCCCGGCTTCCAAAGGCAATAGAATCTCCCAGAATTCGCAATCCTTCGGTTGGGTTATGAAACCCAATGGAGTTTTCAGCGCCAATGAAAAGGGAACGGTAGAAAGCTTCCTCGTAAAACTCCTTAGCCTTGTCATAAAGCTCCTGATCGATAACCTTTCCTTCTTTTTGGGCATTATGAGTCATTTCGAAAAGTTTAGCAACCGTTGCACACTGGTATCCGGATCGGATCATCATTGAGACGGTCCGATCCTGGATCGTAAAAACCCTTTCTTTCAGCCATTCCGTGCTCGATGCATGGCATTGTTTACAGGCCTTCATCTCACCCTGGACCGGGCTCATGACACGATGGTCTGAAACTTTGAAGACCCCGGCAATAGTGTAGGGCATGTGGCAGTCGGCGCATGAAGCACCCGCTTTGAAGTGAAGGCTGTCGTTAGTCCAGAACTCGTATTCCGGATGGCGGATAAAAGCCATTTTAAAACCGGTAACACTCTGTGTCCATTCTTTAATCGAGTCATCAGAACGGATTTGTTCGATGATGTCTTCAATGGTAATGGCACCAAATTCGGAATTCTGCCATGGGAAATACAAACCGATTGACTGGCCGTCCTTGTCTTTGGGTATATTATAGGTAACATGGCATTGAGCACATACCGCGGATCGCATCTCCTGGCGGGTCAGTTTGGAGGGGTCCACTCCCATGGAGTTGAAGGCCTCTACAAGGGTAAATCCGCGGGATATCCTTAAGCTCATGTCCTTGTTATCATGGCAGTCGATACAAGCTACCCCAAGTTCCCGGTTTTCTTCCGGTATTTTATTGATAACTTCCATGAAAGGCTTCCGGTAATAATCGTCACCCATCTCCTTTTCCAGCCCCGGGGCATAAGGAGTTTTGCAGCTCAGGCAAACACCACCGGCCTTAAGACGGGAAGAATCGATTTCAAGTTGATCACGGACCATCAAGGCATGCCCTTGCGGCAAATTGTATTCTACTCCAAACCCCCATCCGTTGAATAAGAGTGCCATGTAAGGAAATTGAGACAACTTGTCTACTCCGATCACGCTGCTGTCCAAGCCGGTCTTGTACTTACTTCGCCGGGTTTCTGCGGGTATGGCCGTTTTTTCCCACATTTCAAACTGCTCCGGGTAAGCCTTACCCCAAAGTGTAGGATCGATTTCTCCGTCCGGGATTTCGACCGTTCTCACCTGCTGTGGCTGGGGTTGCTGACAGCCTGCCAAGGTTACCATTAGTACCATACACGCTGCCAAAATATTTCTTGCGCTGAAAGTCATATTTTCCTCCCTTATGCTTGTAAGAATTAGATCAGAAAGGCCTACCTTGTCATGCGAATGCCGGCCTGGCTGTGCTGAAGAAACCGATGGCAATCCCAGCAATGACGATCCTGGTCAATCATTGCCACACGTTCGAAGTGGCATCGCAAGCAGTTGCCCTGGATATGATGTTTCCCTCGATCTGAAATGGTTATTTGTTCAGGAGTTCTGCCGGAATAAAAAACTATCGCATCTTTGGCCCCGTCAATGCTTTTCCAGAAATAGTAGACAGGTATATTTTCATGGGGCAGGTGGCAATCGACACAACGAATCGTTCGATGAGCCCCGACATGAAACCAGGCGTCGAACTGCGACTGCATCACATGGCATGAGGAACAGAAAATTGGAGTTTCTGTCCTGGCAATAAGCTGCGGGGGACCAAAGGACAGAAATATCCCGAAAGCTCCGGCCGCGATAACTATCAGGGTGACAATTTTCCAATTCAACTTCTTGATAAGGTTCATCGCTTTGCACCTCATGTTTAAGACAGTTTGATTCCATATTTTTTAATTTTGTAATGAATAGCCCGGCGGCTGATTCCCAAAAGCTCGGCAGCCGACTTTTGCACTCCTCCGGTCTCTTTTAATGCGCGGATTATGGTCTGTCGTTCACTTTCTTCAAGAGAAAAAGGACTTTCAGAAAGTTCTTCATCAGAATCCATTTCAGAAGCTGATGGCAATCGGATGTCTTTTGGACGCAACACGCCATCCGGGCACAGGGCAACTGCTGCTTCCAGCGTATTTCTGAGTTCTCTGACATTGCCCGGCCACGGGTAATCGCAAATTGTTCTGACGGTATCCGGAAGGATTTCGACAAGCGGTATTCCTTTGCTTGAACAAAAAGTTTCCACAAAATATTTAACAAATCCGGGGATATCCTCCGGCCTCTCCCTTAAAGGAGGAATATTTAAGGTTACAACCCTGAGACGATAATAGAGATCTTCCCTGAATTCACCGGACCGGATATCTTCCAGAAGGTTTGTATTGGTAGCCGCAACAACTCTGCAGTCCACCGAAATTTCATGAACATCTCCGATGCGGCGGATTTTGTGATCTTCTAAAAATCGTAAAAGGCGCATTTGCATTTCAGAGGATACATTGCCTATTTCATCCAGAAAGAGTGTTCCCTTATCAGCCATCTCAATCAGACCTTTCTTATCGCGAATGGCGTGCGTAAAAGATCCTTTGACATGTCCGAACAGCTCACTCTCGAGTAAACCCGCCGGGGTTGAACCACAATCTACAGTAATAAAAGACTTTTCACAGCGACTGCTGAGATCATGGAGCATATGGGCGATGACTTCCTTGCCGACACCACTTTCTCCAAGTATCAACACATTAACGTCAATGGCGGCAACACGTTGAACCATCTCGTGAAGTTCTTTCATTGCGGGGCTTTTACCAAAATATGGGGTCTGCGATAGTGTTGCGGGCTTTGGATGAAAAGTCTTTGCCCGTTTAAGTGTCTCGTTAATTTTATGAACCAATTCACGCCCATCAAAGGGTTTGGTCAGGTATTCCACCGCGCCGGCTTTCATGGCACGCACAGCATCCGGTATGCTTCCAAAAGCCGTTAGAAATATTACGGGAAGTCCCTCATGCATGGCTCTGACTTTTTTAAACAGTTGAAAACCATTCAGATCAGGTAACTTGACATCGCAGATCATCAGGTCAAATTCATGGCATTTCAGCTCTTTCAACGCTTTTTCAGCATTGCTTGCTTTGATGACCGAAAAATCAGAGGCAATCAATCGAGCTTCGATCACTTCAAGAATATGCAGATCATCATCCACTACCAACACAGTTTTCAAAATATTCTTAAAGCCATTTTTTTGACTTGGTTTCAACGAAGGCGCATACCTTTCTTTTTTTCAAATATCTCCTGATGAATTTCTTCGATGGCGTGAATCTGATTTTTAAGTGATTTCATATTTTTTTCCATGCTTCCAAGTTGTTGTCTTAACTTTAAAATCTCTTTTTCCCGGGATTCCAGAAGATATTGAATTTCGATACCTGGATTTGATGTTTCAATGCCGCTGATCGGAAGCTGATTTTTATCCATTGCCGGTTGTTCATAACCAAGCCCTTTTTCGGATGGATTCTCAACAAGATTTGACGGCGATTTTGTCGGATACTCAGTATTTTTCATATCATCAGGAGCGTTATCCATGATTGTTTTTTCTGTGAAGGCATCGAAATTCCATCGGCTGGAAATCATTTTTTCAAAAACTGACGCTATCATCCGTGGATTTTCTTCAGAAATATTTCCGGAAGGCATATTATACCAGGAATACCATAAATTAAAAGCCTGGTTAAATTCCTCATCGTTTGTCGCAAGTACCAGTCGGGTACAAGCCAATCCGTAAAGTGCAATCCGCCTTACATCATTGCTGTGAGCTTTTCCATACAGTTTGGAGAATAATTCTTCCGCAATCACAAAGGATTTATTTTTATAGGCATCATTTGCATCCGCAAGCATTTTTTTATCCTCGTTTTCATTTGTATATTGGACAGGAAGACTCCCCATACAGCTAAAAAGTTGAAAAAAAACTACCAGCATTAATATTTTCCGAAGAAACCTTCTTATGTTATATGTAATTGTTTTCTTATTCATGATTGTCTTTCTTTTTTACTGGTATTGTGGAAAAATCGGAAGAGTAAAATAAAAGGCAGTTCCCTTACCCATTTCACTTATTACCCAGATATTTCCACCGTGGGCTTCGATGATATGACGGGCGATACTGAGTCCCAAACCAGCGCCGTCCATATGGCCCCGGACGCCTTTCGCCCTATAGTATTTGTTAAAAATAAACGGTTGCTCATCTTCCGGAATTCCGGGTCCGCTATCAGCAACTGTAAACTGTAAAAAATTTCGATTTTGATGAAATGTGGCCGCAACCCTCACAGCACTATTAGAGGGGGAAAATTTGATCGCATTTCCAATGAGATTGACAAATACTTGTTGGATAAACTTGGGATCACCCATGGTATTGGAAAGATTAGGATCTATATTTACTTCTATGGAAATATCCTTGCCTTCAAGAGATGGTCTCATTTGATTAATACATATATTTACGAACTCAGAAACCTGAATCGACTCGGTTTGAATCTCCAAGGCACCTGATTCAAGATATGACACCTGCATAATTCTGTTCAATAGCTCACTTACCCGTCCCATTTCAAACCCGGCAATTTCCAGGAAGCGTTTCTGGCGTTCATTGACATCTCCCATAATGCCTTCGTTGATTAAATTGATGGATTCTCTAATGGATGTCAGGGGGGTTCTTATTTCATGGCTCAGCATGGATATGAAATCCGACCGCATTCTTTGTTCCTCTTTAAGCCTCATGGCCATTTCATTAAAAGAACTTGCCAGCTCACCCAGTTCATCCGAAGAGTTGATTTTAATGGGATCGATGGGTCGATCCCGGCTAATTGAACGAATGCCTTTGAGCAACTCCCCCATCGGTCTGATCATGGAGTGTGATAACATCATACCGCCAAAAAGGCCGACAAGTATGGAAATGCCTAATCCTGCAAGGCCGGTCTGAACTGTGAGGATACCACGTCTGTTCAGTTCGGTGTTGGCCTGCTCCATTTCATTTTCATTGTCAAGGCGGGCTGATGATATGGCATCCAGCCATGAGTTGATATCGGATTCAGATATCCATAAATCATTTGACTGTTCGATTCTAGACAAATCATTCGGGAGCAATGCTTTAAGAAGATACTGGTCATACAATTGATTCCAGTTTTGTGAAGTTTTTGCCCCCATGGCTTCTATCTGAAGGATATCTTTCAAATTTTTTTCAAACTCGTTTTGAGCTGAAAAAAAATTGTCCAGATAATCCGTCTTTTTTAAAACAAAATATTTTTTTTCATTTTCTTCCATGCTGAGCAAATGTTCAACCATTTTTTTGGATGCAGATGCAATTGTATGGTTTTTGTTTACAATGTTTTCGGATATTCTCATCATCTTATGGACATTGATATAGAGCATGAAAACCGTGCTGAAAAAAATCATCACAAACAAAAAAAACCATATGAACAACTTGGCCGTAATGCCTGAAAACCGATGCATAAGAAGATACTTTAAACGATTCAACCGGTAAAAGTTAAGGGTTGGTTTTAATCAGATCAATGACCAAGCCCAAAAGCCTGAATTCCATAATTAACAAAGAAAATATCAAAACGCCCGAACCAAGTCAAGCTACCCATGGAAGCAGCATAGATGAGATATCTGCGGTGGAAGCCAACTAAAATCAGACTGAAAATTTTTTAGCTGATTTTTATTAATCCATGCTGGAAGGAAGGGCGAATTTCTCTTTCCGTTATTTTTGGGGGAAGGATTCGCCGGTCGGCTAATCGTGATTATAATAGAATTTAATTTATGTAACCCTTTTAAAAAAAGGAGAAAAAAATGATTGCATATTTCGTGCATGACAGAACCAAAAAAGAAGACAGTATTGTCCTTCCGGATGCAGGTTGCAGGGTATCGGTCACACCGGAGCAGTTTGAGAAGTTTATATCGGTCAAGCCTGAATTTCATACATGGACAGGTGATGCTTGCTCTGATCTGGCCCCCGAACATTTTGGAACCATAGTGGCTTCAAGACGTGAAGGAGGGGATGTATGTATTTTCTATGATGATATTTGGCGTGAACGAATGTTTTTCTATATGAGCGGTGCTGTTGAGTAGGAAGTATCAGCACAATCAACACCGAAGATGCTATATCATGATTCTGGGCTCCCCTTTGTTTCCATGACACGACGGATCACAGCGGCAATATTTCGGCTGTCAAAAGGTTTTGTGAACAGTTCTGAAATACCCAGCGGTTTTAAACTGTTAAGACCGCTGGTCCGGCAAAAGCACGTAGAGACCATGATGGGTAAAGCCTAACGATATCGATGAAATTGCCTGTCTTTTCATTCCCATGGATTTCTGCCCGGAGTTTTTCTATCCAAATAGACAACAGTGCCATGTCCGCCTATAAATGTATTGAGTATAAAGCTGACCAGACTGATCAACAATGATCCGAAAAGAGCTGTCCAGAAACCGCTGATTGTAAATCCGGGTATCACCCCGGATGCCATTAAAAGCAGAAGAGCATTGATGACAAAAGTGAACAGACCGAGACTGAGTATGTTTATAGGAAGAGTCAAAACAAGCAGAATCGGTCTGAAAAAGGCATTTAAAATCCCCAGAAATGCAGCAGAAAAGATCGCAGAGAAAAATCCGGTTATTTTAATCCCATCCAGCAAATAAGAGGTCACAATAATAGCTACGGTAAGAATAAGCCACCGCATTAGAATTCCAGGCATCGATTTTCTCCTTTTACAAAAAATCAAAGAAAATATTTCTTTAAGTGCATGTTTTTTTTCAGCCTAACAAGATTTATCAATAATGACAATTTTTTTTGAATGTTATAAACTTATATGGATTAACCCAATAATTTTATATGAACTATAAATAAAGATAAAAATATGACTTGTGAACAAAAGAAAAAAAAGGTTGAAGTCAGCGTGATCATTCCCACGTACAATCGTGGATGGATCCTAAAAGAATCGATCGATTCGGTATTTTCTCAAACATTTGATGCTTATGAACTGATTGTTGTCGATGATGGGTCTGATGACAATACATCCGAAATTCTGGATAGCTATGGCAACAAACTCCGGATAATTCGCCAGGCAAACCAGGGGGTCAGTGCGGCCAGAAACCGGGGTATAATTGCAAGTTCAGGAGAATTCATCGCTCTTCTTGACTCCGATGATTTATGGCTTCCGGAAAAACTGGACCGGCAGATGTCTTTTTTTCGAAATAATCCGGATGCCGTGATTTGCCAGACACAAGAAATATGGATCAGAAACGGCAAAAAAGTCAATCCTTGCAAACACCATAAAAAGCTTTCAGGAATGATTTTTGAGCCGTCGTTAAACCTTTGCCTTGTCAGTCCCTCAGCTGTCATGTTTAAGCGGGAACTGATGGACATGGTGGGTTTTTTTGATGAGAGTTTTCCTGCCTGTGAGGATTATGATCTTTGGCTTAGAGTAAGCCTTGCCTATCCGGTTTATCTTATTGATGAAGCATTGATCATTAAGAGAGGAGGCCACAGTGATCAGCTTTCACGTAACCCTATGCTGGATAAATATCGCATAAAGGCCATAAAAAAACTTCTGAATCAAGATATCCTGATCAGTGAACAAAGAAAAGCCGCCGTGGCAAAACTTAAAGAAAAATGTTTAATCTATGCCACAGGGTGCAAAAAACGCGGACGTCATCAGGAAGCCGACGAATATATCAGGTTTACCGATGAGGTATGAAATTTGAAAACCTTGAATATTCATAACAATGCCACATGGCCTAAGGCTGTGTATTATGACGATCGGCTTATATCTCCGATGAAAAAATTGAATTCTCCGGTTTTTCGACTGGTGAAATATTTTTTTAATGTCTTTTCGACCACCGGAAATGCAAGATCATCCCAGGGTATTTCATTTTCATTGAACAAGTCAACTGAAAGGCTTTCATGCCCTGGTTTATAGTCGTTATTAATCAAGCGACCCCGAAACATGATATAGATCTGGCCTATAAAAGACAAGTTGTACAGAGCATAGGCAACCAGATCATCGACTCCGGCACAAGCCTCTTCAAGGGTTTCCCGCTTTGCGCCTTCAGCAACTGTCTCCCCAATTTCCAAAAATCCTGCAGGCAGAGTCCATTTCGCATAACGCGGCTCAATAGCCCGCCGACACAGAAGAATTTTATCCTTCCATTGGGGAATGCAACCCACAACCACTTTCGGATTTTCATAATGGATCGTGTTGCAGGAAGGACACACCTGCCTGAGCCGGTCATCTCCAAGGGGCGTTACGATAACTGTGGGCTTGCCGCAGCTGCTGCAATAGTTTGTCATTTTTTATTGGTTATCCTTTGTGATTTATTTTAAAATTAAATAGTCAGTTTCTTCGAGGGTCATTTTCTCCGGGGAAATATACCCGGGGGTTTCAGGAAGTACAACCACATGCTGCAGGAAAGAACGTTTTTCAATTTGTGCGGGAATTCCCAGCTTAAGAGCATGGCCGACTCCGGTTAAAAGCACCATAACGCTCTCAGGGTTTGACTTGAGGTAGTCCAGTGCATGTATTGCCATAATGTTGTCCCATACAAGTTGAGCTTCACAGAAATGAATAAAGTCCAGTCTGCCATGCGAATGGTCTCCGAAAGCTTTCCTGATAAATGCCATATATGTTTCATCTACGATACAGACCACATCTTCCAGTTTATCTTTTTGCTCCTCGGATAAGGAATCAAAGCCTTTACGAGCCACCTGCCGGGTAATTGCCCTGCTGACATTCATACCTACCATGGGAATTTTGTTCTCGCGGGCATAGTCGAAAATCATGCTGTAAGCAGGCCAGGGGTAATTCCAGTTATCATAATAGCGTTTGTGAAAATCAGCAGGCGACATTTCTTCCGAAATCCAACGATCTAGATCCTCCTGGCTGTCCTGGCGAAACATTTCAAGACCGATGGCCACCTTTACCCCTGCGCCATGTAAAGCCTTGATTACCGCCAACTGAATCCGGTGGTGTTCTTCGTTGCTGTGAAGCTCACCCACTATAATAAGTCTGTTGGCCTTTAATTTCTCCACGGATTCCTTTAGTGCTGCTGTTTCACCTGAAGCCAGATCTAAAAGCTGATAAGCAAAACCTTTAGGAGCCAAAATAAAAGAAGCCATAAAAATAATGAGTGAAACGGATGATAAAACATACTTTTCCATTTTCATTGTTGATTTCCTTGTACCAAATAGTTGTTTTTTATTTATCAAAGCTTTGTTCTCTGACACATAATTATATTGAGCGACCAGGAATCTTCGGTTTCCGAAAGCACGGTCTGTCTTTTTATACTGTTGCCGTCATTCTAAGGAGGCCAACAATACCGCCTATCATCCGGAACCAAATTTCCGGCCGACGAAGAATCTTTAGCTCCTGCCGACACGGTGTTTCCATTTGCCGCCTTCCAGGTCACCTTTGATGAATCTTGGATTTTGGCCATTTTAAACCTACAGAGGTGGTCTGGCAAGAAATGAGAAAAAAAAGGACCCGAACTCTTAACCAACGCATTCACATATGTAGTCCCTTGGTTTTTGATTTATTTTGGGCATAACTTAGCCCAAATTTTTCTTGACTTTCCCCTGAATAACTACGGGACTTAGGATTCTGGGTACCAGGTTGGCTATAAATATTTTGTCCCTGACGGGACATGGCGATTCGGATATATTATCGGCATTAGTTCCATTAGGATCGGTATATATATAGCCACCTAAAAAACCCGTCGGATAATCCCGTAGGGATGACATATTTACAGCCAACCCCGATATTAATCAATGCAGTCCCGTAGGGACGATATCAAAAAGAT
Source organism: Desulfobacteraceae bacterium (assembly GCA_011389745.1). Classification (GTDB taxonomy): domain Bacteria; phylum Desulfobacterota; class Desulfobacteria; order Desulfobacterales; family SKZT01; genus SKZT01. The sequence continues at coordinate 64,302 of JAABTQ010000012.1, read as the reverse complement.
TCCCCCTTTGAAAAAGGGGGGCCGGGGGGGATTTGACAACTGATGCCATTTTAAAAATCCCCCTAAATCCCCCTTTTTCAAAGGGGGACTTGTGGGAAGTTACTTGTAAGCATTTACATATAATCCCAAAAAGGTTCTTCGATCCCTCTGATTTCAATCAACAAAATGGACGATAAGCGGAGATTGATCAACAGGCCAGTCTCCTTTATCCACATTTTGTCCTCCTCTAAAAGCTAAATAACTGTATTTGCCATAATGCGGTATTTTACGGGCCACGGCCTGAAGCTTTCGGTCTGAAAGCGGTAAAAAAAGGCCCACTACGTGGTCTGTTGCTTCAGGATTGGAAAAAACTGCGAAAAAAACATCTTCTTGCTCAAAATATCCGACATTATTAAGCAAAAATCCATCTTGTTCAAAAAATACAGTTTCAGGCAAAGATCTAAAAATTTCATGCTTTGACGGCACCCCTATCCACAAAATGTCATGATGGGTCATTTTGGGTCGCTGCAAAGTCTTTTCATCAACAATTTGATAGTTTTTAATGCCCAAGCCTTCCATCAGCAATTTTGCAATCCCGTCCACCTCAATATTCAGGCTGTCGGCCAATACCACCAGCATTGAATCGGAAACTTTCAGGCTGTTGATGGTCGGTGGGATTTCAGAAAGATACATTTTACGAAATATATCAATATCCGGATCTGCCGTAAGTATTTTGGGAGTACCCTGTATTGCAAATTCAAATGATGTTTTTTCCCCGTAAAGCGATATTGTTTTTGCTATTATCTCACGGTCGGTCTCCAATTTCATGGGCACCCGTAGATCATAAAAAGGGGGGCTTTGAACAAGTTTTCCTGTGATCCGGCCACCATTTGCAAATTGGGTGAAGCCGACATCCTCCAAGATTAACTGAGGCGATCCCGGGCGTTTTATCCACTGTTCAAAAAACAGTGTCAATGGTTTTCCGCTGATTTCTTCAAAAATTTCCCTGAAATCATCCCAGGAGGTATTTTGGAACAGTTGCCGGGAGTATATTTGCCTGAGTGAGGTCCAGAAGTTTGCTTCTCCCACCTTTTTTCGGAGCATGTGAAAAAACATGGCCCCTTTGTCATAGCCGATGACTTTTGTCACCGGATCGGTCCGGCCGGTAAAATCGGACAGAGGAAAATCATTTAAAGGTTTCACCAGGGTGGCATAGTTTCTGAGCATTTGAAGCCGGTAACTTCGACCCTCTTTTTCGGATTGCCTTTCCTTGAAAAGATAGTCGGCTACATAGGTTGTTAATCCCTCGCTCCAATTGCCCTGGGAATAATCAGGGTATACACCGTTTCCCCACCAGGAATGGGCGATTTCGTGGCCCAGGCTAGTATCGATGATAAAGGGTAATCGAAGCACCTGACTTCCAAGCAATGTATAAGATGCAAAACCATACCCTGTCGGGAAAAAATTTTCCACCACTGCGAATTTGGGAAAAGGGTACATACCGAACATGGATTCATACATGCGGATATATTTTGCAGTGGCATCCATATAATCCTTTGCCAGGTAGGCACTTTCAGGGAATAAAAAAGCATAGATAGCGACCTTGTCTGCCTGTTTTTCAAAAACCTGATAGTTTCCGGCGGAAAGTGAAAGACCTCGCACAGGCTGCTCGATTTCCCATCGGGAAATCGTATGGTCGCCCTCGGTAGTTTCCCCCAAACGTTGTCCGGCCGTAACCGCAATGACTCCTTTTGGTGCTTTGACTGTTAGTGAGCAGGATGAGTCATGATTCGGCATTACAGGACGCCATCCGGACCCGTTCAAAAGAAAAGTTCCTTTTTCAGAAATCGTGCCGGTAACACCAAATCCCGGATTATCGGTATTTGCCGGAAGCTCCGGGACAGGATCATCAAATACTACTTCATAATCAATGAGAAGATCCATTGGTCCGGTATTAGATTTTTTGACAGGCACCTGAAGAATTCCTCTGATAAATTGAAATGGAATTTTTTTACCTTCAAGTAATACCCTATTAATTACTGCACGTTCTGAGAGCCGGAAACGGAGATCATCGGATTTCTCTTTGACTATTCGGATATGATCCACCGCTTTGAGTTTTTGGTTTTCCGGAATCAGCTCGATGAAAAGACGATGATGTATTTCATATGCCTGAACCGACGAGACTTCTGCAAATGTTATTAAGATGGCAAGAAAAAACAAAACAATGATTTTATTTGACAGGGGGCTTTTTATAACGTTTTGGTTTTCCATTATTTTTAGCACTTTTTTTTTTCGAAAACAGGACCATTGAATTTATAAAAAATAGGAACTATCAGGAAAATGGCAAGCTGGAAATGGAAAGAGTGGTTTGGTAGTCATCCTTTACCTGTCATTCTGAGGGAGCGACTCGCAGCGATTTGATACCTAAAAGAAAATATTTTCTGATTTATTGATTGAAACCACGGCGACCGACGAATCTAAGGTCTCAAATCGGCAATGATTATCAGATCTGACTTTAGATGGCAAAAAGATGGCCTAAGCTTTCGGAAACGAGAGATTCTTCGTCGGCCAATGTGTCCGTGCCAATCAAGAATCGGTATTATTGGCCTCCTCAGAATGACAAAGGAGGAGAATATAAGGCAGTCCGTGGGCTTAGGGATGAAAGATTCTTCGTCGACCGATGTGTCCATGCCAACCAACAATCGAAATTATTGGCCTCCTCAGAATGACAACGGAGGGGATACATGTCAGCCCGTGGGCTTAGGGATGGAAGATTCTTCGTCGGCCGATGTGTCCGTGCCAACCAACAATCGATATTCTTGGCCTCCTCAGAATGACATCGAAAGTAACCAAAATAAGATTCTGTGGATGGAAACGACAGTCGCTTCGGTGCTGATTTAAAGGGGAAATACTACTGCTTGCGATAAATAAAAAAGGCCAGAATTCCTGCCGTTGCCATCATGGAAAAACATAAAATCTGCCCCATACTGAAGTTGTGTCCTAACAGGAGTCCCAGTTGAGGATCAGGCTCCCGGAAAAATTCTATAAAAAACCGGAATATCCCGTAAAACAAAAGAAAAAAGACCACCATCATGCCGTCTCTGAAGGCTTTTTTTCTTAAAAACCAGAGGATCAGAAATAAAACCAGGCCTTCCAATATGGCCTCATAAAGCTGAGACGGATGCCTGGGAACATCTCCCCCATGAGGAAATACCATGGCCCAGGGCACATCCGTGGCACGCCCGTACAACTCCCCGTTGATAAAGTTTCCAATCCTTCCCAATCCCAAACCCACCGGTACTGTAACTGTTACACAGTCCGCCACAGCCGGAACAGGCAATCCTTTTTTCCGGCAAAACCACCAGCCGGATGCCATTGCTCCCAGAAGTCCTCCATGAAATGACATACCCCCATGCCACACGGCAATAATCTCTATGGGATTGGACAGGTAATACCCCCAATCCGAATATTGGTAAAACAGCAAAAACCCGATGCGGGCTCCCAGAACCAACCCGATCACCAGATAGAGCATGAGGTCCTGAACGAGCTCCCCTTTTAGACCTATCTCTTGAGAACGCTTTTGCTTTTGAATGAGAAAATAGGAGGCCAGAAAGCCCAGGATATACATCAGGCCATACCACCGAACACGAATGGGGCCGATACTAAAAATGTCAGGATCGATTTCAGGAAAAGGTATCATAGTGAAATTTTTAATTAAGCCACTGCGACTTACTCCCTCAGAATGACAGGCACAGGTTGAAAACCCTCAATAAATCCGTATTCGAAATAACCTTAAATGAGGCTAACGGACCTTCACAGGTATGAGGAGAAGCTTTCTGAAATTCGAAACATTGTACTGGCGTACTAATAAATAAAAAGCCCCGGGCATATTAACCCCCGGGGCTTTTTTATTTATTATGATACTAAATTTAGAATCTTAAGCTCAACTGATTGAACAGGTGGAAGTTATCTTCCAGATTGTCTCTGTCGGGTCCATCTGCTACGTCTCTCCAGAATGCTCCGGCATCCAGGTAAGCGGCGATAAAGGAGTATGTCAGATTATCGAAAATCTTGTAGTTCAGAAACATATCATATTCCACGCCATAAGCGCTATCTACGTTGTTAAATGAATTGTTGGTTCTGGCATAGGTGGCCATGAACTTCACATCCAGTTTTTCCATGGGCATAACCGTTAAACCACCATAATAAAGATTGGCGCCGTATATTGGAAGAGGTCCGCCCGCACCGGAACCGGTGGTGGAAAGGTTACCCACTCCGCCAAGATTTTCGGCAATACCGTCATCCTCGGAATTGGTAAGAATCCAGGCTTTTTGCCAGTCATCACCGATAGCCCCGCCATAACCTTTAAATTTACCATCTGTAGGCTCATTTCCCTGCCCACCCACATGGACATAACCCAACTCAAACTGGAACATATCCATGGTGAAAGTACCCTCAACATTAAAGGCCAACTGATCAAAATCCTGGTCTTCAAGAACATCGTGGTCTCTTTCACCCAGTCCATTATATCTCAATTCACCCTGGAACCCGAAAGGTCCGAACTGACCGATAACAAAGGGGATGAACAGATGATATTTATCACTATATATAACACCTCTTTTGTCATTAACATACCCATAGAGAAGACCCGCGGATATGTTTTCCATCTTGTAAGCAGCACCAAGATAATAGATGTCGAAATCCTCGTCATTGACCTCATTGCCCTGGATTCCCCTGACCGGGTTGTTTCCGTCACCTTCAGAATTTTTCTCATAGATGGTGTACAAGGTCAGGTCCCCAAAACTATTGTGCCATCTGAGCCTGTCTCTTTCACCTTCCGTATCGTTGAACAAGGTACCCCATGTTCCACCCTGCATGCGGCCTGCCATGAACGTACCCATTTCCGTTTTGATGGTCATATAAGCCCGGTCAAAATCAATATTATCCCGGTCCCTGCCACCCGAATCACCCAGATCGGAATTTCCGAATCTTTTGTTGTCCAGAGCATCAAATCGGGCGGTGACTGTTAAATGATCGGATACCATGAAATCGGTCTGAAGTCTAAACCGCATGTCCAGCCAGGAATCACTGGCATCATTATCGTTGAGAGTTTGGTTACTGTTATGAAAACCTCTGACACGATACTGGCCGCTGAATTTAGTGTCTAACGCCATTGCCGGAACCGCAAGCAGAACCACCAGGCATACAGCCACCACTGCTGATAAACATTTCTTCATCTTTTTTTCCTCCTTAATGAATAATCATTAGAAACCTAAACCTAAACCTAAACCTAAACCTAAACCTAAACCTAAACCTAAACCTAAACCTAAACCTAAACCTAAACCTAAACCTAAACCTAAACCTAAACCTAAACGGGCAGTCAACCCTGAAATGACGGTATTTGTCCCTCCTTTCAGGTTATGCTTAATAGCCACAAACGCATTTTACGAAGCGCTTTCTTCTGCCAATTTTTTAGAACACATACTCGAATATAAATGGCTTGTCAAGATATTTTATTTAATTTTTTATCTAAACCCCCACGATTAATTGGAAGGGGCCAGCATGCTCAAATCGTACCAGATCACCGTGCTTTTGGGCGAAGTAATAATGGAATCGCGCCGGCTGACTACCGTGGCAACCAATTCCTGGTTTCCATCATTGTTCATATCCGCCAGGTAATAATCGCTGACATATCCGGATATCTTTTGTGTCTGCCATAAAGGGTTCAGCCCGAGACCATCCCATGTCAGGGCCTGAAAAGTTCCGCTTCCGTATCTCCGATAGTTTTTTAAAAGCCTTCCCGTAAACGCCTCATTATTAACCACAAGCACTTCATTTTTATTGTCCTTATTGGAGTCCACAAGAAAAACTCTATGAGGCAAAAACAGCCGGCTCTCGGATTCCGACCTGTCCGGACCTATGAACCGGAGATTTTTTTCACTTCCGCCATAACGTTCCTCGCTTTTCCACTCCCGGCCTCCGGCGGAATTATAAATCCGTAAATGACCCTCGGCATCCATGGAAACAACCATATCAGATCCCTCGTTCGTGGGATCTCCCATGGCAAAACCATAAAGGACCGTTCCTTTTGGAAGAGGAAGTTTATCCTGATCTATATAGCCCTGACCATCCCACACCAGTTGGAAAACACCTTCCATAAACAGAGTACCGATGCCTCTTTTCTGACCCACCAGCATTTTGCCATCGATCGGATGGGTGATAACCCTGAAATACCATTTTTCTCCCTGGGCAATCGGCACAAAATCGGTTCCGCTCCATTCCAATACGAAACTATCCAGGAGTTTGGTATTTACGTTCAGGCATGTGACAAAAATTTCAGACCGGTCGTTTTTGTTGATATCGGCCACATCCACGGAGATATAATTATGGTACTTTTCTCCCTTGATTTCTTTCAGGTCGGCCATTCGTCCACCCTGATTGCGAAAAATATGGAGCGACCGGCCGGCCATGATTACTGTTTCATTCAACCCGTCACCGGTCAAATCCCCAATAGCGAGACCTTCAGCCTCGAAATTAAAATTCCGGCTTTTTTGAAAACCACCTGCCCCACTGACAATAAACGGGCTTCCTGATCCCGGTATCATTCCTCCCCGGCCGGCATCTTCTTCCCACATTCGTTCCGGATGGACATAAATGGACTGTGTCTGAGTCTGACCCGGCGCAGGAACTGTGGAGGGTGCTTGAACCGAAACTTGTTTGCCGAATGCCTTCTGGTTAATTTCAGAGGCAAACTCATTAATCGCGGGTATGACGTCATCCATGCCCTGACTTTGCTGATAAAAGGTCAGTGGCTGTTTTATTCCGGCCATGTCCACCATTTTTGCATCCATACTGACACTATTGCCAAAGACCGTCAGACTTCCGAAAAGCACATAGTCGGCATCAAGTTTTGCCCCGACCGTTTTGGCAAAAGCATCATCTATTGAACCTGAAACATCTTTTAAAGATTCTTCGGTTTTTTCCTTGGTAACGACCTCGACCTCACCCGGATGGGAGAGGCGAGTGGAAAGCATATCAAAAATGCCGTTTTGTAAAAAACCCAGATCCTGGTCGGAATGCATTTTGAATGGAATCACAACGACCCGAACCGGATCTGCTGCCGATACTAAAGGAATAAAAAAAAATATGATAAATAAAAGAAAAAAGCTTATTGTTTTAATCTTACGATATATCAGGGTCTGGTTTTTCAAGAATTCCTCCTTAAAAATTAAATGCAAAAAATTAGATTAACTCGACATCCAATTCCCACTGTACTGATGGGAAACTTTGGAAATCCCCCTAAATCCCCCTTTGGAAAAGGGAGAATTTTTTTGCTTTCCCCCTTTGGAAAAGGGAGACTTTTTTTGCTTCCCCCCTTTGGAAAAGGGAGACTTTTTTTGCTTCCCCCCTTTGGAAAAGGGAGACTTTTTTTGCTTCCCCCTTTTGGAAAAGGGGGGATAGGGGGGATTTCTCAGATAGTTTTGGACTATTCAACTTTAAGACTCCAACGCTTTTTTTAATACATCATTGACCACCTGGGGGTTTGCCTTCCCCTTGGTTTTTTTCATGACCTGACCCACAAAAAAGCCGACCACCTTTGTTTTACCGTTTTTGTATTGTTCAACCTGCTGCGGGGCCTCCGAAAGGATTTCAGCCACTATGGCCTCAATAACCGCAACATCTGAAACCTGAACCAAACCCTTTTCCTCGATGATTGTTTTTGCAGATTTTCCGGTTTTTGCCATTTCATCAAAAACGGTTTTTCCCATTTTTCCTGAAATAACGCCTTCGTCAATCAATTTTAGCAGACCAGCCAATTGTTCAGTGTCCACAGGTGAATCTTCAATGGTTTTATTTTCAGTATTTAAAAGCCCTAAAAGGGGTCCCATGACCCAGTTGCAAACCTGTTTGGGATTGTTGATATTTTGGACACAGGCTTCAAAATAATCAGCCAGTTCCCTGCTGGATATCAACACCTCCGCATCAATGGCGGGAAGCCGGTAATCCGTGACAAACCGTTCTTTTTTTTCATTGGGGAGTTCCGGGAGGTTTTTTCTGATATCTTCGATCCAATGATCCGATATGACCAGTGGGAGAAGGTCCGGATCAGGGAAATATCGGTAATCATGGGCTTCTTCCTTGCCCCGCATGGAGGTGGTGATGTTTTTATCCGGATCCCACAACCGTGTTTCCTGGATCACCTGATCCCCATCGGCAATCAATTCCTTTTGCCTGATGATTTCATACTCCAAAGCTTTTTCCACATGTTTAAAGGAGTTAAGATTTTTTATTTCCGCTCGGGTTCCGAAAACTTCGGCACCCCTGGGACGAATGGATATGTTGGCGTCACATCGGAAACTTCCCTCCTCCATATTTCCATCGCAAATATCCAGGTATTGCAAAATGGCACGAAGGTGCCGCAAATAAGCTCCGGCTTCTTCCGGAAAACGAATGTCGGGTTCACTGACAATCTCCATCAGGGGAACTCCGGTCCGGTTATAATCCACAAAGCTGACCGGCCTTATGGGATCATGGGTCAGCTTTCCGGCGTCTTCTTCCATATGAATCCGTGTGATACCGATCCGTTTTTTTTCTTTTCCCTCAGGCTCAATATCGATATAGCCGCTTTGGGCAATGGGCAACTCATACTGGGATATCTGGTATCCTTTTGGAAGATCCGGATAAAAATAGTTCTTTCGGGCAAAGCGGCTTTCCGAAGCAATCCGGCAATTGGTGGCAAGGGCCATTTTTATGGTATATTCCACCACTTTTTTATTTAATACCGGAAGCACACCCGGCATACCAAGACATACCGGACAGGTATGGGTATTGGGAGGAGCCCCGAACCGGGTGGAACAACCGCAGAAAATTTTGCTTTCCGTTTTAAGCTGTGCGTGGACTTCCAGCCCGATAACACTTTCAAATACCATCGACCTACTCCAGTAAAAAAAGATTCACGAATCTTGGATCCAAATCCTTTTGGGTAACCATTGTGTATTCATTTTCAATTTCGTTAAAAAGCTCTTCAAGCATATCCTCAAGACTCTTTGACATTTCATCGCGATCCAGACCGGTTGTCTGAATTAACCAGTTGATAAAATTCCTTTTCATTTCGGCTGGAACCTCAGGATAAGCATCATGTTGAAGGTCCGGTCTCCGGTCAAATAATTTCCGGTAAAAAGTTCCGAATTTTTCGACCGATATGGGCGTAAGTGTTTCTGGTAACCCGAGAAAATTCCGGGTCCAAAGGGTCAATAACGTGTTTTTGTATGTCAAAAGATGTTCAGAAGCAAGCAAAGGATCATCAATTTTTATTAAGGAAAGCAAGCTGTCCATTGCCATTATCTTTGCTAATGCATCGGCCGTTTTTTCTATATCCTCAGTTGATTCAAACTCCCTGTAAAGAACGCCGGTTTCGTAGTTGTCGAAAAAAAGGGGTTTTTTAATCATCAGGCCTCCCAAAACCCCCATTCGTAATTCATCCCAGAAAGTGAGGGGAAGTCCTTTGGAATGATACCAACTGCTCCGCTGCCATCTTTGAACACGCCATTTAAGCATTAAAACGCGCCCGTATCCAGCCCGAAATATCCATTTTATCGGATACCGTTCTATAATCGCCGCCATTTGGTCGGAAGACATTTTTTGCCTCAATCCGGATAGATGCTCCATGCCGATGCTTAAATACCCGCATGCCTTTTTGACCACATCTTTCAGCTGATCCCTGTTTTGAACAGCCTTCCGATCGGCTGATATCAGCTGATTACAAAGGGCTGCAAATTCAGATTGAACCAGGGGCAACATATCATTAATGGAAACGGATTTCAAAGATCGGGAAAATACGCTTTCCTGAGCATCCGCCAGCTCTGATGGAGAAATAGGAGAACGTATGCGATATAAAATGATATCCTCCGGTCCTTTAATGCCACGCCTCAATTGAATTAATTTTTTTTCAATCTCTTCGGGTGTCATGGGCTGGTAAACACCGATGGCTTCACTGAAAGGAAGAAACCCTTTTTCAGCAAGCCTCAATGTTCTTAAACGATAGGCCTCTTCTTCGCTTTCGGCGGGAAGTACATGGATCGTTTCCAAAAGTACTTTCTGGTATTGGATAAAGTCGTAATCAGCCAGTTTTTCCAAAAAATGTTTCAGGAACTGATGCTTAAGCTCCTTATCTAACATGTCAGAGTCTGACTCCTCATCAGAATCGACAATACGAACATAAAAAGTATCATCCAGGGTAAAAAAATCGTCCCCGAAATCAGATGGGTCCTGGTCATGAATTCTAATGATGATATTCAAAAATTTATGAAGATAAAACTCGATTATTTCAGTTTTTTCGGAAAGAAACCATTGGATGAGCCTTTTGGAATCAGCGTTGAAAAATAAATAAAGCCATCGGGTCATATCCCCGGTTGCAATCCGGTCTTGATTCCAGATTTCCATGTCAAGGACATATTCCCACTGTTTTTGTGATGCCATGGCCAGCAGCGGGTTGCAGTCTTCAGGACCGATTTCATGTATCAGAAAATAAAAATCCTGTTCGACAAAAGAGTGGACTAACGCAGCCGGGTGTTTATACTCCAGAATTTTTTCCATGGCTTGTTCGGGGGAAAGCTTCATAAGTTGCTTTCTTTGCTCATAAAGCTCTTCGGCCCTCTGCATGGCTTCTCTGGTATGGGTATCTTTAATTAATGTCATTGGTTTTAATCTTGGTAAATTGTTCCAACAGCCCGCTTTTCATCTTTCTGCACAGTCTGTATCTTAAAAATGTCCGACTATGGATTTGATTTTATATAAGGTACAACAAGCATTGTCAATCAACAACATTTCATCTGAACCAGGTTGACAATGCGCATTAACAAACAAGGATAATCAATTTGATATTTCAAACTTTTCTCCGGCTTGTCGAAATTTCCGTTTTTGATGGGTTTGCTTGCCATGATGCAACTTTGAACAGCATCAGCATTCCTGGTATGGCAATCAGGGTACAGACAATAAAAAAAGTTTCCCACCCTAAGTACTTGGCAAGAAAACCGGTCGGGGCAGAGGCCAGAACCCTGGGAAATGCCATCAGGCTTGAGAGCATGGCATATTGAGTTGCGGTAAATTTTTTGTTGGTGATGCTTGCCATGAATGCCACGAATGCTGCGGTACCCATGCCACTGCTGACATTTTCAAATGCGATGACACCCGATAATACCGCAACGTTGTCTCCTAACCTGGCAAGAATAACGAAACAAGCTGTAGATAAGCCCTGCAGCACTCCGAAAATCCAAAGACTTTTGTGGATACCTAACCGAAGCATGATCACTCCGCCGGCAACAGCCCCGCCGATTATGGCCCATGTGCCGAATATTTTCACAACAGCGCCTATCTGAGTTTTTGTGAATCCGATTTCAAGATAAAAAGGCATGGTCATGGCGCTGGCCATGGTATCTCCTATTTTATAAAATAAGATAAATGCCAGAATCCATAATGCATGTTTTCTCTTGAAGTATTCTGCAAGCGGCTGGATTACTGCATCTTTCAGGGTTTTAGGTGACCCCTCGGCCACATGCGGCTCAGGTGTAAGAAGTGTTGTGATGACAGCCGGAACCATGCATGCGCACATGACCAGATAGACCTGGGACCATGGCATATAATCGGCCATAATAAGGCCGCCGCCGGATGCCAGAAGAGTTCCCATCCGATACCCATAGATATAAAAAGAAGAGCCCAATCCCAACTCTTCATCGGAAAGGTCCTCACGACGGTAGGCATCCACTACGATATCCTGGGTAGCACTGAAAAAAGCAACGCAAATCGCGGTGAAAACCATCCATCCAAAATGATTTACCGGATCACTGTAACCTAAACCTACTATGGCCAGAATTAACGCCAATTGAGCCATTGCCAGCCATCCCTTACGACGTCCAAGAAAAGGCGGAATGAAACGATCCAGAAACGGCGCCCATAAAAATTTCCATGTATAGGGAATCTGAACAAGGTTGACCAGACCGATGACTGTCAGGTCGATACCATCTTCTTTCATTCGAGCCTGAAGTACGGACATGGTCAGCAGCAAGGGAAGGCCACAGGCAAAACCCATGATCAGAGAAACAAACATTTGGCGGCTGAATATTTTTTTTAAAAGGGGCACTTTTTCCCGCAAACCAGCTATGGTTTTTTCAAGCCTTATATTGTTTCAACTGATCAGGTGTCACGATGGGTCCAAAACTTTCTTGCAATCGCAAAAGGTCTTTTTTTTGTTTGTTCAACACTTCAAACAATTTTTCGGGAATGTTTGGCTCTTTGCGATAAGATTCCAACTGAAGATGAACCCGCGTGATAATTTTATCGATATATAGTGAAAACTGTTTTTGGTATAAGCTATTAGCGTAATTTTTTTGGATGATCTCCTCGAAAAGCGTTTTTAAATCTTCGTATTCAGGCAATAAACCTATAGGAGACCAAATAAAATTCATTTCTTCATAAACAAGGCCTTCTATCCAGGATAGCCAGACTTTGACATCTTTTTTCTCACCCAGAAGGTTCGAAGAGGCACCCCCCCTGGCCTGATCCGTCAGAAAATAGTTCAATCCAGCCATAACAGGGCGTTTATCAGTATGGATTTTCGGACTGTTAAAAAACTTGAACTGTGCATCCATATAATCACCGAGAGCACCTGGGATAAAAGGTGCATTGGCCCAGGGCGATCGCTTGATTCCTGTAGCGCCCACCTCGGTTGCGGTGGCAGCGGAAACAATACAGGCACCGATAACCACCCCTTGATCCGCAGTTTCGGCTACCCAGACAGGAGGCATGGTGTCGCTGTCCCGTCCGCTGTAGGTAATCACTCGGACCTGAACGCCCTGGGAGTCTTCACTATATTCTGAATAATTGCTTAAAGCTTTGGAAGATATAGTACACCGGGCATTTGGATGGGAAACAGGGATGGGTTTGCCCTTTTCATCGGTTTTGCCTTCCCACCATTCTCCCTGAAAATTAATACCTTTTTCAGGTTGTTTTTCACCGTTTCCAGTCCAGTGGGGTACACCATCCTTATCGACCAAGACATTGGACCAGATAACTTCAGTGCCGGGATTGCGCAGCACTTTCATCAGCTCGGGATCTCCGTCCCAATTAACATCCTCAACGATACCGAAAATACCGATTTCAGGATTTACCGAGCGAACAAATCCATCATCGGCAATCCACATCTGGGCCAGGTCATCTCCGATAAAATGGTCTCCTGCCATTGCCGTGGTGGTTTTCCCGCATCCGCTGGGGGCAGCCCCGGCAAACCATGTCACACGGCCGGCCGAACCTTTGATTCCGCTGATAAACATATGTTCCGACAGTTCGCTACCACGTTTTCCGTATACTGCTTTGTCTACAGAGAAACGGTGGTTGCCTTTTTTCAATAAAAGAGTATTTCCAGCATAGGTACAGTTCATGCTATAAGTGGTCCAATGACTTCGGTCCATAAAAACCCTTGCATGGATGAGATCCTGTGATCTGTTTAAGCCCTGACTGTGAATATTGGTGTAAAAATGGCCCAGCCTGTCGACCTCCCGATCAAAAACATCAAAAATATTTCTATATAAAATTTCCGCACTGTGGGTAACATAAGCCGAGCTTGTAATTTCCAAAGCGGGGTTTGATACCGGCGATCCCACCGGACCTCTCAGATAAAAACCGACAATCATGATTTTGCCATTCATGATACTGGTCATAATTTGGCGAATCTCATCCAGTGCTTTTTTGCGGTTCATTTGATTGGCCAGGGAACTGATCATTTCATTTTCGTTGGCGATGTAAAAAGTCCGGTCTATAATTCTTCCTTGTTCCTCTTTCAAATCATAATGGACAGTATGATTTTCCATGGCCAGTTTGGCTTCTTCGCTCTTTTTAAGGCTTAATTCGCGTATGAAATGGCGGTCAGCTTCCGATCCGGTGTTAATAAATACCGAGTCCGGATCACACATGGCAATGGCATTTGCGATTTTTAAAATTGCCTCCTGGTTTCTAATTTGATTAATTCGTTGAAAATGCACTGAATCCATCTTATTTTTAAAAAGATTTCCGGCACTTTCAAAGTCTTTGATGCCACCTAACTCTGCTACAATATCTACACCGATTTTTTTTTCAAACATACAAAAATTCCCCCCGTCCAAAACCTTATTTACTTGAATGCCCCAACAATAATATTCTGCAAACTTCTTTTGGGAACATGATGGATTCCCTTTTCATCCCTCCAGTACTTAATGCTCTTATCTGGTCCAAGCACAGATTCAATGACCACCGTTTCTTTCGGAGTTCCTAGTGCTACTACCAGTAAAATTTTATACTGGTCGGGAATTTTGAGAATAATCTTTAATCTTTCCCGGTCAATGGCACCGATCATACAACCGGCAAGTCCTTTTTCCCTGGCCCCAAGCATAATACTTTGGCAGGCAATTCCATGGTCACATCCCGGATCTTTAGAAATTACCATATCCAGCAAAACCACAATATAGGCCACAGGACGTTCTCCTTCCTCGGGTCCCGGCCAGTCCTTAAGGTAGGCGGCCCAGGCCAGACAAGAAAAAATCTCATCATTTTTTTTTGCATTGCAGGACAGAGCATAAGTCAATGGCTGTAAATTCCCTGCTGATGCGGAAAGTCTTCCCAAATTCACAAGTCCTTCAAGTGTCTGCATATCCACCGAAGTATTCTGATAAAACCTTCTGCAGCTCCTGTTTTTTCGAATCAGATTTTCTATCATTTACATCCACCCTCTTATTTCAGCAAATAATTAAATTATCTTTAAAATTCAACCTTTTTGTAAAAATCCCAGGACCCCCATAACTTGCCTTAAATCATAAAAAATCAAAGGAAACGTAATGAATCTAAAAAATTTTGGGTGTTTGCTGTCGAATCCAGACCATTATCTTGTCAAATTCTTCTTTGAGTTCTTTGAAGGCTTTGCCACGGTGGCTGACCCGATTTTTTTCTTCTCGTGTCATTTCCGCAAATGTTTTTTTTAAAGGAGGATAATAAAAGATCGGATCATACCCAAAACCATTTGAGCCTCTCATTTTTTCAGTGATAAGCCCTTCGCAGCGGGCTTCATACGTCAGGGCCACACCCGTGGGAACGGCTATAGAAATCACACATTCAAAAGCAGCCATTCGATTGCTTTTGCCGTTCATTTCATGCAGTAGTTTCAAACAGCGCTCTTCATCGGAAGCATTTTCTCCCGCATATCGGGCGGAATGAACACCGGGCGCACCTCCAAGGGCTTCCACAATAAGTCCCGAATCATCAGCCAGGGCGGGAAACCCCAGGATTTTTGCAGAAAAAGAGGCTTTTTTGTAAGCATTATCGTCAAAGGTTTCTCCGTCTTCTTTAACCTCCGGAATAGGACCAAAATCATGCAGGTTTTTTATAATTACCGGAAATCCCGATAAAAGCGATTTTATTTCAGAAGATTTCCCTTTATTTCTGGTGGCAATGACTAAATTGATAGGTGGTTCCATTAATAAATCTCCATATATTCATTTTTATCAGGGTTTCAGGAGCCTCCTGAATTCATATTTTTTAAAATTTTTAATAATAGATTATGGAAAATGCTTTGTAAAGATTATAAATTCAAGCTTTAATATCACAAGAAACAAGGTTGAGGGGATGTATTCAAAAAAGTACTTTACATGCAAAGAGCCGCTGTTATATCTTCCTTACAGATTGATTCGGCGTGGGCGGGCCTAAACCGTCAGGTAACTGCTCCCCCCTTTGAAAAAGGGGGGCCGGGGGGGATTTGACAAGCTGATGCCGTTTTAAAAATCCCCCTAAATCCCCCTTTTTCAAAGGGGGACTTGTGAGGAGTTACTTAGAAAAAGCATCATAAAAATCAAAACCCTAAACATTAAGGTATGAAATGCATAAACTACTTACCCAGGAACCCGGCAAAAAACTGCTTCTGCTGGGAAACGAGGCCATTGCCAGAGGAGCTGTCGAAGCTGGTGTGGCCCTGGCCACAACATATCCGGGAACACCATCGTCTGAAATATCAGCCAACTTTTTCAATATAGCCAAGGAGTCCCCTCTCTATTTCGAGTACAGCATAAACGAGAAAGTGGCCCTGGAAGTAGCGGCTGCTGCAGCCAACGCCTGTGTTCGAAGCATGTGCGTGATGAAACATGTAGGGCTGAATGTGGCTGCAGATGCGCTTATGACTCTGGCTTACGTGGGTGTCAAAGCCGGGCTGGTAATTCTTACCGCGGATGACCCTTTCATGTTTTCCAGCCAGAACGAACAGGACAATCGATATTACGCCAAACTTTCCGGACTTCCCATGCTGGAACCCTCATCCGTTGCCGAAGCCAAGGAAATGGTGGCCTATGCATTTGAGTTGTCGGAGAAATTGGCAGAACCGGTTCTTTTTCGAACCACCACACGAATAAACCATTCCAATGAAATTGTAACGCTGGGAGACATTATTACACCGGTCACAACAGGTGATTTCCCCAAAGACCCTTTTAATTATGTCACTGTGCCTGCGGTATCGAGAAACCTGCATAAAAAGCTTTTAAAAAATCTGGCGGCGGCAGCCAAAACCTCAGAAGCAAGCCAATACAACTTTATTGAAGGTAATAACGGTCCATGGGGTATTGTGGCAAACGGAGTCAGTTATAATTACGCCCGTGATGCTATCAGGGATCTGAAAATAGAAGATCGTGTCAGGCTTTTGCGTATCGGATTTTCCCATCCCATGCCTTCCCGCTTGGTTACCGATTTTCTTAAAGGTTGCGAAAAAGTGCTGATTATCGAAGAAGGCGAGCCTTATATGGAGGAAAACATCAAGGCAATCGCCCAGGAAGCCGGGTTGACAATTCCGATTAAGGGAAAAGCTGAAGACCTTTTTTCCCGCCTTTTCGAATTCGACCCCGGAATGGTACGGAAAAATATTGCACGATATTTTGACATTTCCTACACCCCCGTCACCCCGATTGATCTTTCCGACATTCCTGATATTGCCCAGCGCCCCCCCAACCTGTGCGCAGGGTGTTCTCACAGGGCGACATATTATGCGGTGAAAAAAGCCGCAGAGGGTAAAGCCACCATTTATCCGACCGACATCGGATGCTATACATTGGGGTTGCTTCCACCTCTTTCCATGGCGGATTTTTTGATCTGTATGGGGTCCTCTGTGGGAACTTCCTGTGGATTTTCAAAAACCACCAACAAAAAAGTGATCTCTTTTATAGGCGACTCCACATTTTTTCATTCAGGCATACCGCCATTGATCAATGCGGTATTTAATAACCATAATTTCACTCTTGTTATTTTAGACAACGGCACCACCGCCATGACCGGTCATCAGCCCAACCCGGGAGTGGATATGGATCAGCTCAAATGCAGCGGTTACGGAAGAGTATCAATCGAAAGTATAGTCCGCGCCATTGGGGTATGCCATGTGGAAATGATCCGGCCATTTCGAATCAAAAAAAGCATCGAAGCTGTCCGGAAAGCCATTGATTTCGAAGGCGTATCGGTCATTATCGCCCAGGAGGTTTGCCCTTTGTATGCAAAAGGCTTGAAAATGGCTATGGGAAAACCCTTTTATGTGAGCGATAAATGCAAGAACCACAGGGATTGTATCAATGAACTGGCATGCCCGGCATTTTTCATTGAAAATGAAAAAGTCAAAATCGATCCGGACACTTGTGTAGGATGTACCTTGTGTGCACAGATTTGCCCAGAGCACGCGATTTTACCTCTGAAAGAAAAATCGAAAATCAGATAAATTTAACCAACATGAATCCGGCAAAAATGGATATGAGACATATGAATGTTACCAGACTGATAATAGTTGCGGTGGGAGGCCAGGGAAACCTTCTGGCCTCCAGAGTTTTAGGGGAAGCAGCACTTTTGGCCGATATTCCGGTTCGCATGAGTGAAATCCACGGCATGGCTCAAAGAGGCGGCGTGGTGGAGTCGGCCATTGTATTCGGTAATGCCCGGAGCACGATCATTTCAGATGGTGAGGCTGACATCCTTCTTGGATTCGAGCCTTCAGAAACACTGCGTGCCATGAACAAATGCAATCCGAACACGGTGGTCATCACCAACCTTTCACCCCTGCCGCCGTTTACGGTTGCTATCGGGAAAGGACAATACCCGGACCTTCATCTGGTTCAGTCCATCATAAGGCGGAAAACCAAAAAGCTCATCGCTATCAACGCCGTTGAATTGGCTAAAGAAGCCGGAAACGTCCTGGCAGTAAACATGGTGTTGCTAGGAGCCTTGATTCAGACAGGTATTCTTCCGGTCACCATCGACAATGTAAAAGAGGCCATCAAAACGCGAATCAAAGCAGCTTTTGTGAAAATAAATTTAAAAGCTTTCGATTTGGGATTTCAGAGTGCACAAAAGAATTAGATATCAAGGCTTCGGAAAGATGAAAAAAAGATATCCTCCTGTTCATCCAGAATTTGACGCAGTATCTCAATAGTCGTCATGGGATTCATGATGACGGACCTGAGGACAATTATTTTTTCCCCATTCCTTCTGCCCTTGGTCAGTGTGGTCCTGGATACAAAACTCTTTCCGGCCTCCCGCTGCATTCGCTGAACACTCATATTGATGTGGTTCAACCTCTCGTTGATTTCATAGCGTTCTTCAACTTTTGTCCTGACCAGTTTTTCAGCCATCGGTTCAGGACAAATCCGGTAGGTGAGGATATTCAATTCCGGAGGGGTTACCAACTGAAAAAGTTTTCGAGAACGAATCTCATCAGCAAATTCATGGGCGGTTTCAATACCATGCTCAATAAGCAAGGCATATCCTTGAGTACCCATGATTTTTAAAGCGCTGTCCAAAACCAGGGATACGGCTTCACGGGATCCGGCAAGGGATTTTATTCCAAGGTCCGCAGACCCCGGACGAATCACATAGTTGCTGTGGTATCGGACCGAATCCATATGCGTTGGATCACGAAAATAGACCATACCGCATGTCATGGGCATATAAAACTGCTTGTGCCCATCGATTGTCACAGAATCGGCAAGCTCGATGCCATCAAGGATATGCCGGTATTTGGCCGACATAAGCGTCGGCCCTCCCCAGGCAGCATCTACATGGAAATGCACTCGGTAACGGGAACAAACCATTGCCATTTGTTTCAAAGGATCAACCGTCCCGGTCTCTGTGGCTCCGGCAATACCTATAACGGCCAATATTCCCGTTCTATTGTTTTCCCGGATTTGTGAGATGACCTTTTCAAGGGCCTCCATATCGATACGGTTGTTGTCATCCATATCCACTGCAATCACGTTTTCATTTCCGATTCCCAATACACCGCAGGCCTTCTTGATGGAATAATGGTGAAGTGCCGAAACTATCACGATCAGACGGTCGATATCATAGGCTTTGTATGCGGCATGGATACCTTCCGCCTCAACGCCGCCAAAACCCGGTTTGGGTGACAACAGCTTGTTTCTGGCTACCCAGAGCGCCGTGACATTGGCCAGGGTACCATCCTCAATAAATGTACCCAGCGTGGTTTCAGCATTTTGAACATGTTCCCGGTAAAAGTCCTCACTTTTTTGAAAAATAAGCCTGTGAATTTTGGCCTGTAACTGTTTTTCAACCACCGACACCACTTTGGATGTTTCCAGCTTAACCACATTCTGGTTAAGGGCCGCCACGATTGTTTTCAGGTGTACCATAAAAAAGGGAATGGCCGATGTCATATGCCCGACAAAATAAGGAGAGGCAACATTAACTGCGTAAGGTGCGATGTCTTCGATCAGATCGGTGATAACATCCGCCAGTTTTTTTTCGGGATTTTCATTCAGGCAGGTATCGGTAAAACGGTAACCCAACTCTTTTAAGGGTTGTTCCTCGGTAAAGCCCACCTTGGTTCTTAAAAACTCATGAAGCCCGAACAGAATCTGCTCCATGTATTTTAACAATGTGCTCCTGGCTGCGTCATCTTCAGGACGGATGAATGTGCGCATCAACGATTGCCAGTCAGCCACCAGTTTTTTGGGGTTTGATTTGATATCTTTTAGCATAATGTTTTTCCTGTATCATACAGAAACCAATATTGAAATGAGGATCTTTGAAATGAGTGAATTCCAATGCAACATCGGGGTTTACAAAAATGAACGACTGTGGAATATATGTCAAAATTTGAAAAAACAATAACATAAAAATTCAGATGCAATGCTTACCGAACTTTCCATTCGAAATTTTGCCATTATTGATGACCTTCGGATAACGTTCTCCGATAAACTCACTATCCTGAGCGGTGAAACCGGGGCCGGAAAATCGATCATCGTCAACGCCATGAATTTGCTTTTGGGCTCAAGAGCCAATGCGAAGCTGATTCGTACCGGCTCCGAAACTGCCGAACTGGAAGCTCTATTTGAAGTCAGCCCGGAAAGTGATACCGCAAAAATCATAGCTGAACAAGGCTTCGACCCCTCAGAAGGCCTGATTGTCAGAAGAATCATTTCAAATACCGACCGACACAAAATATATATCAACGGCCGCCTATCCACCATGCAGGCACTCACCGAAATTGCCGAGAACCTGGCAAGCATATCCGGACAGCATGAACACCAGGGACTCCTAAAAGATGATCTTCATTTGCATATCATAGACCAGTTCGCGGGATTGGTGCCAAAACGGCAAAAAGTCGGGCAACTCTATCACCAGATACTTCCTTTGATCGCAAAATTAAAAAAACTGACCTCACAACAACACCATCAGCTTGAACACCGGGAACTTTTAAATTTCCAGAAAAAAGAAATTATCGACGCCTCTCTCAAGCCCGGTGAAGATGACACTTTGGAGCAGGAACTTCTGCGCCTCAAAAACGCCGGGTTAATTTTACAGACGATTATCAGAAGCCATGACTTGCTTTATGGTATGCAGGGCGCTGTTGTGGAATCTTTGGTTGAGATCTCCAAAGACCTGCAAAAAATCTCGGAAATCGATCCGAAACTTGTTCCAAAAGTCAAAGGCTTGACTGATGCTGCCTTTCAGATTGAAGACATCAGCCATGAGTTGAGATCTTACATGGAAAATATCGAAATGGACGAAAAGCGACTGGAACAAATAGAGGCACGCCTGGAAATGATCAGGAAGCTTAAACGAAAGTATGGGGGGTCCATTGAATCGGTGGTTTCACATTTGCAAACCATTGAAAGGGAACTGTCTAACATCGAAAATATTTCTGAAAATATTGAGTATCTGAAGGAAGAACTTGATAATTTAAATCAAAAAATCATTGCCAAAGCTCTTTTGCTCTCAGAAGAAAGAAAAAAGGCCGCCCAAAAACTTTCTCAGAAAGTAGAATCTGAGCTGGCCGACCTGAAAATGTCCGGCACTCGATTTGTGGTTGCTATCTTCCAACCGGCAACTGAAAATCCACCATCTCCATATCTTTATATCAACAACTCATCTGTTTCGGAAAACGGCCTGGATCGGGCTGAGTTCATGATCGCCCCAAACGTGGGAGAAGATCTTAAACCCCTGGCAAACATTGCATCGGGTGGAGAGCTTTCCAGGGTTGTGCTGGCATTAAAAGCGATCCTTGCCAAAAATGATTCGGTGGAAACGATTGTTTTTGACGAAGTGGACGCCGGTATCGGGGGTGATGTCGCCGAAATGGTCGGCAAAAAACTTCTTACCCTTTCCAAGCATCACCAGATCATCTGCATCACACACCTTCCACAAATAGCAAAATTCGGAGATCATCATTTTCGAATATCCAAACAGGTTCGGGATGGACGTACCCGCACGACCATAGAACCTATTCCGGAAAATGACCGTGTCCGTGAACTGGCCAGAATGCTCGGCGGGGTGGAAATTACCAGGGCTACTTTAGACCATGCCGCCGAAATGCTCAAAATGCGTAAAGAATAATTTATTTTCTTCCGCGACAAGGGCGCAAATCAAGACTGTTGCTTGCCGGGTCCCTGGCTGTTTAATTTCCATTTGACTTCTTCCCTGGAACATACCCGAACCCACATATTATAGAGTTGGACAGCGACAATGGCCGTAATGATCCGTGGAATCCACAACCAGAAAAGGTTGATGCCGAACGGTAAAAATAAGGCCGGATCCTCTACCATGGAATGATTGATACCAATTGAAATGTGTAGTTTTTCCAATACCATCGAATCAAAATGACCCTCTTTGGCTTCCTCAACAATGAAGGCCGCCCCGTAGGAAACGCCAAAAAAAACAGCCGCCACCCACATCAGCCCAACTTCGCGATTCAGCCCCAGGACCATTAACAGCGGGCTCAAAACTTTTACAATCAATGGAATCAGTTGGAATGCTTTTAAATTTTCTAAAAGGATCATCAAGGCCATAATGATGGCAAGAATTTTGGCACTTAACCAAAAGGTTGCCACAGACCAGGTTTTGAGCATGGTAAAAAAAGTCTGGTTGTTGGCAAAAAAACCTGAAGGGTTTGCCGTCAAATTAGTGCCGGCATCAATAAAAAAGAAACCCACTACCCATACGGTTACCATGGATGCTGAAAGGCGGATAAGGGTGGCTTTCACGGCATTTAAACCGCTCTTGCCCTGAACCGCGCCTTCTTGTATAAGGGCATGTGAGATAAGTACAAATATCGCCACAAGGGTTATCTGTGCCTGGGTGAGATCAAGGACTGTCAATGCCGCAACAGCTCCATAAATTCCTGTAAGCATGCCTGCAAGAATCGGCAGGGCTGCCATGGATGGAAGATGAATCAAGCTCATGACGGGATTAAGAATAAAATCCAGATGGCCGAGCCATCCGCTGTATTCCAGAAGCGCTGTAAAAAAGGAAATTGGAATCAGAATCTTTAACAGCCAGACATATCCGTTCCATCCCTTTTTAATGCCTTCTTTGACTCCTTTTTTAAATTTTGAACTGTATTGAATCATCATTTGGCAACAATAATTATGGACTTTCAAATTTCAATCATCATTCCTGTTTTTAATGAGCCTTATATCATAAATAACACCATTGAACATCTAAATTTTTTGCGTACCACAATAAGGACCGAAATTATCCTTGTGGACGGCCACATATCGCAAACCACACTAAAAGCTGTTAAAGACAAAACAGTCCAAAAGATCTCGTCTCCCAAAGGAAGAGGCATTCAAATGAATGCCGGTGCAAAGGCAGCTTCCGGTAAGATTCTTCTTTTTTTACACGCGGATACTTATCTTATTGATAACGCACCGGAGCTTATCATCAAAACACTTCAGGATCAAAGTGCTGTTGCCGGAGCCTTTGATTTGGGGATCCGTTCAGACAAAGCCATTTTTCGGTTGATCGAAAAAATGGTTTATTTTCGATCGCGATTGACCCGAATACCTTACGGAGACCAGGGAGTCTTTATTAAAAGACAATTTTTTGAAATACTTGGCGGGTACAACCCTATGCCTCTCATGGAAGATGTCGACCTGATGCGGCGTGTGAAAAAAGCCGGCGGAAAAATCGCTCTTGTTAACCGGAAAATATTCACCTCACCCCGGCGATGGGAAAAAGAGGGGGTCATTTTTTGCACTCTTAGGAACTGGACATTGATTTTACTTTACTTTATAGGAGTGCCTGCTGAAAAACTTTCAAAATTTTATTCCTGACAAAGGTTGAAAAACTTTGCAAAACCGCCGGAACCGGACCATAAAACAAACTTAAAACCATTTTACTTGTACGATTTCAGCAATGCCGTCAAAAAAGTCAATATTTTTTCCACCGAGGGAACGTGGAGTTTTTCATCGGGTGAGTGAGCGCCTTTTATTGTGGGACCGAAAGAGATCATGTCCATATCGGGATATTTTGCGCCGATAACCCCGCATTCAAGCCCGGCATGAATGGCTTCGATTTTGGGTTTGTATCCATAAAAATCAGTGTAGATATCGACACAACGTGAAAGAAGCGGGGAGTCCATTCGAGGTTTCCAGGCAGGGTAGGCGTTTTCATCCCCAGTTTCAGCTCCGGCCAGATCGGATATGGCTTTAATTTGCCCGGTAATTTCGGAAAGCCTTGACATGATGCTGCTTCTTTGGCTTGTGACGATTTCAATCATTGACTTTTGGGTGTTAACCGTCGCAAGGTTGCTTGATGTCTCCACCAGACCCGGAATCTGGTAGGACATTCCATAAACTCCGTGAGGAATGCCGGACAAAAGGCGAACTGCCGCAAGGGCGTGCTTTTCCGAAATTATTTTTCCTGAAGCGTCCGCGTTGATATCTGATTTTTCCAGCCTGATTTCCAATCCGGGTTCGATAGCATCGAATTCCTCCCGCACGGTTTTTTCTAATTCCCGGATGCGGTTGCAAAGTAAATTGCCGACATCAGAGTTTGAAGCCAAGGTTGCAACGGCCTCCCGGGGGATGGCATTATGGGCGCTCCCACCATTTATCGACACGATGTGGATCGGATACTTTTCTAAAAGCAGAAGAAGTCCTCGGGCCATGATTTTGATGGCGTTGGCCCGCTGCTCATGGATATCAACGCCGGAATGACCGCCCCGCAGACCGTGAACTTTTAATTGATAATATATCGCATTTTCCGGAATCATATCAAAAGTTACGGGCAATTGGATACGGGTATCTTTGCCTCCGGCACAACCCACAGTAAAAGTACCTTCGTCTTCCGAATCGATGTTTAACAGAATTTTTCCTTTCAGCCATCCCTCTTTGAGACGTCCGGCACCTGTCAATCCGGTTTCTTCATCTACGGTGAATAAAAGCTCCAGCAAAGGATGATTCAATGATTTGTCCGAAGCAATCGCCAGGGCAAGGGCGAGGCCGATACCATTATCCGCACCGAGGCTGGTGTCTTTGGCACGGACCCATTCTTCCTCAAAAATCAGTTGTATGGGATCCTTTGAAAAATCATGCCTGGAATCCGGTGTTTTTTCGCACACCATGTCCATGTGTCCCTGGATAACAATCCCGGGACTTGTTTCATACCCTTCAGAAGCGGGAACCCATATCAGAAGATTACCAGCGGAGTCCTTTTTGAAATCAAAACCCTTTTCAATCACCCATTGACTGATCCACGAACAAATTTTTTCTTCCTTTTTCGAACATCGCGGAATGGCAGTGATTTGCTGAAATATGTCGAAAACTTTTTGAACTTTATTTTTCATTTTGGGTCTCCGAAAAAGATTCCCACTGCAAATACATAAATTTCCATTCAATCCTCTGGTTCAAACTCCTGCTTATAATTTGAAGCCGACTCTATGAATCTTGTTTAACCCAAAAAGTCTGATTACCAATGCTCTGTTTGTTAAACATAAAATCGAAAATTTGAAAATACATTTTTCTTAAATAATGTTATATTCTTTCCAGTTAATGACATTTTCGCAAATAATTTTCCCAAATTCCAGTTGTCACAGTTTCATGGAATTATTAAAGTACAGATAATGGAAACGTATGTTTTTTATACCTGACTTTCCCTTAGTTAACTCTTAAAAAAACGACCATTTTGCTTTTGGCCAGGTTATGGAAAGTGATTTTCAAGGAAATTTTCTGGAAGGCCTAAATCCTCATTCAATGGCATTCCATCTCGTCCCGGATCCTGGTGCGGCAGGATTCCAATATTCCCAGTTCGTTTCGGACACCAGCTTTCGCAGGAGTGACGAAAGTCATGACGTTTTATGAATCCTACAAATGTTCTACATTTTTTTTTATACTGTTTGTAATTGTTTGGGTTTCCGGGATATCCCTCAGCTGTGCAGGCGGAAAAAATATGACGATGGAGGGTGGTAAGACCGGCGGGACCCCTGATGAAGAAATTCGCATGCCTTTTGCCCGTGTCATCGTACAGTTACATATCGATTCTCTGATTAATGAGGATGACGCAAAAAAACGGCATGCCATCGCTAAAGCACGGACAGGGTTATTCCAGGATCTTGGCTCCACAGTATATCGGGTGACCCGGGTCTATGAGACGATTCCGTTCGTCGGGCTGGAGGTTTCGCCTGCAGCGTTCAAAGCACTCAAAAAATCGTCCTTTGTAGCAGGGATAGAAAAGGACACGCTATCCCGGACGCATTCGCAGTAGAGAAAGGAAGTAAAATGAGACTAACATGGAGATCGGCCTGGCAACGATGGAGTTTTTTTCTCGCCTTCATAGGGGTTTTCTGGGCAGTCAATGCAGTATCTCAGAACATTTCGATTCCGGTCGTTTCTGACCAGTTGATTCTGAAAGCCCAAAAAGAAGGATCAGTCCGAGTGATCGTGCAAGTTAGCGTACCGTTTAAGGCGGAGGGTAATTTGATAAATTCCCTGGCGGTTGCATCCCAGCGCAAAGGAATCACAACGGCACAGGACCGGCTTCTTCAAGAATTGCGCAGTACAAACTATCGGATTACCCGCCGGTTCGAAACCATTCCATTCGTGGCCCTTGAAGCAGGAATTCAGGCTTTAGCCGCGGTGGAACAATCCGGGCTTGTTATAAGTGTGGAGGAAGATCGTTTGTCTTCACCAATGTTATTCGAAAGCGTACCGATAGTGGAAGGCCATCAGGCCTGGGCAAAAGGTTTTGATGGAAATGGTTGGACAGTAGCTGTTCTGGATACCGGCGTGGATAAAACCCATCCATTCCTGTCCGGCAAAGTAGTGGCGGAAGCTTGTTTTTCGGGTAACGGGAATTGTCCCAATGGAGAGATTACGCAGATCGGTTCCGGAGCCGGCATTCCGTGTACCTATGCAGCAGGCTCGTGCACGCATGGCACCCATGTGGCAGGGATTGCTGCAGGAAGTGGGTCATCTTTTTCCGGGGTTGCAAAAGGAGCAAACATCATCGCTATTCAGGTTTTCTCTGAGTTTACCGGCGATATTTGCGGTGATGCGGAAGATCCATGTGCTTTGACATACACTTCTGATTGGATTGCCGCACTCATGCATGTCTATAATTTGCGCAGTTCTTTTCAGATAGCCGCTGCCAACATGAGCCTCGGTGTAGGTGGTTTCCAGGCATTTTGTGATACTTTAAGCCCATCTGCAAAGGCTGCTATTGATTATCTTCGGTCTGGTGAAATTGCACTGGTTGCTGCTTCCGGTAACAATGGTTACTCAAGTGCTATTAGCTTTCCTGCCTGCATTTCCTCGGCTGTGAGTGTCGGATCTACTTCCAAAACCGATCAGGTTTCTAGCTTCTCAAATTCAGCGTCCTTTTTATCACTTTTGGCTCCAGGCCAATCTATTAATTCATCGATTCCAGGTGGAGGGTTTGGGTTGAAAAGTGGTACATCGATGGCAACTCCCCATGTGGCCGGTACCTGGGCAATTATGAAACAAAAGACTCCGTCAGCTACCGTTGATTTGGTGCTCAGTGCCTTGAAAACAACTGGTTTACCGATCACCGGTACAAACAGCGTCACCACACCTCGAATCCGTATTAATCAGGCTCTGAATTCATTTATTAGCCCTGTCAGCGATCCAGTAATCGGCGTGTTTCGGCCAAATACAGGGAGATGGTATATTGATCTGGATGGGAATGGAACCTGGAGTGGATGTGGTCCTGATGGGTGTTGGGGAGTATTTGGCTCACCAGGCGACTTGCCGGTCGCAGGACAATGGGATGGGCAAGATAAATCAAGAATCGGGGTATTCCGTCCCAGCAAAGGGATGTGGTATCTGGATAATGGTAATGGCATCTGGGATGGTTGTGGAACCGATCTGTGCATTAGCGGGCCTTTTGGCTCATCGGGTGATATTCCTGTTGCCGGGGACTGGACCAAATCAGGGCAAACAACGATTGGTGTGTATCGTCCCAGTACAGGGATGTGGTATCTGGATAATGGTAATGGCATCTGGGATGGTTGTGAAACCGATCTGTGTATAGGGCCTTTTGGCTCATCAGGTGATATTCCTGTTGCCGGGGACTGGACCAATACCGGGCAAACAACGATTGGTGTGTATCGTCCAGGTACAAGGATGTGGTATCTGGATGATGGTAATTTCAAGTGGGATGGTTGTGGAACCGATCTGTGCATAGGGCCTTTTGGCTCATCAGGTGATATTCCTGTTGCCGGGGACTGGACCAATACCGGGCAAACAACGATTGGTGTGTATCGTCCAGGTACAAGGATGTGGTATCTGGATGATGGTAATTTCAAGTGGGATGGTTGTGGAACCGATCTGTGCATAGGGCCTTTTGGCTCATCAGGTGATATTCCTGTTGCCGGGGACTGGACCAATACCGGGCAAACAACGATTGGTGTGTATCGTTCCGGTACAGGCATGTGGTATCTGGATACTGGTAATGGTACCTGGGATGGTTGTGGAATCGATTTCTGTTTAGGGCCTTTCGGGTTTTCGGGTGATCTGCCTGTGGCAGGTGTGTGGTAAAAAACCACAGCAAGATTGGATGATGGAATTTAATGAGCTTTTTGACATACTTGATCTTGACCGGGATGAAAAACTTTCGAGAAAAGAGCTTCATCGTGCCGCAAAACAGATGGGCTGGCACTGGCATGAAGCCTCTTTTTTCGCCGTTTTTGATCTTTTGACCCTGCTTTGCCCCATTTCTCGAAAAACATTCAATTCTTTTATGGATCAAATTTCCAAAGATTCCTATGGGCCTTATGGCAGTGTGCTTTTGAATGTAAAATACGATTCATTGCTCACTAAATCCGTTGCTGAAAACTTTTTTCCTCAAAAAAGCAAAAAAGAAAATATCCTGCAAAAAAATACTGAAAATCAAATTATACAGATTTTAGAACAATCAGCAGGCAGGGGTACTGCCGATGATTATAAAAAGCTTTTGGGCACTCTTGATTTCGCAAGGATTCATCCCGAAGATTCAGCTTTGCTGATTATCGACCCTCAGCGCTCTTTTACAAAGGGCGCATGGATGAAATCTATCGGTTCACAAGCTCAACAGGACATCCGATTAATTGAATCGGGCTTCAAACATTGTGCACAGTTTATCCGTCAATATGGCAATGTAATCGAGACCATGTTTTCCAGATGTCCTTTTCCGCCCGATAGCTATGATTGGGATGACCATTTCAAAGGAATAATTGACCCAATGCAGCTTTATTTCATCAAACCGGGAAACAGCATTCTGTTTCCGCCCACTAACGGTTACCGGCAATGGGTGGAGCGAGTTATGGAAAAAGGTAAAAACATATTGGTTATGGGAGGATGCACCTTAAATTCCTGTGTGAGGGTGTCTGCAATCGAGACCCTGACATTTTTCAAAAGCAAAAACTTACGGGTTGTTGCAGACCTGAGCATATGCGGTGCACGCTTAGAGAACTACCGGCGATCAGACATGTTTGGGGGATTGTCTTCGGTTGAATCCGCAGTCCGGGAGATGGCCGCATCAGGGGTAGAAGTGATTCGCGGTGTTGATTATGATTTATGATGATTGACTCTTTTTTGTCGCCAGAGCGAATTCTTTTCCGGTTTCATATGCTTCATGAAGATATTCGGGGTGCTTTAGAATATCCTGTTCAAAATCGAGTTGACGATACAGAAGTGATTTCCAGAGATCTATATCCAAAACATCGAAAAAATATCTTACGGTCAGCAGAGTGCCGTCAAAAAGCTTTTTTCCTTTTGTGGCACCAGCTGAAATGAAAAGCCCCTTTCTGGAGGAAATGGTTTTTCTGTAAGGTGTTTGATCAACCCAATATTTTTTTACCCACAGGGATTGGCACCGGTCCATGAGGATCTTTGTATGCGCGCTTACAGTGTAGAAAAAGATAGGGGAGGCCAGCATGATGCCTTTGCAGGAGAGCAATTTGTCAATAACTTCCTGAAAGTCGTCTTTAATGACACAACGCCCTGTTTTTTTGCACCCGTATATTTCAAGACAGGGAGACATTTTGCAGTCTCTTAATACGATTTTGTCAACCAGGGCGCCGGCGTCTTCGGCCCCTTTAACTGCATGATCCAGAAGTGTCGAGGTATTTCCTATTCTCCTGGGGCTTCCGTAAATGGCTAAAATTTCCATTTTCCCTCTTCAATGGATAATCATGCGTTCCTTAAGATTTGTAAAGGATTTAATCCGGTCTGAAAAAAGCTTGGAACAAGTCGGGCAATATCGGTGGTGCAATTTCACATCCGGATGAGGTGCTGTGCGTTCGGCGATATGTTTTAAAAATTTGGGTGTTGCAAAGCGTTTTCCGCAGCCTTCACAGGTTTCCAATGGATGACGTCCGATGACTTCATCACGGATTGATATGGTACGGACATTATCTATATCTTCGACTTTGATGACCTGGGTTGGACAAAGGTTGGCGCATGTACCGCACCCGATGCAGGCATCGGGTATAGGAACCACGAAACCGGTTCCTTTCCTTTTTTCCATTTTTAAAGCCCTTGGCCCGACAATTTCTCTGCAGACACGAATACAAAGGCGGCATCGTATGCAACCATCCGGTGGGGGACCCAGATCGATCCCGTAGTTCTCTGCCAGATCACGAATTTTCCGGGACTGGGGGGCCATTTGAATCATATTCCCAAAAGCACGGACTCTGGACTGTTTCACCAATTCGCCCTGGGTTTTGATTTCCAGACCATTTTTGACCGGAAGAATGCATGAGAGCATGGCGATAGCTTTTCCTGACTTTGCAGCCATTTCCACAACACATAACCGGCAGGCTCCGGATGGTCTCAGCGATGGGTGAAAACACAGGGTCGGTATATCAAAATTGTTTGATTTCAGTGCTTCCAGGACCGTCATATGAGGGTCGGCCGGGTAGAGCTTACCATTGACTATAATTTCAATGGGTTCACTTTCCGATGATGGTGAAGGGTTCATGATTTTCAGTCCTTTTGGCGGCTGATCAGTCATTACCGGCATCCTGGAGCCGTAAGATGTATTCGTGCAGATATTGCAGTTCAGCGTTCAATGCTTCCATGTGCTGTCTGATAATATCATTAATCAACAGCACTCCTGAAATTTTATCCGATTCGACCACGGGCAGATGATGGATTTGCGCATTAAGCATTCTGTTTAACGCATGACCGCTACTTTCATCGGGTGAAGCAAAAATCAGATTTTGGCTCATCACATCGGCAACTTTCATATCGGAAAATAAACCGGTTTTGTCCACAATGTGGCAGCGAAAAACATCATGTTCGGTAAAAATTCCCACTGGATGGTCATTTTCCATTACAATTAAAGCACCGGATTTGGTGAGTGTCATTTTTTCGATGGCATCGACCACACTGCAATCCCTGGAAACAGTATGCACATGTTTGCCGTGTTTTTTTAACAACTGAGAAATATTCATTGTATCAACTCCGGCAACTATGGGTGATCGATTAATCTTCAAGCACTTTCAAACTATCCTGCGGAAACCTGTGGGTGCCCTTACCATCCACGGAAACTTCCACGAGATCATCAGGGTCGTTTTTGGTCGTGTCCGGATCAGTAATGATTCCGTGTGAGCCGATGAAAGAATCCATGTAACTTTCCCACGCTTCATCATCGGATTTTCTAAAAATGGCGACTCGCCGGCCTTTTCGAAATATTACCATGGATTTGCTCCTTAGTTTTGTTTTTTAAATCGATGCCATAACTTAAGAAAAATCCCCCTAAATCCCCCTTTGGCAAAGAGGGCCGGGGGATTTTAAACCTTAACTACCTAAAGCCTTAGCCGATTTTTTTCGGGCACAGACTTCACAGAGTCTTTCTTTTCCGGTTTTGGGTGTGAGCGTGTTAAGCCTTCCATTAACAAAATCAAGATATCTCGCCGGGCCGATCACAGCGCCACAGGATTCGCAATATAGAAGTTTTTGGCGGTTAAGGATCGTACCGCACATGTTCAGCACCCGTTCTCCTTTTCGATCCTCAATTTTTATGGCATTGTTGGGACAGTTGGCAGCGCAGGCACCGCACAGAATACACTTTTCTTCAGTGACCCTGAAATCCGTCTCCACCGGGTGATCAAAATCAAGATAACCAAACTTCAGTGCATTGATTTCCATTTTATCACGGCAGATTTCCACACACTTTCCGCATCTCAGACAAATATCACACCTGAGACACCTTCGTGCCTCCTCACGGGCCTGGTTTTCTGAATATCCCAGTTCCACCTGCTGGAATGTGGTTCGGCGTCGTTCGATATTCAGCAATGGCATTTCAGGTTTCTTAAGCACCATTTTTGTGGCAGCCGGAACTTCGAGCCAGTCGACACGTTTTCGGCGAACCGGAAGAGGAGGCATTTTGGGCTGAGGTATGCCCGAAAGATACCTGTCAATAGCCTCTGCCGCTCTTTTACCGCCTCCGATGGCCTCAACAGCCGTTGCCGGCCCAGTAACCGCATCGCCTGCGGCAAATACACCGGCTATCGAGGTTTCCATGCTGGCCATATCGACATCGATGGTTGTCCGGCGAGACCATTTCAAATCGGGAACGCTCTCCATACACTCATGGTCGACCCGCTGGCCGATAGCGCAAATGACCGAATCGACCTCCATCAGAAAATCACTTCCAAGCATAGGTACGGGAATTTTCCGGTTGCTTCCTTCCTTGGCCACCAGGTCGGCGCGAAGGCATTTCAGACCCGAGAGTTTGTCGTTTTCTCCGACAATTTCAACGGGAATTGTTAAAAATGAAAAGCGGATGCCTTCTTCCTCGGCCTGTTCAACTTCTTCGATATCCGCAGGCATCTCATGGCGGGTGCGTCGGTAAGCAATAATGACCTCTTCGCTTCCAAGGCGAAGACTGGTTCTGGCGGTATCTATGGCCACATTGCCGCCGCCGATAACCACCACGCGCTTTCCCGGCGCTTTCCGGTCTCCTAAAGCCACTTTTCTTAACAGATCAATGGCTTCCACAACCTGGGGAAAATCTTTCTCACCCGGAATATTCAGGTTAAAGGCTTTATGTGCGCCGATTGCAAAGAAAAAAGCTTCAAAACCCTCGGCTCTGAGCTGGTCCATGGTCACATCTTTGCCAAATCGGGTATTAAACCGAAATTCAACACCCAGGTCTTCAATCATGGCGACTTCACGGTCAATCACTTCCCTTGGAAGGCGATACCGGGGAATACCCAGCATCATCATACCACCGGCCACCGGCTGAGCTTCCAGTACCCTGACCTGATAACCTTTTAATGCCAGAAAATATGCCGCACTCATCCCTCCGGGGCCTGCACCGATAACACAGACTTTTTTGTTTTTATCAGGAGCTTTTTCGGGATTTTTATATTCACGATCCGAAAGCGCTTTTTCCGCAGCAAAAGCTTTTAAAAACTTAATGGAAACGGGCTTGTCGATTCTTCCGCGAACACACATGAACTCGCAGGGCCTGGTGCAAACAAGCCCGCATACCCAGGGAAACGGATTGTCCTTTCTGATGACCTCGATGGCTTCGGCATCGCGGCCCATGCCGATTAAAGAAACATAAGTCGGAACATCGATTCCGGCGGGGCAGGCCATTTGGCAAGGTGCGGGAGCAAGACGAACACAGTCTCCTGTCGCACAATTGTGGGTATCAACATGGCTGTTAAAAATTTCCTTGTGCTCTTTGACGGCAGATGCCACCATCTGTCCGACCTGCTTAGCTTCATTGTCCCCGGCATCTTCTGAAATAGTTTGAGAAAGGTTATGGATAGCCGGAATATGATCCTTGCCGGCGCGTCCCCATGCCACATCCTGCATTAGCTCCAGAATTTCCTCGCCGATTCGCCGAAGCCGGGGATCTTTCAAGGCGCCTGACTCGATGGATTTTTCAAGTCCTTTGATGGTTTCGTTGACCGGGCACCTGTTCATAAAACCACTCCTTTGTGCTTAATGACTATCAACCAAGATGGCTGTGCTCCAGGGCTGCAACGGTCCTGGCGTGACGTTGCCTGCGAATCTGGGTCATATCTTCAACTCTGCCGAAATGAAGGCAGTGAGATGTGCAAATGGTCACACAGGCCGGTTTTAAACCCTGGTCTACCCGGTCTTTGCAATAATCACACTTGACAACTTTTCCGGTCTCGGGATTCCATTGGGGAGCTCCCCACGGGCAGGCGGAAATGCAGGATTTACATCCGACACACAAGGCCGGATCCACAGATACGATCCCGTCTTTAGAGCGTTTTTGCATTGCTCCTGTGGGACAGGCTGCAACACACCACGGATCTTCACAGTGAAAACAGGGCATGAATACATAAGAAGCCCGGGGGAGCCCTCCGATAAATTTAGGGCCGACCTCGACGATCTGACAAATCCTGGGGCCCAGTGGAAGCGACTTACTGCTTTTGCATGCAATTTCACAGGAATGGCATCCAATGCACTTTTTGGTATCCTGAAATAGAAAGTATTTACTCATTATAATCCTCCAAATGAAGAAGACTGCATTGTTATGCTCGGGGGGCCTGTTATGCAGCTTTGACTTTGACAAATGTTTCGTGAAATGCAGGGCTTCCACCAACCATATCCGATACGTTTTCCTCCAGAAGGCTGTCTGAAACCCCCTTGTTGTAAGATCGGGTAGCCCGTTTGGCCTGATGGCCGAATCCGTGGAGCATGAAAACCGATTCCGGATGAATTAGCTCGGTCACGGATGCTTTGATGATTCCGGAGCCTCTTTTTGAAGAAATCTCCACCATGGCGTTATTTGAAATCCCCAATTCCGCCGCTTTTTGGGAATTTATCCAAAGCCTGTTTTCAGAAAGAAGCTCATTGAGATATGGGTTATTCTGGGTGGAACAATGGGTGTGTAATGCACATCGTCCGGTAACCAACCTGAAATGATCTTTTTCCGGTTTCGGTATGGGCTCATACTCTGGAAAGGATGAGAACCCCGCATTTTCGAGGAGTGAAGAACGAAGCTCGATTTTACCCGAAGGCGTTTTTATTTTCAACTTGGTGCGATCCCAGAAAATTGGGTCCTTGCAATAGGCCACAAAACCTTTTTTATCAAAATCCTCCAGGGCAAATCCGGTGCCTTCCAGCTGCCATTTTACAAGGTCTTCCATGCTCTCATAGGGGAAATATTTGCTGATGCCTAATTTTTCGGCCAGCTGTTTAAGAATCATGGCACCTTCCCTGGTATCGTAACGGGGTGCCACCACCTGTCGCCTCAGAAATATCTGAGGTTTCAGACCATTGGCTTGTTGTACACAATCGGTCCGCTCAAGATAAATGCTTTCCGGCAGTATCACATCCGAGTACCAGGCAATATCGCTGTAATTGATATCGATGGTCACAATCAAATCCAGCTTGTCCAAAGCCTTTAAGGTGGTGGTCGTGTCGGGAATGGACATGAGCGGCTCGAACCGGTAGTTGATCAAAGCTTTGATCGGATATGGATCTTCATTTAAGATGGCCTGCGGAAGCATCTGCGGAGCGCCATGGTTGGGGTCGGGTAGCGGGAAATCTTTTGTTCCCACCTTATCGAACCGGGGTACCTCGATTTTTGTGTCAAACTGCTGTTCGGTCAGTTTTCTGGCGGGCTTTCCCCCCACTTCACCAGGACCTTTTTTGAAAAACAGACCGCCTTTTGTTTCTATGGAACCCATGAGACAATTGAGTATCAGGATCGATCTTCGAATGTATATCTCGTTGACCTGATTGGCTCCGCGATATCCAAAGTGAAAAATAACCGACGGCTTATCCTTGCTCATCTCGCGGGCAAGGGTTACGATTTCATCTGCGGGAATACCGGTTTCCTTTTCAGCCCATTCGGGTGTATAGGAAGCCACAAACTCCCGGAGGTCGGCCATATCACTCACCCATCGATCAACAAAGTCGGCATCATACAGTCGTTCTTTTAAAATCACATGGATCAGGGCATAATTCAGGGCCAGGTCGGTGCCGGGACGAATCATCCAGTACCGGTGAGCTTTTGTAGCTGTCACGGTCACCCTGGGATCGATGTAGGTCAGTTTCGCACCGTTCTCCAGCGCATCCATTAAGTTGTTGACTTCTTTGACCGAAACAGCTTCGAAAATATTTCTTCCGTACAAAACAATATGTTTGGTGTTTTTATAGTCCATGGCCATCTGCGCATCGGTGTATCCGAACAACGACCGGCATGCGGTGTTGACCGATCCTTTGCACAGTGCGTCATGAGTAAAATGATTGGGTGAACCCAGGGCTTTCAAAAAGGTTTTACTGACATGGGTAGCCAACTGGGTACGCTCTCCCAAAACAATACTGTGAGGTCCGTTTTTTTCGATAATATCCTTAAGTTTATCGGCAACAAAATCAAGGGCTTCATCCCAGCTTGCCTTACGCCAGTTACCCGAACCGCGCTCACCGACCCTGATCATGGGAGTCTGAACCCTTTCCGGATCATAGAGCAATGAAATTCCGGCTGACCCGCGAGGACACAGACTTCCTTCCATGCCGGGCACATGCGGATTTCCTTCGATCCATTCCACCTGTCCGTCTTTGGCCAGCACCCGAATCGGGCATCTGATCGAACACATGAAACATAAGCTGTAAACTTCTTTATTCATTATTTTTCCTCCGTATTTTTAACAGCATAACCAAATTCGGAATTTTCGTCAAACCTGCGATCTCTGTGAGGCATTAGCGATCAGGAAAGCCTCCATGTTTTTCAACATCTGTCCAACTGACCATTTTTTCACCTTCATTGTCTGTTTCACGGCGAAAGTCAAAACGGTACACCCAGGGTAACCATGGTTTTAATTTGCCGAAAAGGATTCTCACCAGTATATAGCTTAAAATAAAAATGGGGATATAGCCCATGGTCTTACCGATGCCGGGAAGGGAAAAAAACAGATCCATGGAAACATCATGAAATCGCTGGCTCATCCAGCCCAGGGCAAATGGAAGCGCCCACAGGCCTGAAGCTCCCAGACCGAGCTGAGCAAAAAAATAACGTCCAAATGCCTCATTCGCTTGTCGGTTGCAGGCCCGATAGCTGTCTTTATCCTTGGCCAGGATGGCTTTTATGGAAAGATTGTGCATCCTGACGGTTTCTTTTTTAAGTTTTCTGTAATATTTTCTATTCAAACGGTACATGGTGATGATGGTTATCTCACCAATGATCACGCAAAGCAAACACAGAAAAAAGGTTCCCAGAAAAAAACCCGCCACCGGATTTTCCGGCAACCGGTAAAAAAAAATCAGCAGGGGATCCATCCAGTCATAGACAGCATATAAAATTTTCATTGGATTCTCTCCCCTGTTACTGCAAAAGGCAAAAGGGCAGCGACAAAATGATCGGAACTACCCTGGATACTTCTCAGACGGTTCGGATAATGGGTTCTCAGTTGGTTAAATCCGTATTCCTCGGAATGGATGAATTTTTTCAGCCCTGATGGAAAAAATACCACCAGGGCTTTTGGTTTTATAATCCAAAAAGCGCTATTATTCCTTTGCCGAGAAAGCCTCTGCATACATAGTCGATACCGACATAAAATGCCAGAATAATAAACAGTCTCTTCAGCCAGAGATCGGGGATATACTTGGAGGTACGCGGACCAATGATGGAACCCACAACAATACCGACCAGTTCGATACCGATCAAAGGCCAATGGACAATGACACCTTGTTGTAAATAGCTGAAGATACTTACGATCATGCCTACCAGTACGGCAAATGCGGAAGTTCCGGCGGACAGGTACATGGGAAGGCCTGAAATGCTGGTCAAAAAAGGAACAAGCAGAAAACCGCCGCCCACACCGATAAAAGAAGAAATAGCCGCGATAACAAAACCACCGAGAACCGGATAAAAGGGATTGAATGAAAACTCGACCCCGTAAAAGGTAAAGGTGAAGCGTGTGGCGGTAATGCCGGTGACTTTTACTCCCAACTGGCTTGTGTCGACCTTTTCGCCGCTTCGCTGGCGGCGCATGGTGGTTTCAAAAGCATCGGCGGCCTGTTTGGCTTTTTTCTTGCCGGCCCTGCCCTTGGGTGTTGTTTCATACAACATCACAAATCCTAAAGCCAGAACAAAAATACCAAAATAGCCGATGTATGCCTTGAAGCTGATTTTTCCGGCTGTAAGCCAGGGAATCAGGTAGCTTCCGAACATGGACCCA
Source organism: Desulfobacteraceae bacterium (assembly GCA_011389745.1). GTDB lineage: Bacteria > Desulfobacterota > Desulfobacteria > Desulfobacterales > SKZT01 > SKZT01. Next base: position 26,372 of record JAABTQ010000012.1, on the reverse strand, counting down.
AAAGCCAATGCGAGCCCCAAAGGCAGTACCAGGCGTCCCATACGGTAGTAGTTAAAAGATGAAATCAAAGCGCTCATCCCCACCAAAAACTGGTTGGACACCCTCACGGAATCGGTAATGACCTTGTTGAGCATGGGCGCGGTTTCCCTGAATTCTCCGGCATGTTTTCCGATACCAAAGATAGTAATGTGTCCCACACCCGCCATGATGCCCCCAAAAGCACCTACAGTGGAAAATATCCAGCCGACCCAGACAGCCCACAAAAAACCCACCAGTAAATTAACCTGGAGCCCACCCGGTATTCCCAGATATCCCGGCTCCGCTGTTGGATCGATTTGCCCTTTTTCAGTACCCACGGGCGCCTTTGATATGGCTTCGCTCAAGTTGTCGGCAAAAGCAACATCCGAAAACATCAATGGCGCTGCAATCAGGAATGACATCAACAGCAAGGTTAAAACAACTCTTTTTTTCTGTATCATAACATGCCTCCAAATAAATAAAATTTTGTGTAATGCAATTATTCCACGCCGCAAAATTCATCATCAGCATTGATTTTGATATTTTTCGAAGCAAATCATGTGCCACATGCTTTCTGATCATTTGTATAAAAGCACTGGTCTTGACAATATCACAGTTTTTCAAAGGGTTAATAAGGTTTTGTCGGGATTGATCCGTGATCATGTGCAGGTTTATCCATAGGTTCTAAACTCTGGATCATGCATGACATAATGCAATATAAAATATGCGCACAAAACTTATTCGCTCCAATCATATTGTATTTACAGATAGATATATAATAGAAATAAAATACTTGCGGTGCAAAAAATATAATGCACTTTTTCCCTGAATCCGCAATTTTTTATATCCCAAAAAGCAATTGGTTTAAAATAATCATCATCATCATCATAATCCATGGCGCGCAAGTGCTGTCCTTAATTTGAACCAAAAGGAAATCCCCTGTGTCTTAGGGGTTTATTACAGGAACATATTTTGCATATTTCGTCGCAAGCCTATCCAATCATGGACTTTTCATTTATCGGAGAAAAAATGAAGATCCTGTTATTTTTAATTATAATATGTTTTTTGCCTTTTACGGGCACAGCATTGGCCACCCAGGCTCATGGTGATCCTGAAGGCATATATGCTCACCAGTTTGCACACCTTTTTTTCATGTTGTCCATGGTGATTCTCATATATTGGCTCAGACAAAGAAAACTCGCCAGGCACACCGGCTGGAGATATATTCAGTACGCCGCCTTTTTCTTTATTTTATGGAATGTAAACGTCATGCTTGTTCATTTTTTAGATGAGCAGGCCATGCTAATAACGGTGGAAAAAATCAGCACCTGGCAGATCAAAGTGTCATCTTCTTTGGGAAAATGGGCCGGAATAACTTACTATGTTGCCAGGCTGGACCATCTTATCTGCGTGCCGGCTCTCTTATTTCTTCTTTTAGGATTAAAAAGGCTGGTCGCTGAAACCGAAAAATCAACGGAGGAAGGTCTTCGATGATTATATCAGGCACACCTATTGTCATTGTTGATGTTATCGGCTCCATATCAATGATTTTTCTGGCCTTTGCATGCATTCACCAGGTGGCCATCCTTAGAACACGGGATTCCAGCAATGTTATATGGATTTATCTCTATTGGGTTTGTTTTGCCATTGCGGGATTTGCCATTTCCCGTTCGGCAGGCCATTTGTTAAAACATTTACTGCTAATGGCTGAATATCAAAAAGTTTGGGAATTTATTCGTCCATTGAGCGGATCCATAAACACCCTGATGTTTATAGCTGTCGGATCTTTTACCCTTTATTTTGAAAGAAGCTGGAAAATATATGAACAAATTTTATCGGACAAACAAGCTATCGAATCCGCACACAACCTGGCCAGGGATATCGACCAGCGAAAGATGATGGAACATCAGATGTCACAGGCGGATAAACTGGCTTCAATAGGGCAGTTCTCTTCAGGAATTGCCCATGAGATCAATAACCCATTGGGTATTATTCTTGGGTATACACAACTTTTAATGAGGGGAGAAAATCCTGAATCCGAAAAATACCAGGATCTCAAAACCATTGAAAAGCATGTTCGCACCTGCAAATCAATCGTGGAAGATTTGCTGAACTTTGCGCGAACTTCCAAGCCATCTCAAGATGTGGTAAGGTTAAATGATGTAATAGAAGATGTGGTCTCTTTTATTCAGCAACATTCTAAACTTGAAAAAATTCAGATTATCAGGGATTATGATCAAAGTATTCCGTCCATGTTTCTGGATGAAAAAAAAATCCGTCAGGTGATCATGAATTTGACCATGAATGCCAGGCATGCGGTTGGTCAAAATGGAACCATAACGATTTCAACCCGGTATTGCTCTGATGACAAACAGGTTATTATTGAAGTCAGGGATACGGGGTACGGCATTGAGCAGAAAAATTTATCGTGCATTTTTGACCCTTTTTTTACAACCAAACCCACAGGAGAAGGAACCGGGTTAGGACTTTCAGTCGGTTACGGCATCATTAAAAACCATGGCGGACACATCTTTGTGAAAAGCGAACCCGGGCAAGAGACTACATTTACAGTAGTTTTACCAATCAATACCTAATTGTGATGAACATAATAAGCAGAAGCATATTGGTCGTAGATGATGAAAAAGACATGCTCATGTTATTAAAACGGAGTCTGGAACCGGACCTGAAATGCCATGTCACTACCGCTTCTTCTGCGGAAGAAGCTCTCAAAATTTATAATGAAAATCATTTTGACCTTGTGCTCATGGATATAAAAATGCCCGGCATGGACGGTCTTGAACTTTTGGAAATTATCAAAAGAAAATCTTATGATCAAACCGTGATTATGATGACGGCTTTCGGAAGTATAGACTCTGCTGTTGAGGCGATGAAAAGCGGGGCATACGACTTTATCACAAAGCCTTTTGATCACGATGCACTTGTGCTTCGGATGGAAAAAGCTCTGGAAAGAAGCACTTTGCTCAAGGAAAATCAAAGACTCCAGAAAGCTTGCCGGGGGCATGCCACATTTCAGGACATGGTAGGCAAGTCCACAGCCATGCAGCGTGTTTACGAGACAATCCGGATGGTTGCCAAAAATGATCTCACGGTTTTAATTACCGGTGAATCAGGCACGGGAAAAGATCTGACCGCACGAGCAATTCATGCCCTGAGTTCCCGCAGGGATAAACCCTGGGTGGCGGTCAATTGTCCCACAGTTCCCGAAAATATCCTGGAAAGTGAACTTTTCGGGTACAAAAAAGGGGCTTTTACCCATGCCACAACCAACAAAATCGGCCTTTTTCAAGAGGCCGACCAGGGAAGTATTTTTCTGGATGAAATCGGTGATGTCACCCCTGCCATTCAGACCAAACTTCTGCGGGTTCTTCAGGAAAAAGAAATTAAACCTTTGGGTGATACAAAATCCATTCATGTGGATGTTCGAATCATATCTTCCACCAACCAGAACCTCAAAGAAAAAATAAGGATCGGTCAATTCAGAGAGGATTTTTATTACCGGATTAATGTGTTGCCTATCGAGTTGCCTCCTCTTCGCCGGAGAAAAGAAGATATACCGATTATTGCAAACCATTTGCTGGAAAAACACTGTGAGGATCTTAACAAACCAATAAAAAAAATTTCCGCGGAACTTATGGACATTTTTCTAAAAAGAACCTGGGAAGGGAATATTCGTGAGTTGGAAAATGTGATTCTTCAGGGTATTCTTTTTTCCACCACAGATGAAATCAAACCTCGGGATGTGGGGATTAAAAAAGAAGTCCGATCTGACACGGCAGCAAATATCGGCATTGAGGAAAAGCCTTATAAAACAGCCAAAGAAGAAATCCTAAAAAGGTTTAATGGCCAATATATAGGACATTATCTGAAAATTTGCGATGGAAATGTCACCCATGCTGCAAAGCTTTGCGGGCTTGAACGTCAGGCACTTCAGCAAATTATGAGGCGCTATGACATCAAAGCCGATCCTTTCAGGTCCTGAGATACCCATGTTAAAACATTAATGAAGGCCTTTCGAGGCAATTCCAGAATAATGTATATATTAAAAGAGATATGGTATTGATGAACCCGTAAAAAGAAAACAAGGTTGACCCATGGTCCCAAAAACCCAAGAAAAGCCGGTTCCCCTGTTTCGTTTTGAAGAAATTGAACACACCGCAGATGTGGCGCTTCGTGTGCATGGAAGGGATTTAAAGGAGCTGCTGCAAAACGCCGCCATGGGTATGGCGCACCTTATTTGTGAAGAAACTTTCTTATCCGATGATTATGACCTACAGCCTGTCGAAATCAGGGCTGATGATACAGAAGGCCTTTTGGTAGAATGGCTGAGTGAGCTGGTTTTCATGATTGAAGTCAAATCTTTCATATTTCAAAGAGCTGATATTCAAGCCATTTCTGAAACTTATTTCAAGGCAAAGGTTTATGGAAAAATCGCCCGTGAGCTGAAAGTGCATATCAAGGCAGTGACTTATCACAATCTAAAAATTGAAAAGACTGAAAATGGGCTTGAAGCCACTGTGGTATTTGACATTTAAAAATCTTAATCGCCTTGCCGCTAATTATGACAGAGCCCGGGTTCAGATACCCCACAGGAGGTATACCAATGATTGACAGCAGTAACCTAATCAGAATAAGCAAGCATGTTTACGAGATTCCCCAAACTTTCAGGTCCGACATGAGAGTACCCGCACGTTTTTTTTCAGAACCGGAACTGATCAAAAATATCATGGGAGATCGAAGCCTGGAGCAACTGGTCAACACGGCAACACTTCCCGGTATTCTCAAATATGCTCTGGCTATGCCGGACATCCATCAGGGATATGGGTTTCCTATCGGTGGGGTTGTAGCCACGGAACTTCCGGACGGTGTCATATCGCCGGGAGGGGTGGGATATGATATCAACTGCGGTGTCAGGCTTTTAGCTACAAAAATTGACCGTGAGGAATTGACGCCTCATATTGAACTGCTGACAGCGAGCCTTTATAACAATTGTCCAAGCGGAGTCGGTAAAGGAGGTCATGTCAAATTAAAAAAAGGGGAACTGGAACGGTTGGCGGAAATGGGTTCCAGGTGGGCTTTAAAAAATGGATATGCTACCGAGGAGGATCTTGAAAAAACCGAGGAAAGCGGGTGTCTTGATGGGGCTGATGCCGGTGTTATCAGCCAGAGAGCTCTGGACAGGGGACAAGGGCAGGTGGGGACACTCGGGGCAGGCAACCATTTTATTGAGGTCGATGTCGTACAAAGCGTGTTTGATGAACACACGGCAGGACGTATCGGGCTTTTTCAAGGACAAATTGTTGTCCAAATCCACTGTGGATCGAGAGGGTTCGGACATCAAATCTGTACCGATTATGTCAAAAAATTCCAGAAATGCATTAAAAAATATGATTTGAAACTTCCGGATCGCGAGCTGGTCTGTGCGCCGTTAAGCAGCCCGGAGGGAAAAGAATATCTGGCAGCCATGAAAGCAGCTGCAAATTATGCATTCGCCAACAGACAGGTTCTTACCTATAATATCCGACAAAGCTTTGATCAGGCTTTGGCCGGGAAGGTTAAAAATCGTCATGTCTATCAGATATATGATATTGCCCATAATATGGCTAAAATCGAAGAGCACCATATTGACGGCAAGCAGGTAAAGGTCTGTGTCCATCGAAAAGGAGCGACAAGAGCATTTGGTCCTGGAAGCCCTGAAATTCCTGACCAATACAGAGACATCGGCCAACCGGTCCTTGTTCCCGGATCCATGGGAACATCCAGCTGGGTGCTGGTGGGAACCCGAAAATCCATGGATCAAACATTCGGTTCCTGTTGTCATGGTGCAGGAAGGACCCTGAGTCGTTCTCAAGCCAAAAAAAATGTGCGCGGAACGCAGCTTCTCGAACAGTTAAAAGCAAAAGGTATCCATATTCTGGCGGGAAGCATGGCTGGTTTGGCTGAAGAAGCTCCAATAGCTTATAAGGATGTTGACCGGGTTGTCGAGGTGGTTCACGGAGCAGGAATTGCCACAAAAGTGGCTCGCCTTGAACCCCTGGCAGTTATTAAAGGTTAATCTGAAACAACCGGCAATAAAACCCGCATGATATGCGGGGTTAAAAATGGCCGTTTTCTATAATTGCGGCATGGTCACACGGTTGATTTCATCAAAAGTGGTCAAACCACGAAGCACTTTTTTCATTCCATCATAACGCAAATTCTGGAAATTCTCTTTTTCAGCCGATGTGATCAACGACATCAGGGAGATGTCTGAATAAACAAGTTTTTTAATCGTATTGTTTAAAATTAATAGCTCGTGCAAAGCAATCCGGCCGGAGTATCCGGTATCATTACAAAACCGGCATCCTTTTGGTTTATACAGATTGATTTTGAACTCGCCATCCGTGTCAAAATAGGTCTTAATTTCTTCTTTTGAAGCGCGATATTTTTCTTTGCATTGCGGGCACAGTTTTCTGGCGCTTCGGGTAGCAATAATACCAAGAAGTAACGGTAAGACATCGTCAGTATTAAGGCCCATTTGAAATAATCGGAGGATTGCCTGAAATACATTATTGGCATTGATTCCCGACACAACCAGGTGCCCTGCCCGAGCTGCTTCAAAAAGCTCGACAGCTTCATCCTTGTTTCTTATTTCATCAATTGCCAAAACCTGGGTATCCTGTGAAAGACAACACCGAATCGCGGAGACCGGATCCAAACCGTTCGAAAAATCAACCTGGATCTGGTTGAGGCCGTCAAGCCGATATTTGAGGGTATTTTCCACAGTGGTAATATTTATTTCATCAGTGTTCATATATTTTAGCGCTGAATAAATTAAGCCGGATTTTTGACTACCATAAGCCCCGGCCACCAGAAGCAGACCATAAGGAACTCCGATAAGTTTTGTGATTTGGTCATAATTTTTTTTGGAGAGAAAAATCCGATCCAGACTTTCAACTTCTTCAAGTCTTGTTTTTGCAATAACTTTTAAAGTCGCTTTCTGGCCGGACATGGTCGGTATGGTCGAAAAATCCAGCTCTACCCGCTGGTCAGGCAAGGGAAAAATTATTCGTCCCTGATGGGGTTTGTTCGTTTCTTTCTCTTCGATTTTGGCCAAAGTTTTCAGCCTGTCAATAAGGCGAGAATGTAATGAAAGTTCCAGTTGCATCCGGTTTTTTAAAACACCGTCGATACGAAATCGGATCCTGGTCGTCTCACGCCCTGGTTCAATGTGAATATCGGTAGCCTTTTCTTTTACGGCAAATAGGATAATACAGATTGGAAGTTCAACAACGGCCTGATTTCCGGCAACTTCAAAAAGTTTTTCAGCTGTCAGGAGATCATATTTTTGAAACAGGGTGCTGGAAGAAATTTTGTCGATAAATTTTTTCAAAGTTTCCGCGAAATGATAAGCTTTACTGATTGCGTCATCTATTTCTTCGGGAAGCGAAAAAACAAGGCTGACAAGCACCCCGATGGCATCCTGCAGTTGCTTTGCAAGTTCTTGATTGGTGGGATCAAATGTGGCCACGGTAATGGTTTCGCCCAATTGATATATTGGGATGACTTTATATTTTTGGGCAATTTCTTCTGGAATTTTTTCAACAACATTCTGCTGAAAAATGGTCTTTTCAAGCTCGATATAAGCAACACCCAAAGAGTCAGCCCAGAACCTGCATAACCGACCCTGCGCGGAGGGCTGTTGTTTAATCAGAAAAAACAGCGCGGCAAAGGCATTTTCCGGAAATTTTTTACGCAATTCCTGAACTTCGTGTTCGTTTAAAAATTCCCTTGAAATCAGAATGTTAAAAAACTCTGGGTTACTAATTTCCGGTAAGCCTGTTACATTGCTCATTCTTTTTTTGCCTTTCTCTTCTGAAGTCTTTCCATCATGATCTGATTAATTCTGTCCTGAGAAAGTTCGATATTTTCATTATCACCAAGTTTTTCATCTTCCTGAATTTCCAAAAGCATTTGTTTGAGGTTGAATTTTTCAGTCATAACATTTCTCCGTAGAATTTCAGGACAATCGAAATTCACGCCAGGTCTGTTTGATGATATCTTTCATTTTATCAATGGGGGTATCTTTACGAATAAAATTAGCCGCACCGAGTTTCATGCACTTTTCCACACTTTTGGCATCCGATAGGGATGTCAACATGATAACAAGAGCATTGGGATACTTCCTGATGACCTCCTCCAGGGCCTCTTCCCCGGTTTTGATCGGCATGTTGATATCCAACAGCATCAAATCAGGCTTGTGTTCATTGAAAAGATCGACTGCGTCCTGACCGGTTGTGGCCTCTGCAACGATCTCCCCATTAATGCTTTTTATAACAGCTTTCATCAGCGCCCTGATATGCAATTCATCATCTGCGAGCAAAACCCTCGGTTTTCTTTTTTGTGTCATAGATACCTCCGGATTGATTTCATTAATCGTTGCTGATCGGTAACTTGAAGCTAAATGTCGACCCCACCCCTAAACGGCTGTTCACTTCCAGTATCCCATGATGAGCATCTATGATTTTTTTCACAATTGCAAGCCCCAGACCCGTGCTCTTTTCACCAGCCGTAGGCCTGGCACTTAAACGCTGAAATTCTCCAAAAAGCCTGGATTGTTCCTCTTCGGAAATACCAGGACCTTCATCACGAATGCTCACTTTGACCATAGCCTTATCCACATCCGCATGTATGTATATCGCAGAACCAGGTGGCGAAAATTTGACGGAATTGCTGACCAGATTGTCAATAACCTGAGCTATTTTTGAAGGATCAAAAAATATTTCCGGAATGTCTTCCGGGATAAAATTTATCCTGGTGTCTTTTTTTTCCGCGGACATGCGATACAGTTTTATTCTGTCCTTTATAAGACTGATCAGGGATGTTTTTAAGGGCTTTATGTCAAGGTTTCCACTTTCGATAACCGAAACATCCAGCAGGTCGTTGACGAGAGTAAGCATTTCATCAGAAGTCTTGTTAATAATGTTGATATATTCTTTTTGTTCTTCCGTCAGGTAACCAAAGATTTCACTCAGCAAAAACTCACTCAAACCACGAATGGAAGCAAGAGGACTCCTCAGATCATGGGCTGCCATACCCAGAAATTTGTTTTTAAGCTCGTTTAATTTCAGCAGTTGCTTATTGGACTTTTCCAGGTCTTTGTTTTTTGCGGCAAGATCTTGCAAAAGCTTTTGATTGCTTTTTTTCAGCTGATGTTTTTCCAGTACCTTGTCAACAGATATCGATAGGGTTCTTAAAATGTTTTCATCTTTTAGAAGATAATCACTAGCCCCGCATGTCATGGCCTCGATGGCAGTGTTCAACTGGTCACTGGCTGTCAGGAAAATAAATGGAACATCTTTGCCGGTGCTACGGATTTTTTTGATCAACTCCAGCCCATTCATCTCCGGCATTGCCATATCCGAAATGATCAGCTCGACATCCGGATTCGCATGCAATTTTTCCAGAGCTTCAACCCCATTTTCAGCGGTATCAAATATGAATCCTTTTGATGAAAGCTTTTTCGGGAGCATTTTTCTGAAAAAAAGATCATCATCTACCACAAGGATTTTTAACTTTTCAACTGACATGGATTAGCTTTCTCTTTTTGTACAATGGACAATATAAAAGAGGACATCAGAACCACTACCTGATCAGTCGCCTGAAAATGGGGTACATGGCCGCATTTGGAAATTATTTCCCATGAAACAGGCCCCTTGACCTGATCAACAATTCCTTTGATTTGCCTGATCGTGGCATATTCATCGTTTACCCCTTGCAGGACCAGAAGCGGACAGGAAATCCAGGGTAAAAAAGATTCCATATTCCAGTCCCGAAATTCCGGTGCCAACCAGGTATCCGCCCATCTTCGTACCACTTTATCAGTATTTTCTCCGTGATAACGTGAAAGCTTTTTTTTTAATTTATCATCATTATCATAGAGTCCCATAAATTTGCGAATTCCGTTGACAGTTTCGTTTTCGACAAAAATGTGTGCTGCCTCGGTAATTACTCCTTTTACAAGATGCTTGTGTGTAGCCGCCGCCAAAAGCGCAATGGAGCCTCCGTCACTGTGGCCTATCAAAATAACATTTCGGATACCGCAAGATTTTATCAGCCTGGGAAGGTCTACGTTGGCTTCTTCAATCAAATAATCTTTTTGCCATTTATCGCATGTATCTGAGCCTCCGTAACCTTTTCGGTCATAAACCAGACCGTTGATTCCCGTGGTCCTGCACAGCATTTTGGGAAAACCTTTCCAATGCTCGATACATCCAAGTCCTTCGTGCAAAAAAACCAGGGTCGGGCTGTCCGGTTGATCAGCTGAAGAGGATACCGAAATTCTTTGAACTCTTAATCTGCGTCCGGCAATATTAACGTGAAATGTAGTGGTCATCATCAATAGGGTCCAAATTGTTGAAAATTTTCCAATAATGATTAAACCATATTATAATCAAAACTTACAGTCAAGAATCTCAATTCGTTGCCATTTGATACGATTTGTATCATACTGCCGGATTATTTTTATACTATTTGTGATTCAGTTTTAATCGGGAAAAAACTTTCACAGGTTTCCGGAACAGGAAAGATAAAAATGGATGAAAAAAATAAGGCTTCGGATAACTTACGTAAAATGAAAGAATCCATAGAGATGACAAGCCTGATCAATAGTAATTTTTTCGCCAATATGAGCCATGAGCTTCGAAACCCTCTTAACTCCATATTGGGTTTTTCACAGGTTCTCCTGGAAAAATATTTCGGCCCTCTGAATGCAAAACAGGAACGTTATGTTAAAGATATTCATGAAAGCGGCCAGGAGCTCCTGGCTTTAATAAACGACATTCTGGATCTGACCAGTCCGGATAACGACGATGATAATCTGGATCTTCGCCATGTGAACATCGGTGATATTATCCGGGGCAGCTTGAATTTTATTCGGCAAAAAGCTTTTAAGCACAATATAGACATCCGTTTTTCGATGTCTGACGACCTGCGTCACCTGAAAATGAATCTGGATAAGAGAAAAATGAAACAAATTTTGTTCAACCTGCTTTCAAACGCCTTGAATTTGACTCCGGATGGCGGTCAGGTGGGAGTCATAGCTGAAAAACTTATGATCGAAAATCGTGAATTAGTGGTTATTTCAATTATAGACAATAGAACCGGGATCGATGCCGAATATCATGGGAATATATTGGAAGAGTCTTTAGAAGCTGAGGCGGGTAAAAAAAATCATACTCCTCACTCCGGCCTGGAATTAAGCCTGACAAGAAACCTGGTGGAATTGCATGGAGGCACATTATTCACAGACAGGCAAGAGGGTAAAGGAAACCGGGTTACCACAGTTCTTCCGGTATAGTTTTCATGGCATTCCTTCATAACTGCGAGCCAATACTTCCCGGGGTTTTGCGCCATCCGAAGGGCCGACGATTCCTTCTTTTTCCATGACTTCTATAATCCGGGCGGCACGATTGTAGCCAATCCGCAAGTGCCGTTGAATCATAGATATGGACGCCTGACCATTTTTCGTAACAAGGGCCACCGCATCATCATAACGCTCATCGTAATCCTCTTCGCTTAATTCATCTTTTTCTTCGGAAGGAGTTTCAGTCACAGATGTATCATATTCCGGGGGTTTCTGGCTTTTTAAAAATTCTGTAATGAGGTTGATTTCCTCCTCTGAAATAAAAGAACCGTGAATCCGTTGAAGACGTGCGGTGCCGGGGGGAAGAAACAGCATATCGCCGTTGCCTAAAAGTTGTTCAGCCCCATTTGAATCAATGATTGTTCGCGAATCTGTCCTGGATGACACCTGAAATGTCAATCGTGTTGGAAAATTGGCTTTGATAATGCCTGTAAGTACATCGACGGATGGCCTTTGGGTGGCCAAAATCAGGTGAATACCCGATGCACGAGCCATCTGGGCAAGTCGTGTTAAAGCAAACTCCACATCTTTTGATGTGACCATCATAAGGTCTGCCAGCTCATCGATGATAATGACAATAAAGGGCAGGATATCGAAAGATTGATCAACGTCGGATGAAGCCTTAGATAAATCCGCAGGGGCCTTTTTTCCTTTGGTAATTTTCTGATTGTATTGTGAGATGTTACGAACACGCTTTTCCGAGAGTAGCTCATAGCGTCTCTCCATCTCTTTGACCGCCCAAAAAAGTGCGTTTGTGGCTTTTTTAACATCGGTGACTACAGGAGTTATCAGATGTGGAATGCCATCATAAGAAGAAAGCTCAATTCGTTTTGGGTCGATCATAATGAATTTGACTTCATCGGGTCTGGCTTTATATAGAATGCTGGAAATCATGGCGTTCAAGCCTACGCTTTTTCCTGTCCCGGTAGCTCCTGCAATGAGCAAATGCGGCATTCTGGCCAGATCAGCTAATACCGGATTTCCAACAATATCTTTTCCCAGGCATAAGGTAAGTTTGGATTTGGACTTTTCGAAACTGCTTACATTGACCATATCTTTGAAACAAACAACTTCCCTTACCGTATTGGGAATTTCGATTCCAATGACGGCTTTTCCGGGAATGGGAGCCACGATTCGGATACTCATGGCACGAAGTGCAAGCGCCAAATCGTCTGATAAATTAACGACTCTGTTGATTTTGACTCCCGGTGCAGGCTCGTATTCAAATGTGGTAATTACAGGCCCAGGTGTGATCGCCACAACTTTTCCCTTGACCCCGAAATCTTCCAGCTTTTTTTCCAGTAACCGGGATTGCATCAGAAGGTTTTCATCATCTGCGCTTGACAATGGAGAATCCGGATCGTCAAGAAATTCAAGCAATGGTAGCCGAAATTCATCGTTGGATTTCATAAAATCAAAGATTTCCTGCCTGGCCTGGAGCTTTGGTTTAATCGGTTGCGGGGGTGTTGTTATGATCTGAATCGGATCATTCTGAGGGGCCTGCGGATCATTTTTGATTTTACCTGGTTTTTGTTTTTCTTTGGTCTTATTAAGCTTTTTTGCCTTTTTTATCTTTTCTCTCAGAATATTTGATGCGCCATTTATCCTGGAACTTACAGTTGCCAAGGTACGTAAAAAGAATTTGAAAAAAGAATACAACGACAAGCCGGTCGCCATGATCAATCCGATAATCCACAGAACTACCAGAATAAGCATCCCTCCGACAGGGTTGGCGTATTTAAACAATAAGGACTTCATGGGTATACCAATCATGCCTCCCGAAGAAAACGCATTTCCAAAGAGTAAATAGTGATCCTGTTTGATGGAAAATAAGCTTCCTGAAGTAATCACCAGCATGAGGCTTCCGATCAGCGTAATGAGAATATAGATATTTTTGACAGGTTGACGGCCAAAAAGGTGAATACTTCCCAACATTAAAAGCGCCGGTATCCAAAAAGCTCCAAGACCGAACAGTCCAATCAAAAAACCGGCAAGGTGTGATCCTATCAGACCAAAAAGATTATGGATTTGGCTGGTGGCAGTGGCATTATGGATTGATGGGTCTTCCGGGTTGTAAGACAGCAGGCTGACCAGCGTCAGAACAACTAGAAAAAAAAGAAGTATTCCGGCGATTTCCTTACGCATAAATTGATATCAATTTTCTGAACCTTCCCCAGGTCGCTGTTATATTTCCTGAATAAAGGCTAGGATTACGGGACGGCGTCCGATGGTAAAATAAAAATATTTCTTTAATGCGCTCTGAACCATGGTTCGAATCCGATGAATACGATTGGGCTCATCAGGACCGACTTCTTCCACAATTTCAAGCACAACGCATATGGCATCGTCGACCAAATGGCCTGTTTCTGTTTCAAATACAAATCCTCGGGAAACAATCTCAGGGCCATATATCACAATCCCGGTATCTTCGTCAAAAACCATGCTTACCATTACCAGGCCCTCTTCGGATAGCAATCGACGCTCCTTAAGAACGCTTCTGCCCACATCACCAACCCCTTTTCCATCAATAAGCACACGGCCTGTAGTAATATTTTGACCTATTTTCCCCCCGGTTTCATCAAATTGGATAATTTGACCGTTTTCCGCTAAAAGGACCCTATCGTCGGGAATGCCTAAATCCTTTGCTATGCGGGAATGGTGAAACAGATGACGGTATTCTCCATGGATAGGAATAAAATATTTTGGTCTGGTTAATTGAATCATCATTTTGAGTTCTTCACGAAAAGCATGTCCGGAAACATGGATCGCGGAAATTTTTTCGTAAATGACATTTGCCCCTAACCGGTAAAGGTTATTGATGATATTGGTGATGGCCTTTTCATTTCCGGGAATAAACTTGGAGGATAAAATTACCGTATCGCCGGGCTGGATTTTGATATACTTATGATTTCCTCCGGCCATTCTGGCCAGCGCCGACATGGGTTCTCCCTGGCTTCCGGTGGTGATGATAAGGGTTTCTTCTTCCGAATAGGCATCAAGTTCACCAATATCGATCTCTGTATTTACAGGGACATGAAGAAACCCCAATTCTTTGGCAAGTTGAGTGCTGAATTCAATACTTTTTCCATTAACGACGACTTTTCTGCCGGTTTTGGATGCGATGTTTATGATCTGCTGAATGCGCGAAATACTGGAAGCAAAAAGGGCGATAATAATGCGGCCCTGGCTTTCCACCGCAATATTGGCTAAGGTTTCACCCACCTGTTTATCCGATATGGTATAACCATCTTTTTCAACATTGGTGGAATCGGATAACAGTGCCAGAACACCTTCCTCTCCAAGTTGAGCAAACCGACTCACGTCCGTATCCATGCTGTTTATGCTGCTATGGCTGATTTTAAAATCGCCCGTATGCACGATAAGACCTTCAGGAGTCCTGAACGCAATGCCCACACCATCGACCACACTATGGGCGACACGGATGAAATCCAATTCAAAAGCTCCCAGCCTAAGCCTAGATCTTGGGGCAATCTTAATAAGTTTGGCATTGGCCAGGAGATCGTGTTCTTCGAGTTTGTGGCGGACCATGCCCAAGGTAAAAGAAGTGCCATAAACAGGAACATTGATTTCCCGAAGGAGATACGGGATGGCGCCGATATGGTCTTCATGGGCATGGGTCAAAACAATACCGACTAATTTGGAACGATTTTTTTTCAGATACCCCATATCGGGAATAACATAATCAATGCCCAGCATGTAGTCTTCGGGAAACATAAGTCCCGCATCAACTACCAGTAATGATTCCCCGTATTCAAAGACCATCATGTTCAGGCCGATTTCACCTAAACCACCCAGGGGAATTATTTTTAACATCACACGCTCAATTCTTGTTTATTAAAGGATTCACACATTGATTTTCGCACATGCGCCATGAGAGTATCTTTTCTTTTTCGGGTGAAGTCCAAAGTCGGTATTGGCTTCTTAACCTCAACCAGGACATTGTTATTGGTCCGTATGCGAAGGGTCGCTTTTGGCATAATTGCCCGGGTACCATGTATCACTACAGGAACAATGGGAACCTGAGAATCAATAGCCATAATAAAACCGCCTTTTTTGTAATCGTGGATTTTGCCATCCAGGCTTCGCGTACCTTCGGGAAATATAACAACCGAGGTCCCTTTTCTGATAGTTTCAGCGGCTTTTTTCAAACTTTTCACCGCAGACCTGAAATCGCTGCGATCAATGCTTATATATCCCACTCTTTTCATGGCCAGGCCAAATAACGGAATTTTAAAAAGTTCCGCTTTGGCTAACCAGCGAAACTGCACCGGAAGATGGGCAAGCAGTACAGGTATGTCAAAATTGCTCTGGTGATTTGCCATGTAAATATAAGATTTTGATGGATCAATGTTTTTCAATCCTCTTAATTTGACCCGAATGCCGCTGGCTCTCAATATGGATGCCGCCCAGATACGGGCAACTCTATGAGCGATATTGCCTGTTCCGTCTAAAAAAGAGGCCAAAATGGAACTGATACCGAAAAAGATGGTGGCTAATATTATCCACGTCAGGACAATGGTGGTTCGAAACATGCTTTTACCAAATACTCCTGTTTTGTCCGGCATTTTTAGTCAAGAAAGCGTTTATTTCTGCCGGACCGAAATGAGCGTAACTAAATTTTTATATTCAGCCTGTCAAAAATAGAATCTGCAAACTCAATGAACCAATTTCGCTGTAATTCAGTGGCATGCTGTATACAATTGCAACGCATAGTTTTTTGGGTTCTGACCAAAAGTTCACAGCTCATCTTGTTTGGAACAATCTCAATAGCGAAAAAAAACGGGCTGCAATCCTTATGGTCTTTTTGTACATCATTGAGCAAATCATCATTGATCGGTATCCAGTAGATCCCATCAATTCCGGAATTTGAAAAATGCTTATCAAGATAGTCCTTTACCCTATCGTAATCTTCAGGGCTGAACTGATCGATCACATATTGTTTCATAATTTTCTGCTACCATAGTTTATTATTGCTTGCAAGTCATATATTCGGAGGCGCGCCCGGCTTCCAGTTCGATCATTTTCTTTTTCATTTCCGAACCTCCTCCGAATTTGCCTACTGATAAATCACTTCTCACAACACGATGACATGAGATTATAATCGGAAACGGGTTTTTTGCCAGGCAGGACCCTACAAATCGATAAGCCCGGGGCCGGTTTAAAGTGTGTGCAATTTCTTTGTAGGAACAAACCTGCCCATAAGGAATTTCAGAAGTAATTCGTAACACCTGTTGATGAAGCGGTGTCAGATATTTCATATCCAACAGATCCCATGGCGGGGCTTTTGAGACAGGAAACTTTCCGGCAAAGTAATCCGTAATTGCCAATGATATGGCAGTTGCATCCGGATGGACACCGGAATTCCCCCAAACGTCCTTTTGCACCTTTTTTTTTAAAAGATCTTTTTTGTCGGTGGGTAGCAATACCCTAACCAGAAAAAAAGGATTTTCCCGAAATAAAACAGCACAATACCCAAAAAGGGTTTCAAATACCATATTCCGATGTTGAATTTCCATTTCCACACCTTATTTCCTATCCTGTTGGAATGAAAATTTTTAGGTCCTATCCAAAAAAAATGCCCGGGGCTCCATGGAAGAAGCTTCCCGGGCAAATTGTAGTGTAAATAATAATTAAGTTTCTTCCACGGTAATGGCACCGGGTTCGCAAACTTCTATACAGCTTTCGCAGCCAAGGCACTCATCCGCATTAACCGGGCTGGATTTGTCGTCTACCATCTCGAATACCTCGGTTGGACAAACATCAACGCACTCTTCGCAACCTTCACATTTGTCCTCATCAACTGTTGGAATAAAAGCCATGAACTAGCCTCCTTTCATACAATAAAGATCATATATTAAATAACACGATGAAAACTCACCAGGGAAATTCACCGCAAAAAAAGGGCTTATACCAATTGAAATATTCCGTCAAGCCTTTCTGTAATTTTTTCTGGAAAACCTTTCTTACAGAATGACTTTATTTCAATATATAATAATAACAATATAATATATATTATTCAACTCCTCACACGTTCTACAATTCCAATAAAGATGTTTTGAAAATTCAAAACATCTTTATTGGGGGGGAAATCATCGGGTTGCTTTATCGTTTCTTTAAAAAGCATCCGGGGAGATTTTTGAGAGAAACAAAATATATTCAAACAAGAAAAAATGTTGTTTGCCGGGGTCAGCTCAGGAAAAGGGGTCAGGTCTTTCTCAAATCGATTTTTGGAAAGCCTTATCAGGTTTTCTTTCAGGATCTCTTGGAATTCTTTGATTTTTTTTGGATTTTGACCACCGACAGGGACCGGACCCGTGGATAAAATCAGTTCGCTCTCCGGGCAAAGCTCCATAATGTGCTCCAGGACAGACTGGCTGGAGGTTATAAATAACCCTGATCCGAATTCATCAGGAGCAACCGGGTCTTGTTCAAAAATTTTCAGCCAGGCAGAAAGTCTTTGTCCGGTTTTATGTCTGCCCAAATCATCAGAGATTATTGTATCGGGATCGTTAATACTGGAACCGGAAAATTGATCTTCTCCCCGGATATCAGAAAAAAGATTATTCTCCATTAGTTGAAAGTGCTCCAAATCCCTTTTGAATTCGTCTTGTTGAATGTCGAATTCCTGTGCGATTAAAAGAAACAGGCGAGCTGTAAATTCAGCATCAGGCTTTTGAGTTTGGTTTTCAATATGACCTTTTTTTATGTCATATTTGATCTGGGAGGTGGAGTTATCGCTGTACATGGGAATAGTTTCCATATCAACCCTGTCAAAAATTCTGGTTTTAACAAATGAAGTCTCACTCCCTTTGTGGCGCTCTATCCAGTCACGATATTCTCTCACGAGTTGGTCGAACCTTGTTTCGTCACCGCCAAAAGTGGCATGAATTTTCAATAGCCCTTTATCAGCTGATTTTTTTATGTATTCAGGGATTTTACCGGATGTTGGCTGGTATATGACGGTCTGTGGGAAAAATATACTAATTTCTTTTAAAACCGGCTCTGAAATAAATGTAAAAGGAAAATAGATCGGGTTCATGGTACCTCTTTTATCAAATGTAATTTGTTTTATCAGGCTTTCCGGTCTCTAACCGTAATGCCTCTTGCTTTTAACGCATCCCGGAGCTGGTCTGAAAGCACCCAGTTTTTCTCTGCCCTGGCCTTTTCTCTTTTGCGAATGAGTCTTTGCACTTCCGGGTCGGCAAAATTATCCTGAAAGTCAAAGATGCATAACACCGAATCGATATTTCTGAATGCACCCAGAATTTTTTGGGCACCCTCAGGATCAATGCGCTCCTCCTGGATTAACATGTTGATTTTTTTTATATTGATGAAAACAGATGCCATGGCTGCGGAAATATTCAAATCATCATCCATGGCGTTTAAAAATCCGCTTTTAATATCATACAAAAGCTGGTCCAGTTCTGCAAAGGGCTTACCTTTTTTTGTTTGAAGAAGGTTTTGAATGCAACTATCGATACGGTTTAATGAATTTCGTGCATCCTTGAGTCTGTCGAAAGAATACATTACCGGTTTTCGATAATTGACTGAAATAAGCCAATATCGAATTTCTCGTCCTGTAAATCCCTCACTGGAAAGGTGCTCAAGGGTCAACAGGCCCCTGTCTTTAACGTTCAAATTGTCATCGACCATGACACGATCACTGTGAATCCAGTATTTAGCAAGTGGCTTACCCGTAATAGCCGAAGAAATGGCAATTTCATTTTCATGATGGGGAAACATCAGTTCTCTTCCCGCTGTGTGAATGTCAAAACTTTCCCCAAGATATTTCATGGCAATGGCGGCACATTGAATGTGCCAGGAGGGCCTGACGTTTCCCCACTCGGTTTTTGTGTAAATGCCTCGCTTGAGTTCGGAAAGCTTTGCCCGCTTCATTAGCGTAAAGTCTCGCGGATTGTCTTTCTCATACTCATCAAGATCAACGGTTGATCCAATTCTTATTTTGTTCAGATCGACCCCGGACAATCTGCCATAGTTAGGAAAATGGGCAATGTTAAAATAAAGCGACCGAAGTTTCTCATAAGCAAAACCCTTTTTTATGAGTTTATCAGCAAGGTTTACCATGTCATCCACGTGCTCGCTGGCTCTAGGATACCGGGTGGCTGTCTTGATTCCTAAAAATTCCAGGTCTTTCATGAAATTTTGAATATGCCCTTCGGTAAATTCAGACAATTCCATACCTGCAGCCTCGGAGCCATTTATGGTCTTATCATCTAAATCGGTGATATTCATAATATGAGTGACTTCATAGCCTCTGAATTCTAAATACCGGGCCAGTAAATCCGAAAAAACAAAACGACGACATTCTGCAAGATGCATCCGGGCGTGAACTGTCGGACCGCAGGAATACATTGATACCTTACCGGGAACCAGAGGTGTGAATGGCTCCTTGCTGCGACTTAAGGTGTTAAAAAGCACCAATTCTACTTTTTCTCGAACCTTAAAAAGTGTCGTGCTCAAGTAGCGCTCTCCACCATCGGGAAAGATTGCGACAATAGTTCCCTCCTGAAGGATCTCAGCCTCCTTACAAGCGATTGCCATAGCCGCACCGCTGCTCATTCCGACAAATATGCCTTCCTCCCGTGCCAGACGACGGGTCATCTCGAAAGCCTCTTCATCATCAATATTGACTTTTTCATCCAGCAAATTTTTGTTGAATATTTCAGGACGATAGGCCTCCTTCATATTTTTCAGCCCTTGAAGCTTATGTCCCAGGTAGGGTTCCACTCCGATAATTCGGATATTCGGGTTAAATTCCTTAAGGCGCCGTGCCATGCCCATAACAGTGCCGCTGGTACCAATCGTTGCCACAAGAACAGAGATTTCTCCATTTGTTTTTTCCCAGATTTCTTTTGCGGTGCCATGGTAATGGGCCATCCAGTTGGCGTCATTGTTGTACTGATCGGTCATGAAATAGGTATCCGGGTTTTCACGAACCAGACGGTAAACTTCTTCAATTGCTCCATCAGTACCCAGATGCCCTGGTGTAAGAAGAATATCCGCCCCCCTTGCCTTTAATATCTTTTGCCTTTCAATACTGGCAGCCTCGGACATGGCCAGCAAAAGGCGATAACCTTTTACAGCGCACACAAGGGCAAGCCCTATACCCGTATTACCACTGGTGGCTTCAATAACGATCTTATCAGATGTCAGTTCCCCTGATTTTTCTCCGGCTTCGATCATGGAAAGAGCTGCCCGGTCCTTTATCGATCCGCCAGGATTGAAATATTCGAGCTTGGCCATGATACGCACTTTTGAACTGGGGTTTAGGTTTCTGATTTCAACAAGAGGTGTGTTGCCGATAGCGTCCAGTATTGATTTTCCCATTTCAATTCCATTCTGTTATGTACTATTTTTTGAAAAAACCGTATCATACGGAAAAAAAAATAATTTTACAAGTCAGGAGAAGCATGGGACCGATTTACGACAAGCTCAGGTTTTCTGAAATCATAGCCGCAATAAGTGAATGCCGGGAAAAAGTAAAAGAAATCCGGAAATGTCCTTCAAAAATAAATGAACTGGTTTGTCATATTGAACAGCAACTTAAATACATTGAAAAAGGATTCGACCAATATAGCGAACTATTCCGAAATGCAGTCCAGGGAGTCTTTATCAGCTCCATCGAAGGAAAATTAATCGATTGCAATCCGGCATTTGCGCGTATGCTCGGTCATGAATCTCCCGAAGAGATTATCGGAATGTCTGATTTTGTTGCCAACCACTACTACAACCCTGAAGACAGGGATGTGATGATTCAGATTTTAAACGAAAAAGGTTTCTTTATTAACAAGGAGACCCGATTAAAAAGAAAAGACGGCACCGACTTCTGGGTGCTGGGCAATATCAGGATGACAGAAAAGTATTCCGGAAGTCCCTTGATAGCCGGGATTGCCATTGATATTTCCAACCGTAAAAAGGCTGAAGAAAAGCTTCGCCAAAGCGAAGAAAAATACCGAAGGATTGTAGAAACGGCAGGTGAAGGTTTTTTACTCATGGATCAAGGTTTTCAAATTGTTGAAGTCAACAAGGCCTACCTTAAGATGACAGGCTACAGCCGCGAGGAACTTTTAGGAAAGAGTCCTATTGATATTGCCGATAATCAATTCAGGAGATTTCTCATTGCAAACATGGATGACTTTATCAATCAGGATTACCGAACGTTGGAAGGCAAAGTCGTTCGAAAGGACGGGAGAAACATTCCTGTTTTAATTCACGGTAATACGTTGAGAGATTCTCAAAAAAATGCCATCGGCCATGTGGCATTTGTGGTGGATATGAGTGAGCAAAAAAAAGCACTGTCACTGGCCGGGGAAGTCCAAAAAAATCTTCTTCCTCAAAAAAGCCCGGATATACCTGGGCTGGAAGTTGCCGGAAAGAGTATCTCCTGCGAAGAAATCGGTGGAGATTACTTTGACTATTTTTTTGGACCGGAATACATGCAAGAACCCTTGTCGGTGGTTGTCGGCGACATATCCGGGCATGGCGTGGACGCAGCATTATTGATGACCACTGCAAGAGCCTTTTTGCGCATGAGGGCATCACAGCCGGGAACTGCCTCAAATATTGTTGCTGAAATGAATCGCCACCTGACCTTGGATATTTTTGAAACCGGAAGATTCATGACTTTGTTATTCATGTCATTCGATCCGGAAAACTCCAGAATCTCCTGGGTGCGAGCAGGGCATGAGCCTGCATTTCTTTATAACCCTGAAACCGATTTATTTGAAGAATTGCAGGGACCCGGAGTTGTTTTGGGGATTGATGAAGACACGGAGTTTGTTGAAAACCATTATTCCGGGCTTTCATCAGGACAAATAATCGCCATCGGCACCGACGGCATATGGGAGGCTCGAAACAAGTCCCTCGAGATGTTCGGGAAAAAGAGATTCAAAGAAATTCTTCGACAAAATGCACACAAGAATGCAAAAACAATACTGGAATCGGTCTTTGATCAGATTCAGGATTTTCAATCCGAATTTAAGGCCGAGGATGACCTGACCCTTGTCATTGTCAAAATTGTCTGAGGAGTTACCCCGTCTATACCACTAGAGGTTTAATGCTGATTTCAAAACACTGATAACATCTTGTTTTACCATTTCCGGATCACGGTCAGCATCTATTATACGAAACCTGTTAGTTTCTTTTTGTGCAAGGGTTAAAAAACCCTTTCTGATTTTTTCGTGAAAAACCAGCTCTTCCCGTTCGAATCTTGATTCTGACTCAGCCCTTTCGCCCAATTGAAATTGATCTCTGACTCTGGCAAGGCCCAAAGTAGGGGATATGTCCAATAAAAGGGTAAGGTCCGGTTTTAATCCGTTTAAAACCAACTCATTTATTTTTTCCACCAACTCGAGGTCAATACCGCGGGCATACCCCTGGTACACGGTGGTGCTATCCACGAATCGGTCGGTAACCACAATTTTTCCTTCCTTCAAAGCCGGCAAAATAACCTGCTCAATGTGCTGAATGCGATCCGCTGCATACAAAAAAAGTTCGGCTTTTGGTGTCAGATCGCGGTTTTCCGGATCCAGGAGAATCCGACGTATTTTCATCCCGATTTCAGTACCGCCGGGTTCGCGGGTCATAACAAAATTTCTCCCGGTACTTTTCAGAAAACCGGCAATATGCCGAAGTTGAGTTGTCTTACCGGCACCTTCCACCCCGCAGATAGAAATAAACATATGAATCACTTGTCCCAGGCGTTTAATGTAAACAACCTATTGATTTCCCATATAAAAATGACGTCCAAGCAGCTTATGATAAGAACTCCAGTTTTCACAGGGATCTTCCTGTGAAATAAAATCACGTATCCCGTTGACCTTGGAATCAATTTCATCCACATAGTTTAATAAAAAAGCTTCGATGGTTTTTGGAACCTCAGGAGAACCGAATTCTCTGGAACCATGGTGACTGACCACCAGATGCTTGAGAAGGATCTCCAGTTTTTTTGGAAAATTTTGAAGTTTATCAAGTTTTTCATCAATCATTTTCAGACCAATAACAATATGGCTCAATAATCGGCCTTCATCAGAATAATCAATTTTATATTGATATTCAAATTCCCTTAATTTTCCAATGTCATGAAGAATGGTTCCGGCAATGAGCAAATCACGATCGATTCCCCCGCCCCGATAATGTTCGGCGATTTTATCCGCCAGAAAAACCATGGATACCGTATGAACCAAAAGTCCCCCCAGATAGGCGTGGTGCATATTTTTTGCCGCAGGGGCTTTTTTAAAATCCCTTACAAAGTCCTTATCATTCCAAAAAGCATTAAATAATTGTTTTAAATGATCATTTTGCAGGGACTCCGTTTTTTTCACCAAGCGATCAAAAAGGTCCTCGACATTTAAAGCGGTTACCGGAAGAAAATCCCCGGGATCCACCGATTCAGCGGGACAGACCTCCATGCTCTTGATTACCAGTTGAAGCGTATCACGGTACTCAGAAACATTTGCCTTGACCTTGACAAACTTTCCCGAACATACATTTAAACTGATGTCTTCCACATTGTCCCAAACCACACCCTTTATCCTGCCGGTTTTGTCCGATAGTGTCACGTTCAGAAAATTATTCCCGTCTTTTTTCCGGGATAGAAATTTTTCAGCCAGTACGAATACTTCATCAATAGCATTTCCAGCTTTTATCGTATTTACAAAGTGCTTTTTCATTGATGTTTCCACCGATTATTTTCAAATTTTTCCAAAATATTGACACTATACCCTGGAATTATGATTTTCAATATAAATTTGATGAACTTATTAAAAGCCAAAAACTTATCTTTTTTTTTCTTATCCGAAAATTTTTCTTTTGGCAGCACTTTTGAACTTGCATACACAGCAGATGCTGCACCGCTCACGCTCCTCTGCTATTTCCTGTTAAGCCGATAGCATCCTTGCCCACTTCCTTGATTCGAAACATGGCTTTATCGGCCAATGCAAGAAGGCTCGTCAGATCAGAAGCGTCATCTGGAAAAGTCGCAAGCCCGAGACTTGCACTCATCCTGACGGCATGCCCGGCGCTTGAAAGGTAAACCGTCTCTTTCATACGGGAGCGGATCTGGCCGGCTTTCTTCAACGCTGCTGCTCTGTCAAGCCCCGGAAGAACAACCACGAATTCGTCCCCCCCATATGCGACACCGAACTGGGGATCGGTGATGCACTCCCGAATGGTTTCGGCCACCTCCTTCAGCGCCTGGCTTCCATTTAAGTGACCATAAGTGTCTACAATGCGTTTGAAGTTATCCATATCCATAAAGATAATTGAAAAAGGCGAGGCTCCTGCCCGGCTCTCTAAAATGAGGTCGTCCAAAGCATTGTAGAGATGGCGCGTATTGTACAGGCCGGTCAGGCTGTCGTGAACGGCCATGTGCCTGAACATCTCCCGGCTTCGGCGAAGTTCGTCTTCTGCAAGCCTCCTGGCCGTGTTATCCACCACTATACCCTCGATTACCGTCTGTCCACCCTCGTCTTGTTCCGGAATAAGGTGTATATTGGCCAAGACCCACAAAGGAGAGCCGTCACGGCGCGTGACCGGCAATTCATGGTTGACTACTGATCCTTTTTCTTTGAGCTCTTCTATCATGCGTTTCAGATCATTGGGATCTTCGAAGAAATCAGCGGCCGTTTTGCCCGATGCCATCAACTCCTCCAGAAAATCATACCCGAGCATGCGCACGTAAGCCGGATTCACACTGAGAATATCCCCTGAAAGAGTAGCCATGAACATTCCTTGAACCGCGTTTTCAAACATTCCCCTGTAGCGCCTTTCGGAATCGGCAAGCTGAGTCTGCAACAGCTTGATCTCTGTAAGATCGGTGACGAAGGCCATGTGGCCGAGGAACTCCCCCCGGCCATCCCGAAGGGTGCTGCCATGAACGAGGATCGCCACCTTTCGGCCATCTCGGGCTACGAGCGTTCCCTCGAATTTCCTGTAATCCTTTCCCAGCAGATACTCGCGGTCTTTCAGAAGTAATGCTATGTAGTCGTCGGTGGTCAGTTCACGGACATCTCTTCCTATGATTTCTTCGCGAGAGTAGCCAACCATCGCGCAATATGCCGAGTTTACATGTGTTATTTTAATATTCTCGTCGAAAAATATGAATCCCTCTCCGGTGGTCTCCACGATGCGCCTGTATTTTTCCTCGCTTGCTCTAAGCGCCCGCTCCTTTTCCTGTATTTCTTTTCCGGCCTCCTCGAGGCGCTCTCTTGCGGCTTCAGAGCCGGCGAGCTGTTTTATAAGAAATTCGTTCTGGTGCTGAAGCTCAAAGATCAGGCCGTTCTCTATCTTTTGATCGTTTATCTTCATTTCGCCTTGTCCCCTTTAATTTCGATTCAAGGATTCCTCTTTGGTCAACGTGCACTGCATTTGGGCGGAATCCCCTACCCGGGTTTCGTCGAAGGTCTTATTGTCGATCCTCATGCTGCACCCCCTCCTGCGCGGAAGTCACTTTAGCGCCTCGCCGGCCGCGTCCGGCAGGTGGCTTGCCCTTAAATATCCGTTCCATTTTTGCCAGACGCCTTTGCCCTTCCTCGCTCAGCGGTCCTCCGGCCGTGGCGACCCTGCGGACATAGTCGAACAGCTTGGGCCCGTCTGTTTCATGTCCCTCGAGCAGTGCGGGCAACGTCTCAAGGGCCCGTTTTTCGTTCAACCGTAGCGTTGAAAACTGTTCCCGCACGAACTGCTTGAATTCAGCCAGGGTCCCTTCCCCGCCTTGCTCCTCCCTGATGCGGCGGAGCATTTCGAAACCCCGCTCGTCGGCTGCGTTCTCCGGCAGACACACATAAATCAGAGCGCGCACCGCCGCCGCAGGGGGGCCGCCTTTGTCCATTCGGGCCTTCAGCTCCCCAATGCTCCGCTCGACAAAAGCAGCATGGTCGCTGTCCTGACC
>JAABTQ010000011.1 GCA_011389745.1 Desulfobacteraceae bacterium | reverse complement strand
GACCTCTGAAGAACGGTCGAACTGGCGCCTTATTGGCAAAGGCCAAGGAATCCACTGGGATGACATTGATGAAGACATAAGCGTTGAGGGGCTTCTTTCCGGAAAACGTTCCGGAGAGAGTCAGGCTTCTTTCAAAAGGTGGATTCTTGGCCGACAAGCCACCCAACCAGCGGGTCAACCAGACGCCGAGTAACTTGGCATTATTATAGCAACCGGGCGGCGCTGGTTACCCTTTCTGTTAGTTGCATTCTGGCGCTGATTCACGCAGCACTGGCCTTTATTATTCCGGCGTTTTTGGTGGTCCATGTCTATATGACCACCACACAGGATTGCCCCATCGGTTCATGGGAAAAATATCCGGTTAATTCCAAAAATGCTCATCTACCTTGTCTCTGAATAATGCCGGTAGTTTTAGTGATAAACAATCGCTTTTCCTTATCTTATTCTTCAGACCGCAGCCAAAATTCCCTTGCATCTTGAACGAAAAAATTTAATACTACGCTCCAAATCCGAACCTGATCCCCAAAATATTTGGATATCAAAGGCTTTGCCATGAAAATCGAATGGATCAAAATTGAATTTATCAAGCCGAATCAACGGTGCATTTGCACGATTGATTCCCTGGAACAATTAATCGCCAGTATTCGGACAAGAGGGCAGCTTGAACCCATAAAAATCTGGTTTACCGGCGAAGATTTTCGAATCATTGATGGCGAAAAACGCTGGAGGGCTTGCAAAAAACTGGGGGTGCCCAAAATGAAAGTGATTATTATGGAAATTGACGGTTAAATTATTATGCATATCATATGTTGCCTCAAACAAGTTCCGGATACCGCACAGGTTAAAATTGATCCGGAAACAAATACTCTGGTCCGGGCCGGAATTGAATCCATCCTGAATCCCTTTGACCTGGTCGCCATAGAACAGGCAGTCAGGATAAAGGAAAACCACGGTGGAACCATTACCGTCATCACCATGGGACCGCCCCAGGCATCATCGATTTTACGGCAGGCCATTTCCCTGGGGGTAGATGATGTCGTTCTTTTATCCGACAGGGCATTTGCCGGTGCCGACACTTTGGCCACAAGTTATACCCTGGCCATGGCCATCATCAAGCTGGGGAACAACATTCCGGTTGATCTTGTGTTGTGCGGCAAGCAAGCCATAGACGGAGATACAGCCCAGACCGGTCCCGGAATTGCCACCCGCCTTAAATATACCCAATTAACCTATGTTTCAAGTATTCAATGGATTGATCCCGAAAACAGAAAAATACAAGTGGAAAGAAAAGTGGATGGCGGCGTGGAAACGGTCCTGGGAGATCTTCCGGCCCTTTTGACCGTTGAACTCGAGCTTGCTAAACCGCGAAGGGCTTCGCTTCCGTCATTGATCGCATCGCTTAAAGCGCCCGTGCCGATATGGGATGCTAAGGCCATCGAGGCTGTGGAAACATTGGTCGGAATAAAAGGGTCCCCAACATGGGTGAGAAAAATCTCATCACCTGCCCCAAGACAGGGAGGTCCGAAATTCCGGGCCGGGACGGACCCGGACAAAGCAGTGGCACAATGCCTTGAAGTACTTTTTTCCGACAGCACATTTTTTTCAAATTTTAAATTAACAGGTGGCCGGAATTCCGATGTCGAAAAATTCTAAAGGAATTGAAGTTGCTGAAATCATCTCGGACAAATGTATTGCCTGCCAGATTTGTATCGGAGAGTGCCCTGTAGGAGCCATCGAACTATCCGATGAAGGGGTGGCCCATGTTGATCCGGAGGTGTGTGTCGGCTGCGGAAAATGTTTTGAAGTCTGTCCTGTCGAAGCCGTATTGTTTGAAAAGAAAAAGCGCAAAAAAATTTCGAAAAGCCAACGGGGCGCCCATGCTCTTAAAGGCGTCTCATACGAAGGGGTAGCTGTTTTTATAGAGGTCGCAAACGGATCTGCCGCACCGGTTTCCTTTGAACTGATCGGTAAGGCAAAAGAGTTGGCTTTGAAACGAAAATGCAGGGTCATTGGATTTGTTTTGGGAAACAATGTTGAAAAAATCGCCGATGATGCTGTTTTTTATGGATGCGATGATGTTCACATGGTGTCCCATCCTGAAATGGGAACCTATCTTTCCAGGCCCTATGGAAAAATTCTGGCAAACCTTTGCAAAGAAGTATGCCCTGAAATTTTTCTGATCGGGGCGACCCATCTGGGGAGAGATCTTGCCGGGGTAGTGGCCACACGCCTGGGAGCGGGTCTTACAGCGGATTGTACCGGGTTGGACATTGAAGAGGAAACCGGCTTACTGCTCATGACAAGACCCACCTTCGGCGGCAACATCATGGCGACTATTTTCTGCGAACATCGCCGTCCCCAAATGAGCACGGTTAGGCCCCGGGTGATGAAATTGCCTGCTAAAGACCTTTTCAGAAAGGGTAATATTTTCCGCCATGAATTTACACCCATTGAAGATCCCCTCGCTCAGGTAGTCGGTTTTATATCCGATGTCAAAACTTCAGGGGAAAAGGACATCACGGAATATCCCGCTCTTGTGACCGCCGGAAAGGGGGCATGCGACATATCTGCTTTTCCGATGCTTCAGGAACTTGCAGAACTCCTTGGGGGGACCCTGGCTTGCACCCGGCCTGTTGTGGAATCCGGATTGATGCCTTATGAGCGGCAGGTGGGCCAGACCGGAAAGACAGTAGCACCCAAATTATATGTTGCCGTGGGAGTTTCCGGTGCCATACAGCATTTTGTGGCAATCCAGGGAGCTGAAAAAATTGTGGCCATCAACAGCGATGAAAACGCACCTATCTTTCAGGTGGCGGATGTTGGAATTGTAGGGGACTATCAGAAAATTATTCCGGCACTGATAAAACAACTGAAAGAGAAGATGTAAAATTAATAGTCGAATCAGATTAACCAAAGGGTCTCCATGCAGGAAAAATACGACGTGGCAATCGTGGGCGCCGGTCCGGCAGGCATATCAGCCGCATGTGTCCTGGCCGATAACGGAATCAACGCTGTTGTGTTTGAGCGGGGGGAATTTCCGGGGGCCAAAAACATATCCGGCGGGGTGCTATACGGTCATGACCTGGCTCGCATTATTCCCGATTTTTCCCAAAAAAATTGTCCCATCGAGCGAAATATCGTGGAATCCAGGATATGGTACCTTTCCCGGGATGGCGGCTACAGCGTTTCCTATCGTGATAAAGCCTTTGAATCCCAACGCAGGTATAATGTGTTTACCGTGGGAAGGGCCAAATTCGACAGGTGGTTTGCGGATCAGGCGTCACAAAAAGGAGCCCTGGTGGTTTGCGGCACTGTTGTGACGGATCTTTTGCGTGATGAAAACGGACGCGTGACCGGAGTTCGGACCGACAGGCCGGACGGAGACCTGAACGCAAAGGTAGTGCTCCTTGCCGATGGAATCAATTCTCCCCTTGCCGCCAAAACGGGGTTTCGGCAAGAGCCCTCCCCTTCACATGTCGCACTGGCTGTTAAAGAGGTGATCGACCTTCCAGAAGAGGTCATCGATCAGCGGTTTAATATTTCCTCCGGGAATGGGGTGACCATTGAAATTTTAGGAAGCATCACATCGGGCATGAACGGTGTTGCCGTCATTTATACCAACCGTAAATCTTTGTCTTTATGCATAGGAGCCAATCTGGCGGATTTTGCCACAAAAAAAATCAAACCTTACGAAATGCTCGAAATTTTTAAGACACATCCCATGGCCGCACCCCTCATCAAAGGAGGTAAACCCGCGGAATATATGGCCCACTGGCTTGCCGAAGCCGGCTTTGAGAATATCCCTAAACTTTACGGAAATGGTTATCTTATTGCCGGGGATTCCGGAATGCTTTTTAATACGCTTCATCGGGAAGGCTCCAACATGGCCATGGTATCAGGAGCTTTTGCCGCCCAAACCATTATCGATGCAATCAGGAAAAACGATTTTAGCCGGTCATCTCTGAAAAATTATGAATCCCGGCTGCAAAATTCATTCATTTTTGACGATCTGAAAAAATACCGAAGATTCAACCCGTTTTTAGCACATCACCCGGAAATATTTACGTCATTACCCGAGGCCATGGGTTTTGCCGCCCGAGAAATGCTCACCGTGGACGGCACCCCGAAAAAAAAGAAACAGAAAAAAATCTGGAAAAACCTACGAAAAAACCATTCTCTTTCGGCTCTGCTTCGGCTGATGTGGGATGGCTACAGGAGTGTTTAATGGGCGCATCAATCGAAGACAAACTCTTTTTGGACCGCTTTAACGTGCATGAAACCTCTCATCTTAAAATCATAGACGGCGCGGTTTGTATCGATGACTGCGAGCAGCAACTATGCCTTTACATTTGCCCGGCCAATGTGTACCGGCTGGAACATAACCGAATCAGTATTAATTACGAAGGTTGCCTGGAATGCGGCTCCTGTAGAATCGGATGTCCTCACCTTAACATCGAATGGAAATTTCCAACCGGTGGGTACGGAGTTCGACACAAATTCGGATAACATCCACAGACATCTTGGCCTGACCACAATAAACCTTCTCCGAAATGATACAGGAATACAAACACGTTAATAAAAGGGGGGTGCAGTTACATCCGGTTTTGCCTCGGCACCCCGAGTGACACCCTTAAAAAGAAAAGAGACAAATCATCATGGCCGTACAAGTCAGATTAAACTGGACCGAAAACCTGCAGTTTGTGGCAGGGGCGGAAAAAGGCCCTGCCATCGTGATGGACAGTAAGGATGGAGGAAGCGGTCCAACTCCCATGGAACTTCTGCTGATGGGTATCGCCGGTTGTACGGGAATCGATATTGTTTTGATTCTTCAAAAAAAACGACTGGAATTGTCTAAGTTGGAGATCCGAATCAGTGGGAAACAGGCAGACAAATATCCCAAACGTTTTACCGAAATTCATATTGATTATTTCCTGGCGGGAAAAAATATTTCTTCCAAAGCTGTTGAACAAGCTATCAAACTTTCCGAGGAAAAATACTGTAGCGCTTTGGCATCAATCAATGCCGAATTCACTCATTCCTATACAATTGAAAAGCAGAAGCCATCTTAAACCTTTACTTCAAAATCAATCCTATGGGAAAAACATTGACAAATATTGATCCTGATGAAATCGAAAAGTTTAATAGAATTTCCGATCACTGGTGGGACCTTTCCGGTGAAATGAAATCTCTACATGACATCAATCCCTTACGAATGGGATATATTAAAAGCCGAAGAACACTTGACGGTCTCAACATTTTGGATGTCGGATGCGGGGGTGGAATTTTAAGTGAAGCCTTGGCATTTGCCGGTGCCCATGTGACAGGGATTGATATGGCTCTTTCCCCCTTGAGGTCGGCCAGAGCCCATTTGAACGTTTCAGGCCTTAAAATCGACTACCAACAGAGTACTGTGGAAAACTGGGCCGAAAATAATCCCAATTCCTATGATGTGGTCACCTGCATGGAACTGATTGAACACGTGCCTGATCCTTTTTCTGTGGTCAAATCCTGCGCCCGGCTGATCAAACCCGGTGGCGACATTTTTTTTGCCACCATCAACAGAACATTAAAAGCCTTTATCTATATCATCATAGGTGGCGAATATATTCTTAAAATCCTTCCCCGAAAAACCCATCAATTCGATCGGTTTATCAAACCATCTGAAATGGATCGGTGGTCTAAGCAAGCCGGCCTGATCCGAATGGATTTCACAGGAATGCATTACAATCTTATTACCAAAAAGTATCGGCTTGGGGGTGATCTGTCGGTAAATTACCTCATGCATTTTAAAAAAACTATATAAACCAATTATCTAAAAATATAACCATACAGTGTCCAATGGATATTATAAATAAACAAAATCAGTTAGTTGAAATATATAACCGGTTTGAAAAAGACATGCGGCGTTATAAAAAGGACGCTCTTTGCAAAGCCGGATGTTCATTTTGTTGCACTCATTTTGGTAATGTGGATATTATCACTCTGGAAGGGCTCAGGGTTTTACAATATTTGAGAAGACTTCCAAAACAACAACAAAAGACCCTGCAAAAAAAAATTGATAAAAATAAAAAAGACAGAGAAATTCAAAAAATTTCGCCCTGCCCTTTTTTAAAATCGGACAAGACCTGCCTGATTTATGATATTCGTCCATTTTCCTGCCGGCGACTCTATTCGGTCAAAAATTGCGGTGACAAAGGGCCGATAGTACATCGCCAAGCCGAAGAATTATCAAAAAAGACCATAATGGAGTTGCAGGATCTGGATTCTAACGGATATTCCGGGCATATCACGTACATTCTTGATTTGCTTCGACAACCTGAATTTTTAAAACTTTATCTGTCGGGAGGATTTAACCCTGTTCAAATCGCAGCCTATGGTAAAGCCCACGGGATTGTTATCAACTGCAGCCGTATATAGAATATTTTTATGGTTGACAAACACCAAGGCGACCAATAAACCAACTTAATTTTAATCTCAATAAATTTCTTTGATAATTAGGAGAGTATGATGGTTTCAGAAAATGCAGATTTGCCGCAGAATCAAGACGGCAGTATGACCGTAAAACGCGGATTGGCCCAAATGCTTAAAGGGGGAGTAATCATGGATGTGGTTACGGCCGAGCATGCTCGTATTGCTGAAGAAGCCGGAGCAGTAGCTGTAATGGCACTGGAGAGAGTTCCGGCGGATATTCGCGCTCACGGTGGTGTGGCCCGTATGTCCGACCCTGGTTTGATCCGTGAAATCATGAAGGCGGTATCCATTCCGGTCATGGCTAAATGCCGGATCGGTCATTTTGTCGAGGCCCAGATTCTGGAAGCGATCGGCGTGGATTATATCGATGAGAGTGAGGTGCTGACTCCGGCTGATGAAGCCAATCATATTTACAAGCACAATTTTAAAGTCCCTTTCGTATGCGGTTGCCGTAATTTGGGCGAAGCCCTCAGGCGAATCGGTGAAGGTGCCGCTATGATCAGAACCAAGGGAGAGGCCGGCACGGGTGATGTGGTCGAAGCAGTGCGTCATGCCAGATCGGTTTTAGGTGAAATACGCAAACTTCAGGTCATGGGTGAAGATGAACTCATGAGTTTCGCCAAACAAATCGGAGCCCCCTATGAACTGGTAATGGAAACCAGAGCGCTTGGCAAACTTCCCGTGGTCAATTTCGCCGCCGGTGGTCTTGCCACACCCGCTGATGCCGCCCTCATGATGCAGCTCGGCATGGACGGTGTATTTGTCGGGTCGGGGATTTTTAAGAGTTCAATTCCCGAAAAACGGGCTAAAGCAATCGTCGAAGCCACCACCCATTTCAATGATCCTGACATTCTGGCTCGTGTCAGCGAAAATTTAGGCGAGCCCATGGTGGGCATCGAAGTGAGCAGCCTGACGGAAAATCAGCAGATTTCCACACGGGGATGGTAAAATAAAAAAAGGTAACACCTGATGAACATCGGCGTACTTGCCCTTCAAGGGGCCTTTATTGAGCATATTGCCATACTGACAAAACTGGGAGTGAAAACCATTCAGGTGCGACTTCCCAAACATCTGGAAAGACTGGACGGCCTTATCATTCCAGGAGGTGAAAGCACGACCATCGGCAAACTTGCATATTTTTCGGGATTGATGGAACCTCTTAAAAATTTTGCATTGAATAAGCCGGTTTGGGGTGTTTGTGCCGGTATGATCTTTATGGCCAAAAATATAGGGTCGGACCAGCCTACATTGAACCTTATGGATATTGTCGTAGAAAGAAATGCATTTGGAAGGCAAATTGACAGTTTTGTATCGGATATCCATGTTTCGGTTTTTTCAAATGGGTGTAAAAACCCTTTTAAAGCAGTTTTTATCCGCGCACCACGATTGATTGAGATAAAAGGAGATGCCCGCATCATCGCCATGTTGCCCAATGGCGAACCTGTAGCCGTCCGGGAAGGCATTTGGATGGCCACATCCTTTCATCCGGAGCTGACTGCCGACAACCGGTTTCATGAATTTTTTCTGGAAACTGTTTTGATTACGTCTAAAAAGTAAGGGCCGTTGAAACCCCCAGGCCATCAAAAGGTGGAAACCCTCTTACAAATAACTTCCCACAAGTCCCCCTTTGAAAAAGGGGGATTTAGGGGGATTTTAAAACGTCATTAGCTTGTGACATGGCAGGTCTATTCAAACCTTATGGGTTGTATAAAATTTATTGTTTATCGGCTCAATTTGGAACTGGCAATTCTGTTTAAGCTCACCCCGGATTCAGCGGCTTGAAAAGCAAGTTTTCGATGAACATCCGGCGGAATGCGAACCATAAATTTGCCACTATAGGACCGACAGGCAATCGGTTCAGGAACAGCTTCCCCGGTTTTCTCCATGTCACTTACAACCTCAGCAACCAAATTGCGGACACCCTTAAGTGCCATTTCCGGCGTAAGTGCCAAACAGCTTAAACTTGTCACTTATACAGCCCGTCCGTCTTCATTTGATCGTTCGGCAAATCGCTCTCTTGATTCTCTAACGGCCTCAAGAATGTCTTTCGTTGTTGCCTTGGTTTTTATTCCTGGAACGTCAAATGGTGATTTTGTACTTTTCTTAAAAATAATAGAAAAGGTCTCTCCGCCTCTTCTCTTAATAACCACCTCTTCATTTTTTGCGGTATTAAGAACATCGGCAAGGCGTCGTCTCGCTTCAGAATAGGTGTATACTTTCATAATGTCTTACTCCAAAATTGTAACTCTTATTTCGCGTGCCACCCTTTTCATGCCAAGATCCAGGGTAA
Organism: Desulfobacteraceae bacterium; assembly: GCA_011389745.1. Lineage (GTDB taxonomy): Bacteria > Desulfobacterota > Desulfobacteria > Desulfobacterales > SKZT01 > SKZT01. The sequence goes on along the minus strand of JAABTQ010000011.1, from coordinate 97,405 downwards.
GCAATGGGCTCCGGAAGTCTCATCCTTTAAAACTTCACCTGGATGCACAGCAGTGTAATGGGTTTCATTCATGTTTAATGTCCCTTTGTTTCATTCTTGCATTGATGTCACAGCCCCCAAACGAGCGAGTCACCAGCGGCAATGGAGCGCAGTGGAATTGCCGGTACGTGTCAATGCGGTTGTTGGCCTTAATCAGTTTTTTAATTAGCATGTTAGCATTCCAGAACCTCACGCAGCTTTGCCGTTAGCTCCTTTAACGAGAACGGCTTTTGGATGAAATGCTCGCCTTCGTCCAGTATCCCGTGGTGTGCGATGATGTCGGCTGTGTAGCCGGACATAAACAGGTACTTGAGGCTTGGACAGATGGATAAAAGGTTCTTGGCCAGATCACGGCCGTTCATTTCAGGCATGACCACGTCGGTCAGGAGCAGGTCGATCCGGCCGGAGTGTTCCCCGGCCAGGCGGATGGCCTCGCCCGGGCTACTCGCTACCAGCAGGGTGTAACCCTGACGTTCAAGCATGATGGTGGTCATTTTCAAGATCGCCGGTTCGTCTTCCACAAGCAATATGGTTTCGTAGCCACACGACACCGCCTGAACCGGGGCCTGTTTCGGCAGGGGCTCCGTTTCAACAGCGTGCCGCGGCAGGTAGATATTGAAGGTCGTTCCTTGACCCGGCTCACTGTAAACGTTGATGAAACCGTTGTTCTGTTTGACGATACCATACACGGTGGCAAGACCCAGGCCGGTTCCCTTACCCATCTCCTTGGTCGTGAAGAAAGGGTCGAAGACGAGCAAGAGTGTTTTGGAGTCAATGCCGCAGCCGTCGTCGCTCACATTAAGCATCACGTATTCGCCCGGGGTGAAACCCGCCTGCTGGGCGCAGTATTCCTCGTCCAAGGCAGTGTTGCGCGTCTCTACGCTGATCTTGCCAACACCCGCGATGGCGTCCCGAGCGTTGATGCAAAGATTGGCCAACATCTGATCGATCTGTGTGGAATCCATCTTGACCGGCCAGAGACCCCGGCCGGGTTTCCAGGCCAGATTGATGTCCTCTCCGATGAGCCGTCGCAGCATGTTGAGCATGCCTTCCACAGTGTTGTTGAGATCAAGCACCTTGGGCACAATGGTCTGTTTGCGGGCAAAGGCCAAGAGCTGACGCGTGAGGTCGGCGGAGCGCTGGGCGGCCTTCCGAATCTCTTCCAGGTCGGCATGCAGAGGATCATCCGGTCCAACCCGGTTTAAGGCCAGTTCCGTATACCCCAGGACGATGCCCAGCATGTTGTTGAAGTCGTGGGCCACTCCGCCGGCCAGCCTTCCCACCGACTCCATCTTCTGGGCCTGGGTCAACCGAGCCTGGAGCTTCTCATTTTTCTCCTCGGCCAGCTTTCTCTCGGTGATGTCGCTAATCACCACGCGGCACACAGGGGCGCCATCATCCGCTTGAGCAGCAGTTCCCGTCAGATGCGCCCAGAAGCTTGCGCCGTCCGGTTTGACCAGCCGCAGTTCGCATTCCTGGGGTTCACCCGTCTCATAGAGTTTTTTTTGGTGCAGGTAGTAGATATCCTGGTCATCTTTAAGGATGAATCTATAGATCGGCTGCTTGACCAGCAGGCCGCGGGTCGTTCCCAGCAATATGGCGGCGGTGAGGTTGGCCTCCAGGATCAGTCCCTGCTCGGACAGGGTGCAGTAGCCCACCGGTGCCAGGTCATAAAGGTCGTAATAGCGCTTCCGCCCGGCTTCGATCTGGGCCTGGGCCGTGCGAAGCTCCTCGTTCTGCATCTCCAGTTCGATCTGGTGCACCCGCAGTTCGTGGAGTGTTTTCCGGATTTCCTCCGGCGAAAGGGCCGCGCTGTCTTCCGGCATCCGGGCGGCCAGTTCCCTGGCAAGCGCTTCAGCCTTTTTCAGTAAATGCCCTGAGCCTGCCGATGGGTCCGCAACGGTTTTGGAGCGGTTCTCCTGGTTTTTCATGGGTTCTCTCCATCGTTTCACTGATTTTTCTCAACGCTTCTCATGCACCATTTTGCCCCCTATTTCCATCCCATCGAATTGGGACAATTTAGCGGGTTTCGGGTGGTATTGGCGAACATCGACCCGAATCAGAAAGTAATAATTTCGTATCCTTTATCACGGTATGCTGCCATGCCGGGATGGCGGGACATATCGTCAAGAAGGGTCAAAAGTACCAGATTAATCGGAGCCTGATTGCAGGTCGGATTCAATCCTTATAAGTTTTAGGCGTGCCTTTACGCCACCGGAATACACCTCAGACCTCCGGCGTCCGCCGCAACAGGGTGCGGATCTCTTCGCGCAGGGCGGTCATCTCGTCCCTGAGCGCAGCCATTTGCTTGGTTCCCGCCAACTCGCCCTCGTCATGCTCTGCGTCGCGTCCGACGAAGAAGGTGGCGAGCGCCGCCGTCACGTAGCCGAAAACACCGAAGGCGTATAGCGCCATAAAGATGCACAGCACACGCCCCTCGGCCGTCTGCGGCCAGTACTGCGAGCCCATCGTCGTCATGATCATGGCGGTCCACCACAGCGCCTCGCCGTAGCTTTTCAGGCCGCCGGGCGCCTGGTTCTCGAAGGCATACATCCCGGCGGCACCGGCGAACGTGACCAGCACCGTGAGGGCGATCACATAGCCAAAGCCCCGTCGGCTCAGGCTCGCGCCCAGCGCCTTCATTCCGCGGTTCAGCGAGCCGACGACCCGAATCAACCGCAACCCCCGCCCCGCGCGGGCCAGACGGAGTAGCCGAAACGCACGGAAGATGCGGAAGATCCGCAGCGCGGGGATCAGCAGCGAAATGGCGGTCAGCCAGTTACCCTTGAGGTAATCGACCTTATCCGGGGCCAGGACGAATTTCCCCGCGAAATCGAGAATGAAGATGACCCAGATAATCGTGCCGAGAACACCGAACAGTAAACTCTCGCCCCGAACCAACTCCACGACCAACAGTGCCAGCCAAACGAACGCGAGAAACAGCATCGGTGTTTCCAGCCAGTCCTCCAAAAGGTGGAGCAGTTCGTATCGCTCGCGTTTCAGCTCCTCCACGTCCGTGGCCTTCGCGTCAGGATTTTCGCCGTCCGAGTGCATTTGTTTTATTAGGCGCCGTTTCATGTATCTTCACTCAATTCAAGCCTCACTGTTTGTACTCCTTCCCGCACGGTGATCTCCGTGACAGACACTTTCTTCTGCTTTTCACGCGGAATGACGCTGATGTCGCCGCTGCGTTCAAATCGCGCTACTTTGACCTGGCTGAAGTCGATGACCTTGCCGTTGGTGTACAGCGCCATCTCCAAATCTTTCTTGCTGATGTGACTCTTGCGCATATTATCCCACTGGATTTCGCCGTCTTTTATGAGGATCTTCGCATTGCCTTTTGTGAACGAGCCAATCCAGTCGGAGTAGTAGGAAGCAATGGCAAAAAGCGAGTGGATGCCGACCAATATCACGCCTGCTCCGATGGTTTGGAAGAATGGAGCGTTCCCGGTAATGGCGCGACTTAGCACGGAACCTAAGATAAATCCTAGTATCATATCGAATGCTGTGTTCTTACCGATGAATCGCTTTTCACCAAGCTTTACCAGTAGAATTCCAATAATGTAGACGATAAAGGCGCGTAACCCCATCTGCCATATGGTCAGGTCATCATTGCCCACTCCAATCACATCGAACATACTTCTCAGAAGTTCTTGAAGCATTCTTTAGTCCTTTCCATTATTATTTCAAAATTTTCCCATACCATTATCCTTATTGTGTAATGCTTGACGGTCCCGTGAAGAGTCCGATATCTGCGTTATACTATCCCTCGTCGCTGCGGCGTACTGTAAGTAAGCCTCACTTTTCTGGATTTGCATACATGCCTGATCTCGAACATTTTCCGAAACCGTCTGAATTCCGACCTTTTACGGGGCAATCAAGGTTGGGATTACCCTATGCGCGAAAATCCGAACAATGCTGCCAGTGGGTGCTGTCGGCCTTCAATATTGGCTCTCAACAAACCCGCACCTATCATGCTGTAGCTGATGCCGTTACCGCCATACGCCATGGCGAACTGCACCCTCGGACCATATTGCGGATGCTCGCCGAAGAAAGGCAGGCCGTCTTCGGTTTCAGCAAAGGTACCGCCCCAGGAAAACGCCGGACGCATCGACAGATCAGGGAAGAGTTTTTTTACCTTCTTGTGCAAGCCTTTGGCCTTGCCTTCAACACGCTTGTCACGGCGCGCCGGTATGTCTATATCGTCGTCATCCCCACCGACCAACAGCCTGCCATCGCCTGTTGTACGCATATATAGGTAGGGTCTGGCAGATTCCCATACCATGGTCGACGCCAACAGGCCCAGATCTGACTTCGCTATAGGGTCGGTAATAAACGCATAGCTGCTGCGGTTCTTCGCCACCGACTGTTTCAGCCATTTCTGCGAGGCATATCCCGCCGCCATTACCACGTGCTGGGCGAGTATCTGGAAACCTTCCGGCGTGCGCAGGGTCACGCTCTCGTCGTAAGGTTCAATGGTGTCGATCACCGTGCGATCGAATACCATGCCGCCGCGCTCTGCCAGCCGAAGTAACAGCCTGGAAGCCATGCGATAGGGGTCAACGCGTGCAGCCAGTTTAGTCAGAATCGCGCCCGGCGCCTTGATGCCGGAGCACTCCTTCAAACTGCCCGAGTCCAGCCACTGCGCATCGAAATCATGTTTGACTCGCAGTTCGTACTCCTCGCGCAGTGCTGCCTTTTCTCCGCGCTTGCTGGCGTAGTAAAGGCTTTCCTGCATATCGAAATCCACGTCACCCAGTTCATTGGCAAGATCACGCAGATCAGTGATCGCGTCTGCGCAGGCTTTGTAGGCCAGCACCGCATGAAATTCACCATACATCTCAGCCAGGTCGACCATGTGCGTATCGATTTCGTACTGCAACAGCGCTGTGCTCGCAGCGGAACTGCCCCAGGCAATATCCCGCTGCTCGACTACCACCACATCAAAACCGCTATTGCCCAGCTCGTCAGCGATCAACGCGCCGCTAATACCGCCTCCCACCACCACCACATCACAGCTGATATCAGCCTTGAGTTGGGGAAATGTGCACATAAGGCCGTTCTTTACTGCCCAGAAGGGGTAACCGCTTTTCAGGTCCATGTCTTAATCCTTTTGCGACAGCAGGCGGAGGTTGCGTGCTGTGCCGTATACGTTAGAAAACACAAATGAGTGCATGGATGTGAGTAGCAGCAGGCAGGAAAAGACTTTCGTAAGACTGATTCTCATGATCGTTCTTCTCCTTTTGGTTGAGACTTAATCGATACGTCAGCGGTGTGCCGGAACTGTAAGTTTTGATCCGTTCGGATGTCGGAAAGTAACATGACTTGTCCCAGGTTGCCGCCATTCTATATCAAAACGTTTCGCAATATTCCCCTATAGAAACTTTTATACCAATTTGCCGGGCTTCCTGAACAATGGATTGAATCCGACCTGCCATCAGGTTCCGGATTGATTTGTTACGTTTTCATAGCAGGTCTGTTCAATCCTTATGGGCTTGGGTTGGGCCTCGTATCCGAAGTTAACAACAACTATCTCTGGAAGTCGATCAAAGGCTTGATCATACCGTCTTCCTTGATCTCCATCATTCGAAATGCCTTCTCGATCTCGTCGAATCGGAATGTGTGCGTGGTCATCGGCGTCGGATCGAGACGTCCGTTCTCGAGCAATCGTAGCAAGCGGGAGATTCTCAGGCGACCTCCAGGGCATAGACCGGTTACAATGTTCTTTTCTGCCATGCCGACGCCCCACGCCTCGCGCGGTATCCCGATGAACTCACCCTCACCATGGTAGCCGGCATTTGAAACTATGCCTCCAGGCTTGATGACCATCATGCACTGCTTGAAAACCTCGGAAGCGCCGAAGGCTTCGATGGCGGCATCCACACCGTCGCCGTCCGTGAGGTCAAGGATCCGCTCCACAGAATCAACCTTAGTGAAATCGACAACTTCATCGGCCCCGTAATGCCGGGCCAGTTCCTGGCGCTTTGGAATGCTCTCCACGGCGATCACGTAACCAGCACCCTGCAGTCGCGCTCCCACAGTGCACATGAGGCCCACGGGACCCTGGGCAAAGACCGCCACGGTTCCTCCCATGGGAATTCTGGCGTTCTCGGCTGCCATGAATCCGGTGCTCATCATGTCGCACACGTACACGGCCGACTCGTCCGGGACGCCCTCGGGAATCAAGGCGAGATTGGCATCGGCCTCGTTGACGTGAACGTACTCCGCGAAGGTTCCATCCTTGACATTAGCGAATTTCCAGCCACCCAATGCTCCTCCGGATTGCGAAGGATGGCCTGCCTGTGCCGCGTCGGAGCCCCAGTCAGGCGTGATCGCTCCTACTGCAACACGGTCACCTTTCTTGAATATGGTGACCAATTCTCCGACCTCCTCGACCACGCCTACGATTTCGTGCCCAAGCGTGAGGTCTTTTCGTTCCCCAATCGCGCCGTGGACTGTGTGTACGTCAGATGTGCATATCAATCCCTTCGTTGGACGCAGGATTGCATCGAGAGGTCCGCACTTGGGCCGATCCTTTTCCACGAAGCCTACCTCTCCGACTCTCTTCATGACAAATGCTTTCATGATGTCCTCCTTTTGTATGGATTGTGTACGTTGTATGGGCTGGCTGCTCAATGTATAGGGTTTTATATTACGTCCCGCGTGAAAGTTTTTCAAAAAGAGCCTGATTTTAGCCAATATTTCATTTCTGTCGATAACTGATTTTTGGCCGAAAGCGGGATGCTGGATAAAACGATGTTGACCTGAGCCTGTTGTTATTACCTCAAAAAAGCGATACCAAAAAAAGGAGGCCGGGGAATTTAACGAGGTTTAACCAGTTTTGAAATCCCCCTAAATCCCCCTTTTTATTAAAGGGGACTTATACTTTCTCCTTTTTGGCAAAGGGCCCCTTGCCGGTATAATGCAATGAAGATGAAAATGATCACGAATTTTGGGTCCCATGTATGCAAAAAAATCATGAAGCCGAGCATACCCCCAAAGCCGTTTTCCGGGTTTTCACCAAACTGGAGCAATGTCCCGGAAACGCTGCGCAACAAAATATTGATCATCACTTTTTTGAAGGATAGAAGTTTGCGAATTGTTTTGCCTGAATTTTTTGCGGATAAATCCGCACCAACAATTCCTTGTTTTTAAGGTTGTAAACTCTGAAATTGCGCACCACTCAAATCTTCTCACCCGCCGGCTGTGGTTGTTTTGCCTGTTCCAGCCGGTTTTTTCGTTTTTGCCACCACCACAATGACGCCACCATGGAAATGCCGACCACATCGGTTATCAGGGTGGGGGTGAAACACAAAAATGTGGCTACGGCAAAAAAGATCCATTCCAGAATCGTTGTCCGGCGGACAAGATATGCCATGGTGAGCGCTGAAAAGGCAAGTGTTCCTGCTGTAGCCGAGAAAAAGGAAAAAGCAACATCCATAAGAGGAAAAGTCTGAGCTGGAACCATATCCCAGTTTTTGATCAGAATTTCCGGTGTAAAAGCAAACAAAAACGGCATCACATAGAGCATCTTTGCAAACTTGAAACTGGTCCATCCCGTTTTCCAAGGATCGGATCCGGCAATAGCCGCGCCTGCATAGGCCGCGACACAGACCGGTGGTGTGATGTTGGAATCCTGGCTGAACCAGTAAACAATCTGGTGAGCAGCAATAATCATCACTCCCAGTTCACCCAATGCCGGCACCGCCAGCACGGCCACAATCAGGTACGCCGCCGTTACCGGCACTCCCATACCCAACACAAGGGATGCCAGACCAATCAATATCAGGGCAATGACCAGATTGCCACCTGCCAGAGTGATGATAATGTCGGAAAACTTCAGACCGATACCGGTCAGGGCGATGGAACCGACAATAATCCCTATAACTCCCACGGTAGCCCCGATAACCAGGGTATTGCGAGCGCCGGTCAGAATCGCATCCAAGACCTCCTTCGGCCCCATGCGGGTCTCTTTTTTCATCCAGCTCACCAGAATGCATGATAAAGTAGCCCAGAAAGCCGAGTATCCAGGTGAATATCCAATCAACATGAGAACAATGATGACCACCAGGGGCAAAACCCTGTACCATTGCTCTTTTAAGATCTCGATCGGCCTGGGCAGATCCGTAAGTCCCTTAATACCAAATTTCTTGGCCTCAAAGTGGACCATGGTCAGAACACCCAGAAAGTAAAGAAAAGCCGGGAAAATACTCATCAGCATGATGTTGACATAGGGAATACCGGTAAGTTCGGCCATCAAAAACCCTCCGGCGCCCATGACCGGCGGCATGAACATACCGCCGATAGATGCAGCCGGTTCTATGGCACCGGCCACATGGGGACGAAACCCCGCGCGTTTCATCATGGGAATTGTAAATGCGCCTGTTGCCACCGTATTGGCAATTGCGCTGCCGGAGATCGATCCAAACAAAGCTGATGCCATGACCGCCACTTTGGCTGGACCTCCGGCCGTGCTCCCGGCAAGAGACAAGGGCATATCGATAAAAAACCTTCCTGCCCCGGACTTTTGAAGAAATGCACCAAAAAAGATAAACAGGATCACATAGGTTGCCAAAACATCCGCCATAACCCCGAATACACCATCCTGGGTCAAATACAAGGCATTCATGATCCGTTCAAAACGAAACCCGCGATGGGCAAATGTCTCGGGAAGATAAGGACCATAAAGGCAAAACAGGATAAAACCGATTCCGATCAGGGTAAATGACCATCCCAGTACGCGTCGTGCCACCTCAAGGGAAATGACGATTCCTGCAAAACTCATATAGAAATCAAGAACAGTTTCACTTCCCATGCGGTAATTGAGCGCCTCAAACTCCGTAATCCAGTAAAGCACCACAGCCGAGGCACTCAAAAAGTATAAAATATCCGTCAGGCTCGGCGCATCGGGAAACCGACGATCACTCCATAAACCCGCCACATACAGGACTGCTCCCATGGCCACACCGCTTGCAAATACAAGCCACAAAGAACCCATGGCGGCCATAGCCGCTCCCAGACCCTCATCGTTAAACAGTTCCTTAATGATGACTACTTTAACATCAAACCCGTTGATACCTTCATACAGCACAAACGTGGAACCGACTATTGCCAGCCCCAACCCCATGACTAAACAAATGACAGGCCGAAACCACAAGGATCCGGCAGGGTACATAATGAAAATTAACGCATATGTCAGCAGAACATAAATTCCGCGATGAAGCTGCGCCGAGACAGGGCTAATACCTGAAGAATAAAAGTAGATCAACACCATGGAGGCCATCAGAATGTTGCCTACCCAAAGCCAGAACCCCTTTAGTTTTCTGGCGCCTTTTTCTTCCTTTTCCAGTACCTTTTTGACTTTTTCATCACGTATTTCAATGTCCCCGCTCGCGGCTTTCTGAAATTCCTCGATTGACATAGCGCACCTCGGCCGGCATTTCGTGTTCACAGAAAAGGGAGAAGATCAAAAGCATCTCCTCCCCTATTCTAAGCTATGGCTAAAATTATTGATGATTAGTTGGCTTTAATCGCCTCGGGAATTTCCACTCCCTGCTCTGTCCAGAATTTATCGGCCCCTTTTGCCAAAGGAAGCGGAATTCCCTGAAGACCGTTTTCAATAGACATTTCCTCGGCCGCCTTGTGGGCCTTCACCATCTGCTCCAACCCCTCGGGAGAAAAGACAACTTTGAGAGCCTGGTACACCATTTCATCGTCTACCCCGTCACGAGTGCACCACAGGGCGGAATCCTGGAATGTGTTAATGTCCTGATCCTGGCCTTTGTAGGTTCCGGCCGGGATTTTTGTGGATGAGTAAGCCGGATATTTCTCAAAAAATCCGGATTCTTTTGCCGCTTTATCCAGATCGATCAACCGGATGTCATTGGTCGTGCTGGCTTCAATGATTGAGGCGTTGGGGTATCCCACCAGCACCCAGAACCCGTCGATCTTATTGTCGCTCAGGGCTGACGCGGCAGCTGAATAGCCCAGAAACTGAGGTTGAATCTTGTCCCACAGATCCAGGGATTCGAACAGCCGCTGTGCGGAAAGGGCTGCTCCTGAGCCGGCATTGCCCACAGCAACCTTTTTACCTTCCAGCTGTGTGATATCGGTAATACCGCTACCTGCCTGCACTACCAACTGAGCCGGGGCACCATAAAGGTAAGCCATCGGACGTACTTTGTTGTAAACTGTCGGGTCCTGGGGCAACTGACCTTTTTCACCCAGCCACATGTCCACCGAGTAAACAATTCCAAAATCGACATCGCCCGAATTCAACCGTTTGAGATTTTCAGCCGAACCACCGGTTCCTTCGCTGGACACTTCCAGATCCGGGATATTTTTTGACAACATAATGGCAATGCCGTTGGCAAAATATTGAAAGGTTCCGCCGGTCGGCCCACCGCCAAAAGCCAGACGTTTTTTAGCCGCAAGGACACTTCCGCCGGCAATCAGTGATATCGCCAAAATTGCTATTAAAATAATGCTGTAACGTCTGTTCATAATACTCTCCTTAAATGGTTTTTTAAATTAACTTCGATGGAATTGGTTCCTGCTTTAATCACAAAACCTCTCAAGTTAATTTTCGGTTAAAAGCATGGACTTCTTAACAATCCTCCTTTCGCTTAACATTGATCAATCGAGTAAACTATCCTCAAAAAGTGAACGGCATTATTTTTTAATCTTAACAAAAAATTTATTTCATCACAATGGATATTTTATCGATAGCAACAATCAAAGGCAGGACTCGTCAACCAGATGGAAGAATATGGCAATTAAGCGATGGTGTGTCAAGATTTTAGTTGGACCAACCTCGTTAAATCATTAGAGTGTAACCTGTTCGTGTGAAAATCCGATTTTTCTGTAGGTGCGAATTCATTCGCACTTAAAATCCGGCACGGATTTACAGAAAATTACTTAGAGGCCCCAGCAACTTTTTTCCTGGGGGAACGGGCATAGAATGTATAATAGACAACGGGGTTCACATTGTGCGAATTAATTCGCACCTACAATTGAGCACAAGTCTTATTACAGCCGATAAATGATAGGTTTTTCTTCAGCTTCGATTTCAATACCCACGGCGTCATCGGTTTTAAATCCCAACCGCCTGAAATCATCTATAATTCTATCGTGCTTGTCACCATGCCAGTATACCGACCACAATGGGTTGCGCACTGTATCAATGCCATAAGCGTCATGGGTGCACAAATTGATGGTCAATTTTTCTTTTGCAAGAAAGGTATCGGCTTCCCCTAAAAAGTAGTCTATTTTATACAGATTGTCATGAAGCGCTCTGGACAATTGTTTTTGTAATTCGGGTATTTCATCCAGATAATGATTGGCTATCTGATAAAGTTCATGGGGGTCTTTTACAGTAATTTCAATTACGGCAAATCGTTGATGTTTCAGGGCGAAATCTTCAAGCCTGATTTCATATTCAGTTATTATTTCAAGTATGTCTTCAATGTCAGGCGACTTTCCTTCGCAACCATGAATCATATCTTCACACTTATTGATCACCTCCAGGTATAGATTTTTTTTGTTCATGAGATAAATGGAACGTTCCCGATAATTTCGGCGTTTTCGGATTCTGCGGATACCATCGAGGAAAATGGAGCGTTTGCTTTCCATCAGTTCAAGTATATCGATTTTGGAAATATCCTTGGCCTGCACCACATGGATTTCGTTATTTTCCGAGATTATATATTCAATTTCACATCTGAATCCGAGATGTTTCTGAACATCCCCGGAATGTTGAATCAAATTGCGATCGTGAGGGGTTCTGGTGATGTACGGTGCTTTCTGAACCTTCTGGTTTCCCGGACTATAGCCGAACTCCCATTGATTTTCGATCATCTTGGCCATAACGCTTGTGCCTTCAATAAAAGGCATCACAATGACTCCCATTTCTTCAGGGTCGATTTCGGGCGCTTTATTGAACTTTTGTTGTCTCAGGATTGAAAGTCGCTTGACTGTATGGGGAAATTTGATCATCCGCTTTCTGGCATACTCGATTCCTCCGATATCGGCATAAGTTTCCAGGGATTCGAATGTTCCGCCCTTGAAAAATTCCTCATGGGGATGTGCACTTCTGGCAATGACTTTAAAATTTTCTCTGTGTTTTTTAAGAAAAGTTTCCAATGTTTCGAAATTTTTATTCTTAAAATCAGAAGCAGGAATATATATAAAATCCGGCACATTAAAATGACCTGCTTTCAACCGTTCCAAAAGCCTTGCTTTTTCCGGTATAAAGGTTACTTCCATTTGTATCTCCTAAAAAATCCGGGGGTCAAACCCCAAGCCGGGTTTGTTGGTGGGATATAGAACCCCGTTTTTTAAAATAACAGCCCCTGAGGAAGGATCTCCGATCAAGTCCAGGTGACCATCCAGGTCGGCGTAGGCGACATTGGGTCGGGCCAGGGCAAAATGCAGCCCTGCGGCAATACCCAACGCAGCTTCATCCATACAACCTATCATGACTTCGAGGCCGGCAGCCCTGGCTACGGAATTGATTTTCAGAGCCTCGAAAATCCCCCCGACTTTCATCAGTTTTATATTAACCATGTCTGCAATGTTGCTTTTAGCCAACTTGAATACATCGTTAAGGTTCATAAGGCTCTCATCGGCCATAACCGGGATATGTATTTGCCTGGTAAGCAGGCGCATCATTTCTGTATTTTTTCTGGGTGTCGGCTGTTCCAAAAGCTCAAGCCCGGCCGAACGGGTGGCTTCCACAAACCGAATGGCCTGCTCCTCGGAATATCCCTGATTGGCATCAAATCTGAGTTCGATGGATTTTCCCGCGGCCTCCCTGATCTTTAAAACCCTTTCAATATCCTGGTCGGTATCTTTACCCCCCTTTATCTTTATTGCCTTGAATCCCTGCCCGACATAGTCCAAAGCATATGCCACGGCTTTTTGCACAGGCATAATGCCGATGGTGATACTGGTTTTTATCCGGGTGCGAAAGCCACCCATGAGTTTAAACAGAGGCAGTCCCGCGGTTTTGCCTAAAATATCGTACAAAGCCATATCCACAAGGGCCAGGGCAGATGGGCGGTCCGGCAGACTCTTTTTAAGCTTTTCCATCAAAAAAGCGATTCGAATCGGATCGGCACCTTTTAAAGTCGGAACCATCACATGTTCCCAGGCCTCAACAACGGTTTCCGGCAATTCTCCGCTAACAGGCTTATCCGGGCAGCAGCACCCGAAACCGTTAATGCCTTTATCAGTTTCCATGCGACAGAAAATGTTGGTGACGGATTCAATGGTTTCATAGGCGATCGTATAGGGTTCTCTCAGCCGCATTTTAACCGGGAAAATTTCCATGGCCTTTATTTTCATGATTCAATCATTCCTGTAATGTAAGCTCATACCGATGCTCGGTCAAGCGTACTCCCCAGAGCCGGCAGGGGTTTTCACGGGTCTTTTTAAATCCCGATGATTGATATAGTTTTGCGGCTGCGGGCAATATATTGAGTGTCCACAAAAAAATCGACCGGTACCCCATATATTTACTGAATTGGATCGCTTTTTCAACAAGGGTTTTGCCCAGGCCATATCCACGGGCTGCCGGAACAACCAGCAGCCAGCGCAGTTGAGCCTGATCTTCTGAGAATTTTACAATTGCCACGGATCCGACAATCTTTTCATTATCCTGGGCAATCCATATTCTTTCTTTGTCGGATTGAAAAAGAACAAATTTAGAAAGGGGTTCTGCCACGTAGGGTTCGAAAGTGTAATCGAACCCGTATTCTTTTTCATAAATCACACCGTGGAGGTAAACGAGAGTACCCATATCACCGGGTTTCAAATTATTTCGAATTTGAAAAGGAAAGGTTTTTTCTGATATTATTTTTTCCGGCATAACATTCCTTGCATCCATTGCTGAATCATCTTTTAACCTCTCAAAAGTCCGATTAACTCTTATTGAATTACAGCCTTAGCCCATAAGCGTCAACCTGAAAGTCTTTCTGAAACGGGATACAAGGTTCGGAATTCATATTCCGGCTCCAAAAGACTTATTATGTCACGCCCTTCAGGGCTCCCCTCATTTGGGTGCCTGTTGCCCTAATGCGTTGCCATGGGCTGATATGTCCTGCGCCTTCGACGCGTAAGGTGACATCAGGGAATAATTTTCTATTCCAAATCGTAAAACCCTCTTGAAAAATGATTTACCAAAGGGCTATAGTTTCAATCTAATATATTGACATGTTCCTCACAATTGATGATCAATATGGGAGTGAATCAACATCGGCAGTGTTGAAAGCTTTTTTTGGAGTATTTCAGAGTTCGAAAGATGCCGGGGTGCTCATGGAAAAAACCATGAGCGAGGTAATTACCGTGGCAAAGACTATGAATGTCAATCTGATGGATAAGGAAAATTTTAATGCTGAAAGGATCTCAGAAAAAATATCTCAAAGCACTGGCCCACGGTCTTAAACCTGTTGTTTTTATTGGACAAAAAGGGTTGACCCCGACACTGGCAAAGGCTATGGACGAAGCTTTGGATACTCATGAACTTATCAAAGTGAGATTTATTGATTTTAAGGAAAAGGAACAAAAAGACGCTCTGACTAAAGAGATAGAAAAAATTCACGGGTGTTCAAAAGTATCAATGGTCGGCCATATCGCTACTTTTTACCGAATGCATAAGGACCCGGAAAAGCGAAAAATTGTTTTGGAAGAAGGGGCCGTTTAAAATATGCCGGGCAGGATGCAAACCGCGGCATTATGTTTTTACAAAGCCGCATGGAAATTAGCAATACCTATTCTTTCCCGAAACAAAAGGCTGGCAGAGGGACTATTCCAACGAAAATTGGAACGGAAACTTCCCAAAGCAGATATCTGGATTCAGGCAGCCTCTGCCGGAGAGTCTTATCTTGCCCAATCCATTTTAAAAAGTTTAAAACCCCACAAACCCATTCATGTCCTGGTGACCTCAAATACCCGCCAGGGGATGGATATTATCAGCACCACGATCACGGATATGGCTTCCAAAAAAAAAACCATCAGCATATCATCAGCCTATTTTCCTTTTGACTCGCCAGGTATTATGAGGCAAGCCGTAAAGGAGGTGTCCCCCGATATCATGGTGCTTCTTGAGTCTGATTTATGGCCGGGGCTGCTATCCGCATTGAAAACGGCCGGAATTAAAGTACTGGTCATCAACGGCCGAATGGCTGAAAAAAGTCTGAGGCATTATCAAATCTGGCCCTCTTTCTGGAGAAACCTGGCTCCTGACCATACCTATGCTGTTTCACATGAGGATGCCTTTCGCTTCGGCGTACTTTTCGGTAAAAACAGGGTCTCGGTCATGTCAAATATCAAGTTTGACAAAATAACCTCAACAGGTACCCACCCGGAAATCATTGAATCCTTAAAAAGGATTCTTCCTTCGAATATTCCGTTTCTGGTATTGGCATCGGTTCGCAAAGAGGAAGAATCTCTGATTCTGAAAATGATTCAAAAGATTTTGGCAGATCAGCCAAAAACAGTCATTGGTTTGTTTCCACGGCATATGCATCGGCTATTGTATTGGCAAAAGTCCCTGAGTAAAATCTCCATCCCATGGCAGTACCGGTCCAAAACCAATGCACCTGTAAAACCCGGCACGGTGCTTGTGTGGGATACGTTCGGAGAATTGGCCGCTTCATATCAACTGGCAAAGGCAGCCTTTGTTGGTGGAAGCCTTGCTCCAGCAGGCGGCCAGAATTTTCTGGAACCGCTCATGTGTGGAATCATTCCCGTTATCGGGCCATCATGGTTCAATTTTTACTGGGTTGGCCGGCAAATCGTTGACCTGAAACTTCTTCATATGGTCGATGATTGGGAAAAAGCAGCGGAAAGGCTTATACAAGCCCTGCAAGCAACTTTTTCCAGGGAGAATGTACGCAATGCCGCCTTCTCATATATTAAGCAACGACAGGGAGGAACGCGCAAAGCTTGTGAGGTTATCCTCCATAATATTTCCTGAGTTTCATAAAGATGGGATTCTGAAAGTTTAACCGGGAAAAACAATTTAAATAAATAAGGAGTCTGCTGCATTGAACTTTCCGATTTGTTACGGCATTATTCCTGCCAGATACGCTTCCAGACGTTTTGAAGGAAAACCGTTGGCACAAATTCTGGGAAAGCCCATGTTCTGGCATGTTTATTCACAGGCTCGCCGATGTCCCGAACTGGCCGCAACCGTATTAGCCACCGATGATGAAAGAATCTTCAAGGCTGCCATGGACCTTAATGTCCCCGTAGTTATGACCCGTAACAATCATATCAGTGGCACTGACAGGGTTCTGGAAGCAGCCCTGGGCATCGGAATTCCTGATAGTGCCGTAGTCATAAATATTCAAGGCGACGAACCCGCATTGGAACCGTCAATGCTCAGCCAACTGATAGCCCCTTTCATATCCCCGGAGGCAATGGTATCCACACTTGCCAGAAAAATCAATGTGGAGGAAGCCGTTAACCAGGACCGCGTAAAGGTTGTTTTGGCTCGGGATGGAAAAGCCCTCTATTTTTCACGGTCATTGATTCCTTGTTACCGGGAAAAAAACAAACAAGCGGAATATTTCGGCCATATCGGATTATATGCTTTCCGAATGGATATTCTGAAAAAATTTGTTGAGTTGGGTCCTGGTCACCTTGAGAAAATTGAAAAACTTGAACAGCTTCGCCTTTTAGAAAACGGCATCACGATCCATGTGGTAGTTACCGAATATGAAAGTATCAGCGTAGACCGTCCCGAGGATCTGGCTATTGTAACACAGATTTTATCCATGAAAAGAATTAACCAACGACACCTGTGATTATTCCCGAATCATTGGGCGTATTTACCGGAATGCGCCTGATATTTTTTACTCTTGCCTCTGAAAGCATCTCACCAATCTGGGATTCCGAATATGACCTTCCATCATCGGTAACCAAAAGCATGTTCAGGGAAAAAAGCGCCGGAAACAAAGGGCCATCCATAGAATTATTCAAAACAAACTCATGTACAATGATCATTCCACCGGGCTCTAATGCCGCCACCGCTTTTTCAATGATATCACGACACGTTTCCGGGTTCTCTCCGTGAAGGATATGCGACAACCAGGCAACATCATATTTACCCTTGATGCCCATTTTCGTGTAGTCACCTTCCTGAAAATCAATTCGGTGGGATAATCCAAAACCGGCAATGGTTTTTTCCGCAAAAGGTTTCGTTGTTGGAAGGTCATAAACCGTTGCTCTGAGATTTTGGTTATACCGGCAAAAGTGAATGGCATATGTACCAGGCCCTCCGCCCAGATCCAACAAATGCCTCCTTCTATTCAGATCGATCTCAGGAACCAATTTCGGTGCCGCAGCCATTGCATTGTTATACATGCCCATGAGAAAATTTTCACGCCATTCCTCGCTGCTGAACGCCATCCTGGGTCGAACCGGTTTTCCGCTGATCACAGATTCGTCAAGACGGTTCCAGGACTCCATCAGGTGATGATGGTGCATGATCATATAGCCAATGTATCCTGGAGCCTTTTTGACAAGAAAAGCTCCGGCACCATCGGAATTTTTAAACTTGTCTCCGGTTTTAATCAACAACTCCATGGCGGTAAGCGCATTTAAAACACGTCCGACGCCGTCAACATTGGCGGCCAAATACCCGGCAACCTGTTCAACTGTCAACTCCTTGTCTCCAATAATGCTGAACAAATCCAGCTTTACACCCGCATGAAGCGCGCAGGTTTTCCAATAGCTTCCTGAGATCTCCAGCAACTTACCCGGGTTCCATTCCTGAAACGACATGTTATTCCTTTCTTTGGACATTTTTATTTAACCTTTATCAATCACTCTTCATCGATTCAATAGCCTTGATCCGCTCCAAAACAGGAGGGTGCGAATAATTTAAAAAAACATAAAACGGGTGCGGAACCAGGTTTGACAAATTGTTGACCGATAGTTTTTTCAATGCCGCAATCATGGGTTTTTTAAAGGAGGTGGATGTTATGGCAAAACTGTCGGCTTCGTATTCATTTTTTCGGGAAATCGCCAGTGTAATCAAACCTGAAAAAAAGGCCATGGGGACATAGAGCATACCGAAAAAAACCAAACCCGCATAAATGGACACATTTTCGATATAAAAGGCATGAAAAAGTCCCTCATATGAAATAAATATGGACAGAAGATAAAACATGATCCCTGCCTGAAATATTCCTGAAATCATACCTTTTAAAATATGCTTTTTTTTATAATGCCCCATCTCATGAGCCAGAACCGACACCAGTTCTTCAATGGTGTGCCGGGAGATGAGCGTATCAAAAAGGACAATACGCCTGTTTTTGCCAAACCCCGTAAAAAATGCGTTGCTCTTGCTACTTCGCCTGGAACCGTCCATAACATAAACATTTTCCAGGGGAAATTTTATCGACCGGGCATAATCCAATATAGCCTCTTTGAGACGGCCGTTCCCCAGGGTTTCAAATTTATTGAACAGCGGCATAATCCAGTGGGGCGCTACATAATGAATGAATAAGGAATAAATCGTGACCGCGATCCAGCAATAGAGCCAGGCAATATTTCCGGCATATTCAAAAAACCAGAGTATCGCACAAAGAAGAGGAACACCCAGCAGTATGGCAATCAGCAACCCCTTGATATGATCCATCACAAACGTCTTTAGGGTGGTTTTATTAAACCCGAAACGCTGTTCGATAACAAACGTATCATAAATACTGAAAGGAATGGATATGGCCGATTTCAAAGCCCCAAGAATAGCCATGAACATCAAACCTGTAATAACCGGCCCCTTATTAAAAGATCGAACCCAGTTGTCCAGGATGGAAAAACCACCCGCAAACCAGAACACAAGAAGCAGCGTCAAGCCGGCTGTCGAAGAAACCCACCCGAATTGCGTATTGACACGAAGATAATCCTGAGATTTTCGGTATTGCTGGTCATCATAAACATCTTTAAAAGTCTCTGGTATTTGCTTTTGGAGCTTTGAAAGATTCAGCACATCAGCAACAACATTGAGAACGAATTCACCAAGTATAGCCAATAATATGATTATGCCGATAAAATTCATTAAATAAACCTCGTTGACTGTTTATTTCCGTAACTTCAGATTGGATATCAATCCATCCAATATGTTAAAGACTTTTTTGAATTTTACAATTTTTTATTCCACATTTATTAACCAGAATTCAGATTTGACATTTTTCCTGGTTTTCCGTTTAATGATTCATGTACAACAATTTTTATAGTTTGGGAGATTTTTCATGGATAAGTTTTTTATCGTATTTCCAAAAACCGTTGATGAGGCTCTGGAAAAGCTTATACCTGTTCTGACTCTTAAAGAAAAAACCAAGATTGTCAATATGCCGGAAGAGGACCTATTTCAACTTAAAAGCTCTCTGGGATTTTTTATTCAAAGCGAATACAGGTTATGGGGAAATGATCCGCTCATCAATGCCTGCAAAAAATTTGTATCCGAAAACAACCTGGTATACGATGAGCCTCTTATGGTGATAATATGGGCATTATGGAAAAAGCTTCAGGGCACAAATCTGTTAAGGGTGGTTAAGTAGCGTTATCAGCAATCAATTTATTCGATCCTGATCTAGCATACAATAACCGGATAGTATCTCTTCGGATGGAGGAATTGTTGAAACCATTTTTTCAACGGTTTTCAAATACTCTCCGGAACGATCCAGATAAAAAGAGAGGCCACGGGAAAAATTACTCCCAATGAGCCCATCCAAAAACATCTGTCCGATTTCCCGCTGATTTTTTAAAAGGTTCTGGACTTGGAGAAGAATCCGGTGCTCTTCATCGGATAAACTCAAAAGGATTGCTTTAAAGGCGAATCCGGCCCTGGGCTGGTACATCCAGAAATAAACAAGATCGAGACAATGAAGAATGATCAGCTTTTTCAAATCTCTTGCATCCGAAAAAGATGAATATTTAGTATCTTCCACGGATCGAAGAGCCTCCAGGACACGTACCTGAGGAAGAAGGACTTCCAGCTTGGCATAGGTATCGAACAACTGCGACAACTTGCTTCGATAATCGGAAAGCCTTGACCGAATATTCAAATCGCGATCCGCAGTACCTTCGATGATCCCTGCCATGACATCCGAGGATGTTTTTGAAATAACTACCGCCCATAGTTGCAGGTGCATATCGACTGCTGCAACCCCCGCAATGGAAAGGACAGTACCAAGTGCCGAGTTCAATCCGATGGCAATGGGAATTGAGAAGACACTTCGGAAAAAATTCCCGTAAACGGCTGTTTTTGGAAGCCCCCGAAAGGCATTGTGACTGGACAGATATATGCCGTTGGCCAGGGCTATAAAACTGTATAACATTACCGGACTAGTGGTGGTGTTAATGCCCAAAAGATTGTCGAGCAAAAATGTTTTAACCAACAGATCCAGAACCGGAACTGACCATCCTGTAAAAAAGAGGGAATCACTGATTCGGTCCCAACTGACATAATCATTCCATTTCAACAGCGGAGAACGGCGAAATCCGCCGCCGCCGAGCACGGATTGGAGAATGTTTCGAAAAATGGTGATCCCGAACCAGATAAATGCTCCAAGATGCATCAAAACCCACCAATCATAACTTAACCGAAAGGTTAAATACGCGGGGATAAAACCCAGCAGAATCTTGATGACATTTTTCATGTTGCTGTTCAAATTGGACCAGGTGAGGCGGGATCGTTCTTGTTTTGTATCAGGGGACTTCAGATATAATTCATTTCCTTTTTGCGGTTGTGCACCACCGAGTGTGAAAATATTTCCTTGTGGTGTCATCCGGATATCTCTGTCCCGGACATCCCAGTCTTGCCTATGCCGGTATCCCATATAACGGAGCCCGGGTATTTTTCGAATGAGCAGAAACAACAGATTAACCAAATAACCGTGGCTGATGTGAGGTATATGGGTGGTTCTTCGGAGCACAGGAAGATATATGGGAATAATGGTCCTGGAAGATCCTTTTGAGTCTAAAACTTCCTTTTGGCTTTTACCGGGAAGCGTCTCGATGACAGCCATGCCCATACCGGGAACTTTGGGAGAATGCCCAGTGGAATCACTGCCGATGCGTGATTTTAACAAGGTCCCCGCGTAAAGATTTTTTAGCGTATCGATATCATGCAAAATTGCCGTCAGCTTCTCAATCCGTTCAGCCTTATTAATATCATCCGATAAATCCAAACGGTCAATGGTGTGACCGATAATGCGTTTGATTGCCACCACATTGCCCTCGTTAATAGCGGTTTGAAGGCTACTTATTGATGAAATATGGGGGGTTTTCCCGGCAACATAGTCTTTAAGGTTGAAAATTTCCAGCCGGGTAATAATCCCTTCACAATCGTAAAGAAGTTCAATGACGTCTTCAAGGCAAAGGTTGCTTAAATTCAGGGTAACACGATAACCGGACCTGAGCATGGCAAGCCGGGACAAAAGCTCCCGGGGAGTTAATCGAAGCAAAGGTGGTATATCCGATCCTTCACTTACTTTTTCAGGATCAGGTATATCAGGATTTATGGACGGGTTAAGATACTTTTCGAGGATCGCATCTACGTCCTGGCGGTTCATTTCCTCGATTAACAGTATCATTTCATTTTGCTCTTCAAAGGTCGCCTTTTCAGCAGCTTTTTGAAAATTCAGGATCTTTTCTTTCATCAATCTGAGCATTTTCCCATGTATAAAAATTGCCAGATGAACCAGGGAAGCCTGCCCTGCGCCCACCGAGATCAAAAACTCTCTTTCACTAAGCGGCTCCAAATTAATTCCATATTCCCGATTCATATCGAGCCGATGAACCTCGTTGAATTTTACAAGAACATCTAAAACATATTTCTGCTGATATCGGGAGACCTGCTTGCCTTCGGACATAAGTTTCTGAACTTGCTCTTCGGCTAAAAAGCACAAAAACGCCTGCGAATCATGAAATCCCCTGGGAGCCCAGATAAGCTTTACAAACCTTCCTCTGAACGTGGCTGAATATTCGATACCTACTCTTATTTCAATCCCCATAATTTCCGCAGCCTCATGAAGTTCAGCTGCGGATCTGGGTTCAATATAGTTGTAATAAATGACCCTGAGCCTTCGAATGCCTTTGATCCAGGCATCCATGATCAGATGAGTGGAAGATTTTCGCCCTTTCGTGTTAATATCATGAACATGGTCATCAAATGAAACCTGGTTCCATTGCTCCGGCATTTCAAGAAGGTGGTATTGCTGAAGCTGCCTACGAACGATACGGGGTTTTCCCGTAGCAGTGATCCGAAAATCATGAGCCAATTCCAGCTGACGCACGTTATTGCCATGTGCTCTGATCATCTCTTTCATAATCTGCAAAAGCACTCTGGCGGTGTTTTTTGGAAGCGGGCCGGTTGTGGTGTTTAAAACTTCATCCCGAAGGCACTTCAAAGCACTCAGACGGTCCTCAAATTTACCTACTTCCAGGGATTTCAAAACATGAATGGCCGCATGGGCAATACGGATTCCTCTGGATTCAGCCATCTCTTTGATGCCACGGGGATGCAAATACGGAAAAAAACGCCGTTCGCTGCTTTCCAGAGGTTTTTCAGCGGTCAAAACACTATTGACAAGTTTGAGCAGGACATGGTCCCGTCTGTCAAACAAAAAGATAGAGTGAAAATTAAACTTCATAAACCTTCTGAGTAACAATGGTTTTAAGTTCTTTCCTAACACAACTCTAACATTATAGCCGGTTTATTGAGTTTGTCAAAGATTCTGATCAGGGGTTCATGCTGGAGTTGCCTGCAAGCATTTGAAAAATCCTCAGAAGTGAGCTATATTGACCATAAGATTCAATCTCCGGCTTTCCCCAAGGGCATCAGCTTAGGGTACCGGGCTTGGAGCAATAGATTTTTCGGTCGCCGGGTTTCAATCAATATATTGGAATTATTTTCATTTTAACCATCAATGCAATGCGAGTCGCTCCCTCACAATGACAGGTAAAAGATGAATCAAGGGATCTTTTTCCGGCCGATCATTGGTTTTCTGGTACCTTTGATATGCGGTATTGCCGCGGGCGTATGGTTTGACGATTTTAACCCATGGGCCATGGTAGCGATAGTGCTTTCATCTGCGTATATGCTCAGGGCAATTGCCGCAAAACAGAACCTGGTATTGATGCCGTTGGTATTTTTTTTATCCCTGGGCTATCTTACTGTTCAACCCTGGATGTCACCCTCACTTCCGGACCAACATATCAGTCATTATGCCAAACCTGTTCGATGGTCAATTATCGGAACTGTCTGCAATGATCCAATAGTGTCACAAAAAGGCCATATCCGGTTTGTGCTTAATGTGGAAAGCATTCAAAGCGGACAAAATTCTTTTCCTGCAACCGGCAGGATTCGTGTCACCACCAGAGGTGAAATTTCACCGGAATTCAGACCGGGTGACCGTATCAAATTTCCTGGAAAAATTCGCGGCATCCGCAACTTTCAAAATCCCGGGGGGTTTGATTTTGAACGGTATATGGCTTTCAGAACAATCCTGGCCACAACTTATGTGACATCCAATAAGGTCATGTTTTTGGAAACAAATAATGATCAAAATGTTACGCATTGGGTTTCCAATGCCAGGAAAAAAATTGCAGACATAATTGATGATACCCAAATGGATCATGCATCGGCTGCCATTATGAAAGCCCTTGTAGTTGGTGATCGGGACGGAATCGACAAGCCCCTTCGCGAAGCATTCAACAAATCAGGTATGGGGCATCTTCTGGCCATCTCCGGACTTCATGTGGGTATTGTGGCTTCCTTTTTTTTCCTGGTTTTTTCACGTTTTTTTTCCATGAGCAGAACCCTTCTGGACCATGCATGGGTGGGTAAAGCATCGGCCTTGCTTTGTATCATTCCGGTAACAATTTATGGCCTCCTTGCCGGAATGTCGCCATCCACACAGCGTGCGGTTTTGATGATCAATGTGTTTCTCATGACGTTTTTTATTAAGCGGGAGCAGGACTCTATCAATACTCTGGCAATAGCGGCCTTGGTTATCCTGATCATTCACCCCCCGGCTTTATTCAGTATATCTTTTCAATTATCTTTTACAGCTGTCTTTGCCATTATTCTTGGTTTTTCCATGCTGTGGAAAAACCAAAACAGGTTTGATACCAACCAATTGATCAGAAAAAAGCTTTCAGCCTTTTTCTTTGCTTCTCTTTTTGCCATATTGGGGTCCCTTCCTCTGATCATGTATTATTTCAACCAGGCTTCCCTGGTAGGGATTGCCGCCAATTTTATACTCGTGCCTCTGGTCGGTTTTATCGTGGTTCCTGTGGGTTTAATTTCAGCCCTTGTTTTTCCGATTAGCCAGGGATTGTCTTTAACAGGATTTCAGGCTGGAGGAGCTGTTCTGTCTTTTGCAATTTCCATTATCCATTTTTTTTCAAACTTGCCTTTTTCCTCAATAAAAACAGTGACGCCGTCAATGCTGGAAATTGCTCTATACTACCTTTCAGGAATGAGTATTGTTTATCTCATCAGACAACAGATATTGTCCGGCCATCAGATAAAAACGATATCGTTCCAAACGCCTCCCACGGATGATACCCTTGATGCGGATTATACAAAAGTGAATCAGGTTCCAAAGGCAACTGTAATGCAATCCGGATCGATTACCGGCCGGCTTTCCTTTTTCAGGTTCCATTTGCAACGAAAAGCACGTGTTTACATCATCTCGATCATATTGTTG
The DNA here is from genome assembly GCA_011389745.1 of Desulfobacteraceae bacterium. Taxonomy (GTDB): domain Bacteria; phylum Desulfobacterota; class Desulfobacteria; order Desulfobacterales; family SKZT01; genus SKZT01. The sequence continues at coordinate 72,641 of JAABTQ010000011.1, read as the reverse complement.
ATTGGAATCGCAGATGCAGGCTATTGGATATACATTCGATTTTTTCAGCAGGACCTTCGGATTACCATCATGGACGTTGGTCAGGGAAACGCGGCCATCATCGAATTTCCAGGAGGAAAGACCATGCTTATCGACGGCGGCGGCTTTTACGACAACAATAGCTTTGATGTGGGGGAAAGAATAACGGCTCCGATTTTATGGCGGAAAAAAATCAAAACCGTTGATACACTTATGCTGACCCATCCTGATAGCGATCACCTGAACGGACTTTTATACATATCGCAACATTTCAATGTAAAGACCATAAGGACCAACCATGAACCGGCAGACACATGGGGTTACCAGCAATTGCAGGATATTGCCCTTGAAAAAGAGATTCACACACCTCCTTTTACAGAACGTCACAGAAGCTTTGAGATTGGCGGAGTCCAGGTGCGGATACTCTACCCCCCGGAAGATTTTCTAGAAAAAAAGGAAAGGGAATCCTGGCGTGACCACAACGCAAACTCTATGGTAATTCAACTGAAAATGGGCGAATTTTCATGCCTTTTTACCGGTGATATCAGGGCAAGGTCTGAAACCGAACTGATCGCCCTCAAAGATGACGATCTTAAAAGTAATATATTGATCGCTCCCCATCACGGAAGCAAAACATCTAGTACCCCAAAATTTATTGACAGTGTCAAGCCGGAGACTGTAATTTTTTGCTCCGGCTGGAACAATCGTTTTAACCTTCCCAACGAGCAAGTGGTCAATCGCTATCAACAAAGAGATATTCAAATATTCAGAACAGACCAAAACGGCGCTATAAAAATCCGCACAAATGGTGTCTCGACAAAAATTACTCCTTTTTTGAAATGAAAATTTTAATTCTTTGACATATATAAGCTTGTTTGGCATATTTTATTTTTCCTCGAGAGGTGATTTTGAACACAGAAAAACAAGCAACAATGGAAAGCATTGAAAGTAAGATTGAGCGATTTACAAAAGCGATGGAAAGCATCACGGAAGATCTGAAGGAATATTATCCGAAAGCGGTCTTATTGTTTGGTTCTCTGGCTCGTTGGCTGGCCGGGAAACGCTTCGACCATCCGCCCAACGATATGGACTTGCTGATCGTTGGTAACACCAAGCCGTTTAAAGTCGAAAAAAAAGATTATGGCGTTGCCGTCGAGTTTAACAGGTTATTGGTGGATCAAATGGTGGGCATCGCCAAATCATTGCGCTACGATGCGAAGGTGAAGGCCCTTTCCAAGCTGTATTCGAAAAACGTGGTCAAACAGCACTCAATAGATGTCATTGCCGCATGCCTTTTGCTGGGCTCCCGCTATAATGAATTCGGTATTGAACAAATTGAACTCGATGGACTTATCGACAAGCGGGACTACTCCATGCACAGGGTCCTTCTGGGGGAAGACTGGTGGAATCGATTGCGCAATTACGCTCTTGAACGGCGCGGCCCATGGAACCGTTACGCTGACCGTATAATACAAAATGAAGAATTTATCCCTTGAACTTACAAGTAACCCCTACAACTCCAATTCTTTGCGAAACTTAAGAGCTTGTTTAAAATATTTTTTCAGTTTTTCCTGGACCTTTCCGAAAACAGTACCGACTAAAAAACGGCCATCCATATCCCGTGTGCCTGCAGGAACTCCCGTCAGGATTTCAATGCCTTCTTCAACGGTGGATACATGATAGATATGAAATTTTTTCTCTTGAACCGCTCTGATGACTTCTTTTTTCAGCATCAGGTTTTGAACATTGGCTGTTGGAATCATAACCCCTTGTTTTCCGGTAAGCCCCTTGACCTGACAGACCTCGAAAAAACCCTCAATCTTCTGATTAACACCTCCGATAGCCTGAATTTGACCTTTCTGATTAACCGATCCTGTAACTGCTATTCCTTGATTGACAAGAACTCCTGAAAGGCTTGAAATGACGGCATATAGTTCTGACCAGGAAGCGCTATCGCCATCCACCGGTCCATAGTTTTGCTCGAACGTGATACTGATTGAAAGACTGAGAGGGTAAAATTGCGCAAAAGTCCGGCCCAGGTATCCGCTCAGGATCATGACGCCTTTATCATGGGTATTTCCGCTAAGATTCGCCTCTCTGTCGATGTTGACCACGCCTTCTTTTCCCATGAAAGTCTCCGCAGTGATTCTCGATGGCCGTCCAAATGAATAATCTCCCAATTGAAAAACCGCCAGCGCATTGACCTGGCCTGTCACTTCACCGTCAACATCTATCAGTATCTTATCCTCGATGTAGGCCCCATGGATTTTCTCCTCGTACAAATTGTAGCGAAAACGATGCTCGGTAAAAGCTTTAATGACATGTTTTTTTTCCACTACCAGGGAGTCATCTTTGCGCGCCCAGTAATCAGCCTCTCTTAAAATCCCCGCCACCCGGCCTAAACGAAGGGTCATTTATTTTGGTGAGAAACGAATTTTCCTCCGAATTCTACAATGGCCGATACCCCGTTTGCCATAAAGGGTAAAAGGTTTTCTTCCTTGCAGGTACGGGCAATAATTTTTCTATGAGGCCGAACACGTTGTGGAAAGTAGGACTCGGTTCAAATATCACTGGTGCTCCCTTTAGGCCGGTGTTGTTCACTAAAACATTGACACGGTATCTTTTAAAAATTCTTCAGCTGCCTCTTCTTTTTTCCCGGAAGGAATAAATTTATCAATATTCTCGAAAATATCGGATTGAAGGGCCTCGATATATGATAAAACTCCCTTACGTCCCCTGTATTCATCCCTGAACATTATAAAATGCTCCTGTAAAACATCTAAAGCGGATTTCCGGGTGAGTTTTTCCATTTCAGACTGGTAGGCATGATAAATTTTATTAGCCTCTTGAAATGCAGACTCGATTTTCTCCTGGATCATGTGAATGTCCTTTTCGAACTGGTCTTGCTGCTTTTTCGGAAGTTGCTGAAACTCTTCCGGCTTGAGGGGTTTGCCATCCACTAACGGTTCGGGATGAATTCCGGAAGAGGTCTTTGAAATTTGTATGTTTTTTGCCGAAGCCTCCTGTTCCAGCCTATCCATAATGACCTTGCGCATTTCAGAATATTTATTTTTGATCTTACTTTGTTTGCCCTGGAAATTTTTACTGGTTAAAGCTTCAGGCAATTCCTTTTTTAAGTCCTCTATAAGCTTTGACACTCGTTTACTAAATCGCATGCCTGTGCCTGATGCCACTGAAATGGTTTTAGGCTGATATTCATCTGAAAAATTATTGACCATACAAAAGTCATCCGGAGCATTAAGCTTTTTCGCATGTTGTCTGACCAGATCCTGAACGATGGTGGTTTTACCGGTGCCGGGCATGCCCGTGACAAAGATATGATATCCTGGACACTCCATATGCAAACCAAAATCTATGGCCTGAACCGCCCTTTTCTGTCCGATACCCCCAAAAAAAGGTTCGACCTCACGGGTGTTTTTAAACGGAAAAACTTCGGGATCACATTCAGCTCTCAGTTGAGAAGATTCTAATTCAAAACGATCGGGCATGGGTCCTCCATATCAGGTTTCAGTCTTGCTTTAAAATGATCGCTTTAGCCGGAATAATTCCTGTAGCGGCGGCTGAAACAATATTGCCGGCCACACCGGGTCCATCGCCTGCAACATACATCCCTTTGATAATAGTCTCCAGATTTTCGTCAGTCACGACCTGTGTGGCAAAAAATTTAATCTCAGGCGCATAAAGAAGTGTTTCATCATTGGAAACCCCCTGAACAATCATATTGAGTTTTTCCAATCCTTCGACTATGTTTGTCAGAATTCTTTCAGGCAGGGCCATGGCAATGTCCCCACAAACCACATCGGTGAGTGTGGGCTCTATAAAGCCTTTTTTGATTCGATGCCAGGTGCTGCGCCTTCCCCGTTTTAAATCACCAAATCTTTGAAGAATCGGCTTTCCGCCGCCAATAAGGCTAGCCAGGCTTCCGATGGCCTCTCCATAAGCCTGGTTATCGGTGACCGGCTCAGTCAAAACCACTTTTGAAAGAAAGGCAAAATTCGTGTTGTTGCTTTTCTTTTCGCGGTAGGCATGGCCGTTGACACATACAAAATCACGATAGTTTTCCCTGGATACATACCCCCCCTGGTTGGTGCAAAATGTGCGGGTGGAATCATCATACTTTTGAGTTTGAATGAAAAAGGTCGGATCATAAATGATATTGCACAAGTCCTGCATGACATCATTATGAACCTCGACTCTGATCCCGACCTCGATGCCACGTTGATGAACCCTTATCCCATATTTGCGGACCAGTTTTCCAACCCAGTCTGCGCCAACCCGTCCTGGGGCCAAAATAACGTTTTTTGCACAATATTGCCCTTTATCCGTTAAAACCCCGGTTACGGCCCCGTTTTCCACAAAAACATCAAGTACTTCCTCCGAAGTTTTCAGTGTAACCCCGCAAGAACGAATATGATCGGCCATGACTGCAATATGACCGGGAAGCATATCGCTTCCGATATGTTTCTGCTTGATGAGCAACAAGTTGATACCATGACGTTTGGCTTTTTTACGAAGCTCCCTGGCCGCATCCATGTCCGTAGGATAGACCGGACCGTCCATTCCGAAACGGTTAAAAATTTCTTCAGTTTCGCCAATTAAGGCCTGGGCCTGAGGTAAGGTCATAAATTGGGTCAGATCAGTTTTGCCAAGCCTGGGAATAAAATTGAGTTTGCCATCTGAAAAAAGCCCGGCCCCACCGATACCGCTCAAAATGTTACAGGGCTTGCAGTTCAAACATTTCATGCTTTGTTTAAGCGGGCATTTTCGCTCCAGCGGGCTCTTTCCCTTTTCGATGATCAGTACATCAAGGTCCGAGTGTTCCTTGATAAAATATGCGGCAAAAAGCCCGGCAGGACCTCCCCCAACAATAATGACGTCATAACCGTGACTCATGTCATACCTTTTTCAGTGGCAATACACAGGCATCCTTAAGCCTGGGAGGAATACGCTCAGGGCCTTTGATGATAGGCATTCGTGTAGAATCAGCAATTTTTTTGAGCATATGATGAAAAATGATATTGTGAAAGGGAAGCAATGCAAACCAATACATAATCCCTGCCAGTCCTGAAGGCAAAAATCGAGTGAGAATTGTCAGTTCGCACACCCCGGGTCCCGCAGGAGTGATTTCAAACTGAGCGATAGCTTCGCCGGGCACTTTCATTTCGGCCAGAAGCACCAGCCGATGGGGCGGATCAACATCCAACACTCTGAAAAAATCCAGGGCGTCACCCACATAGATATCCCTGGGATGCCGTCTTCCCCGGCGAAGACCAACTCCTCCCACCAGCCTGTCAATAACCCCGCGAGTCTGCCACAGGCTGTCACCAAAATACCATCCGGTATTTCCTCCAATTCTCCTCACCGGTTCCCAAACCTTTTCGGGTGTTGCTTTGAGCCGAACATAAAACCCGGACTCCAAAATGGTACCGCCGGCATAATCAGCATCTCCACAGTGAATCCATTCGGGTGGAATGATTGCACCTGCATCCGACCAACAGGTTTCAACCAATTCCTGTTCAATTCTTTTCAAAGCCGTTTCCATGGTTTCCCGGCAAGAGTAAAGCCTTTGTGGAATGATATCTCTGATTCGATTGCTCTCGCAGACTACAGGCGTGGAAAGACCCTCTGCAAGGGGCTGCGCAATGGAAGCCGGAAGCGGCGTTACCAGATGAATCCATTTGGCGCTGAGTTTTGGACTCAGAAAAGGTACCGTAAAGATAATTCGCTTGGGAAGACCGGCAATTTCGGAATACATGTCGATCATGTCCTTGTAGTTGAGTATATCCGGGCCGCATATGCCAAAGGTACCACCATCGGTTTCATCATGTTCCAGGCACCCTTGAAGATAGTTTAAGACATTTGCAATGGAGATCGGCTGACACGGAGTTCTGACCCATTTTGGGGTGAGCATCAGGGGAAGTCGGTCCACCAGGTACCGAAGAATTTCAAAAGAAGCACTTCCGGTCCCGAGTATCATAGCAGCCCTCAGATGGGTGGCCGGCGTGGGACCGGACTGGAGTATTTCAGCCACCTCATGCCTTGACTTCAAATGCTCACTAATGTTCGAATCATGCAAGTCCCCCAAACCACCCAGATAAATTATTTTTTTCAAACGGGCTTCTGCTGAAGCAATAACCATGTTTTGGGCGCCCAAACGATCCGCATCTGCAAACCGGCCTTTTTTTGAATTCATGGAATGTACCAGGTAAAAAGCCGCCCAGCAGCCTTGCGACGCCTTTTTCATTGAATCAAGATCCAACACATCACCTTCGATAATCTCCACCTGTGAATGTCTTGCCCAGGGCCGGCAACTAATTTTTGACAGAGATCTACCCATCGCCCGAACCTTGTATTTTGCTGAGAGCAGTTGGGGAATTAAACGTCCGCCAACATAACCGGTAGCTCCGGTAACCAGAACAGGTTGTGAATGCTTCATCTTATGACCTCATGGTAGTTTAAATTCAACAAATCCGATTATATCAGATAGCACTTTTTGCCTGAATCAACAAGCTTGTCTTGTATTCAAATATTTACATAGGAATGGTCGAATATTGACTTTAAAACATAGTTAAGATAGCATTGTTTTTAACAAGAAACTCGGTTTTCACGTATCAATGACAGCCCAAACCGTGCAGGGGTAAAAAATATGATTATCGGACTTGATGTGGGCGGCACCCATACGGATGTCGTGCTCATAGGCGATCAGGGTATTGAAAGGGAAACAAAGGTTGTTACAGACCATAGCAACCTTTTTAAAACCGTTTTAACAGGCCTGGAAAAAGTTACCGAGGGAATCGATCATAAAAAAATCAACCGTATCGTATTAAGTACCACCCTGACAACCAACGCCATTGTACAGCACAAACTGGCCCCGGTAGGAATGATTGTGGCCGGAGGCCCAGGTATTGATCCCGAATATTACCGAACAAACATCGATTATTGTTGTGTCAAAGGATCAATTGACCACCGGGGGCGGGAAACCGAGCCGGTAAACCCTTCGGAAATAAAACAAATCCGTGATCAATTCAGAAAAAAGGATATCCGATATGTGGGAATCGTCTCAAAGTTTTCTGTCCGAAATCCCCAACACGAGCTCACAATAAACGAAATCCTTGGAAACAGTTTTGATAAAGTCTTTATGGGGCACCGGATTTCAGGAAAGCTCAATTTTCCGCGCCGCATTGCCACAGTGTTCATAAATGCGGCCGTTTATCCGATCCACAAGGATTTTTTTGAAGCTGTGAAACGTTCATTGAATAAAAAGGGCTTTACCATGCCCATCCATATTCTAAAGGCCGATGGCGGCACCATGACCTTTGATTCTTCAGTTGACTTCCCTGGCCAGACCATCCTGTCGGGTCCCGCTGCCAGCGTCATGGGTTCCATTGCATTTGCTTCACGCGATGAAGAAAACCTTGTTCTGGATATCGGCGGCACAACAACAGACATGGCCGTTTTAATCGATCGCGTTCCTGTACTGAATGCTTTGGGAATACAGCTGGATGGCTATAAATCCATCATACGCTCTCTGGCAACCCAGTCCATAGGTATCGGCGGTGACAGCCATGTGTGCATTGAAAATGGTAAACTTAAAATTGGGCCTGAACGCCTTGGGCCGGCACTGGCTTACGGAGGTCCGTCACTGACCCCCACGGATGCATTGGTAGCTCTGGGTATCATTCCGGAACTGAATAAAGATAAGTCAATCCTTGGTTTAAAACCATTGGCTGAAACGTTGAATCTTTCCCTGGACCAAACCGCCCAAAAGATAGTAGACCAGACCTGCAATGAAATAGTCAAAAATGCCCATAAAATGGTGCGTGAAATCAACAGTAAACCGGTCTACACCGTCCATGAAGTTTACGAAGATTATACAGTGAAACCCAAAAAAGTTCTGGTTCTGGGAGGTCCTGCACAGCATTTTGCACCCAATCTGGAAAAACTTTTTAATTTAGAGGTCAAAGTCGTTCCCAGGTGGTCGGTTGCAAATGCCATTGGTGCGGCGCTGGCAAGAACCACCTGTGAAGTAACCCTTTTTGCCGATACCGAGCAGGGCAAAGCCAGTGCCCCGGAAGAAAATTTCTTCCGGAATGTCTCCCAGCTTTTTTCAAAAGAAGACGCCATAAAGATCGCATACGATCTTTTGAAAGAAAAAGCGATCAAGCGGGGTGCCGATCCTCAGGACCTTGACATGGAGGTGCTTGAAGACCTGGAATTTAATATGGTCAGAGGGTTTTATACCACAGGTAAAAACATCCGGATCAAAGTTCAGGTCAAACCCGGTCTGATTCACGGCTACGATCAAATCAGCAATTCTTGATAAAAGGAAACCTTTTCTATGCTTTCTGCAAAACATAAAACCGGTCTCGTATTTTTCCCGGCGTTTGACTGGGCCATCAGTCCAACGCATCCCGAGCGGGAAGAACGTCTGCTTTATACCCAGGACCAGGTTTTTGAAGAAGGAATTTTGGATATCGAGGGCATTGAAGAATATCGGCCCGACCTGGTTACCGTTAAAGATGTTCAACGGGTTCATTTTTGCGTGCCCAGTGTATGGGATGTCATGACCGAGTCTCATTTTATCAGCGCCGGAGGTGCTAAAACTATCGGCATGGCTGTAATGGATAAACGTATCGAGCGGGGGTTCGCACTGGTCCGCCCGCCGGGCCACCACGCTATGAGAGTGGTTCATGGCGCCCGGGGTTTTTGCAATGTCAACATTGAAGCCATCATGATCGAATACCTGCGCAGGGCCTACGGCATCAATAAAGTGGCAATTGTCGATACGGACTGCCACCATGGGGATGGGACCCAGGACATATACTGGCATGATCCCGACACACTTTTTCTTTCAATCCATCAGGATGGCCGCACTCTCTATCCAGGCTCCGGATTCATGCAGGAATTCGGCGGCCCTACTGCTTTAGGCACAACCTTGAATATACCTTTGCCGCCTAAAACATCCGAAGAAGGATTTTTATATATCACCGAAAATGTGGTGCTTCCGATCCTCGAAGAATTTAAACCCGACATCATTGTAAACTCAGCCGGGCAAGATAACCATTATTCAGACCCGATCACCAATATGAATTTTTCCGCCCAGGGATACGCCAAACTCACCAGCCTGCTAAAACCCGATATCGCGGTGCTGGAAGGCGGCTATGCCATTGAAGGTGCTCTTCCCTATGTGAATGTAGGCATCATTCTGGCCATGGCAGGAATCGATTATAGCAAGGTCAGGGAACCTGATTACAATCCGGACCGTATTCGTCAAAGCAAGGATATTACCGGTTATATTGAAAAAACCGCTGAAACTGTTTTGGGTTTATGGGATCAGAGGGTCTCTATCGGAGAAAAAGTTCGGGGAAAAGACAAGATCGCCGAACGGACCCGAAGGCTTTTTTATGATACAGATAATATTACGGAGAATCAAAAAGAGTCTCTGATGGTTTGTCCGGACTGCAGCGGGGCTCTTCGAATTGACTCGACATCCAGCCGGGACAAGCACATTCTGGCAGTGCATATTCCCCGGGATGCTTGCCATGCATGCAAAGAACGAGGCTATGAATGGTATGATGTCAAACCCCACGGTTATGATATCAAATTCTTACAAGACCGCCCCCAGGACAAGTATCTCGAGGATCATAAGGGGAAAGAATAATTACAATTTCATGCAAAACTTTCGTCAATCATGCATCAAAAAAAATCTTTATCTCAGAGCGCGTATCCTTAGGGCAATCCGCACTTTTTTTGAAACACACCAATACCTTGAAGTGGAAACACCTTATCGTGTTCCCACCCAGGCTCCTGAATCACATATTGATCCGGAACTGTCCGGATCATGGTTTCTCCAAACCTCACCTGAACTATGCATGAAAAGGCTCCTTTCCGCAGGGTATGAACGCATATTCCAGATTTGCAGGTGCTTTCGAAAATACGAACGAGGACAAAAGCATCTTCCGGAAATGACTCTTCTGGAGTGGTACCGACAAGGCGCTGATTACAATGCCCTTATGGATGAAACCGAGGATCTTGTCCGGCATATTGCAAAAAGCCTCGGGTCAGGAGAAACTCTTGCTTACCAGGGACAAACCATCAATATAACATCCCCATGGGAAAGGCTTTCGGTAAAAGAGGCTTTCAAACGGTTCAGCAATAATTCCCCGCAAAAAGCTCTTTCTGAGAAACGTTTCGATGAAATTATGGGTCTTTCCATCGAACCAAAGCTGGGGCAAAAAAAACCCATGTTTCTTTTTGACTATCCTGTGCAAAAGGCGGCCCTGGCGCGACGAAAAACCGATGACCCTGAAATTGCCGAACGTTTCGAACTTTACATTTCAGGTCTTGAATTATGCAATGCATTTTCCGAACTGACCGATAAAAATGAACAAAGAAAAAGATTCGAACAGGAAATGGATTTTCAAAAGGCCATGGGAAAAACCGTTTATCCCATGCCGGAAAAATTTTTAAATTCCCTGGATCAGATGCCTCCTTCCGCAGGATGTGCTTTGGGAGTGGATCGTCTGGTCATGCTGTTTGCCGATACCCAGAACATAGATGACGTAGTGGCCTTTACCACCGAGGAGTTATAGAATTGAGTGGTGTCAGGTTCCAGGTGTCAATTGGGTCCTCAATGCTGCCGACACCACGGCGACCGAAGAATCTCTCGTCTCAAGCCTGCACCGATCATGGGATCTGACCTGTAAGGCGGCAAATGGAAACACCGTGTTTGCGGAAACAAAAGATTCTTCATCGGCCAATGATTATGTGCTGAATAACTAACATAAGTGCCGGCCTCCTCAGAATGACAACATCGGAGGTAAATGATAAACATTACCCGTGGGAACGAAGGATTCTTCATCAGCAATGATTATTTGACAAGCAACAAGTATTAAACCGTCATAACCCAAATAATTCTATACCAAGAGGCATCAAATGGACGAAATCAACGTTTTGTTGAAGAAAGCCAAAAACGGATTTAACACTCTAAACATTGGTGAAAACTATGTATCCTCCGCACTCAAATGGCTGGAATCCTGGCTGACAGATCCGCAGTTTGAGGACTATTTTCCCCAGATCCGGTATCTGATTGAATCTCAAAAATGGAACTTTTTACTGGATTCTTTTTACCAGGTCATTCCTTTCGGGACCGGGGGACGACGCGGGACGGTGGGAATCGGACCCAATCGTATCAATCCCTGGACCATCCAGGCTTCGGCCCAGGGACATTGCCAGTACCTTTTTAAGCAGTTCGGTGATGAGGTTCGAAAAAAAGGTGTCGTCTTAACTTATGATGTTCGCAAGTACACGGAAAAAGGCGTATATGATCCTTACATTTTAAATCCGATCATGGATCTTGACGCCAAAGATCTGGCCAAAGCCGCGGCCGAGGTGTATGCGGCAAACGGTGTCAAAATTTACATGTTCGACGGTGTTCGAAGCACTCCGGCACTTTCCTTCGCTATCCGGTATTTAAAAGCCGCCGCAGGAGATATGTTCAGTGCCAGCCACAATTTACCTACGGACAACGGTAAAAAAATATACGACCACCTTGGAGGTCAGCTTATTCCGCCCCATGATCAGATCCTGGTGGATGAAGTCACCGAAAACGTCAATGAAATTTTGCGCATGCCCTTTGAGGAAGCTGAAAAAAAAGGGCTTGTGCACTATGTTTCAGCCGATGTGGATAAAGCTTTTATTAAATCCATTTGCGATGTTTCCTTATCTGATGAAAAAAGTATCAGGATTTTATTTTCTCCTTTGCATGGCACCGCCATGACCTCAATATATCCTGCGCTTAAATCGGCTGGTTTTCATGTTGACATTGATCCGAAAACCTCAAATCTCAGCGGCGCTTTTGAAAACGTCACTTTCAACATTCCAAACCCAGAGGTTGAACAATCTTTTGATACCTCTATAACGGCAGCCGAAACAACAGGCGCTGAGCTTATCATTAACTCAGATCCTGACGCGGACAGAATCGGTATCATGGTTAAACATCAGGGAGACTGGCGTTTTTTGAACGGTAATGAAATCGCTATTCTTCTGACCGAATATGCCATATCCAAATTCAAAAGCCTGGGGCGGATCACACCGGAAAGCGTGGTTATTAAGACAGAGGTCACCACTTCCCTGATCGATAAAATCACAACAGATAGCAACATAAAATGTATCGGGGATCTTCTGGTAGGTTTTAAATACATTGCCGAGGAATTAAACAAGCTTGAGCGGGACGGTAAAATCCGCGGCTTTATCCTGGGAACCGAAGAAAGCCATGGAATATTGGTGGGCGATTACTGCCGAGATAAGGATGCGGCGGGAGCCGCCATATGGATAGGAGAACTGGCATCCGAGCAGAAAAAAAACGGAAAAACCCTGGTGGATTTTCTCGATGAAATCTATTCCCGTTACGGATATTGTCACAACCACCTGACCGAAATCAGGATGTTAGGGGCAAAAGGTGTGGAGCAAATCGCAAGCATTATGGATCATTTCAGATCCGAAACCATCGATAGGTTCGGTGAATTTTCCATCAGGCAAATGACGGATCGTTGGCAGGGCGATCCTCAGCCGCATCTGTCGATCACGGACACAACATCGAGAAATGTCCTGGTATTCACCTTTAAAGACCTTCCATCGACCCAGGGCATTCGTGTGACGGTACGTCCTTCAGGAACAGAGCCCAAAATCAAGATGTACTACGAAGTCATCGGAAAAGCTTTTCCCATAGAAACCGCCGATGAAAACAAAAAACAAGTCGCGGCCATACGCCAAAAACTGGAAAGAATTTTCATGGATTACTGCTACAGGATGCTGGGGGTGGATTTTCCAGAAAGAGGATATCTTCTTTTCTGGCAGCTTCCCCTGGAGCACAAATTAAAATATTTCGAAATGGAACCTCAAATTCTTAAAATTAAGGAAATTCCGGACAAAAATGCGAGGCTGAATGCGCTTTCCGAATGTCTCGGTTTTCTTGGAAGCAACCCCGTTGAAAAGGCGGACCCGGCGTTCCGGGCCAAATACAAAGCCGGTATTATGGAATTATTAGAATTGAATTGAAAAAAACCATATTATCTTTCATAACCAACAAGGCTCATAGAGAGCATGTGCGCTAACTTAAAAAATTTTTTCGAATAAAGGTTTTCACGGTTCGGAAGTCTTTCTTTGCTTGTCATTCTGAGGGAGCGACTCGTAGCAGCATATTGGCTGAAAAGAGAATATTTTTTGGCATTTTGATTGAAATTCAGGCGAAAGCCCACTGGCGTAAAGTTAAGGTACTGATCAGGTATTAAACGGTTGTCATTCTGAGGAGGCCAACATCGTAAAGGATAATATGGCACACACTCAATGGCCGACGAAGAATCTTTCCTTCCCATCGGCACAGTCTTTTTTTTCTGCTCCAGGCCGGATCTGATGATCGATTCAGAATTGGTTAGAGAGATTATTCGGTCGCTGTGGTTTCAATTAACCTATAGGGAAACATTTCTTTTCAGAAATCAAGCGACTGCGAGTCGCTCCCTCATAATGACATGCAATGGGTAACTTCCGAACCATTAAGCCAATACTATAAAAAAAAATCTGCTTCCCCTTTTTGAAGGATATCCGGTCATCCGATCTGCGTATCTTTTCGGCTCCGCAGCCATGGGGCATGCCAATCCGGAGGAGGTGGTGGGTATTCTCCAAAAAAACCTCAAGGACCTCAAAAGTTTTTTCAGGGAAATTTTGCAAAATTTAAATTAAGTGTTTTTTTTATACCTTCCTGCCCGAAAAAGTCAGATACTCCTGCAAAAAAATAGGGGGTGTCTCAATTTTTTTTCCGCAATTCAAGATTTTCTATTGATTTTTAAAGCAATCACATATACAAGCTGATTTTTTGGTAAAAAGTCTGAATCTGAGACGCCGGCTCATTGAAGAATAATATTATCTTTAAAAATACGGGATTCTTCGCTTCGCTCAGAATGACAAAATCTTGGTTATCCAACTTTTTACGCAATTATAAATTTTAATTCTGTGCCGAAAGTGTTCGGCATTTACAAAGTTTTTTCGGAAGGGTTTATGAAATACTGGCGGGTTCCTCTCGATTCGAACGAAGTTCAGGTTTCTCGCGGCAAGGTTCACATTATCGAAGAACGATGCAAAGGTTGCGGGTATTGCATTGAATATTGTCCGCGGGAAGTCCTTGAATTTTCAAAGGCGTATAATGCCAAAGGGTATCATCCTCCGGTGGTTCGCTCAGAAGACTGTCTGAACTGCCATTATTGTGAACTGCTTTGTCCCGAGTTTGCCATTTTTTCCGTGGAGGCAATAGGTGAAGGTGTCTAATTAACAAAACCATAATCTCATGAGGAAAAATGAAACCACAGGTCCTTACAGGTGATCATTTTATTAACGGGGATGAAGCTTGCGCCGAAGGCGCTATCGCGGCGGGGTGCAAGTTTTTCGGAGGGTATCCCATCACCCCTGCCACCGAAGTGGCCGAGCAAATGTCTATCAGGCTTCCCCATGTGGGGGGAACCTATATCCAGATGGAAGACGAAATCGCTGCGATGACGTCAATCCTTGGGGCGGCGTGGACCGGCGTCAAAACCATGACCGCCACTTCCGGACCGGGTTTCAGCCTGATGATGGAAACCATGGGCCTTGCCATTGTCACCGAAACGCCCTGCGTGGTGGTCAATGTTCAGAGAGCCGGGCCGTCAACCGGTCTTCCCACCCAGGGCTCCCAGGGAGACATGATGCAGGCAAAATGGGGTTCCCACGGCGACTATGAAATTATTGCCATCGCGCCCTCATCACCCCAGGAAATGTTTGACCTGACCATCATCGCCTTTAACCTGAGCGAAAAATATCGCACGCCTGTCCTGATCATGTCCGATGAAATTGTCGGCCATATGAGTGAAAAAGTAGTCATCCCGGATGCCAAAGCCATTAAAACGGTTTCCCGCCCAAAACCCTCAGGCAAAAAAGCCGGGTTCAAACCCTACCGTCCGGGTCCCAATGGAGTATGCCCCATGCCATCCATCGGCGAAGGCTACAACGTCCATGTAACCGGACTAACCCATGATGAACGGGGATATCCGGTCATGTCGGTGGATACCCAGAAGGAAATGATGCATCGTCTCTTAAACAAGATAAGAAACAATCTCGACGATATTATTATGACCGAGGACTATTATTTGGATGATGCCGAATACGTGATCGTTTCATACGGGGTTTCCGCAAGAACCAGTTATACCGCCGTGGATATGGCCCGAAGCATGCGAATCAAAGCGGGGCTGCTTCGCTTGATTACCGTGTGGCCATTTCCGGAAAACATCATCCGTAATCTGGCCAAACGGGTCAAGGGCTTTGTCACCGTAGAAATCAATATGGGCCAGATCAGCCGTGAAGTCGAACGCTGCGCCGGGTCAGTTCCTGCTTTCGGGGTAGGACATCCCGGCGGCGCGATCATTCCCCCCGAAGATGTCATCAATATGCTAAAGGAGGCTTTCTGATGAAAAACAAATCCAAACCGGATGTGCCTCATCCTCTGGAGGACCTTGTGCGCATGGATCGCATTCCTCATATCTGGTGCTCAGGATGCGGTACCGGATCGGTTTTTGCCTCATGCCTGACCGCCATCAAGCAGACCGGGATCGATTATCGCCGGTTTACCATGGTGTCGGGAATCGGATGTTCGGGTCGAGGTGCAGGATATATTAACATCGACTCGTTTCATACCACCCATGGAAGAGCCATTCCGTTTGCCTCCGGAATCAAAATGGCCAACCCGGATCTCAATGTTATTGTTTTCAGCGGTGATGGCGACCTTTGCGCCATCGGTGGAAACCATTTTATTCATGCGGCCAGGCGAAACATGGACCTGACGGTTGTTTGCATCAATAACTTTACCTATGGAATGACCGGAGGACAAGTGGCCGCTACCACACCGTTCGGCGCAAAATCCGCCACCACTTCAGCCGGAAACCCGGAATCCCCTTTTAATCTTCCCTTGCTGGCCTATGCGGCAGGGGCGACCTATGTGGCCCGTTGGACCATGCTTCATTCCAGAGATCTTGCCGATGCCATCAAGGAATCCATTTTGCGCAAAGGTTTTTCATTTATCGAGGTGCTTTCCCCCTGCCCTATCAATTACGGACGGCGAAACAAGGAAAAAGCCCTGGACGCATTAAGAAAGTATCAGAAAAACACCATCGTTAAAAATGGCGCAAATCCTGCAGAAGCCGACATTGATTTTGATAAGGGAGTCATCCTCGGCAAATTTATCGACATCGACAAAGCCACCTGCGATGAGAGTTATCGAAAAATGTATCGACCACAAGAAACAGCCGACAAACAGCTTAAAACCGGATGACACATTATGTCCAAACAAATCAATAAAAAAGAAATCATTATTACCGGGTTCGGGGGCCAGGGGATCGTTCTGGCCGGAAAGATTATCGGTATGGCCGCAGCCCTGGGAGATAAAAAGGAAAGCACGCTGGTTCAGTCCTATGGTCCGGAATCCAGAGGGGGTGCCTGCTGTGCTCAGGTAATCATATCAGACAATACCATCCAGTACCCCTACGTTAACATGGCGGATGTTCTGGCGTGCATGTCCCAGTCAGCCTATGAAAAATACAAGGGGCAGGTCAAACCGGATGGTTTTCTGCTGACAGACAAAGATCTGGTAACCCCTGACGGAGACATGGAGTTTTTTGCTATTCCTTCAACCCGTATGGCCGAAGAGCTGGGAAGAAAAATGATCGCCAATATCATTATGATCGGCTTTGCCACATCCGTCACAGGCCTGATTTCCGAAAACGCGGCCAAAGAAGCGGTTCTTTCTTCGGTTCCCAAAGGCACCGAGAAACTGAACATGAACGCATTTCAAAAAGGCTATGATTACGGCTTGTCCAAACTGAAAGCACGCCGGAAAAAAGCTACGGCCAATACAGGAGCATCTCAATGAAACGCCCCAAAGAGCGATTACACAAGGTTATTGTTATCGGAGCCACACCTTCGGGGATTGCGGCAACCAACAAATTGGGAGAGCTGGGCATTCCTGTTACCCTTTTGGACAAGGATGCCGACATTAATAAAAAACTTTCCAGGGAAAAATGGCGTCTCAAAAACGGAATCAGCCTCAATTATGCCCACCGTCCGGGAATAATGAGAATATTCAGAAACCGTGAAATCAAATGCCTGCTTCCGGTCCATATCAACTCCATCAAGCATAATCAGCAGGGATTCAGTGTCGCTTTGACTCAGGACCAGACATTTGTAGACCATCAGCAGTGTATCTTATGCGGCCGATGCCTGGATGTGTGTCCCGTATCCGGCGGCAACGGTCAAAATGCCATTCAGTTCGAAGGTCGTTTCAGCATTCCCGGTAGACCAATCATTGACAAAAGACGGGCTCCCTTATGCGGCGAAAATTGTCCTCTGGGAGTCAACGCCCAGGGTTACATCGCACTGGCCAAAGCAGGGAAGTATATCGAGGCCCTGGATTTGATCCGGGAAAATAATATTCTTCCCGGTATTTGCGGAAGAGTCTGTACCCATCCCTGTGAAAACGACTGCCGGCGAGGCCTTCTGGATGAAACGGTTTCTATCCGGGCCATCAAACGTTTCCTGGCAGATTATGGCGCACAACACCCGGAAAAAGTCAAAACCCCTGCACCCGTTCAAAAACGACCCGAGAAATTCGCCATCATCGGCTCCGGACCCGCCGGTCTCGCTGCTGCAGCCGAGCTTGCCCGGTTCGGCTGTAACGTGACGATATTCGAAAAGGAAAAACAAGCCGGCGGACTTCTTCGCTATGGTATCGGTGCCCATCGCCTTCCCAGAAACATTCTGGATGCCGAACTGGACTATATTCAAAAGCTCGGGGTTAAATTTGTCCTGGGGCACCAGATCAATTTTTCAAAAGATCTTGAACCGATCCAGAATAATTTTGATGCAATAATCATCACCACCGGTGCATGGAACGACCGAAAGCTGGGTGCCCGGGGTGAAGACCTTGACGGAGTTTACGGTTGTCTTTCTTTTCTGACCCGGTTTTATCGTGAAGAACTATCCATAAAAAAAGGTGAGAAGGCGGCCGTAATCGGTGACGGCAACGCTGCCTTTGACCTGGCCCGAACACTGATACGCGCCGGCGCAGATGTCACCATTGTTTCCTGGTTTGATAAAGACCATATTCCGGCGGACCCTGAAGAAATTAAAGGGGCCACGGATGAAGGCATTGCCTTAATCAACAAAACAAAGGTCATGGCCTTTGAAGGTGAAAACGGCAAACTGCACCGACTGGTCATGAAGCTTACCAAACCGGGACCACCGGACCAAAACGGTATTGAATGGCCAATGGTCATCAAAGACAGTGAAGAACGATTTCTGGAAGTCGACAAAGCCTTTGTAGCCATCGGCCAGACCGGACAACCAAAAGAGTACGGAAAAATTTCGGTTAATGATTCCGGATATATCAATACCAATAAAAACCGCCTGATCAATTTTGCAAAAATTTTTGCCGCAGGTGATGCGGTAAGCGGGCCCTCAACGGTGGTTGATGCCATGGCACGTGGAAAAGCCACCGCGGAACGTATTTTAAGGGATTTTTGCAAAATAACCGTATCTAAAAAACACCATCAACGGAAGCAGAACAAGGACTTTCCCGAGATCCCCAAGGACATTCCCACCCAGAACCGGGTTCCCATGCCTGAAAAACAGCCTGTCGCCAGGAAAAACAATTTTTCGGAAGTCGCCCTCGGTCTGTCCGAATCCCAGGTAATATACGAAACCGGCCGCTGTCTTCAATGTGGCGTGTGCTCGGAATGTATGCAATGCGTTGAGGTGTGCCGGGCAATCGGCGCCATCAACCATGATGAGACCGAAACTCACCAGGTCGAGAATGCCGGAATCATTATTTTGGCAGATCCGGAGATGGCTCCCCAAATCGGGGGTGAAGATGTTATTCGGGCATATGGACCAAAATCATCCAAAACCGATGTATACGCCATGATGATGCGCGGGTATTCGGCTGCGGCCCAGGCCATGGTGATGCTCGGGGGAGCATCTCTCGTTCAGAAGGGTCGAGGACTGTCTTTTTATCAGCCGGATTTATCTATCACCAGAGAAGTCAGAGTCGGCGTTTTTGTCTGCAAATGTGCCGAATCCTTAGGCTGGCTTCCTGACATGGATCTTTGTGTGGAAAAACTAAACCATCTTGAACATGTGGCACATACTGAGGTCATGGATGCCGCATGTATTCCCATGGGCATTTCTTCCATCGTTAAAACGGTTCGGGATAAAGGTCTTACCCGCCTTGTTATCGGGTCCTGCGCCTGCTGCTCGTTAAATTTTTACTGCAGTGCTTGCACAGACCAGAGAAGCCGACTAAAGTACGGCCTTTTCAACGCAACAGGCATTACAGCATCCATGGTGGTGACCCGCAATATCCGCGGAGAAGCGTTGGCATTGTTGAAAAAAGACCCTGCACAGGCAATGAGCAAGTTTGAGGGCCTCTTGGAACGCTCGGTCAAGGCTGCCCGAAACCTGGAACCGTTTTCTTCACCGGCTAGAAACTATAATTTTGCAGCAGCAGTTATAGGCGATTCCGAAGCCTCCGTGCACAGTGCGTCGATTCTGGCCAGGGCAGGCATGGACATTTTTATGTTCGCCAACGGCGACAAGCCTCCGGAAATTGCAGAAAAATTCCCCAACATTCACTGTTTTGAAAATACCGTTGTTAATCAGATCAGTGGAACTCTGGGTGATTTCAGGATAGACATTCAATCCGGTGATTTTGTCCAAAGCATCCATGCGGGTGCCGTTATCCTTGGTGAAAAATCAAGAAAAAATATCACTTATATCCATCAAAACGGAATGAAAAGCCGCAACATCATTTGTTCCATGCAGGAAAAAGGCATGGCCGGGATTCCGTTTTTCTATCCCGGCATGACCAGCATTGCAGGATTGTTTCTGTGTTCTCCTCCCGGAATTCGCATTTCCGAAAGGCAAAAAGGCGAAGCCGCCGCTGTTCTGGCCGCTGCCGTGATGCCCCGGGGACCGAGAAAGAGCAAGGGCTACACCGTGGTAATCGACAAGGAGATTTGCCGGAATTGCGGGCGATGTCTTGCCGCATGCCCTTATCAGGCCATAACGCTTCATGAAAATGACTTTGGCGGATGGTACGCATCAGTTGATGAGGCTTTTTGTAAAGGTTGTGGAAATTGTATCTCAGTATGCCCGTCAAATGCCGCCGACAGCCCTTATCGAAGCCAAAAGTTCTTCGAACAGACACTGGAAAATATATTACTTCAAGCATGAGACTCACATAATGGAAAATTTTAATGTCATTTTGTTCCTGTGCAACTGGTCACCCCATGCTGCCTACCAGCAGCTTCAGGAGGGTGACTATCAGATACCGGCCGAGATTAAAATGGTACGGATTCCCTGTACCGGAAGAATTACCAAGGCCCTTCTTTTCAAAGCTTTTGAAATGGGGGCCGATGGTGTTGCGTTGGTGGGATGCGGCTCCGGTACCTGCAGGTACGGTTCGGGAACCCAGGCAGCCATCAACAACACCGAAGATACCAGAAATATTATCGAACTCCTGGGTCTGGGCAAGGACCGGATGCGTCTTGCAACCTTTCTTCCTCATGAACCACTCCCGTTAAAAGAATTTCTGGCTGATTTCTGCGAAAATATCCGGGCAATGGGAAAAAGCCAGATCACACCGTCCATCACCCGAGAAGAAAGTCTTTTTAATGAAAGTGTCGGGGCAATTGTGGCCAAACACGACGCCTTCAGTTGTCAGGACTGCGGAAAATGCACATCTTCATGTCCCCTGGCACTCTGCGGGAAACCCTATTCGCCCCGTGACATTGTCAGCGGCATCATCCATGGTGAGGTCATGTCGCAAAAGATTGAAAACGATATCGACGCCTGTTTGACCTGTGGGATTTGCCATGAACGATGCCCTTCAGATGTCAACTTTCCTGAATTTATCAGGGACATGCGATGCAGTATCGGCTCAAATGGCGGTAACGGGAGCGGACGTCAGGCCCACGGCGGTTTTTTCCAATCCCTCATGCGCGCCATGGTGTCTCCTGAATTAAAACCAAACCGATGGAATAATCTCCCGGAACAAATCCAAATCGATCCGGACAGCAAAGTGATGTTTTTTGGAGGCTGTGCCCCCTATTTCGATGTTTTTTTTAAACGCCACCACCATGTCAAAACCATAGATATTCTTCATGACTCGCTGAGGCTGCTGAATTTTTTTGATGTCTATCCGCGCCTTTTTGGTGAAGAACGCTGCTGCGGCCATGACCTCTTATGGTCCGGAGACCGGGCCAATTTTATCCGGCTGGCAAAACTCAATGTGGAAGCCATTCGGGATGCCGGAATCGAGACGGTCATCACATCCTGTCCTGAATGTTACAAAACGATCCGGCTTGATTATGAAAAGCATGGGATCGACTTAGGATTCAATGTCATTCATCTGTACGAATTTCTGGAAACCGAAATCGACAAAGGAGCGGTCGAGTTTAATCATTTAAACAAAAAAATTACATTCCAGGATTCCTGCCGCTTAAACCGGATGGAAAGTGTGCGAGATTTTCCGAGAAAACTGATTCAACGTCTTTCAGTGGAAAAATTTGAAGAAATGAAAGATTCAGACCGAAGTGCCCTTTGCTGCGGCAACTGTGCCTGGACCGGATGCGATGCATTCAGCAAAGCCCTTCAGGTCAAACGTCTTCGCCAGGCACATGCCACAGGAAGCGACCTAATGGTCACCTCATGCCCCAAGTGCCAGATCCATCTGAGTTGTGCCATGCAAGACACCATGCTCGGTGATGAACTCAAAATGGAAATGATTGACCTGACAAGTATTATCGCCAGTACCATACGATTGGAATAAAGGATTTAAGAAAAATGTCTCTAAACATTGCCCCGGAAACATCTTGTGAAAACGGTGCGCGCATCGGTGTTTATGTATGCCGTTGTGGACTCAATATCGCCCAGACCGTTGATTGTGAAAAAGTCGCTCAATCTGCAAAGGGCATCGACGGTGTGGTCATGGCAAAAGATATTGCCTACGCTTGTTCGGAACCCGGCCAAATGGAAATCAGGGAAGACATTCGCGAACACGATCTTGACAGAATCGTTGTGGGTTCATGCTCTCCAAGGCTCCATGAGATCACCTTTCGCCGGATGATGCACCAGGCCGGCCTGAATCCCTATCTTCTGGAAATGGCCAACCTGAGGGAACAGTGCAGCTGGGTTCATATGAAAGAGCCTGCCGCCGCCACTTTAAAAGCCGAAGACCTGATCAAAATGTCCATATCCAGGGTCAGACTTCTGTATCCTCTTTATGAGGAAACGATCCCGCTGACCAAACGAACACTTGTGATCGGTGCGGGTGTCGCGGGTATTCAGGCAGCCCTGGATCTTGCCGACAGCGGTTATGAAGTGGTAATGGTGGAAAAAAGCCCGTCCATCGGAGGCACCATGGCCCAGTTGGATAAGACCTTTCCCACCATGGACTGCTCCATCTGAATTCTCGGGCCGAAAATGGCGGATGCCGGTCGGCATCCAAATATTACAATTCACACACTCAGTGAAGTCGTCGATGTCAAGGGATATGTGGGTAATTTTAATGTCAGGGTCCTGAAAAAAGCCCGGTATGTGGATGAAAAACAATGCACATCCTGCGGTGAGTGCTCAAATGTCTGCCCGGTGGTTTTTCCAGATGAATTCAACATGGGGCTATCATCCCGCAAAGCGGTTTATATCCCGTTTCCCCAGGCCGTGCCGTCTTCCTATGTCGTCAACATGAACGAGTGCATGGGTCGGGGATGTTCAAAATGTCTGGAAGTATGTGACAAGAAATGCATCCAGTTTCATATGTCGGATGAAACCATCAATGTCAAAGCCGGCTCCATTATTGTGGCTACCGGACTCGAACCCTACGATCCCAGGGAAATGGATGAATATGGCTACACACGCTTTGAAAATGTGGTCACCAGCCTGGAGTTCGAGCGACTGGTAAATGCCGGAGGCCCCACAAAAGGGGATGTCATCCGGCCTAAAGATAGAAAACATCCCGAGTCCGTGGGATTTATCCAGTGTGTGGGCTCCCGGTCCAAAAAGAAAGGCGGCGAATACTGCTCCAATGTCTGCTGTATGAATACCATTAAAAGCTCGCTGGTGTTAAAGGAACACAATCCGGATATATCCGTAAAGGTCTTTTATATGGATATCCGTGCCTTTGGAAAAGGATTCGAGGAACTTTACAATCGAAGCCGAAGATCAGGGGTGCAATACCTGAGAGGTCTTCCGGGATCTGTTGAAGAGCTTGACAACGGAAGCATGCGCGTGGCAGTGGAAAATACGGCCACCGGCCGGATTGAATTTCACGATCTGGACATGCTGGTGCTGGCCCTGGGAATCAAACCTTCGAATGGTACAAGAAAACTTCAGGAAATGCTGGGGCTTCAACTCAACCCGGACGGTTTTTACCTGGAGGCCCATCCCAAACTGCAACCGGTGGATGCCGCCACTCGCGGTATATTTTACGCCGGGTGCGCCGAAGGTCCCAAAGATATCAAAGAGAGCGTCACCCAGGGAACCGCTGCGGCCGCCCGTGCTGTTCGCCTGATGCACAAAGGTGCCATCACCTCCGAACCGATCACTTCCATGGTCATTGAATCCCAGTGCAAATCTTGCGGCATATGCGCCGAGGTGTGCCCCTACAATGCCATCTCCGTGGATGTAAAGAAAAAAATCCCGGCGAAAGTCAATACCGCTGCCTGTGCCGGATGCGGAACTTGTGCGGCCGAATGTCAATTCGGGTCTATTGTCATGAACCATTTCACCGATGAGCAGATTTTAAGCCAGGTGGACACCATGCTGGGAGAAAATGCAATGGATAAAATTCTGACATTTGCCTGCAACTGGTGTTCGTATGCCGGTGCCGACTATGCCGGGGTCTCCAGGCTTCAATATCCGCCCAATGCCCGCTTGATCCGCACCATGTGCTCAGGGCGAGTGGATGAAAAATTTATCTGGCACGCCTTTGAAAAAGGTGCCCCGGTAGTGCTGGTCAGCGGTTGCCATATCGGAGACTGCCATTATATCGACGCCAACCATTGGACCCGGAAACGAATCGAAAAAGTCCGTAAAAAAATGGCGAAAAAAGGTATCCGCCCCGAACGCCTCCAACTGGAATGGATCAGCGCCGCCGAGGGTGTCCGATTTTCAAATGTTATGGCTGATATGGAAAAACTTCGGCAAAAGGTCTCGACGGAGGAAATCGCGGAAACCGCCAAAATTTTGGCAAAGAAAGATCAGAAAACAACCCGGGAATCCGGACATGCTTGAGCCCCCCTTTTTCATAAATGTGGAAAAAAGGAACCCTTAAAAGAGGGGGATTTTGGCTTGACGTTCCTTACACAGAGTGATACACGTAATTTACGTGCATTAAATCGGAGGGACTTATGAAACAAAATATTACGCTGTCAATTGAAAAAGAACTCATAAAAAAGGGGAAAATAATTGCAGCCCGAAAGGATACATCGGTCAGCAAGATGATTAGCAACTTGCTTAAGGACATGGTCTACCAGGAAGACCGTTATGAATCTGCCATGCGAAATGCCCTCTCTACTCTAAAAAAAGGGTTTCAACTTGGCGGGCGCGTCACTTGGAAGCGCGAGGATTTATATGAGCGATAAAACTTTTGTCGATACAAATATTCTGGTTTATGCCCATGATCTTGATAGCGGAAAAAAGCATGAGATTGCCCAAAAAGCCATTATAAATTTGTGGGATACGGGAACAGGTGTTATCAGCACCCAGGTTTTGCAGGAGTTTTATGTTACACTCACTAAAAAAGTGCCGGTTCCATTAAAAAAATCGCTGGTTCGTAGGATTCTAAATAACTACCTGGCATGGGATGTTGCCGTAAATAATGGTGAGACTATCCTTCAAGCCATTGAAATCGAAGAAAATTACCATATCTCCTTCTGGGATGCCATGATCGTTTCTGCAGCTTACTTCAAAAATGCTGCCGTTATTCTAACCGAAGATTTAAATGAAGGTCAGCAAATTGAAGGAATAACCATCGTTAATCCGTTTAAATTACCCTGAATATCAAACTGATTTGAGCGATTTCATTTTGAAGAATCTTTAAGTGTGTATAAAGACCTGAACCTACGGGTTTGTTACCATGGGTATAAATATCATGCCGGGTTCAATACCCCGGTTTAGTTCTGACCCGGTAGATCCGGGTAAACGTTGCGTCCGTTGCGAGAAATGTTTCTATCCAAGTATGCAAAGTAACCCCTTGGGACAAATACCACATTGTCGGGGCGTTTCTTTATGAAAAATTGGGAAATCCCTGGCCTTCAACTGGAAAGGAGCCGCGGTGGCTGCAGCCGTGATGGCTTTTCCCCTTCTGGTGCGGGCTGTGCGGCTTTCGATAGAAAATTTGGATCTGGGTCTCGAAGATGCCGCGCGCACCCTTGGCGCCGGCCCATTTAGAATATTTTTTACCATTACATTACCGCTGATCATACCTGGTATCATTACCGGTGCGATATTGGCTTTTGCCAGGAGTGTCGGAGAATTTGGCGCCACCATTGTGTTTGTATCCAATATCAAAGGACAGACCCAGACCTTACCCCTGGCGTTATATACATTAACACAGTCACCCGGGGGTGATGCAGCCGCCTTCAGATTATGTCTGATTGCGGTGGCATTGGCTATGACAGCTCTCTTGGCCTCTGAGTTGTTGGCTAAAAAATTTGCTGCGCACATTCGAGGTTAAACCATGCTGGATGTCTCTATCAGGAAAAAGCAGGGAGAATTCACCCTGGATATTCGTTTTTCAACTTCTGAAACTGGTGTCACGGCCGTGTTCGGCAATTCCGGGGCGGGAAAAACCTCGGTGATCAATGATCGCCGGACTTGTGCGGCCCGATGAAGGCCATATTGCTGCCAACGGTCGGGTGTTATTCGATTCGGAAAAAAGAATCGACATTTCTCCTGAAAATCGTCGGGTAGGCTGCATCTTTCAGGACGGACGACTTTTTCCCACCTATCCGTACGATCCAACCTGATATATGGCATGAAACTTATCCCGCGCTCAAAGCGGTTTGTTCAATTTGACCAGGTCGTTAACTTGCTCGGTATAGAAAGTCTTCTTGATCGAAGGCCGGCTAAACTTTCAGGCGGTGAAAAGCAGCGTGTGGCCATCGGAAGAGCCTTGCTGGCCAGTCCGTCGCTTCTGCTCATGGATTTACCCCTGGCATCCCTCGATAATCCCGAAAAGCAGAGCTTCTTCCGTTTATAGGCGGAATTTGCCGTGAATTTAAACTGCCGATCTTGGTTTCAATCAACGTGGTAAAAAAAATATCTCACCATCCGTCACGTGGCTGTGAGTCGCTCCTTCAGAATGACAGGCAAAGAACGAATCCCGAACCTTACACTATCCGAAAATCCTAATAAAAATCTCATGGAGCATATGGGGATAGAGCCGGGAAGATTGCATTTTTCATGGATATCATCGGCTGAATCCACCAAATTCGTAAAGATTATCTAGGAAGTAATCGATGATATCAAGGCATTGCGACCCACTAATAGGTTTATCAAGAAAATGCCGTTGAATATCGCATAAAACCAAACAGGCCGGACATTATCTGTCCGGCCTGTTTAGTGGCGGTTCTATCGGTTTGATTTTATTTGACAAAGCCGATGAGTGGCCAATAAATCATTATGCTCACGGTGCAAACCAGAAGCAGGATCAAGCACCAGGGTACGGCAATTTTGATAAAATCAGCCTGGCTGAAGTAACCGGTGCTGTAAGCAATAATGGTTGGGGGGCATCCGATGACCAGCATGATAAATGATGTGGTCATAGGGGCCAGCATGGCCACGGATTGAGGCGACATGTTCATCATTTCGGCCATGGGAAGAACAATGGGCAGCATCAGCGCCACAGCAGCCGAGTTGCTCATCATGCTGGACAAAAATGATCCGAAAAAGCCTATCCCGTAGTAAACGATAAACATGGGTTTGCCATCCAGAAGGGGAAGCAGGGTTTCGGCCAGAAAACGCCCTGCTCCGCTGTCCAGCATGGATACGCCCAGGGATACACCGGCACCGAACACAATCCAGGATTCCCAGGGAAATTTGTCACAAATGGTCCTGAAACTGATCCAGCCAGGTGCACAGAAACCGAGAATGGCGAATGCTGCAGGGACACTGTAATGCCATCCGGTCAGATCACCGGAAAACCAGAGAATAAAGGTGATCACAAAGACTATCAGCACCCCCCATTCCTTTGTGCTCATGGGCCCAGGGTCCGCCAGTTCGATGCCCACAAGTTCTTTTTCCTTGGGACGTAAAAGTATCCACAAGATGGCCCAGGTGGCAACGGCGGTTAAAATGCAGACGGGAAACATAATGACAATATATTCCAGAAAGCCGATTTTGATCTGGCCGCCACTGAATTTTTGAAGGATTTCCAGGGCCAGGGGATTACGACCGCCACCCAAAAGAGTTCCGAACCCACCAGCCGAAGAAGACAAGGGAATGAGCAAAAAGAAAAATGTCGGCAGTTTGTGTCCCATGCCGGGTTTCATACCCATGCTCATAAATACCGGCACAAAGGCAAAGACCATGATGACCGTAATGGTTGCATCGTGAAAGACGGTCGAAGTAATGGTGCATCCAACGGCCAGGATAAGGCTCAACCGCTTAACTTTGGTTCCGGCAAACTTCAGAAGGTAGTACATCAGGCGATTGGCCAGACCGACTTCGTTTAAAACCACGCCGAACATGATAATCATGAGCACGAACATGACCGCTGGGCTGGCAAAGGGAGCCCAGGCGTTCTGGGCGCTTTGGATTTTCAAAAGGATCAAACCGGCGCCCGCCAACAGAGCTGTCACTCCGATAGGTACGGCCTCGCTCACCCAGAGAAAGACCACGGTGGTCAACAAGGCCAGAAGCCTGTGCCCTTCCGGGGTAAGGTTTTCAGGCCTGGGAAGCATTAATACCAGAATGCCCAATGCCAGAGCTATTAATGATTTGATAAGAATTGATTTTGCAGTTGCTTCGTTTTTAATGGATTCGACCTCAGCCATAAATTATACCTCGTGGTTTTGATTGAAAAATGAAAAATTATGAAAAAACCTGCTTCAACACTCCGGATGCGGGAACTAAATATGGGACTTTTTCAAAGCCTCCGCCATTTGAATTTTTTCTTCCAAAACAACGCGTTTGTTGTACGCTTCCTCTGCCTTGGCGATAAGATCCTCAATATTCGCAGGTTTAGTAAGATAATCCGTCGCACCTAATTTCAGACCTTCCACGGCGGATTCGGCGGTGGCATGTCCGGTCAGCATGATGACTTCCACCAGAGGAAATTTCTGTTTGATATGTTTGAGGGTTTCTACGCCGTCAATACCCGGCATTTTGACATCCAGAATCACCACATGCACCAGTTCCTCTTCAAGCTTTTTTAAGCACTCCTCACCACTGGTTGCGATCAGAGCGTCATAGCCTTTTTTGGCGATCATTTTTTGCGTGGTCTGTAAAAACCGTTCTTCATCATCCACAAGCATTATTCTCATTTTTACCATTGTGACCATCGTGTCTCTCCTTTCGAATACTACATCTTACAGGCTTTAATATTTTTACAAACAAAGGCATATACATCGGTCAGACGCAAAATGCCCACAATATCCTGGTTTCGTGTGACCAGGAGAGCGTTTTGTTTTCCCATTAATAACTGGTGAATGGCCTCATCAAGATTTGCGTCTTCTTTGATGTACTCGCCTTGCCTGGGGGTGTACATGAAATCTTTGACGATAAATGTAGCAGCTTTTCTGCAGATATCCCTGAGCGGCTTGTCCCAGAGAGCTGTTTTTGCAAATGACTGAATATAGTCAAGGCTGTAGCCAAAGCGGGACAACTTATCCAGGTCTACGATCCGGTAATTGGGCTCAAGGGCCATAAGTATATCCAACTGGCTGATCTTGCCGACGATTTTATTTTTACTGTCATAAACGAGGATAGCCCGGTGAAGATATTGGCTTTTCTCAAATTGCTCCTGAGCCTTTTCCAGAGCAAGCACCGCATCATACAGGGTGGCGTCTTCCGATACTGTCGCATAATCGTCAAGCGCAACCATCACATCTTTTACTTGAACTGTTTTCATAATCTCCTCCACTCTTTTTCAATCGTGTTTGGGACTGAAACCGGTATAGGTTTTCAGACGTTACTTATACTCTCTTTGAAAAATATATGACATCTTTTGGATACCGGTTATCATTTTTTTTCCTTAAGCATTTCAAAGACCACTTGTTTAAGTTTTTCAATGCTTCGGCCACCTTTTTTTACGAACTCCGCCTTTCTCAAATACAAAAAATAGTTTGTTTCTTCAAAATCAAATGCGTGAATTACTATCGGAAGCGGCGGAATTCGATTTCCGATTTTTTTTAATAATGCGGTTTCTTCCATGTCAGGTAAATCAGGATCAAGAAGAATCAGATCCAATGGAAAGCAGTGGTAAACCATTTCAATAACATCCCTGCCTGTTTCTGCTTGGAGCACCCTGAAACCTTCCTGTGTCAATTCCCGTTTCAAAAACTCTCTTACACGAGAGTTTCGATCTGCTATGAGTATTGTTAGTTCTGATCTCAAAATTTTCCCCTTATCGACTGCCAACAGGGGGCTTGCAGCAAGCACCATACCAATCAGGCATAAATTTTGATATTATTTGTAACACTCTGATTTGATGTCGTTATTTGGTACTATGTTGCGGAAAAGAAGACTGATTTTGAATTCAGAAGTGTCAGGAAATTTTGCAATCTGTTGGTATTTTTTACAAATTGTCAGAAATATTTACCGTTGATGACCATGAACATCAGCGGGCCGGGTAAACATTACCGGCCCGCTGATAATTGAGTTAGCAGAATCCTTTTATTTGACAAATCCGATCAAAGGCCAATAAATTATCATGCTCAGGGTGCAGATCACCAGCAGAATAAGGGCCCAGGGTACGGCGATCTTCACAAATTCCATCTGGCTGAAATAGCCGGTGCTGTAGGCAATAATGGTGGGGGGGCATCCGATGACCAGCATGATAAATGATGTGGTCATGGGCGCTATCATTGCAACCGACTGAGGCGACATGTTCATCATTTCGGCCATGGGAAGAACAATGGGCAGCATCAGCGCCACGGCCGCCGAGTTGCTCATCATGCTGGACAAAAATGATCCGAAAAAGCCTATTCCGTAGTAGACGATAAACAGGGGTTTTCCGTCCAGAAGGGGAAGCAGGGTTTCCGCCAGAAACTGCCCGGCCCCGCTATCCAGCATGGATCCGCCCAGAGACACGCCCGCGCCGAATACAATCCAGGATTCCCAGGGGAATTTGTCGCAAATGGTCCTGAAACTGATCCATCCTGGCGCACAGAAACCGAGAATGGCGAATGCCGCTGGTACGCTGTAATGCCATCCGGTCAGATCGCCGCAAAACCAGAGGATAAACGTGATCACAAAGATCGTCAGCACCCCCCATTCCTTGCCGCTCATAGGGCCCGGATCCGCCATTTCGATACCCACGAGTTCCTTTTCCTTGGGCCGCAGCAGGACCCACAAAATGGCCCAGGTGGCGATGGCTGTGAGAATACAGATGGGAAACATAATAACAATATATTCCAGAAACCCGATTTTGATCCGGCCTTCACTGAATTTCTGAAGGATTTCCAGGGCCAGGGGGTTACGGCCGCCTCCCAGAAGGGTGCCGAACCCGCCTGCCGAGGCTGACAAAGGGATGAGCATAAAGAAAAAGGTCGGCAGTTTGTGCCCTGAGCCCGGTTTCATTCCCATACTCATAAATACAGGAACAAAAGCAAAGACCATGATGACCGTGATGGTTGCGTCATGAAAGACAGTTGAAGTCAGGGTGCACCCTACTGCCAGAATAAGGCTCAACCGCTTGACCTTGGTTCCGGCAAATTTCAACAAATAATACATAAGGCGATTGGCCAGACCGACTTCGTTTAAAACCACGCCGAACATGATAACCATAAGCACAAACATGACCGCAGGACTGGCAAAGGGTGCCCAGGCACTCTGGGCGGGTTGGATCTTTAAAAGGATCAGACTTGCGCCTGCTAAAAGCGCGGTCACACCGATGGGTACCGCCTCGCTCACCCACAAGACGACGACAGTTATCAGAAGCGCCAAAAACCGGTGGCCTTCAGGAGTAAGATTTTCCGGCCTGGGCAGCATCATTATCAGAATGCCCAGTGCCAGAGCTATTAACGTTTTAATGATAATGGATTTTGCGGTAGCATCATTTTTGATGGATTCAACTTCAGCCATAAATATACCTCGCAGTTAGGATCAAAAATAATTGTTTTTGATTTACAACATGGGAAAAATACAAACTCAGTAAAAAATAATTTTTTTATGATGATTTTATTTACCCAATAACGGCAGGTACATTTGGCCGGCACCGATTTGGAGGATGAGACATTTCGGGTGCTTGAAAATACTTGTGAGATTTATGCAAAATCCTGCCTCAACACCCCGGAATGTAAGGGTTAAATATGGGACTTTTTCATTGCCTCCGCCATTTGAATTTTTTGTTCCAAAACAACGCGTTTGTTATACGCTTCCTCTGCCTTGGCGATAAGTTCATCAATGCTTGTGGGTTTGGTCAGATAATCCGTAGCACCCAGCTTTAATCCCTCCACAGCGGATTCGGCGGTAGCATGTCCCGTCAGCATAATAATTTCCACCAGAGGAAATCTCTGCTTGATATGTTTGAGGGTTTCCACGCCGTCCATTCCCGGCATTTTGACATCCAGAATTACCACATGTACCAGTTCATCCTCGAGTTTTTTTAAGCATTCGGCTCCACTGGTGGCCGTCAGTGCGTCATAGCCCTTTTTTGTAATCATTTTCTGGGTGGTTTGCAAAAACCTTTCTTCATCATCCACAAGCATTATTCTCATTTTAACCATTGTGACCATCATGGTGCTCCTTTCATAAATTTAATTTTGCAGCCTCAAGTATTTCGATGACCACCTTTTTGAGTACTTCAATGCTTTGGCCACCCTTTTCCACGAAAGCCGCCTGCTTCAAATAAAGGAAATAGTTGGTTTCTTCAGAATCAAACGCATGAATAACTACCGGAACGGACGGAAACCGATCGCCGATTTTTTTCAGTAATACGGTTTCTTCCATATCGGGTAAATCAGGATCAAGAAGCACAAGGTCCAGCGAAAAACATTGGTAAACCATCTTGATAACATCCTTGCCTTTTTCCGCTTGAAGTACCCTGAAACCTTCCTTTGTCATTTCCCGTTTTATAAATTCCCTGACATGGGAGTTTCGATCCGCTATGAGTATTGTATATTCCGAGCTCAAAGTTTTTCCTCATCGACTGCTGTCATGGGATAAAAGCAATTTTTATACCAAGGTCAATATTGTTATTCATTTCAAAAACCACTGATATTTCACCAAAAATATAATTTATACGCCGGGACCCCATTTGGGTGATAATGGGAGTATGTCAGCATTTTTTACAAATTGTCGGTACATTTTCCTTAGCTTCAAAAAATTCCTTAAAAAAAATGTTCCGATATATAAAAACGGTGCGGGTATGTTGGAAATCTCCGGCATCACGACAATAGCTGAAATCCGGGAGGCAGAGCCCCTGCATCGGATACCGGATTTGACCGGTATGACTTGAGGAACAAATTGTCTTGATGTCTATGGTTATTAATAAATTTCTCGTATGTTGTCGCGATGATCGACCATGTACAGAAGTTTTGCTTTGTGCTTGAGTTCATCTTTGAGTTTTGGCAGGTTCCGGCGATCAATATCGTAGATACGAATGATGACCTTGCGGTATCCTTCGGGAATATTGTCGTAGGTGCTCAAAATACTGACCATTCGGCCATTAAATTTTCGGATAATGTCGGCGACTTCCTTAATGGAACCAGGACGATCCTCTAAAAGAAAAGCAAACTGAATTCCTTTTTTTCCAAACCCGGAAAGAGAGATCAATGCCCTGAAAAGATCATTCTGGGTGATTGCTCCGACAATATTTTCTTTTGAATCCACAACCGGTGCCCCGGATATTTTGTTTTTCAGTAAAATATCTGCGGTTTCTTCTATTGTGAAATCAATTGGGATTGTAATGGGATTTTTGGACATCACCTGGCCGATTTTGATTGTGGAAAGCAGATAGAGCAGTTCGTGAATATCCAATGACGTGGCATCCGATGCCTGGGCTCTTTTTAAATCGCGATCTGTGACAATACCGGTCAGTTTGCCTTTTTTCATGACCGGAAGCATTTTAATATCATGTTTTTTCAGCAGCTTGACAGCATCCTCCATGGATTTATCCACTTCAATGGTGATAACATTTTTGCTCATCCAGTCTTGAACTAGCATACTCATCCCTCCTCGCATTGAATGTCATAAAGAACGCGGTTTGTTTACTTTTAATAAAAGCAAAGTGCATGCCATTTAGATCAGGTAATGAGCCGATTACTCTTTTACGGAGGTTTCCAGTTTCAATTCATATTTTTCGATCTTTGCATGCAGTGTGGGTCTGGAAATACCTAAAAGCTTGGCGGCCCTTGAGCGGTTTCCGCTAGAAAGGTTCAATGCTTCGCTGACCAGTATGGCGGAGAAACGGTCTATGGACGTATCAAATTTATTTTCCACATTCTTAGAAATCAATAAGTGCCTGACCCAATGCCGAAGGAGTTCATCCATATTTTCATCATTGGATACGGATATCCCGCCGGGAGCCTTTTCATCCATGCTCCTGCAGATATCTTCTCCTGAAAGCGGTCCTCCACGGTTAAATATCAGGGCCTTATGTATTGTGTTGGAAAGTTCCCGTACATTTCCAGGCCAGTTATATCCCGCCAGAATGTCCTTGGCTTCGTCTGTTATTCCGGGGTTAACCATTCCGGTGTCGGCCGCGTAACGTGACAGGAAATATTCGGTTAATAAAGGGATATCCTCCGGTCGTTTAGAGAGTTGAGGCAGCCATATGGTGACTACTTTAAGTCGGTAGTACAAATCTTCACGAAACTTTCCTTGGGTAATGTCTTCCTCCAGGTTACGATTGGTGGCTGCAATAATGCGAACATCCACCGGTATGGAAGTTCTTCCCCCAATACGTTCGATACTTTTTTCCTGTAACAGGCGAAGAATTTTTGCCTGGAGAGTAAAGGGCATATCTCCGATTTCATCCAAAAAAACAGTTCCCCCATGGGCTTGTTCGATCTTTCCGATTCGCCGGTGTGTGGCTCCGGTAAATGCACCTTTTTCATAACCGAACAATTCACTTTCCAGGAGTGTTTCAGGAATTGCCACACAATTGATGATGAGAAACGGCTTATAAGCTCTGGTACTATGTTGATAAATCGCCCTTGCTACCAACTCCTTGCCTGTTCCGGAATCACCCCGAATCAGCACGGTGGCATCGGTGGAAGCGACCCGTCCGATGGATTTATATACTTCCTGCATGGGCTGGCTTCTACCGACAATGGCATCACGGGATGAACTGTCCGGAGGGACATTTAAGTCAACAGGAGATCTCATGAATCGTCCTGCTTCCAAAGCCTGGCGGATGAACACCAGCATGTCCGGGATATCAAATGGTTTTAAAACATAATCAAAAGCTCCCAGTTTGGTGGCTTTTATGGCTGTCTCGGTAGTACCGTAAGCAGTCATTATAATTACCGGCAGCTTAGGTTCCATTTTATGAATCGCCTGAAAAACCTCAAGACCGTTCATTCCCGGAAGACGCATATCCAAAATCACCAGGTCCGGAGCTTTTTTTTTAACCAGTTCCAGCCCCAATTCTCCTGATGCCGCACATTGTATGGTGTAGCCCTCTTCTTTTAGAAGTTTTTCAAAGCTGATTCGAAGTTGATCATCATCGTCAATTATTAAAATGGTGCTCAAAACCTGCCTCCCTTGACCGGCAAGGTAATATTGAATGTGGTGCCTTTGCCTTCATAAGAGTTGACGTCGATTTTTCCTCCATGCTCATGGATAATTCTGGAAGTAATGCTTAATCCAAGGCCGGTGCCTTCCTCTTTGGTCGAATAAAAAGGTTGAAAAATTTTACCGCATGCAACCTTGGGGATTCCGGGGCCATTATCAACGATTCGAATAATGGCTTCATGCTTTTGGGTACCAGCATAAGCTTCTTCTTCCGTAATGGTGATCTTACCTCCTTCTCCCATGGCTTCGCAGGCATTAATCACCAGGTTGACCAATGCTTCTTTAAGCTGTTCGGGGTCAGCCTGAATTTCCGGAAACAATTTATCCCTTATGATTTTTACTTCAACATCGTAGGATTTCAGACGATGTTCCAGAAGCTGAATTGTGGAATCAACAACGTTGGATGGGCTGATTTTTTGCATTTTTAATCTGGGAGGTCTCGAAAATTCCAAAAAATTCTGTACGATCGTATCAATGTGCCGGATTTCTTCGGATATGACATGGATATCATCTTTTTGGGTATCTGACAAATTTAAGCTTCTGTTCAGGGAAAAAAGCCGCATTTTAACCGAGGTAAATGGGTTTCTGATACTGTGGGCCATTCCGGCGGCCAACTTGCCGACCATAGCCATTTTTTCTGAATGAAAAAGGTGTTCCCGGCTTTTTTCCAATTCAGAATGGGTCATATCCACATCTTCAATCAACCCTCTTACACTGAGACTCAACGCTTTGATCTCATTGTCAGGAAGGTAAAGTCCACCTTCACGGTCGGCTTCCAGGCTCAATTGCCTCACTGGCCCCAATACCTGGTTGATCAGCACATATATCAAAAGCAGCACCATGATAAAATTGCCAAACATGGCTATAACAGCCATGATTCGAAGATGAGCCACTTCATCCTTGAACTCCTGTCTTGCAGACAAAATTCTTAAAGGATGAATATTCTTATAATCCTGGCAAAGCTGTAAAATTTTAAAAAAATGCTGTCTTACCTGATTGTGAAGTTCAGATCCCTCATCTCTTTCTCCTTTTTCATAAAGGGAAATCACCTTGTCTTTTGACTCCAGATAGAGTTTATATTCCGTATCGATCAGGGATATGGCATTTATCAGTTCAGGTGTGTCAGCCAAAAGTGCAGCCTGTTCAAGCTTTTCTTTAAAAATTCGACGGTATTCTCCAAGCTGCCGAAGCCAGTCCGTATTGCCGTCAAGAAAATAATACGTCACAAATCCTCTCTGGTTTACCATCGCCGTTTCAAGTCCTTCGGCTACCTGAAGGGCTACAATGTCTTTTTCGACAATTTCGGTGAGCATTTTTTCCATTTTGAGTGTATACCAGATCATTATCATCCCCTCCATGAGGGGAATCATCACCAAAGCCGCAAGAATTATGTAAATTCTTGTTCGCAGACTGAACTTGTGCCAGGTTCCTGTTAGGCCGTCGGTTTTTGAATTATTATGATTATCCATGTGATTGTTCAGGTTTTTTAAGTTATATATATATTTTGATTCTCTAGCACAACCACCGGGTAACGGCAACTTAAAATTGAACTGTCCTTGACTTTCCAAAATGACTCATTATTTTGAAATGTAAGGGTAAAAATAAGTATGATAATCATCTATTTAAAGTCGTTTAATTTTCTTAGTTGGATTTGTTCAGGTTAATTTAGGAGGTACCTGTGTATGGTTGCCAATACTGAAAGGCCCAAAAGTTTTGATACGATGGTGAAATATTTTCTCAGGTATTACAAAATACCTACGAAAAAAGATATGGACAGGCTGAATGCCAAAATGGACCGTTTGGAAACGCTGATTTCCAATGCTAACTGCAGAAGATCTTCGGGGGGCTATCGGAGTCGTTTCGGAAACACAGCTTCGGGTGTGGTGCTTGAAGTCATTAAAGAAGCCGGCGATGGCATCCGATTTTCGGAATTACAGGACCAGACTGGTTTTAATGAAAAAAAACTGCGCAATATTGTCTTTAGGCTAAACAAATTAGGAAAAATCAAACCAAAAAGTCGTGGCATATACGTGCATGCCTAAAATAATTCGAGACCTGCCCATACCAAGCATATTATAATCTAAGATGATCGATTTCAATTGCGGAAATCTCTTAACGTCATACCGGCGAAGGCCGGTATCCAGTCTGATGGTTTCACCCTATGGATTCCGGCTTTCGCCCGAATGACGGGTAGTTGCCGACTTAATCGCTCATTAGGTATAAATTTGAAATTTTCCTGCGCAGATGAAACCTATGCACCATCAGCGCAGGAATTTTTCAGATGCTCCCGCTACTGATCAGACTTGACCAATATTGCTGTCAATGATATGAGCCTTCAAAAAATGATGCTTCTTTTACCCCTTTCCACAATTTTTTATGAAAGTCAAAAATATATCAAATAACATAGTCGTGCAATTGACTCTTGCTCTGCTATTATCTTTTTATTTGTTGAACGGGCAATCCTTTACTGAAGCCTCAGATGGAAAAATTTGTCTGGTGGAGGATGCAAACAAAGAAATCACCCTGATAGGCTATACCAGAAGCATGGCTACGATGATGATTTCCTCGGAAGTCTCCGGAAAGGTCATTTCCGTTAATTATGATGTGGGAGATTTCGTTGCTGAAAAACCTGTTGTTGAGGTGGATCCTACCTTCATTGATTTTCAAATTCAAGGGTTACGCCAGTCGCTTCGGCTATTGGAAAATAATTTGAAAAAAGCCGATGAGCGGGTAAAATTTCTTAACAAAGAGTTTATTCGAATAGATACGCTCCATAAGGAAGACAGGGCTACCGAAGTTAAACGGGATGCTACGGAGCAGGAGGTTGTCCAGGCGAAACTTGCATATGACTCCGTATCCATAGAAAAACACAAACTGGAAATATCTTTAAATGAATTACTAGAACGGAAAAAACGCCATCGGGTTTTTGCACCAGCCGAATGGAATATTGTCGGTAAGATGGTGGAAACTGGAGAGCACGTAGTCCAGGGCACGCCTTTAGCCCGGTTATCTGATTTTCGGACACTGGTGGTTCCTCTGTCGGTATCCGGAGAAGAGCTTGAGGCTATTCATAAGCTGAATTCGGAATTTTCAGCATACCTGGAACAAGAGCTTGTAAAAGCAGCCATCCGATGGATCAACCCTGAATTTGATGAAAAAACCCGAAAACTCGGAATTGAGTTTTTGATTACCCAATATACAGGCGAAAAAAGGGGAGGCCTTCGTTTTATCCTTCCGATAAAAATACCCGTCCAGGGGATTCAGATCCCTAAAGCTTGTGTCATTGACCGGTATGAAAATCCAAGAGTAACACTTAAAGCTACCGGTGAGTTCATCAACGTAATGGTACTGGACGAAACCGATGGTTATCTGTTTATTGCCGAAGATCCCAGGCTTTTACCGGGAGCCGAACTTTTAGGCCGGGAAACCCGATGAAACCGGTCGTAAGGTTTTCGATTAGTCAAAGAGTTTTTCTGAACGTTGCCTTTGTTATCCTTGTGGTTGCAGGGGCTTTCAGTATTGTTGCCATTCCTGTAGAGAACATGCCCATGGTCGATATCGGCAAGGCATTTATTTATACCGTCTATTATGGTGCTTCTGCTGAAGATGTCGAACAGCTTGTGACCACCAAAATAGAAGACGCCCTGGACGATATGGAGTCCGTGGAATTCATTCAGGCTCAATCATACCGAAACTTCTCCTCAATACAAGTAAAATTTATTGATGATACCGATTACAGACGTCTCTATGATGAGCTTAGATTTCGTACGTTAAACATTAAAGATGAAATTCCCGCGGGCGCTGATGAACCCAGGTTTATCTATATTGATACCCATGTATGGCTGCCGGTGATCGTGGTCAATGTCATCGGTGATATTCCTCAGAAAAGTCTGAAGATTTATTCTGATGAGCTCAAAACCCAAATCCTGAATATACCCAATGTCAGAAGTGTCGAAATATCCGGTGAGTTTGACAGGGAGTTTCATGTGTCTGTCGACCCTTCTAAACTCAGACGATTCGGAATCACCTTTGATCAGGTAGCCAATGCGATCCGATCCGCCAACACCAAAATCCCTACCGGGCGATTCAGGGCGGACCGGACCGAGTATATGCTGGATGCCGGAAAGCGTCTGAGTTCCCAGGAAGACGTTCTCAGCGTTATAGTTCGTCGTGATGGTGACGGCAATTTTATCCGCGTACGCGACCTGGTGACCAGTGCCCATTTAAGCCATCGCGATCCCACCGAAATCGTATCCGTCAATGGTAATAATTCGCTTCGTCTGGTGGTTATCAAGGAAAACAAGGGCAACGCGGTTGTAATTTCAGAAAAAGTCAAATCCGTTGCCCGTCAATTTGAAAAACGCCATGAAAAAGATGGTATCGCTGTTGCCTTTACCAAGGATTCCACATTCGAAATCAATATGTCGGTAAAGACACTGGGTGGCAACCTGATAATGGGAATGACTCTTGTCATCATTGTCTTATGGTTCACCATGGGTTTTCGAAACGCCATGCTGGCGGCCGTGGGAATCCCTTTTTCTTTTCTGACCACGATCACAATCATGTATATCACCGGGGTGACTTTAAATACCATCAGTCTTTTTGCTTTTGTCCTGGTGACAGGTATCATTGTGGATGATGCCGTGATTATTATTGAAAACATTTTCCGGCATGTTCAGTTGGGAAAAAACAGAATTGAAGCCATTGTGGATGGCACCGCCGAAGTTTTTCTACCGGTGGTTGCATCGGCCCTAACCACAATCCTGGCCTTCTTGCCCATGCTCATAATGACCGGTTCTACCGGTGATTTTTTTGCAGTTATTCCCCAAACAGTCTCCTATGCACTTTTTGTTTCCGTGATTGAGGCACTCTTTATTTTGCCCATTCACATTTTTGACTGGGGGCCAAAACCCGAAGTCGTTATGAACAGCTATGACAAGAACAAGCATGATCCGTTCAGGCACCTTCAATCCGGCATTTTTGCATATTTATGGAAAATTTACCGCTTTTTGATTGAAAGGCTTCTGAATCGTAAAATTATCGCCTTTTTAAGTGTTTCAGCGCTTTTAATTTTGGCAATGATTGTTTTGGTTCTTTCCATCACCGGAATAATGCCCCTGATCAAGGTAAAATTTTTTCCGGGAAACTATTTCAGATATCATGTGACCATTGCGCTTCCCACAGGTACAGCCATTGAAAATACCGACCTCGTGGTGCGGGATATGTCCCGATTTATCATGTCTCTGGGGCCGGGCCAGGCCCAAAGCGCGTCAGGTACTGCCGGATACTACGAAGATGAAGATTATGTTCGCAGAAACGGAAACAATCATGGAGAGGTGGTGGTGACGCTTCCGGAAGAAAAAGACCGCAACTTTCCCGACAATCCTTCCAATGACCCCATGAAATACCTGGCATATATGAAAGAAAAGGTTGCGGACTATGTAGCTGAAACTTATAAAGACAGTGAACTGAAGCCGACGGTAAAAATATTTGAAGAAAGTGATGGTCCGCCCACAGGTAAGGCTGTCAATATCCGCGTGACGGCATTAAGCATGGATAGGGCTATGGAGGCCGCAGATACTCTTTTGGCATATATGAGAGACACTCAGGAGCTTTTTGATCTTGCAGATCTGGATGATGACCGCCCCGGTTTTCAGAAAAATGTCAAATTCGTTCCGCGACAGGAAGCTGTATTTGAATTTGGATTGTCACCAGGACATGTTACCGCAATGGCAGCAGGAGCATTAAATGGCCAAAAAGCAGGCGATTTCAGAACCATAGACGAAGAAATCGATCTGATGGTGCGGGTTGCCCGTAAATATGACCAGGCAAATCCCGAAGGTAAGGGATTCTCTGACCCTCTGGATGTTCTGGAGATACCTGTAGTGGAGCATTCTGCCTCACCGATCATGCTTCGTGACCTGGTGGATGTGCATTTCGATCGCGAACCCAATGTCAGGGCAAGATACAAAGGACAGCCCACCGTAACGCTCATGGCAGACATTAAACCCGGATCCAAACTCTCCCCGGTCCGTGTGGAGTTTCTGGTATCGGACTTTTTCGAAAAAAACAGGGACAAATTTGACAGTGTATCCTTATCCTTTGGAGGTGAATTCGAGACAACAAGCAAGTCCTATATGTCACTTACTATTGCCTTTTTTATTACCTTGATGGGGATTTATATGGTGTTGGCCTCTCAATTTAACGATTATTTCCAACCCGGCATTATCATATCCGCCGTACCCTTTGCATTGATAGGCGTGGTGATGGGTCTTTTTTTAACAAGAACCACATTTACCATTGGAAGTTTTCTGGCAATCATTGGGCTGGCGGGTGTTTCGGTCAATAACTCGCTGTTACTCATTGATTTTATCAATACGCGAAAAAAATCGGGTCTGGCCATCCGGGATGCAATTATTGAATCTTGCGCGGCAAGAATGCGCCCAGTGGTGATCACCACGATCACAACACTTTTAGGACTGCTGCCCATGGCCATCGGAATACCCAGCAAGTCCATCTCGTGGGCCCCCATGGCCATGGCGTTTATCTCAGGCCTGGCCAGTTCAACAATTTTAACACTTCTGATCGTACCCGTGGAGTATGAAGCCCTTGAAATAATAAAATCTAAATTTAAAAAAACTCATAATCAATAAAAAAACTTCAGGGCAAATCCATATGAAAAAAAAGGTATTCACCATATCAATCGTTTTTGGAGCAGTGATTCTGATTTTTTATAGTGTTACCGCTTATGCCATTACCCGTCATGAGGCGGTTCAATATG
This sequence comes from Desulfobacteraceae bacterium, assembly GCA_011389745.1. GTDB lineage: Bacteria > Desulfobacterota > Desulfobacteria > Desulfobacterales > SKZT01 > SKZT01. The sequence goes on along the minus strand of JAABTQ010000011.1, from coordinate 30,787 downwards.
CCATAGACAATTCTGAAAGTATCCGTATTGTCAGACAATCCGCAAAACAGACTCGCGAGGTCGGTCGCCAGAGTGTTGCCTTTTTAAAGCCCCAGGTCAATCTGGTCAGTGCCTATGCGAGACTTGGAACCAATGCTCCGGAAATACCAATTCCCGAGCTGGATTATCCGGAAAAAGATATACTGGCACAAGCGGAACTCAGCCAGATCCTGTATGCGGGAGGTCGCATCATGAGCAGTCTGGCGCTTGAAAAGAACTTATACAAGCAGGCCGAACAGCAGGAAATTTCAGGTATCCGGGAAATTGTTAAAGTCGTCAAATCGACCTTTGATGCAGTTTTGTTTCAAAAGGCTGTGGTGGACATTCTCCAGGATCGTTTTGTGCAGCGTCAGAGAGAATTGGAAGATGCCCGGAATTTATGGGAAGCCGGTGTGGTGATACTTTTGGACGTTCGCCAGGCCCAATTGAACCTAAATTTTGCCGATGACAGCTTAAAGGATAGTGAGGCATCACATAAGCAAGCCCTGATCGATTTCAATGTTGCCATGGGAAGGTCCGGTAATGAACAACTTCTGGTTCCCGAAGGCACGTTGGGGGATACTGACACACTTAATGAAAAGATACATTCTTTATATGGGGCCATCGATAAACAAGACCTTCTTGATATCGACCTTCGAAAAACCGAGGCGGAAGCCGCGCGGCTCAATCACCAGATTATTCGTGGGGAATATTATCCTGAACTGAGATTTTTATCGGCAGCAACAACTCAGGGTGAATCCAGGACCGATATGGATGAGTTCTGGAGTGTGGGGTTGCAAATGCGATGGAACCTTTTAGACGGAGGTTTGGCGCGTGCCCGATCGGCGGAGGCCGGTGCACAGCTTCGCAGTGCCCGGGAAAATCTGGAAAGAACCAAAAAAGATCTGGCCGGCCTTGTGGAAAAGATCTCCGTAGAATATGAATCCTTAAAGCAACGAAAATTGCTCCAGATAGAGGCTGTAAAGCTGGCTGAAGAAAACTACGAGGATGCCCGCGAACAATACAGAGCCGGCACTATCACACTGACCGACCTTGGCGTTTTCAATCTCAGGTTTGCTGAGGCCCGGTTTAATCTGATTCAAATATATTTTCTTCAACGTCAACTCATGGTTGAATCCGAAGCACTTCTGGAAAATAAACGCAATATTCCTTAAACATAACCACCAATGGCAACAACCCAACGCTACCTACCCATTGATGTTTTTAGAGGTATTGTCATTGCGAGCATGATAACCGTGAATACAATAGGAAGCTGGTCCTATGTTTATGCTCCGCTAAGGCACGCCGCCTGGCATGGTTGTACGCCCACCGATCTTGTGTTTCCGTTCTTTCTTTTTATTGTCGGTGTTTCGATGTTTTTCTCCTTTTCGAATTATGAGTACAGGCTTGACAGCAAGTCATTATTGAAGATTTTTAAGCGAACGGCTAGTATTTTTGTTATAGGCCTGTTTCTCAACTCATTCCCGCAATGGCAGCAGGATTTTTCACAACTCCGGATCATGGGAGTCTTGCAGCGAATCGCCCTGGCCTATGGACTGGGTTCTCTGATAGTGCTTTCGATGCGCAGGAACCTGCTTCCCTATATATCAATGGTAATTTTGCTGGTATACTGGGGCATAATGTATTTTGTCGGTGGAACCGAGCCCTACACCCTTCATGGCAACGCTGTAACAACGGTTGACAGGTTTATGTTTGGTGAGAGTCACCTGTATCAGGGATTCGAAATACCGTTCGATCCGGAAGGACTCCTAAGCACTATTCCGTCAGTTGTAACAGTGATAATCGGTTATCTGGCAGGTAGTTTAATATCCGGAACAGAAAAAAAGAAAGTACCGTTGAAGTTCCTGTTATTTGGTGCGGTCGGAATCGGTACCGGATTTCTGTGGGGTCTCGTATTTCCGATAAATAAACCGTTGTGGACAAGTTCGTATGTGCTTTATACTGCCGGATGGGCGGCGGTTTTCTTGGCCGTTCTTATCTGGCTGATAGACCTTAAAAGTTTTAAGAAGTGGTCGACAATTTTCGTGGTGTTCGGCATGAACCCACTCTTTATCTTTGCCTTTTCCGGGGTATGGGCCAGGGTATTGACAAGGATAGTTAAGATTAATGACGGTGAGAATGGGTTGACCGGATATGACTGGTTGTTCCAGAATGTTTTTCAGCCCATTGCCGGTAACATGAACGGCTCGCTGTTTTTTGCGCTTTCACATTTAGTCGTATTCTGGTTGATAAGTTACGTTCTTTATAAGACAAAGTTTTTCATTAAAGTATAATGGTATTCGGTGCTCAGTTTCAGTGGATAAATGTGTTATTTTGACTGAATACAAGAATTTTTCAATAAAAAACGGAGTGACAAAAACAACCGTCACTCCGTATGAGTTTCATCTTTATGATGATTCTATGATGCAGCCGCATGAACACTGTGCATGTTTCATCTTGCAGACAGATTCGTCCTCGCGGCTGTTCATACAGTCCCTGTATGAAGAATCACACTCCATATAGCAATTGCTGTCGAAATTTTTACTTGAATCACTCATGATACACCTATAAACAATATTTTTAATGTGTTAAAATATAATCAATTTAAATGCCGCATTGTTTACGGCTATATAAACATAATAATCATTGGTCCTGTGCTATCAACCCCGTTGAATACGGAAGAGCTTTACCGCTACCTCACAATGTCACTTTATTTTGGATAACCCGGGTATCAGCGTCTGAGTAGCATTAACGCCATTGATCATCCGGATTTTGTTTTGAACAAAATCACCGATGACTTCGGCATCAGAACAAAGAAGGTCCCGGCTGAGAACAATCTTGACAATCAGATCAAATGCACCGTGAACCGAGTGAACTTCTTTGATTTCTTGGATAGCAAAAAGCTTTTCCATAATTTTTCTTTCATGTTTGGCGGTGACATTCATCAGCACAAAAGTGGTGATCCATCGCTGCATATCCGGGTAATCGCCGGCTGTCATATTTGCCATTTTGGTTCGAAATACCTCCATGTTGTTGGGGATCAGATCATCGATTCCGAAACCGTATTTTCTGGTCCTGCCCAATTCCCATTGGTGACAGGCAATGTAGGTAAAAAGGTCGGCATAGGTGCGGTCCGGAAAAGATTCCATTAACCGCGCTTTTTCAATAATGGTGATCATGGGACAATAGATGGTGTTATACCAGTCTTGTGCAGCTTGATTAAAGGTAGATGCCTCGGAGCCCTGGTCTTGCAAATAAATACGATGGGATTCGATCTGTTTGATCAGGTACTTGTACTGACCGATTTCGGTCAATTCGATCCTGGGGGAAATCCCTGTCTTATCTTCAAATTCAGAACGTTCCAGATAGAGAATGTTTTCCAGGGAATTTTTGGAGGGTATCAGTTCGACGATTTTGGCGTTGATATCTTTTCTTCCCAGAGCCCTTGTAGCGGCAACCCTGTGGTTTCCATCCAGGACATAGTAGTCATCCTTGATCTGATAAAGTTTTACGGGTGGCATGGGTTTGCCTTCAAGCATTGCTTTTTTGACCTGTTCAAACCGCTCTGATGGCAGGTGGGGTTTAAGTTTGAACTGCCTGTCAAAATCTTGATATCGTCCGACACTTCCGACAATTTGATCCAACAATACGCAACGAATTCCTCTTTCCCGATAATCATAAGCGGCTTCTTTTTCCTGCCTTTGATCAAAATTACAAATTTTTTCCGAAGTGCTTGTGTTCTGGGAGTTAGAATTTTTGATGTGATTCAATATCCAGGAAATAATACCCACAGCAATTCACCACATTGGTTTTGTTGACAATTGTGATACGTTCCGATGGATTGTCAAAAACTGCATGGACATGTCCATGAAAAAAATACTTGGGTTGGTATCGGTCGATAAGTTGACGGAATATTTGAAACCCCATGTGACAGAGGTCTTCAGCATCGTGGATATGTCTGGGAGGAGCGTGGGTGACGACAATGTCGACTCCCCGGTTCCACCACAACAACGGGCGAATTTTTCCAGTCATGCGTTTCATTTGTTGTTCAGTATATTGCATGGGACCACCGTTGTACCACCTGGAGCCTTCGAACCCAATAATCCTAAGGCCCTTGAAATGTAAAAGGTTTCCATGCAGGTTAATGCCGCCTGAGGGCGGTTTGTTCCGATAGCGTAAATCATGATTACCACGCACATAATACATGGGTGCATCAAAAACGGAAACAAGAAATGTCAGATATTCCGGTGGCAAATCTCCGCATGATATAATCAGGTCAACATTTGGGAAACGTCCCTGTTGAAAGCGAGGATAAAGCATGGGACTTACAATATCTGATACTGTTAGTATCTTCATAATGCTTCACCTGGCCGGATCAGTGCCCAAGTCGTAAATAAATCATGGTATAGTTGAGGGTTCAAAGGGTATCGTCAGTTCATAAACTCCGTTTTCAAGCCTGGCGTTTACGCGGTCGGCGCTTTTTTTGAATACCTTCATCATGCTGGTGTTGGAAAAAAGAACATCGGCCGAAAAACCCTGAATTCCCTTTTCCTTTGCATGTTTCATGAGAAGTTTATACATATAGCTTCCGATACCGATTCCCTGATATGCCTCATCCACCAGAAAGGCAACTTCAGCATAAGGGCGATGTTTTTCCCTGATGTATCTTGCCTCGGCAATGATTCTGCCTTTTCCCCGCACTCCCGCAATCCCCACAATAGACATAACCTGATTCCAGTCCAAATTGGTGTATACCTGCATTTTGGAATGTGGCATAGTGCGAATTCGTCCGAAAAAGCGCTCATACATGCCTTTTTCGGAAAACCGGTAAAACAGCCGGCGCATTTCTTCTTCATCCGATGGCTTGGTTGCCCTGAAACGGACATTGACTCCACCCTTGAACGTTTGCTCTGTGGTGATGTCCTCAGGATACAAACTGGCGCTCCCGGGGATAAAAATCTGATCCGCATAGATAATCCTGGCTTTTTTAGCTTGCTCCATCAGTTCGGGACGGTCATCCGGATGGGCGATATCAATAAGTGCCTGGGCGCGTTCACGAAGAGAATGTCCCGTAAGACTGGCAAAGCCGTATTCCGTGACGATCATATCGACGGATTCATGAAGGCTGAACCGATTCGGGAATTGGTTTATCGAAAAAACAATATTGGGTTCGCCTTCTATATTTCTGGAAGAAAGTGCGAATATGCAGCGCCCTCCGGGGGAAATCTGGGCACCGCTAAAAAAATCCATCACTTCGGCCGGTCCGGTTGCTACGTTTCCTTTTCCGATATGAAGAGCGATTTTACCGGACAGATCCACTTTTCTGGCCGATAATATGGCGATGAATTGAGGGTTTCGTCCGATTTGAAGTGGATTGTACACCTTATCGATTCCCTGAAATTCCACCAGAGGATTATGGTCCAGCCAATCGAATAGCTCTTTGGTGCCCAGTGCATAGGAAGCCAGGGATTTTCCCCGGTAGAGTTCTTTGTATCGATTAGTCACCGCTCCACTGTTGACTAAATCCATGAGTGCATCAGTGAAAAACGGGGAGTGGATACCCAGATGTTTTTTTTCGGTCAGGTAAGGTGCGAGAGCGTCAAACAGCGGGCCGATGGAAAAACCGATACAACTGCGGTGATCAATCAGTGAAGCGACATGCTGGGCGGCTTTATCAAAAACATCGGTTACAGGCCAGCGTTCAAAATAATGAGGTGGATATTCCGCACGAACCAGGAAATCAAATTCTGACAACGGCACAAAGGTGTCCCCATATGTGAACGGCATCTTGTCATTTATTTCTCCCACGACCAGACCGGCTTTTTCCATGGCCAGTCGTGCCACATCAACCGCTACCCCAAGACTGCAATAGCCTGCGTCATTTGGCGGCGTTACCTGCACAAAGGCGACATCAATATGGATCAGACCCGAATCGATCAGGCGGGGAACCATTGAAAATCGGCTGGGAATCAAATCGATACGGCCCGCCGTTATCGCCTCACTGGTGACCCATCCTGCGAAAAATGTCTTCAGACGATAATTCAGATAACAAATTTCTTCCACGCATATGGCATCACCGAAACTGACCAGCTGGGTTAATTCAAGGTCCTGAAGATCATAATTGGTGCTGTCCAGAAGGCGGCGAACCAATGTCCTGGGTTCGGCTGCGCCCGTGCCGAGAAAAATGTTCATACCAGGCTTAATTTTACGCAACATTTCCTCAGGTTTTACTATACGCTTTTCCCATGATTTTGATAATGCGGTTTTCATCATCAAAGCCTTTTGAAAGAGATTTATCGCAGACAACACCACCACACAGAAGGCTCTCTGACGTCATGTCAGGCCGCCCCCCGGTCGCAGTGTTTCCCTTCACACACGATGATCATCGGAAATATTTTTTAAACATAAAGACAAGATGCTTAAACTCTTTGATAATCAATACCGAGCCAATATGTCAACAGGTTTTGACAAAACAGAAAGATTGCCTGAGGATATTTGAAGGTAAGGGTGATTTACAGACAGCAAAAATTTTCTTTGATGATGTCGGAATTGATAAGATCCTGAATGGTGGGTTAGGTCAATATCTATATGGTCCGAATTAGTGACCATATCGAGTGCGATTTAATGCCCATTATCGCTTATGGTTTTATAGTGCTTCTTGATTGTTATAATCCGCAGTCATGGAAACCAGCGTCCATTGGACTATCAGATTTTGGTGCGCATTCCTGAGAGTGCATAAGGATTGGCCGCAAAGAGGACATTCCCGATCAACGCACGGGTCCAGATGGATCATGACCGACGCCTGACCACCGAAATATTCCTGAATAGTTTTTTCGAGGGCTTTGTTTTCACGGTGGGCGCATTCCAGGGCAAAATCCCGGGGTAAAATCAGGTGAAAATCAATATAAACAAAGTTTCCTGATCGCCATGCCCGAAGCTGATGAACATCGATATAGATGTCTTTCCGACTCGAGATAAGAAGTTCGGCAATTTCCTGCAAAAGACCGGGTTCGGCCCTGTTCATGAGCCCGGCAAAAGATTGTCGCACCAGTTTGGCTCCTGTAATTAAAATGTTGATGCCTACAATGATGGCGAGAACACCATCAAGCCAGAACCATCCTGTATAATTGACCAGAAAAAGGCCCGCCAATACACCCAGGGAGGTATAAACATCGGTCAGAATATGTTTTCCGTCCGCAGTTAATACCAGGGATTGGTTTTGTTTTCCCACACGAAGCAGCAGAAGAGCCAGAAGTAAATTCACCGCCGAAGCTCCGACCAGAAGAAAAATACCTTGCTGAAGATATTCCAGGGGATGGGGATTAAGAATGTATGAAATACCGGTTTTGAATATTCCGATAGCGGCAAGGATGATGAGTGCGCCTTCAAAACCAGCGGAAAAATACTCGATTTTTCCGTGACCATAAGGGTGGCCTTCATCAGGCGGTTTTGCCGCCACCACAACGCTGAACATGGCAAAAGCTCCGGCAACCACATTGATGATTGATTCCAGGGCGTCGGAGAGAATGGCTGTACTCCCCGTAATTTTGTAGGCATAAAATTTGACAAACATTAAAATGATGCCCACCAAAAGGGAGAAAGAAATGGTTGCAAAATTGGTTTTGAAAAGCTGTTTTGAATCTGAGTTAATGATCATGATTTGCTATGTAAAACCTCTTAAATGAGTTATTATTCATAGTTTATTTTTAGAAATTAAGAATATATACAATTACAGGTTTTTCGCAAGTTATAAAGGAAACTCTGAGGTCAGCCAGGGAGAAAGATCATGCTGCTTTTTACTATAAGCCTGGAAATGTTTAAATTTCAATCGTGACTTGTTTTTCCGGGAAACTTGAATCCATGGAAAATTATCGAGAAATTGGAAAAAGCCGTGGCAGGCATTCTGAGAATCTATAATTTTAATTGACAAAAAAGAGTATTGCACATAATCAATTCGCTCGGTTATATTTTGGGAAAGTTTTGAATTCATTAATTTTAAGAAATTTCAGGAGGAGCCGATCATGTATGTTCCGAGGTATATGTTTTTCACAAAAGGGGTCGGTGTTCATAAGGAAAAACTTGCATCATTTGAAAATGCCCTTCGCGATGCAAAAATTGCGCATCTGAACCTTGTAACGGTGTCATCGATATTTCCGCCGCACTGCAGGGTTGTCGATATTGATACAGGATTGCCCAGGTTGGAGCCCGGAGAAATTACCCATTGTGTTATGGCAAGGCAGGAGATCAATGAGCCCGGAAGAAGAATAGTGGCTAGTATCGGGTTGGCGCTTCCGGCTGAAAGCGGAAAATACGGATACCTTTCAGAACATCATGGATTCGGTCAGACCGAGAAAGAGGCCGGGGAGTATGCCGAAGATCTGGCGGCATCCATGCTGGCCAATACATTAGGTATCGAATTTGATCCGGACAAAGATTATGATGAAAGAAGGGATATTTACCAAATGTCAGGAAAAATTGTTGAATCCTGGCATACCAGCCAGGCAGCTTTAGGGGCTGAAGGAAACCTGTGGACAACGGTCCTTGCAGCCGCTTTGTTTGTCAAATAAGTGTGAATGTAACGTGATACCCATGCGCGATTTGGATTTTATCCATTTTGGGGGCATTGAAGTCGACCCTCCGGATTTTGATGAAGCCAGGGTTGTTGTTTTGCCTCTATGCTACGAACAGGCTCCTTCCTATGGCTCAGGAAGCCATGAGGGACCTTATTATATCCTGCAAGCATCCGAGCAATTGGAAAGCATGGATGAAGAAACCTTCATTAATTGGAGTAATATTCCCATCCATACGCTGGCTCCGGTATTTCCGGAGGGAACTCCGGAAGAGGCTGTAATTGAAATGAAATCATCCTCGGAGAGGGTTCTCAAGGCTGGTAAATTCCTATTGTCCCTCGGAGGAGACCATGCCATAACCATCGGCCCTGTTATGGCGGCAAAGGAAATTTATCCGCAGATAGGAGTGCTTCAGATCGATGCACACACCGATCTCAGGCAAGAGTGGAACGGGAGTTCCTATAATCACGCTTGTGTAATGCGGCGATTGGCCGATGATGTCAAAACGCCCTTTGTTCAGGTGGGGATAAGGTCTTTTTCTCCCGAGGAAGCGCAATTGATCCGGGAAAGAGATTATACTCCCTTTTATGCCCATAAGATTGATCCCTTTGATGATTCATGGATCGATCATGTGGTGGTAAATTTGCCTGAGGTGGTTTACATAACGCTTGATTTGGATGGTCTTGATCCTTCAGTGATTCCCGGCACAGGTACGCCGGAGCCGGGAGGGCTTTCATATCGGCAGGTGGTTAATCTTATCAAGCAGGTGGGGAGAAAGCGAAAAGTTGTAGCGGCGGATATTAACGAACTATGCAAAATTAAAGGTAGCCAGGTGTCTGAGTATACTGCAGCGAAATTGGCGTCAAAAATTATTGTTTATTGCATTAATCCTTAGAGCCGGTTTATCCCCCCCCTTTTTTGTCAGTCTCAAAATATGTCATTCTGAGACTCGCACAAAGACAATGCCTTGATGGACAATACCTTGATTAACTGCCGCTAAAAATCGAGGCGACCGAAGAATCTCCGGTTTCATGAGGGCACGATGATATCAACTGACCCGCAAGGAGGTAAATAATAAACAGCACCAAACAAGAAGCAAAGGACATGGATGGCAATTATTCCTGCTGAATGAAAGGTCGAGGATAATGTCAAAAACAAAAAGCCCGGAAAATATTCCCGGGCTTTTTTTACTTATATAGTACAACTTAATTGATTAAAATTGACTAGAACAAGCCGGATACCTTTCCGGTTTTGACATCCACGTCGATTCTTCGGAAAGCCGGGTTGGAACCGGTTCCGGGCATCAAGCTGATGGTTCCGGCACACGGGCACAGGAACTTGGCACCTGAATAAATCAAAACGTCGCGGATCGGGAGTCTCCAGCCCTTGGGTACGCCCTTGATTGTCGGATCGTGAGACAAGCTCAGATGGGTTTTGACCATCATGGTGGCAAAATCCGCGTATTTGGGATCAGCTTCCAGCATTTTGGCCTTGGTTTCGGCTTCGGGACTCCAGTCAACACCATCGGCACCGTAAACTTCTTTGGCAATGGTTGCGACACGGTCACGCAGTTTCATCTCTGTGGGATACAGGAATTTGAAATCGTTTTCTTCGTTACAGGCATCGATAACGGCATCGGCAAATTCCAGTGCGCCTTCACCACCCAGTTCCCAATGCTTGGACTCGGCGCATCGGGCACCGGCAGCTTCGGCAGCCTTTTTCACTACGGCGCATTCGGCATCGGTGTCGGTGTAGAAGCGGTTAATACATACCACAGGGTTGATACCGGCTTTTCGGATAACGCCGATCATGTGGATCATGTTTGCACAACCCTTTTCGACCAATCCCAGATTCTCCTTGGTGTATTCCTCAGGCATTTTAATGCCGGGGACAACCTTGGGTCCGCCGCCGTGCATCTTAAGGGCGCGGATAGTAGTGGTCAACACGGACACGTGGGGTTTGAGTCCGCTGAAACGACATTTGACGTTCCAGAATTTTTCAAAACCGATATCGGCGGCAAATCCACTCTCGGTAACCTGGTAATCGAACAGTTTCAAACCAACGCGGTCGGCAATGATCGAGGATTGACCAACAGCGATGTTAGCAAACGGGCCTGCATGAACCAGGCAAGGGTTATATTCTGCGGTGCACATGAGGGTGGGGTTGATGGTGTTGCGCATAAATGCGGTCATGGCATTGCCGACTTCCAGATCACCGGTGGTCACTGGTTTGCCGCTCTTGTCAAATGCCACGGTAATGTTATTGAGTCTTTCTTTCAGGTCTGCAAGGTCACGAATAACCGCCAGAATCGCCATACATTCAGATCCAACGGCGATACCGAATTTGGATTGCATGGTGAAACCATCAGTTCGCCCGCCAAGACCAATAACGATATTTCTGAGCGCCTGGGCACAATAGTCGATGATCCAGCCCATTTCTACACGGGTGGGATCAATTTCGAGACGGCGCATACCGGTCAGGCGTGAAAGCTGCTCATCATTGTAGTTGCGCTCATGCTGCATACGGGAGGTCAATGCGACCATGGCCAGGTTGTGAGCGTTCATGATGTCGTTGATATCACCGGTCAACCCCAGTGAAAATTCGGTCATGGGAATCAACAAGGAGTTTCCGCCGCCGGCTGCCGTACCTTTTACGTTCATGGTCGGTCCACCGGAAGGCTGTCTCAGGGCTCCACCTACATTTTTACCACGTTTCCCGAGACCTTCCATCAAGCCGCAGGAAGTGGTGCTTTTTCCTTCACCCAGCGGAGTCGGGGTAATAGCGGTGACCTCGACATATTTTCCATCAGGCTTATTCTTAAGACGTTCAATGATTTTGAGAAAATCCAATTTGGCCAGTCTGCCCATAGGCAAGAGCTCATCTTTTGTCAGACCCAGTTTTTCCTGCCATTCGTCAGGTGTGGGCATGTTTTTTTCCGCTTCTTCGGAAATCTGCCAGTCAGGCATGTTTACCGCATCGTAAGGCATTGATCCATTCCTCCTCTACTTTAAAAAAGTTAGCAAAAAATGAGTTCCGGCATTTATTTGCCGGAATCTCTGCTATCAAGAAATTTTAAAAACTGCAGATATATCAGTAAATTCGATAAAATAACTTTTCAGCCCTTAGTGATTAATCTGATATTTCATTTATAAAGAGTGATTCCTATCATGGGTTTTCAAAATTATCAAGAGCAATGTGTATTTTTAAAGACGATTTTTCAACATTATAAATGGCAGGGTTACTTAAATTTTAAGTAGATTTAAACGGTAATAAAATCCCTGTTTACTCATGAGTTCATTATGAGTGCCTGATTCGATAATTCGACCGTGGTTGATTACGATGATTTGATCAGCATTTCGGGCAGTGCTAAGACGATGAGCCACCACGATGGATGTGCGGTTTTTCATGAGATTGGCCATGGCATCCTGGATTTGTGCCTCGGTATTCGAATCAATATAAGACGTGGCTTCATCGAATATAATAAGTTCCGGGTCACGGGCAAATGCTCTGGCAATGGAAATCAATTGACGTTCACCGCTTGAAATCGATAATCCCCCTTCGGAAAGGACCGTTTCAATTCCTTTGGGCAGTCTTTCTATTACCCTTTTACAGTTGGAAGCCTCGAGGATTTGGTCCCTTTCTTTTTCGGATAAATGGTTGTTGTTGGAAAAGATGTTTTCCCGAATGCTCTGGGAAAATAAAAAGGGGTCCTGGGTGACTATGGCCATTTTGGATCTCAAAAGCTTTGTCGGGATTTGGCGAATATCTTTCCGGTTCACTAAAATATTTCCAGAGACCGGGTCATAAAAACGGGGAATCAACTGAATCAAGGTGGTCTTTCCGGACCCTGTAGGGCCGACCACAGCCACCATCTGTCCCGCATGGATTGTCAATGAGATCCGGTGAAGCACTGTCTCACCCGGAATATAGTCGAAGGTGACATTCTTAAACTGAATATTATCGATCTGTTGCAAGTTATCCATTGCCTGAGTTTCGGATGAAGGCGATTGAAGGTCAGGTTTGGAAACCATTACGGAAGCATCCTGATCTTTGTTATCCAGAATGAGAAAAATCCTTTCCGCTGATGCCATGGCATTTTGAAGCAGGTTATATTTGTCCGCGATGTCTCTGATAGGTCTGAAAAACATTTTCATATAGGAGATGAAGGCAACCAGGGAGCCAAGGCTGATTGTATCGCCCAATACACCTTGGCCGCCAAAATAAATCACCAGTGCAACAGCAAGTACCCCCGTAAATTCAATAAAGGGCAAAAAAATTCCCAACACATGAATCTGGCGCATACCAGCTTGATAATTTTCATGATTGATCCGCGCAAAAACTTTGAAATTTTCTAATTCACGTCCAAAAAGTTGTATGACACGAATGCCTCCGATGGTTTCCGAAATACGGGTGTTGATTTCCGCAACTTTGAGTCTCAATACCCGAAAGGCTTCCCTGGCGTTTTTGGAAAAATGAAGAGACCCGATCACCACAAAAGGAAGCACGGCAAAGGATATCAAAGCCAGCTTCCAGTTAAGTAGCAGTAGTACGAATGCAATTCCGAACAGCAAAAATAAGTCCTTAAAAACAAACGTGATGACTGAGGTGAAAAGTTCATTCATGTTTTGGACATCGTTGGTGACACGGGTGACAAGTCTTCCAACTGGATTTTTTGTAAAAAATGACAAAGACCTTTGCTGAATGTGTTGAAAAAGGGTCATTCTCAGATCGTGCATGATCATCTGTCCGGTATATTCCATGATCACCACCTGGAAAAAATTCAGTACAAAATTGATCAGCACGATGATTAAAAATACCCCGGCAATGAGTTTCACTCCCGACAAGTCATTCCGGCGAAGCACTTTCAGGTCGTCTTTTTCAATCTTTTCGAGATTTTCGAAAGTTATGATCGCTGTATTTTCATGAAGGGTGAAAAGTGTTTGATTTTTTTTAACAATTAATGCAACAGCGGGGTCGGAAAGATCAGCCTGAAAGATTCGATCCAAACCTTGTTCCGATTTCGAATCAGTCTCTAAAAAACCCACTACCGGATTTTCATTTTTGAATGCCGGTACGATATAACGATCGATGGCAACCTTAGTCACATAGGGGATGGCTAGATCCATCAGAGTAATAAAAACAACCAGAAGCACCGAGGCAAAAAGCAGATGCCGATACGGTTTTGAAAATGGGTAAAGCCGTTTAAGAAGCTTTATGTCATAAGGCTTTCCCAGTTTATCTTCTTCAAAATACCCGAAATCACTCTGCATAATAGGCCTCTTCGATCTCCTGCAACTGGTAGGTACCGGTATAGTAGGCATTTTGTTCCATCAACCGGGCGTGAGTGCCGGACGCAATGATTTTTCCGTTGTCCAGCACAATAATGTTATCGGCAAAACTCAATGCGGAGAGGCGATGGGATACAATGATTGTGGTTTTTGTGCGGGACATTTCCCGGATTGCCCTTACAATGTTTGCCCCTGTTTCCATATCCACCTGGCTGATAGGATCATCCAGAAGTAAAATGGGTTTATCGTGCAGGAAGGCCCTGGCAAGTGCAATACGCTGTTTTTGCCCACCGGAAAGAATGACTCCTCTTTCTCCCACGATGGTGTCAAATCCTTTGGGGAAATCCCGGATAGTCTCATGAATCGAAGCGGCTGACACTGCCCGGATTAGTTGCTGTTCATCAACGGCCTCGTTTTCAAACAGAATGTTTTCACGGATTGTGCCTGCGAACAAAAAAGGTTCCTGGGGCACAAAAGATATCCAGGATCGAAGTTGCGCAAGGGGAACCTTGCGAATATCCGTGCTGTCGATAAGGATTTGTCCGGAACAAACATCGTATAATCTGGGAATAAGGGAAAGAATTGTTGATTTGCCGCCTCCCGGAGGCCCGACAATTCCAAGGGTCCGGCCTTGTGTCAGATGAAGGCTGATATCCGAAAGCACATGCGATGCTTGTTGAATATGCTCGTTTGTATCTTCTGCCGGGGATTCGTAATCAAAAGATACGTTTCGAAATTCAATGTGGCCGGTCAACTCCGGCAAAGTGACGGCATCTTTGCCGTCATATATTTGGGGTCTGGTCTCTAAAATTTGATTGATTCTGTCCAAAGATGCCTTACCCCGTTGGATCAGGTTGACCACCCAACCCAAAGCCATCATTGGCCATGTGATGATACCTATATAAGCAATGAAAGCAACAAAATCCCCGGGAGTGATGGTTCCGAAAATGGTAAGGCGACCACCCAAAAAAAGCACCAGGGCCATACTGAGATTTGAAAAAAGCATCATCAAAGGAAAAAATGCTCCGATAATACGCACCAGCCGAAGGTTTTTTTCAACGTATTCCCTGGATTTTTTATCCAGATAAATATTGGATTCGTGCTCTCTTGTGAATGCTTTGATTATCCGGATGCCGGAAAATCGCTCCCGAACTGCCTCAGTCAATTCAGAAAAGGAGGCCTGAACTTGTCCGTAACGACGGTGGATCTTTTTGCTGAAAAACCTCGTTCCGAATGCAATCAGCGGCATTGGAATCAGGACAAAAAGAGTTAATTTCACATTTATGTATGCCATAAATCCAATGGCCGCAGCCCCTAAAAGAATCGCATCAGTAATCGCCACAATGCCCATTCCGATTGCCAAGCGAATATGCATGATATCGTTGGTTGCATGTGCCATCAGATCCCCGGTTTTCGTATGGTCAAAATAGGAAGGAGAAAGAGTTTGAATATGTTGAAATAGCTCATTTCGCAGGCCTTCCTCCACCCGACGGGATACACCCAGAAGAAATAGCCGCCAGAAATACCGGAAAATACCTATAAATAATGCGATTGCCGCGATATAAAAAGCGTAAATCAAGAGCCTGGAACCATCGATCCTGAGAGCCGTCAAGTCATCCACAGCCCACTTGATGATTCGGGGAATAATCAGTTGAAGAATATCCACTGCGATTAAAGAGAGCAGCCCCAGAAAAATAAAAAGCCGATTTTCAATAAGATACGGCTTTATTAACCCGATTGATTTCATGAGATCATTTTTAAAATTATATCGAAAAGATTGTTGTTTACCATGTTATTCGGCCTTAAATTAAAATTAAACTGTTTAAAAAAAATATAAATTTTGATAATTAATTTAACTGTTTGTAATTTTCATAAGTTTAAACAAACACATTTTAAGTTTATAGCAAGGGCCGGTAATCTACTACGTTGACTTTAAACCGGGTGGTTGCTATTATTGCAAAATTATGGAAACAGGTAAAATCGTCGAATATATTGATCGACAGAAAATAATATGTGCGGTAGTGATAGAAGTCAAGCAACAGAGGCTTCGCCTTCTCAATGAAAATAACCGCGAGATCAGTCTTTCCGAAGGCCGTCTTTTGCACAGCAGCAAAAAAAACCTTGACATTTCAATGGGAAGAGACAAGGTTGTCGGACACCTCAGGGAAACATCCCTTCGAAGAAATGAACTGTTAAGGCAAATCAATATCCTGGAATTGTGGGAGGTGCTCAATTCTGAACAGGAATGGATTGATCTTCCCACCATGACGGAATTTTGCTTTCCCCGGCATGTTGACGGAGACCATGAATCCGCAGTGGTCCGTGCATTTTTCGAGGATAGATTCTACTTCAGGTTTAAACCGGATGGCTTTTTCCCGAACACCCAGGAGCAAGTCGAGCGTGTCATTACCCAGGTACAAGTGGAAGAAAATCGAAATCGCATTATCGAAGTTGGTGGAGACTGGCTTAAAGCCACTTTAAAAGATCAGAATGAAAGCTTGGAATCCGAAAGATTATCCGATCAACAGAAAGAAGAATTTATTGAGATTTTTAAATCCTATTATATTTTCGAAAAGGACAGTCCTCACTCGGGTCTTGGAAAGGCCATGATGGCAAGAGCCGAAATCGATGACATGGATATGCTGTTTGATTTTCTGGTTCGGCAGGGAGTTTGGGAGCCTACTGAAAATATCGAGCTGCATCGTTTGGAAGTGCCCATAACCTTTGATTATGATGTCATGAAAAGTGTGGCGGAATTAATCCATAGGTCACCTTCATTTTTGGAAAATTACCGTCAGGATTTGACGGACCTGAAGCTGATCACAATCGATGGACAATCCACGCTTGATTACGATGACGCCCTGAGTATCGAAAGGGCGGGTTCTAATTTTCGTTTGGGTGTTCACATTGCGGATGTGGGCAACTACATCAAAAGAGATAGTGATATTGACCAGGAAGCCCTGAGCAGGGGAAGCTCGATTTACATGCCTGATTTGAAAATTCCCATGATTCCGGCGCCATTGGCGGAAGATCTTTGCAGTTTAAAAGAGGGGATGCTTCGTCCTGCAATAAGCCTGATGGTTATGCTGACACCTCAGGCGGAAATACGCGGTTTCGAGATATTTCCCAGCATGATCCGGGTCAAACGTCAATTGACTTATTTTGAAGCCAATATGATCGCGGAAACCGATGAAGAAATTAAGACCCTTTATCATCTTGCTCAAAATTTTCAGCAATATCGTCTGGATCACGGGGCGGTCCAGATTACACTTCCCGAAGTGAATGTCTGGCTTAATGAGGAGGGCGAACCGGTTGTCACCCGCACCAACCGTGAAAGTCCCGGAAGAATGCTGGTTTCCGAGATTATGATTTTGACCAATTGGCTAAAAGCCAAATTTTTAGCCCAGCATGGCCTTCCAGCCATTTTCAGGTCGCAGCCGGGACCAAAAGATCGTCTATATCGGAGAAATGAAGGGAGCGTTTTTCAAAACTGGATGCAGCGCAAACTACTTAGCCGTTTTGTGTTAAGCACAAGGCCGGATCCGCATTCCGGGCTGGGTCTTGATGCTTACATCACTGCCACCTCTCCCATACGCAAATATTTCGACCTGTTAACCCAGCGCCAGCTTAGAGCAGCCATGGGGCTTGAAAAGCCCTATACCGAGCAGGATGTTTCGCAGATAATTCAGAAACTGGAAAACCCCATGGGCTGTGTCGCCAGGCTTCAATTCAGAAGAAATCGTTATTGGCTGCTTAAGTACCTGGAAAGTCATATAGGCAAGAAGGAAGAAGCCATCATGCTGTCAAAACGTCGCAATGGTTACCAGATTCTGCTTACTGAGTATATGATCGAGTGTATGCTCCCGGTTTCGGGTGGTGTTAACTTAAAACCCGAGGACCTGGTTCAAGTGACCATTCAACATGTGAATGCCCGCAAAGATATTCTTGCCGTATATCTGGGATAAATAACCCTGATACCCTACGCGTAATGCCGAACAATGGCTTTGCAAAGTCCCGGTATGGTATATTCTTCAGCTATCACATCGACATTGAACCCTAACTCTTTTGCGGTATCCGCTGTGATGGGACCGATACAGGCGACCGTGACTTCATTCAATAGTGAAAAAAACATGTCGTTAGGAATCAATGCCTTGAAATTTTTCACGGTTGATGAGCTTGTAAAGGTGACCATATCGATTCCATTCTTTTGAAGGTCCTCCAAAAGAATACCCACATTTTGGCGATCCTGAATCGTACGATAAGTATTGATTTCATCGACAACGGCACCCATTTTTCTGAGCTCCACAGGTAATACAGGACGTGCTTCCTGTGCCCTGGGCAAAAGGATTTTCTTTCCCGCAATGTTTTCTTTTAAAAAGGCCTCCACCACGGATTCGGCACGAAAGCTTTCCGGGATAATATCGGTTCTAAGTCCGAACTTAAGAAGCATATCGGCGGTAGCCGGACCGATGGCTGCAGTACGCAAATGCCCCAGAGCTCTGGAATCCGAGCCTTTTACAAAAAGATGTTCAAAGAAATGTTTGACACCGTTGACACTGGTGAAAATAATCCAGTCATAGGACTTTAGACTGGAAATAGCGGAATCAAGCGGTAATAAATCCTCGGATGGGACCACTTTGATGGTAGGGCATTCGAGCACATCCGCACCCATTTCCGAAAGTTTGGCCACAAGATCGCTGGATTGTTCCCTGGCCCGGGTAACAACAATCTTTTTACCCAGCAACGGACGGTTTTCAAACCATTTCATCTGATTACGCAACCTGACCACATCGCCGATGACAATAATGGACGGGGCTTTTAAATTTGCTGCCCGGACCCCCTCCACAATATCAGAAAGGGTACCGGATACTGTTTTCTGCCGTGAAGTGGTTCCCCACCTCACCAAAGCTACGGGTGTTTCCGGTGATTTACCGTTTTTAATCAGCTGATCCACAATATCGGGAAGATTTTTAACCCCCATAAGAAAGACAAGGGTTCCAATACCCCGGGCCAGGGATGCCCAATCAATGTTCGAATTGTTTTTATTGGGATCTTCATGGCCTGTGATAAAGGCTACGGTAGAGGTGAATTTGCGATGGGTCAGGGGTATGCCGGCATAAGCAGGTGCTGCAATGGCCGAGGTAACTCCCGGGACCACCTCAAATGGAATACCTGATTCGATCAATACCTCGGCTTCTTCACCGCCTCTGCCGAAAATAAACGGATCTCCGCCTTTCAATCTCGTGACAATAGCGCCTGTTTTGGCTTTCTCAACGATCAGATTGTTTATTCCCTCCTGGGACAGGGTATGGTCTCCGCCTTTTTTGCCCACATAGATCATTTCGGCTTTCGTATTTGCATGCCTCAAAAGGATTGGTGATGCCAGATAATCGTAGATCAGAACGTCGGCTTTTTGAATACACTCTCTACCCTTAACGGTAATTAACCCGGGATCTCCGGGGCCTGCTCCCACCAGATAAACTATTCCACTCATTTATTCATTTTCCGTTCTTAGTTTGTCCAGGATCTGTTTTGCACCCATGGAAAGTAGCAATTCGGCAAGTTCCCGGCCAAGTTTTTCGGATTGATGTTCCGGACCTGCCAAGGTTTCCCGGATCATGGCGGAGCCATCGGTATCGGCCACCAGACCGGTCAGGCTTAAAGTTCCGGCGTTTAATTCTCCATACGCTGCAATGGGTGTTTGGCAGCCGCCTTCCAGACGCTTTAGAAAGGCACGCTCAGCCGTGACCACTTTGCGTGTGCGGTCATGATCCAGTGAGGCAATTAACGGGCCGATAACAGGATCCTGATCACGAATCTCAATGCACAAAGCACCCTGGCCTACTGCCGGAAGCATGAGCGATTGATCCAGATACTCGGTGATACGGTATTCAAGCCCCAGCCTTTTGACACCGGCTGCAGCCAGAACAATGGCATCCAGATGTTCGGACCTCAATTTTTTAATGCGTGTGTCCAGATTTCCGCGCAATGGAACAATCTCAATATCGGACCTCGCATTTAAAAGCTGGGCGGCCCGTCTGAGACTGCTGGTACCGATCTTTGCTCCGGTTTTTAGCTGAAAAAATGTTTTGCCGCTGTTTGTGATTAGCACATCCGTGGGATTTTCACGTTCAGGTATTGCACCGATACGCAGTCCCCCGGGAACCTCGGACGGCATATCCTTCATGCTGTGAACCGCGACATCGATCCGGCCATCCAGAAGAGCCTCTTCGATTTCCTTGACAAATAAACCCTTTCCTCCCACTTTGGCGAGGGGAACATCCAGGATAATATCCCCCTTGGTTTTAATGATGGAAAGTTCTACCGAATAGTTGGAAAAAGATATTTCCAGAGCAGTCTTGATATGGTTGGCTTGCCACAGAGCCAGCTGGCTTCCACGGGTGCCGATAACTATTTTTCTGTTTTCGGATTTCATAACAGATGCCATCAGTGGCCGCATGTTGAGCAGCTTGTGGCTGCGCATCCGCTGCAGGCTGATGCACCCGCTGAACTACTCACGGTTTCCCCGCCCTTCCCTTTGGACATAAAGCCGCATATAGACATCTGCTTACACACTTCGGTGCTCTTGCACTCAGGACAATCAGGCTTTTCAGAACCGAACACAAGACACTCGAAATCTTTTCCGCAACTTGAACAATGATACTCATAAATTGGCATTTTCTTTACCTCAAAATATTATTTTATTTATTTCAAATACAACAGAAATAAAAATTTTAATCACTTGATTCATAAAATCAACTTAAATCCAACTTTTCAATAACTCCTGCCGCGATCAGAGGGAACATGATTTCATGACAGCCCACAAGGTTGTAGCCTTTTCCGCCGCTCAGGGTCGGTCGGTGTACCACGTTGGTTAATGGTCGGTAGTGGGTGATAAAATCCATATTCACTGTTGTGAAATTTTTAACCTGATGACCCAGATTTCGCACAAGTGTGATCGCCTTTAAAAAGACTTCGGGAAGCAGCACTGCTGATCCCACGTTCATGTATACACCGTTTTCCAGCGTTGAGACAACCGATGCGAAGATCCGAAAGTCCCGGTGAGTGGCGGCACCGGCTTTAGCGGGATCAAACCCCGGATGCATGTGGATGATATCCGTCCCGAAAGCCACATGCACAGTAATCGGAATACCATACTTTACACCCGCCGCAAGGATACTCATATCGGCAAAAGGAAGGTGGTTTTTAAGTATCAGGCTTCCCACGGCAAATCCTAACCCGACGGTATCATTGTCTGATTGCTTGATCGCCTGGTTCAGAAATTGGCCGGTCTCCCGGGCCATGCCGAACTCACCCGAGTCAAGTCCGGCAGCAACGTCTTCGGAAGTTTTTCCCGCATAAGCCATTTCAAAATCATGAATAATCCCGGCTCCGTTTAGAGCCACAGCCTTGATGACTCCTCTTTTTATCAGGTCGATGATTACCGGTGCCAATCCCACCTTGATAACATGTGCACCCATCCCAACCATAATCGTTTTTTGTGCCCGGCAGGCGGATACCAGTGCGTCAATAACCTGCTGGAGTTGCTGAGCGGCCAGAATATCGGGAAGACTTTTCAGAAAGGATGAAAAAGTATCTCCCTTATGCCAGGGTTTTGCCAAATCCCCAAAAGATACCTTGCTCTTTCGTTCCGCAATGGAATAAGTTTTCAGGGGGCTTAAGTCGATGGGTTTAAATTTGTTTTTTTCAGACATGGACTGATCTTATAAGAAAGGGTTAAAAGGCCTCCGGAAAAAGAATTCGTTCCACCAGTTCGCACAGCACATGGATCAGGGTGATGTGGACTTCCTGAATACGCCCGGTAACATCGGATTCCACACAAAAAACCATGTCGGAAGAATCAACAAGTGCCCCACCCCGGCCTGAAAAGCCCATGGTGAACATTTCCGCATTGCGGGCGGCATCCATGGCCTTGATCACATTGGGTGAGTTTCCGCTGGTGCTGATTCCAATAGCAGTATCATGCTTTTGTCCCAGGGCCTTAACCTGTTTGAAGAAAATGTCATCAAAGGAATAGTCGTTTCCGATACTGGTCAAAACAGATGAGTCCGTGGTTAGAGACAAAGCTGGAAGAGGCGTTCGTTCGATTTTAAACCGGTTGATAAATTCAGCTGCCATATGCTGAGCGTCAGCGGCACTTCCACCGTTTCCGAATATAAGGATTTTATGCCCGGATGCAAGACATGTGGCCAGTTGTTCAGCGCCTTGTAAAATCTGTTCCAAATTCTTTTTAAAAAATGCCTCCTTCACCAGAAGGCTCTCGCAAACAATGTTGTCTATGATTTTTTTCATAATTGCTTTTTTATTAAGATGCGTCGGCCAAAAGCCGGTTTTCAATTTCAAGAATAAATGACTGGCAGTCATGGCCCAGTTCGGATGCGGATTTGAACTCTTTCAAAGCCTCATCAAAGTGTTCGAGCAGATAATAGACCTCGCCCAGGCGGTGATGAAACAGTGCGGTCAATGGTGAAAGATCCACACTTTGTCTGGCAAACACAATGGCGATTTCCTGGTTTATTTTCTGCCGTGCATATAAGCAAGCCAGTGCTGAGAGGGAATAAGCGTCATTGGCATTGAGTTTGACTGCTTTTGAATAGGCCTGGACGGCCTCGGTGAGCATATTCAGTTCACTGTAGCATTCTCCGAGAAAACGATGGGCAGGTCCGGATTCTTCATCCATTTCAACTGCTTTTTCAAGGTATTTCCGGGCCAATTCCAGATTTTTGATTTCCAGGTATAACCGCCCGGTCTGTATGACTACTTCAAATTGGTTTTCATCAAGGGCATGTGCTTTAAGAAACATATCCATGGCATTTTGCTTTTCACCCATCATCAGATAGGCCAGTCCGGCGTTGTATGGAGCCATCACGTCATCGGGAGCAAGGACCATAGCCTTGTTGAATTCATTTAATGCCTTTTGGTGTTCACCTTTGCTGCTGAAACAAACCCCTAAACTGTTGCTCACGTTAACATTTTGCGGATCGATCAGAAGGGCTTTTTCAAATTCAGCGATGGCGTTGTCCACATCCCCTTCCTGATAGAGCTTATCTCCGCTGATGTTTAAACTGACAGCATCAAATCGGGCCGTACTGTTGCGGCCTAAAAAACCTGCGTGCTGAAGTGCCTTATAGGCGTTTTCAAGCGTATCGTTTTTTTGATATGAAAGCTGAGGAAAAGTGGCGATACCTGCTGAAAATGTGGTTTCAGTCCGGTTTTTCAACTCTTTCCGAATAGTTTCGGCAATCCCTGAAGCTTCGTCGTTGTTTTTTATCTCGACAAAACAAGCTATACAATCGGTGTAACACATTCCCCAAAAACCAGAGTGGTTCTTGCATGCTTCATTTATGGTCTCGGCAAGTACAGACACAAGTGAGGGGTATTTTAAGCTGTTTTCTAAACCGCTATCTTCGACCGGGTCTATTCGAATCACCATGACATCAAAATGATCCCAGGATTCAATTTTTTTTGAAGCGAATTCGAAAAACGGCTTGCCCGAAAGCATATCCGGAAACGCGTTGGTTAATGAACTTTTTATGTTCATTCGAACGCTGTCCCTGGATTCATCCTGACCCGGAAACAGACCGGTTCCTTTGTCCTTATCGGGTTTTACGTCGGTTTTTTGGTAAAGGTACTTTCCGCCCTGGCCGGGATAAGGGTCAATCTCTATTTGTGTCATGCTCATTCCTTGTTCAGCATGGTTTTAAAAGCCGAATCGATTATTGCCATTTCATCGACCTGGATCGTTCTGAGGTCCATAATGAACAAATCATCTTCGATCCTTCCAATAATTGGTGGAATATGGTTTCTCATGAATCGCTCCACTGCGTTGACAGTCATGGTTTTAACACTGACTCCGATTCCTTTGCTGGGGATTTTTAACATCGGAAGAGACCCACCCCCGGCCCGCGAGGTCAAATCCATGATATGAGCGGAAAGTTCGGGTATTTTAAGATTTTCCAGACTATATAAAAGTCTTGAGGCTTTTTCCTCTATTCGGGCAACAGGCATCAGTATCATATTCAGGGTTGGAATCAGTTCCACAGCATTTTCCGGTTGACGATAAAGTCGAAGTGTGCTTTCAAGGGCGGCCAGGGTCATTTTGTCAATACGCAGGGCTCGATTCAGGGGGTTTTTTTTGATTTTTTCGATCGTGGCGGTTTTCCCGACAATAATGCCTGCCTGAGGTCCTCCAAGAAGTTTGTCACCACTGAAAGTCACGATGTCGGCTCCGGTGGATACGGATTCCTGCACAGTCGGCTCTTTTGCCAGTCCGAATCTGGAAAAATCGATAAATGTTCCGCTTCCCAGATCTTCCATGACAGCAAGTCCGTATGAAGCCCCGATCCCTACAAGTTCCCCGAGGGTGACTTCCGAGGTAAACCCGATAATGTGGTAATTGGAGGTATGAACTTTGAGCAGTAAAACGGTTCTTTCGGAAATGGCGTTTTCGTAATCTCGTGGATGGGTCCGGTTGGTAGTGCCCACCTCTTTTAAAATGGCGCCGCTTTTGGCCATAACATCGGGTATCCTGAATGATCCTCCGATTTCCACCAGTTCGCCTCTTGAAACAATGACTTCCATTCCCTTAGCGAGGGTGTCCAGGCAGATCAGGACGGCAGCGGCATTGTTATTGACCACTATCGCGGAGTCGGCACCGCAGATTTCACAAAGAATATCCTCAACAATCGCATACCTGGACCCGCGTTTTCCTTTTTCAATATCAAACTCCAGATTGGAATAACGGCTGTTGATTTTCAAAAGGTTTTTGAGAGCATCTGACGGAAGAAGTGAACGTCCAAGATTAGTATGAACCACTACTCCGGTGGCATTGACCACCGGAACAAGCCTGGGGGCCATAGACTTTTGAATATGTGTGCGAATTTTTTTTAATATCTGTTCAATGCCGAGATGTTTTTCGGAAACTTTAGCCCCATCTGAAAATATGTCCTTGCGGATTTGCTCGGTAACTTTGCGAACACATCGTGTCAGAATATCTTTCGGAACCGTGTCAAGGTCTCTTTCGTTTCCAAGGATCTCTATAATTCGATCCACCCCGGGAATCATCCGAAGAAGCTGTTGTTGTTTTTCAGATACCGCCATCAACGATCTCGTTTGAAAAAACCATTATTAAAAATAAAACTCATAACATGAGAAACTTACTGATTTCAATCTATTTATTCCTGAAAGAAGCAATTAGCATTTAACTGTTAGCTATGATACCAAACTACCGGCATTGGATTTCACATCTTTTCCACGAATGGCAGGAAGAATTTTCTTTAAAAACAAGATCTTTTGGGCTATGAGATTAATTATGAAAATCCTTAAAATATTCGGTTCAGGAGGATATGCATGAAAAATATAATGATCACGGGAGGATGCGGATTTATCGGATCCAATTTTATACGGTATCTTTTAACAGCGCCTGAGTTTAAGCAGGATATGCGCATTATCAATGTAGACAAACTGACCTATGCGGGCAACCAGGAGAGTCTGGACGATGTTTCCGGGGCATTTAACGGGCAATATATTTTTGTTCATGCAGACATCTGTGACAGGCAATCCATGGAAACCATATTTGATAAATTCGAGATAGATACGGTATGTCATTTTGCCGCCGAATCTCATGTGGACCGATCCATTGTCGAGCCTGACGCCTTTGTGCAAACCAACATCATGGGGACCTTTAACCTTCTAAATCTTTTCAGGGCAAGAAAAGACAGGATGTTTCTATTCCATCATGTCAGCACCGATGAAGTTTTCGGTTCGCTGGGCAAATACGGCCATTTTTCGGAAACTACCCCTTACAACCCCAGCAGTCCCTATTCGGCCTCCAAGGCCTCATCGGATCATCTGGTCAGGGCTTTTATCCACACCTATGCAATACCTGCAACCATTTCCAACTGTTCCAATAATTATGGGCCTTATCAATACCCTGAAAAGCTTATCCCCCTGATGATTTTGAATGCATTTGAAGGAAAGAATCTTCCGGTTTACGGGAAAGGTCTCAACATCAGAGACTGGCTTTATGTCAAAGACCACTGCCGGGGTATCTGGGAGATTATGAACCGGGGAATACGAGGAGAAACCTATAATATTGGAGGGGATTGCGAAAAACAGAACATCGATGTGGTTTGCATGATTTGCGATATCCTGGATAAGATGGAGCCTTTAAAAAGCGATCGGCCCAGAAGAGAGCTGATTGAATTTGTGGATGACAAAAAACTGAGACCGGGTCATGATTTCAGGTATGCCATCGACTTTTCAAAAATCCAGGTGGAACTGGGATGGGCTCCTGAAGAAAGCTTTGAAACAGGATTGGAAAAAACCATCCAATGGTACCTTGACCATCCAAAGTGGGTGAGCCTTGTGCAAAAAAAGTGCGGCGAGTGGTTGCGCAGGCACTATAAAGGGGAAGAACCCCCCAGGTGTTGCACATGATCAAAGAAGATCGATATCAGTAATATACCGATGAAGGATGTCATTTTTGAGATTCATCGTAATAACTTGCCGTGGGGATGATTTTCAAACCGGCATGAGCATTAAATGGCTTAAGGATCAGGTCGCTGTCTTCAAAGGACTGTGGGGTTACCCTGTTGAATAGGGTTCCCTTTAGGAATTCAACAGGGTGAAAATTCATTACCCGACTACGGTCCGGTAATTTAAGTGAAACGCCTGTGCGGACCCGCATGCCGGGTGTTTATGGGGGCTGGGGGAGAAAAACCCCCGGCTATCCGATTTCTGCCTTAAAGGTCGAGTTGGGTAGTAATGGCTTTGCCGATACCTTCCATCTCGGTAGAAGATATCGACCCGGCTGATTTGATTAGACGCTTTTTGCTCACCGTAGTGAGCTGATCTGCCATCGCCTTAGCCTTTTTACCCCGAAACGTCACGTAGGCTTCGCTTGGGTAAAGTTTATCAACGCTGCTCGTTAAAGGCACAACCTGAACTCTGTTCAGATAATAATTGGCGGCATCATTGCTTACGATGACGGCTGGTCTCTGTTTGCGGATTTCACCTCCGATGGAAGAATCGAAATTAATCCACCATACTTCACCTCTCTTCATCACCAAAATCTCCAATGGTTCCTTCGGCCCATTCAAGGGCTTCAGATTCCCTTATCTGATCAGCAGCCATCTCTTTATAGGCAGTATACATATCTTTTTTTACAACATGGGGGCGGACTAATTCTTCGATAAAACGGCTGATTTTTCGCGGCCCAATGACTGTTCGTAAAGCTTCGTAGACCTCTTCGTCTATGGTCACTGTAAGTTTCTTTTGCATTGCAAGCACCTCCTTTACGGTGCATGTATAATAACACGTGCAATGTGTGAGGTCAATCAGCCGGAACAATATTTGTGGGGGCCGGGTAGCCGGGGGATGTCGCCATGCCCAAGCCCCCTGAGAGGTGCGTGACAGTCTCCCGTCATACCGCTCAAGCCTCCGATAAAGTTTCCCTTGTTGGGATTCCCGCAATTTGAATGACTTCACATTACCTCATGATCGTCAAAATAGCCAAAGGCATGAAGAGTTGCACCATCTCACTAAAAGAGAACGTCATTTGCTTTCTTTGCTCTCATCTGATCGAATCACCTTTCACGTAACCAGATATAGGGTTTCACCCTCGCATCGAGGATTTTGCCCTCACAATCTTTTTTTCTGGAAGCTGCTTGTTCCGCCTCAGAAATGAGATCATTCAGATCATATGGTTTCATCAGACTGTTGAATAAAAAACTGTTCCGATGAGACAAAATTCCATGATATTATATTTCATGGAGCAATTGCCTTATGAGCGGCTTTGCCATGATGTTTTTTCAAGGCCCCTCTTTATTTGCTGCCACCCTCATGGTTACCGAACTCATTGTCCAGGTGAATTCTTCCACCACTTCTTCTTCGACCACACCTACACCGCGAGTACCCGGTTTCAGATAGCGGTCGAGCGCGCGTCCCAATCCGCTGAGGCTGGGGCCACGGGTAGCACGGACTGCCGCGGTCTCGGTAAATAGACCCCAGGAAACCGGGTTTTTTTCATTGGTTCCGAAAACAATAACCCGATCCTGCACATCCAGGGGCGGAGTTCCCACAAAGGTTTCCCCACCGGCATCAAACGTATAAGATTCTCCAGGCTGGAGTCGTATCTTGCGGTCATCGCGAGGCAAAGCAAATATGCTCCCATCGGTGGAAAGGATCAATGCACCGATCAGAAGTGGGATGGGGGACTCCTCTGACAGGGTCACCTGCACATTCCAGGCATAGCAGAGGGGTATCACCTGCTGCGAGTTGGGTACAGCCTGTTGCCAGACAGCTTCTTGTGAACATTTGCCTTGCTTGGCAGCTGGAGCCGGTTTCAGCGACACCCGCAGAGTCTCGTTATCCCTGAAATCCCGGCCACCTTCTCCCCGCAGATGCAGCAGGGCCCGCTGACGCGCATGCTGCCAGAGGCTTCCGGGCACCTGATTATCCGATGCGTAGGTATTGCGGGGAAGGTTCTCAGGACCTCTCAGAATTAACAGATTGTCGGGACCCACGCTCAGCTCAAAATCTCCTGCACCTTCGGTCAGTTCCACAAGCATGTCGGCCTCTGAATTTTGTTGGATGAGTTTTCTTAACTCGCCTGCCCGATCTTGCGGAATTCCATCCGTTTCGTCGGAAGGACGTAACCTTACCTTAATCTTAATAAAAGCATCAGCCGGCCGGACCAGTACAGCCAGGTCACCCGGTTTGATTTGCGGCATTTCCGGATTGGATGATGAAACGACAGCCTTGGCATTCAGCTCGGTGCTTTCGGTAGCCACCACGGTGGCCTTGGCTTTATTTGGATCGCGGGTGTCGGCACCTGTGACGGACCCATCATAGATGCGAAATTCAGCGCCCTTTCCGACTCCGGCCAAAGGCGGTCCGGCAATTTCGATGGGCGGCCCTATATTTATAACTTCCCAGGAGATTGGGCGCGTCCGGCTCCGATTGTCAAACACAGCTTTGTCCAAATCGCCGTGGAAATAGGGTATCTGAGGACTTTCGGCCGAGACCAGCGGCGGCGTCATCCGGGCAACCTGTGCATAGGTCAGTGGTTGCTCTTCGACCCCCATCATCACCCGCAACAAAGAATCCGTAAAAATACCACGACCGTTCTTCTCAAGGGCTGGATTGTTATCCGTTGCGGCTGAAAAGAGCACCAGGCCCGGAAATGATTCATTGACCATTCCCTCCGTACTTTCCCCGACAGCTTTGCCGGCATCTTCGGTCCCGATTGCATCGGACAGCGGTTTAAAATATCGGGCTTTGACGGTGCCTGCCTCGGGTCCTCGAATGGCTGTTCCGGAATTGCAGGAGTCAAGGATTACGGTGATACGTTCGGTCTTTTTGTGCAAGCGCACCAGCATCCGGTTAAATTCATCATCCAGCAGGTCAAGCACTTTTCCTGTGCGTGCATCGTGGAACATGAGGGTTTCATCGAAACCGTCCACCTCGTCACCGTCTTTATCAGGGGCCTGGGAGCCGTGCCCGGCAAAAAAGATGACGGCCACATCA
Source organism: Desulfobacteraceae bacterium (assembly GCA_011389745.1). Taxonomy (GTDB): domain Bacteria; phylum Desulfobacterota; class Desulfobacteria; order Desulfobacterales; family SKZT01; genus SKZT01. Next base: position 1,362 of record JAABTQ010000011.1, on the reverse strand, counting down.
TCTGCGCGAGCCCGTTCAACCAATGCCTTGTCGAAGGACTCCTTGAAATTGGCCGTTGTCGCCTCTTCGTTTAGCAGCAGGCAAACATTTTCAGCCGGAAACCCATATCCGTTATCTCCTGTAAGAAGATTGTAAAAGCGGTTGGCATCGTTGGGAGGACCTACAAGGTCCGGCACATTTTCGTTTTTGTATTGACCCACCCCAACCACCAAAGCCAGACGGCGATATCCATTGGTTTCAACCGCCTCATCAAAACTGCACATAGCAGAGGTATTGGCCGCCGAAACCGTCACACTGCTCTTTTCAGAATTACTAACCTCACATCCCGCTGGTTGCAAAAATAAAAATATTACCAGAAAAAGAAGCATTTTTTTTGAAAACTTTGCTCCGGAGTATGCCTTCATAACTGCTCGGTCAAAAAACCCTTTAAACGAAAACATGGTTGATTTCCTCCTATGTTCATGTTAACGATTATCAGTAATTTGCTGTCGAACCATTCATATCTTAAAGCAAACAGTGAGAGTGCACCCATGGTTGATACGCTTCGCAAGCCGTTTTTTATTGTCGCACTGATACTTCTGGCTCTGGCGGTTCTTGCTGAACTTGGATCAGGGCTTTATATTGATGCCGCTGCCCAAAATGTGCCCCACTACGATATCGCTACCCCGGGACTAGGCATTCCCTACTTAGCTATACTGGACGGTCTCTTGCTGTTTACCATTATGCTGATCGGAGCACCGCTTATCATTACCGACCGGGTGCACGGGCGCATTCAGGGCATTATCACTTTTATCGTTGCGCTGCTCACCTTATTGGGATCTGTGGTTATGATTTTTGCAGCATTCGGCCTGCTGCTGCTGATGGTCTCATTGCTTCTTGCCATCCCTTTCGGCACCGCCGTCTACATGGCAAAATATGCTGCTTTCGATAAGACGGCCGCGGCCATAACACTCAGTGTCATTATGGGCTTTAAACTAGGCTTCGCCGTTTTTTTGATATTGGCCCATCAGCACTTTCTGGAAAACAAGGGCCTGGTTCTGATTATTCTCACCTCGTTTCTGGCAACCATTATTCTGAGTTTTCTGCACGGTATTGTGCCCCGCTTCCTGGTCAGTATCACCGATGGTATCGGCGCCCTTATTATCGCAATACTCGCTGCGATCTGGGCCCTGTTTTACTTAATAGGTTCAATACCGGCCATACTCAAGGCTCTGCGAGTGGACAAGGCGTTGTCCTAACCTTATGCCGCCAGTGGCCCTGATTCCGGGAATATGGACACGACATTTTATCCGGGCATATCTCAAGCACAATTCAATCGGTAATGATAAAACTGACTCGCCCTTCTTCTTACAGATAATTGCC
>JAABTQ010000010.1 GCA_011389745.1 Desulfobacteraceae bacterium | reverse complement strand
TAACAATGGTCATGACGGCTCTGCCCTTTAATTTCCACCCATTAAAAGGCGTGTTGCGGCTTTTGGATTGAAAATTTTGTGCATCCACGATATATGAATATTCCGGATCGATCAGGGTAATATCAGCGACCATTCCCGGAGAAAGACCTCGCTTTAATCCAAGAATCCTTGCGGGATTCATCGACATTTTCTTCACAAGCTGTTCCATGGAAAGTATCTTTTTCCGGACAAGTTCAAGGGAAAGGGACAGGGATGTTTCCAGTCCGATAATTCCGTTTGCCGCCCGATCAAATTCCACATCCTTTTCGACAACACTGTGGGGTGCATGGTCTGTGGCAATGACATCGATGGTCCCGTCGGCAAGCCCCCGGCATATGGCCACCCGGTCCTGTTCCGATCGCAAGGGCGGATTCATCTTGGCACGGGTATCATAACCGCCGACAGCCTGATCCGTGAGTGTAAAATAATGAGGAGCTGTTTCGGCCGAAACTTTGATTCCCCGACTCTTTGCATCTCTTATGGCATCAACTGATTCATGGGTACTCACATGGGCAATATGAACCGGCATTTGGGTCAGTTCGCTCAGCGCAATGTCTCTTGATACCATGATGCTTTCAGCAGCGTTGGGAATACCTGCCAAACCCATGCGGGTGGCAGTTTCCCCTTCGTTCATCACCCCGGTTCCCACCAGTTCGGGAACTTCGCAATGGGAAATGACAACCAGGCCGATACCCTTGGCATATTCCAGGGCACTTCGCATCAAACGGCTGTTGGTAACAGGGTTGCCATCATCAGATACGGCAACTGCCCCGGCTGATTTCAACTCGGCAAACTCGCACAGGGAATCGCCCATTAGTCCTTTGCTGATGGCGGCTACAGGATAGACGCGTACCTTTGCCGCTTTGGCAGCCTGCTCAATGATAAATCGGGTCACCTGGGCATTATCATTGACCGGGTTGGTGTTGGGCATGGTGCAAACAGCTGTAAACCCGCCATGTGCAGCAGCTTTTGAACCGGTTTCGATGGTTTCCTTATATTCGTGCCCAGGTTCCCTGAAATGCACGTGCATATCAATCAAACCGGGGACTGCAAGCAATCCGGCTCCCTGAACAATTCGATCCGGAAAAATCATGCCATGAGCCGTCTCAAGGCCGCCCTTCTCCTGTGTCTGATCCTTGTGGGGAAATATTTCGGCGATTCGGTCATCCCCAATCAGAATATCCACGGTCTTACCGTTAAGGGATAATCCCGGCTCTACGGTTTTTGCGCCTTTAATCAGTATCCACATTTCGTTTTCCTCCTGACACGAGATACAAAAGGGCCATGCGCACCGCTACACCATTGGTCACCTGGTCTAAAACCACCGAATAAGGGCCGTCTGCAATTTCAGGTGAAATTTCCACACCCCGGTTTATGGGTCCCGGATGCATGATCAAAACATCATCCCTGGCCTTTTCCAGTCTTTTCAGGTTCAGGCCGTAAACTGCGGCATACTCTCTTTCGCTGGGAAATGAAAAGCCCCCCTGGCGTTCTTTCTGGATTCTGAGCATCATGATGACATCGGCACCATTTATGGCTTCATCCACGCTGTAAGTCACCGAAGCCCCAAGTGATTCAATTCCCATGGGAATCATGGTGGGTGGTCCGGCCAGGGTTACATGAGCGCCCATCTTGGTAAAACCGACACAATTGGACCTTGCCACCCGGCTGTGGGAAATATCTCCGATAATCGCTATCCGAAGTCCTTGAATTTGACCTTTTTTTTCCCGGACAGTCATCATGTCCAGAAGTGCCTGGGTCGGATGTGCATGGGTACCGTCACCAGCGTTGATAACGGAAAAGGGCACCCGTTTAGCCAGCATATGGGGAGCACCGGAACAGGAATGCCTGATGACCATGATATCCGGATTCATGGCCTCTAAATTTTTTGCAGTGTCGATCAGGGTTTCCCCTTTGACTATGCTGCTGGTGCCTGCGGAAATGGAAATGCTGTCTGCACTCAACCGCTTGGCAGCAATATCAAAAGAGGTTCGGGTTCGTGTGCTCGGTTCATAAAAAAACAGCACAACCGTTTTGCCCCGAAGAGCGGGAACCTTTTTGATTGGACGTTGGGAAATCTCTTTCAGGTTTTCTGCGGTATCCAGAATCGTGCGAATTTCCTCCACAGACAAAGATTGCATGTCCAGAATATCTTTTTTCATCAACTGCATGTCCGATCTGCCCTTCAGTCTCTAAAGTCATTTCAGCCTTTGAAAAATCCGATCCCATCGCACATAATCCAGGTAAGTATCATTATTTTCGCTGTTCCAGGACCAATAGATCATGAACGCTTTACCTTTCATGTCTTTCAAATCAACAAATCCCCAGAACCGGCTGTCATAACTGTAATCCCGGTTGTCTCCCATGACAAATATTGAATTTTCAGGGACTTTAAGCGGTCCTAAATTATCCCGGTTTTGTTCCGAGTATTGAACATAAGGATCAAGGTAAATAGCAAAATCGCTTTGCCTGAGTTTACCGTTAACATACACCTTTTTATTTCGTATCTCGATGGTGTCGCCTTCCACCCCTACCACCCGTTTGATAAAATCTTTCGAGGGATCTTCGGGAAACTTGAACACGACAATGTCATCATGTTTGGGGTCGGTGACCGGAATCAAAACAGTTCCTGCAAATGGCATCCTCACCCCGTAGATAAATTTATTGACTAGAATATGGTCCCCGATTAAAAGTGTGTTCAGCATGGATCCGGAGGGTATTTTAAAAGCCTGAACCACAAATGTACGGATAAAAAGGGCTAAAACAATCGCTACAAGGATGGCTTCAATGTTTTCCCTGAGAGCACTTTTTTTGGGTTTTCCATCGATATCTTCGGAAGAATGCTTTGATTTCAAACCAATCCCTTTCATATTGTTATTTGACTCTGTCGGGGAAACCGTTTTCAATTTTTCCAATTCTTTCAACTTTCCCTTCATTTTGAATGTCTGTTTCAGGTTTCTTTTTTAATTAACATCAGTACGGGGTCCAAAAGATTAGAATACTCCTTAAAGTTAAATTGGCAAAAATCCCCGCTGCCACATCATCTAAAACAATACCGGCGCCTCCAGGTAAATGTTTTTCCAAATATCTAATTGGAGCAGGTTTTGCAATATCGAGAATCCTGAAGATATAAAACCCCAGGACAGCCGTTTCAGCATTGAAAGGTATCGCTAAAAAAGTAACCAACATTCCGGCCATTTCATCAATGACAATAAGACCCGGATCTTTTTTTTGCAGATATTTTTCAGCCTGATGAGCGATTCCGATAGCAAAACAGATAAACAGAAGGGTCAAAAAGAAAGCGCCCTTTGTCCCGGTAAGGCCGAATAACAAGCAAAAAGGAAGACCGACCAGGGACCCGAAAGTACCCGGAGCAAAAGGAATATATCCCACATAAAACCCTGTGGCTAAAAAAAGAATGTCCTGTTTCCGATTTTTCATGGATCGTCTCTATAATCCGGCATGGTTTTTGTCAAGATATTGTTCTTAATAATCACTCCACCCGGACTTCCCTCGACCAACTATAGAAATAACATGGTTCCAGGTCGACTTAAACCAAAACGTGAACCCTAATAGTTGACCCTAACGCCTGAAACTTTATTAGCCTATTGCAGATTTCTTTCCTGAATGTTGCCGGATTGAGAAGACAATGAAGAAATTCGTCTTTCCAAAACATCTATGCGATTTTGCATCCTCATCACTGCTTCATCCAGGGCTACCTTAAGCTTCAGCCTTGCTTTTTCCACAGCCAGAGGCAGTTGGTCGGCATGTACAAACCCATCGGCCTTTTTCGATAAAGCCTGAAATTGAGATCGAATATTTTTCATATCTTCAGAAAACCTTTCGGCTGCTCCGGCAACATCATCCAGCCGCTTTTTATCCTTTGCCAGGTAGTCGGTAAGAAGTTTAAGTTCATTTTTTACGCTGGTATCGAGGGTTTTCATTTGAGACATCACGATTTCCATGTCTTTTTGCGCATCTTCCAATGACTTTTCCATGACTGAGAAATTTGCATCAAACTCTTTTTTATCAATCTTATTGGCCTGGATTGCCGTGAGTTCCCTGATTTTTATTTCCGATTCCTGAAGATTTTTTTGCGCATCTTTCATTGAAGTATCCAGCGCTGAAACAGCTTTTTCCATAGGAACGATTTTTTTAGAAAATGATTCTTCAATTACTTTCAGGGAGGCTTCACGCTCGGAAAAAGAGTCTTCAAACCTGGCAAACCTCACGGACAGGGAAGAAAACCTTGATTCCAGATCACGGGAAAGTTTTTGAAGTTCATCCACCCCAGTATCGTGCATGCTGAAAATCCGGCTTTTCATATCCAGATAGGCAACTGTGAAAATCACGAAGATAAGAACCGGGACCAATATGGAAATCAAAGTGACTCGGATGCTGAGCTTTTCCAGTCGCTGCTCTATAATTTCTTCACGCATGGCGGATTTATCATCTATAGGCTCGTTATCTGAAAAACGAATTTTAAACTCATCAGGATTTTTTTTTACCATATACCCCTACTCCCATTCGATTGTAGAAGGTGGTTTGGAACTGATATCATAAACGACCCTGTTGACTCCCCTGACTTCGTTAATAATCCGGTTCGATATTTTTGCCAGCACCTGATGCGGAAGACGGGCCCAGTCCGCTGTCATGGCATCAATAGAATTGACTGCGCGGACAGCTACAATATTTTCGTATGTTCTCTGATCACCCATAATGCCGACACTTTTTAAAGGAAGTAACACGGCAAAAGATTGCCAGAGTTTTTTATAGTAACCAGCCTGACGAATTTCTTCAAGCAGGATAGCATCGACTTTTCTGAGAATTGAAAGTCTCTGACGGGTGACATTTCCTATAATACGTATGGCCAGGCCAGGTCCCGGAAATGGCTGACGCCATGTCAGTTGCTCAGGAAGCCCAAGAGTTGTTCCAAGCCGCCGGACTTCATCCTTGAACAGATATTTCAACGGTTCCACCAGTTTCAGTTTCATCTTTTTAGGAAGGCCTCCCACGTTGTGGTGGGATTTGATCACTGCAGATGGGCCTCCAAAAGCCGATACGGATTCAATTACATCCGGATAAAGCGTTCCCTGGGCAAGAAATTTAACGCCCTCGATCTTTTTGGCTTCGGCCTCGAATACATCCATAAAGACTTTTCCGATAATTTTGCGTTTCTTTTCCGGATTCGTAACCTTTTCCAAATCTTTAAGAAAAAGATTCCCGGCATTGACGAAACGGATATTGATCTTCAAATGCTGTTTTAAAACCTGTTTGAGTTTTTTAGCTTCATCCTTACGCAACAGTCCGTTGTCCACAAAAATACAAGTCAGATTGTCACCGATGGCCTTATGGACAAGAAGCGCAACCACCGATGAATCCACACCTCCGCTCAACCCTAAGATGACCTTGTCGTCTCTGACGGTTTCCCTGACCTTTTCGATAGCCTCTTTTGCAAATGCCTTCATGGTCCATGTGGGCTTGCACCGGCATATATCAAACAGAAAGTTTCGAAGAATCTCTTTTCCTTTGGGTGTATGATGCACCTCGGGATGAAACTGAAGTCCATACAACTTTTTTTCATAATTGACACATGAAGCAACTCTGGTATTTTCAGTGGAAGCGTCGATTTCAAATCCTTTTGGAATGCTTTCGATTGAATCCCCATGGCTCATCCAGCATTGGGTGATTTTATCAATATTATGGTACAACCCGCTATGATCATGAATGTCCAGCGATGCAAACCCATACTCTCGCTTTTGTGCTTTGTTCACTTTCCCACCCAGAGAATAGATCATAAACTGAAGGCCGTAACATATACCCAAAACAGGAATTCCCAGGTTAAATATTTCAGGATCGGTTTTGGGGCCGGCATTTTCGTAAACGCTAGCCGGACCTCCGGAAAGGATAATACCATCGGGATTAAGTGCTCTGATCTTGTCCATGCCGATCCCGGGTGGCTCAATCTGACAAAAAACATTGCATTCCCTTACTCTGCGGGCAATTAACTGGTTGTATTGTGAGCCGAAATCAATTATCAGTATCATGTTTGTCCTCTTTTTCTAAATGCTTAAACAATTGCGAAAACAAAGTGAATATGTTAGACCTTTCGCAAAATGTCAAACCCTATTTTGGCCTTTAGAACTGTAAAAATAAATGAAAAAAGTCCTGATTCAGATTTATGAAATTCAAACACCCGATGAGGCGGCAAGCATAATTGCCCTCGGGGTGGATCATATCGGCAGTGTGCTTCTGAGCAATGAAGAATGGAAGTCACAATCAATAAAAGACACCATCGAAACCGTTCATGAAAATGGCGCCAAAAGCAGCCTTATTACACTCTTTAATGATCAGAACACGGTATTTCGGGCATTGGACTACTACCGTCCCGACATGGTTCATTTTTGTGAAATGCTGGTTAAGGAAAAGGATCGGCGAAGTTACGAGTACGATCCCGAAATGATGAAACACTTGATCGATCTGCAGGTGAATATCAGGGAAAAATTTTCTCAGATTAATATCATTCGTTCCATTCCTATAGCTCCACCCGGGTTTTCAGAAAGGATTCCGTCTTTGCAAATGGCTGGTTTTTTTGAACCTGTCAGTGACTTTTTTCTAACAGACACTTTTATGATCTTTGATAAAAATGTCGATGAACAGCCTGTGGAGGGCTTTGTCGGGATTACCGGCAAAACCTGCGACTGGAACATAGCTTCCAGGTTGGTTGAAAATAGCCGTATACCCGTTATTTTGGCCGGCGGAATTTCACCGGAAAATGCCTATGAGGGTATTTTGAAAGTACGGCCGGCAGGAGTTGACAGTTGTACCCTCACCAATGCTCAAAATAATTTCGGGGCACCTGTCCGATTTAAAAAAGATCCGGAAAAAGTAAAACGTTTGGTAGCGGCGGTTCGAAACGCTGAAAAAAACATGAAAAAATTAAATCCAAATTTTAAATAAATTCAATAGGAAAGGGATTTATATGTACGAAGCCAGTGATCTGAGAAAAGGATTGAAGTTCGAAATTGACGGAGAACCATATACCGTTGTCCAGTTTCAGTTTGTCAAACCCGGCAAAGGTCAGGCCCTTTACAAATGCCGTCTTAAAAATATGGTAACCGGCTCCCAGTTCGACAGAACCTTTCGCTCAGGTGATAAATTCAATGAAGCAAACCTTGAAGAGCACGAAATGGAATATTTGTATAACGACGGCGAACGCTATTGTTTCATGAACACAAGCAGTTACGAACAGGAGTTTCTTATTGAAGACCAGGTAGGCGAAGCAAGGGAGCTTCTCAAGGAAAACACCGTGTGCAATATGCTGTTTTTCGACAGGAAACCGATCGGTGTATCCTTGCCGAATTTTGTGGATTTAATCATCAAGGAAGCTGAACCCTGGGCAAAAGGCGACACAGCTTCCGGAAGCACCAAGCCCGTTACCCTGGAAACAGGTTATGTGGTGCAGGTACCCCCGTTTATAGAGGCGGGAGAAAAAATCAGGATTGATACCCGCACGGGACAATATGTGGAAAGGGTCAAGGGGTAAGCAGGTCACCTTCCAAAACCGATCATGGAGATGTTCTCAAAAAAAGAATATCTCCATAATAGGCAACAGCGGATTCCCCGGTATTATCCGAATCGGTCATGATGGCAACCCCTGAAATCATCGGGGGTTCCTCACCAAAGGCCTTTTTATAGTCCTCGTAGATATTTCGTTGTTCCTCACGCCAGACGCCCGCATACTCATCTCCGCTTTCAACAACAATCATTTTCACCCGGTCCGTGTATGGGTTAGGCACCATTGTTTCCCTGGGTGCTTTGCTTTCCCAGATATAATTGATGGCCGCATGTGGCGGATATTCCCCGTATAAGAGCCTGGCCGCCTTATATTTGGTCTTTTCAAAAAAACTCAGTTTATCCGGGTTATATTCAAAGGTAATATAAATACGTGCCGGGTAATCATCGCCTTTTTTTTGTGAAACATCCCCTTTTTCAAAAACATTGCTGATTTTCCATCGCCAGGTAATCCATGGATACTTTAGCGGATCTATGGCAATTTTTCTGATCAGCCCTGAGGCCGATGCTTTGCTTTCAGCCCTGATCACCGTTTTCCCGTTATCTTTAAGCAGACTGTAACTGGTGAGTTTGTCTATATTTTTAAAGGTTAACGGTTGCCATGAGTTCGGAATTTTTCCATCCACGGAAAACCCGGAAAATTTACCCACCTCCAGGATACTATCTGATTCGGCGGCTGCGTAATTAATCCCAAAGACGAACAAGCATAAAAATATCCACACTGAATTTTTTGAGGTTGCTTTCATATTTGATTTCATCTCTCTATTCTGATTTAAATTGATATTGAAAAGATCCGCTTATTCTGTATTATAAGGCCAAAAATTTTTAAGGTACTCACTATGCATTAAAGATCGTCATTCTGAGGAGGCCAACAAGACTGTCTGTCAGTTGGTAACAAATTTCCGGCCGACGAAGAATCTTTCGTTTCCGTCGGAACGAGAATAACATGAAACCCCGTATTTTGAAACCGTAGCCGGCTGAACCGAACCGTGGAAAAACCTTTGGATATCAACGAATATATCAGATCTCTCATCTCATCTCCCAGACTGGGGCATCAGGTGGTTTTTCGAAAATTGCTTCCCCAAACAAAGGCTTCATGGGCAAGCCCCAAAAAGCCATGGCCCGTTGATATTCAAAACATCCTGACCCATCTGGGTATTGATCGGCTATACAAACATCAGGCAGAAGCACTGGATTGCATCAGATCCGGGAAAAATATCGTGACGGCAACACCTACCGCCAGCGGAAAATCCCTCATTTACAATATTCCTGTTATTGAAAGCATTACAGTGAATCCCGGTTCCCGCGCCCTTTATATTTTTCCTTTAAAAGCCCTGGCCCAGGATCAGCTTCGGGCTTTTGAACAAATGACCGAAATTTTCACTCAATCAAAACCCACAGCCGCCATTTATGATGGAGACACATCCGCATGGCAAAGAAAAAAAATCCGGACTCAACCCCCCAGCGTTATTATGACCAACCCGGAAATGATTCATTTGTCTTTTCTTGCCTACCACCATACATGGAGCGGTTTCTTTCCCAATTTAAAATATGTTATTGTCGATGAAGTTCATACTTACCGGGGTGTCATGGGCTCGCACATGGCCCAGGTTTTTCGAAGACTTATCAGGGTGTGTGAAAACTATGGCGCCAGGCCGACCTTTATTTTAAGCTCAGCGACAATTTCCAACCCGGATCAGTTAGCCCATGAGCTTACAGGACTTGAATTTTGCACCATCACCCAAAGCGGTGCCCCAAATGGAAATCGTCACCTTCTATTTATCAATCCCATGGAAAGCCCCACCCATGCCGCCATTCTTTTGCTGAAAGCAGCATTGCACAGGGGCCTTCGAACTATTGTCTATACCCAGTCCAGAAAACTCACGGAGCTGATCGCCCTGTGGGCCGGAAGCCGATCCGGACGGTTTGCCGATCGCATAAGTGCATACCGTGCCGGTTTTTTACCTGAAGAACGTCGAAAAATCGAAGCACGGCTTGCCACAGGAGACCTTTTAGCGGTCATTTCCACCAGTGCCCTGGAACTCGGCATTGACATCGGAGATATCGACCTGTGTTTACTGGTCGGATATCCGGGTTCGGTTGCCGCCACGTGGCAGCGGGGCGGAAGAGCCGGTCGTAGCGGACAGGATGCCGCGCTTGTTTTAATTGCCGGTGAGGATGCTCTGGACCAGTATTTTATGAGAAACCCCGAAGATTTTCTTCAGCGTGAACCCGAAGCTGCCGTAATCAATCCGTTTAACCCGTCCATTCTGGAAAAGCAACTGGTCTGCGCGGCTTCTGAACTTCCCCTTATCACGGGTGAAAAATATATTTCCGAAAAGCCGGTTCAAAATATGATTTGCAGGCTTGAAAAATCCGGAGAGTTGGTCAGAAGTGCCGACGGATCCCGGATTTATTCGAAAAAACGCCTGCCTCATCGGGAGGTGGATCTGCGTGGAGCCGGATCAAGATATGTGATCATTTCCGCAAGCACCGGAAAAAACAAAGGCGAAATCGATATGTTCCGGGCATTCAAGGAAACACATCCCGGAGCGATTTATCTTCACCGGGGAGAAAGCTTTATCGTAGATTCCCTGGATATCGCAACCCGAACAGTTAAAGTGACCAAAGCCCATGTAAACTATTATACAAGAGTCAGAAGTAACACCGAAACCGAAATTTTAGACATTTATGAGGAAAAGCAAACGTTTGGAACCACTCTGTCTCTGGGAAGACTTAAAGTCACCGAGCAGGTTACCGGGTATGAAAAATGGACCATTCACGGCAAACGCAAATTAAACATTATCCCGCTGGAACTTCCCCCTCTGACATTTGAAACCGAGGGCATATGGATAAAAATTTCTTATGGTGTTCAGCATCGCGCAGAGAGCAAACATTTGCATTTCATGGGAGGAATACATGCGCTTGAACACGCGGCTATCGGTATCTTTCCCCTGCTGGTCATGACCGACAGAAACGATCTGGGGGGTATTTCCACCCCTTTTCACCAGCAGGTCGGATGTGCAGCTGTTTTTGTCTACGATGGAACACCCGGTGGCGCCGGCCTGTGCCGGCAGGCATATCTCAAAGCGGATTCCTTGTTAAAATACACATTAAAAGCAATCGATAGCTGTCCTTGTGAAACCGGATGTCCCTCGTGTGTACATTCACCAAAATGCGGCTCGGGAAACCGCCCCATTGAAAAAAAAGCTGCGGTATTTATTCTTGAACGGTTGATCCGCTCAAAAAATAAAGTGCCTTTGAAGGTTCCTGAAATTGAAGTCAAACCCCCAAAACCCGATCCCGAAATCAAAAAGATCACGTCAAGTATTGATGACATTCATTATGGCGTTTTTGATCTTGAAACCCAGCGATCATGGCAGGAAGTCGGGGGATGGCACAAAGCAGACAAGATGGGGATCAGTTGCGCGGTGCTGTTTGATTCAAAACAAAACCGGTACCTGGAATTTCCGGAAAACCGGGTCGGGGATTTTCTCGAACACTTAAAGACATTGCCGCTGGTGGTCGGGTTTAATATCAAACGGTTCGATTATCTTGTCCTGAAAGGCTACACGGAATTTGATTTTTCCCGGTTAAATTCCCTGGATATCCTGGAGTATATTCACCAGCGGCTTTGTTATCGACTCTCCCTTGACCATCTGGCCAACGCGACCCTGGGGGTTGAAAAAAGCGCCAACGGTCTTTTGGCGTTAAAATGGTGGAAAGAAGGGCGAATCAGGGATATCGTGGACTATTGTATCAAAGATGTTGAACTGACCCATAAACTTTTCCTGTACGGTAAAAAAAATCAATATCTGCTGTTTAGAAACAAGGCCGGCAAAAAAGTGAGGGTTCCCGTGTCCTGGTGAGGTTCAAAAAAAAACAATCATCCTCTCTGCAATTGACTATCCTTTCTTCCTTTCATCGGATTCAACCTGGAATGGCCTTATCTGTCATTCTGAGGGAGCGACTCGAAATGGGTTGATGACTGAAAGCAAATTTTCCCGATATGTTGATTGAAACCATGGCGACCGAAGAATCTTTCTACCTAAGTATGCACCTTACTTGATACCCATGGGCCTTGGCCGAAATGAAAGCATGAAATCCGTCATGACGAAAAATATTTTGCATTCGTAGAAGTTCCCTGTAAACAGTTACAAATTTAATATTGAAAAATATGACTATAGTACTCCAACTTAGGTTTTATTGGCATATTATTTGCTTAATGCGCGCTTATCCTTGAAAACTGGCATTGTCAGTACGTGCTGAAAGAAAGAAAAAAGTACTACCCTGAAAGGGATGGGGACAAGCTTCTATCGACCGTCTCAAAAGTTGGTATCCGAATGCTATTCAAATACATACTCCGATCCATGCCAGTTGGCTAAATCAAGTTGAAATCTATTTTTCCGTATTGCAGCGAAAAATTTTAACTCCAAACAATTTTAATAGCCTCGAAGAACTTGAAAACACAATCTTCGACTTTCAAGAAGATTACGAAAAAGTTGCAAAGCCTTTCGAGTGGAAATTCACCCGAGAGGATTTAAAAAAATTAATACACAAATTCGATGACAAGCAAAAAATGGCTGCTTAAAAATACGTCACCGAATTTATGACCCAGAGCACTTAGCACAGACAACTACCTACGCAAGGTCAAGCATCTAGCTACCCGTTATATGTTGGGCAACAAATTCAGCGTCGCGCCCCACGCCATAAATCGCATGCGAGGAGACTGTGGATTGAAATCGTAGACCCACGAAATATAGCCCAGGCGCAGCAGATACAACTCCACGATCATGAATGGGCCGTCCACACAAATCGAAAACACTCTCGCCATCGATGACCTCAATGAAGTCGTGCCTTTGTTGAAAGCCTGTGCACCACACTATGCTCAAATTCTCGAGCGATACTGTTCTACCATCCGAACATTGCAGCCTGCTTCCATCGATTCCGGTCACCTTTCCGACTAGCTCGACACCATATATGTCCGCTAGCTGTTTGGGAGACGGAGGAATTGTCGGATCGCCGCGATCCGCAGGGGCTATCTTTCTGCCCAGCCAAGAAGTCGGCCTCGCATCCAGTGCTCCGAGCCACTTCCCTATTTTGAAGACCGAGACACCCAATATTTCCAGAGGCACGGTTATGTTTCCACTGACCGCAAGCGTAATCATGTCGAATCGTTTAGACCTGGCCAAGTCTTCACAGATTTGAACCCCACTGTTGCCACTGCCCACAATCAGAACCTGGGCAGTGGTGATTTGCTCAGAATTTCGATACTGCCTTGAGTGCATCTGTGGGAGCGTCCCCGGTAGTTGAGTAGAAAGGGAGGGTATTCTCGGTTGTTGAAAGGCCCCAGTGCAGATGACGACACTCCTAGCCACAAGGATCGTGTCACCAGCAATCACTCGCCAATCTTGAGCTGAACCTTGCTTGACAGCCTCGACATCAATACCTTCAAGTATCGGAGGATCCACCGCTGAGAGATATGCCTCGAAATAGCGAATGGCGTCGGCTCTTGTACCCAAAGCATCTCTGTCAGCTCCGGGTGCAAACTCGACCGTAGCTCCAGGAAGCTCGTTCATCCAGTTGGCGGTGTTCATGTGGAAAGAGTCCCATCGCCCATACCACTCTGAGAAAGCGCGGTCCTTCTCTAAGACAACATGGGAGATCTGTCTTCGCTGAAGGAAGAAGCTGGTCGCAACACCAGCCGCACCTGCCCCAACGATTACGGCATCGAAGGAATTCATACACGGCCTCTGGATCGAGTAGTCAAGATCTGCCTAAACATTGATTATCAGGTAGATTTACCTTGATAATATTTAAATATTCCGATTATCGAGGCAAAATCGCTTCGATAGTTGTTATTTTGGCGACCTATCAAAACAATTTTTCCCAACAAGAAAATCATTCAATTTGAGATTGCCCATGTGAAAGAACAATTTCTGATTAGTAATCTTTTCTCAGGTTGGAACCTTTTTTCTTTTTTTTAACGAATTAGACAAATGATGTCAAAGAAAAAATTATTGACAAAACTCATGATATAACTGGGCTTCAATATTATTTTACATTGGCATATGGTTTACTCAACCAGCGGACATCCGAAACTATGGATACACCATTTTTATTTTCCCCCAAACTGATCGATTTAAAAGGGGGATTTCCGTCATACCGGCGAAAACCGGAACCTAAAAGGTATAACCATCGGACTAGATAACGGCCTTCGCCGGTATGACATTAAAAGATTCTTTCAAATAAAATCACTTAGTTCAGTTTCCGAAAGACAGAGAAATCCGTCTGGAATTGAGGATACTAAAGACAATGAGAAAGGGTTGAAAAACTGATCATGAAAATCACCGGGCACTCAACCCGGGAAATATTTTGGCTATCCTATTGGCTTTATTGATCTAAAAATTTAAGTGTAACCTGTTTGCGTGAAATCCGATTTTTCTGTAGGTGCGAATTCATTCGCACTTAAAATCCGGCACGGATTTACAGAAAATTCCTTAGAGGCCCCCAGCAACTTTTTTCCTGGGGGAACGGGCATAGACTGTATAATGACAACGGGCTTCACATTGTGCGAATGAATTCGCACCTACAATTGAGCACAAGTCTTTTCACACAAACAGGTTACACTCTAAAAATTTTATGTTTCAACTTTCATATTCAGCAATTCAACGACTTCCTTGAAATGCCGAACCCAAAGAAATCGAACTAAAGGAACGGGATTTTCAGGTGAGAGGGTAATATGCAATTTTTCAGGGCTGGTTAAAAACTCCTGAAAATTCTTCAATACAGTCCGGGTTTTTTCATCTTTTTCTATTTGAATCATTTGATTCACATTCTCGGAAAACACGGCAATGGCTGCCGGCATGTTCGAGTCTGTCGGGTTGCTTTGGGCGGCAAAAAATTTTTCCAAAAAAGAATGGTCAATGTAAATAACACTGGCCTGTGAAATCGAAATTCCAAATAATTGTGGAATCAAGCCGACCGGGTTATTCAATGCGATAGTTGAAGGATCAATATTCACTAACCTGATACTTGCCTCGACTTCTGCCAGATCAGGAGAAAGGATCTTAATGTTATTCAATTCCAATCCCCGTTGATCAGGATCATAATGATAGTTGCAGCCGATGGTTAATAACAACTCATCCGGGTTCACCATTTTCATGGACTGAAAAGTTTCATCGGCAAGGAAACTTTTCAGAGGAATACCAAGATCATTTATTTCGATATTAAAACCGAGAATATGACCATTATAGGTCTTAAGGTTGGAGATACTAATTTCCCCGGCGCGAAATAAGTCCGTTACATCCCTGAGCTTTAAGGATACATTACTTAAAATGAGCTGGTTTTTCCATAAGCCGACTTTCAGATTTTCATATTCCAGACTTTCCAAATATGTAATTTCATCAACCCTCCTGGAGATTTCCTGTGTTGTCCGGATATGAAGATAATATTGAGAACCTGCAATAATGCAGATAACGATGACAACGGCAAAACCGAATCCCAGCACATGAATCTTTTTCATTAAAAATTCATCTTTCCTTTTAATACCTTCGGTGAGGTCTCCATTCTCTATGCTCCGGAACCCATACGTGACCTCTCCAATGACCGGGAACAGTTACCCAGTACCCAGGAGGTGACCGATGGTGGGGTTGATACCGATGATATTGCCTGTCATGATAATATTGTCCGTCATATTGATCTCTCGGCCGGTAATTATCGTATTGTTGCCCTGATACCTGTTCTCTTGCCTGGTAATCCCGGTATTGCCCAGCCTGTTGATCATAACTGTTACCGAGAACCGTACCCATCAGACCACCGATCCCGGCACCAATGAGTGTGGATTCCGTATTACGACCTATGGTTTGCCCGGCAAGTGCTCCCAGACCCGCACCGGTCACAGCTCCTCTTTGGGTATTATAGTATCCGGGAGTGGTACAACCGGCGGCAAAAAAAACAACCAGTACAATTAAATATAAAAGTCGTTTCATTTCCTTTTCCTTTCCTTTTTTTCAATGGATCATATCATGTATCCTTATCTTATATTTTAATTTATCGAAGATTTTTTGATTTTTTCCAATATATGGTTCAAGATTCGAAACTCATTCCGTGCCTGTCATTCTGAGGAGCAACTCGCAGCTGATTTATGGCTGAAAAGAAATATTTTCTAAATTTTGATTGAACCACGGCGACCGAAGAATCTCCGGTCACAAGCCTGAATGGATGATAATCACTCACCTGGAAGGCGGTAAATGGAACAATATCGCATATTTTCACAGCTTTCAGAATCTTAAGCTACAGTGGCTTTTTGCTGAAGCAGATGATCGACAAGAACCAGACACACCATCGCCTCGCATACCACATTGATTCGCGGAATGGCAGATATATCATGTCGGCCTTTAACAGAAATGGTTTCTTGTTTCCCTTCAGTATTAACGGTTTTTTGTTCGACGGCAATGGACGGGATGGGTTTGACCGCGGCACGAACCACGATGTTATCGCCGTTGGAAATACCGGCGAGAATCCCCCCGGCATTATTGGATAAAAAACCGTCAGGGGTAATGGGATCGTTGTTTTGGGAGCCAAGCATCCGGGCTGCTTCAAATCCCGCACCAATCTCCACACCTTTAACTGCTCCGATACTCATTAACGCCTTGGCCAGTTCGGCATCCAGCTTGTCAAATACCGGATTTCCCAACCCGGCCGGAACACTGGAGGCGATAATCTCCACAATTCCGCCTAATGAGTCGCCCTGGTTTTTGACAGCTTTAACACGCAAAGCCATTTTTTCAGCGGCATTTGCATCCGGACACAAAAACATGTTCTGATTTATTGAAGATAAATCAAGATTCTCTGCCCGGATACCTCCCAATTCCAGGGTATAGGCGATCACGGCAATACCGTGTCGGTCAAGCATGGCTTTAGCCACGGCTCCTGCGGCAACCCTTGCCACGGTCTCCCGGGCCGAAGCTCTTCCACCGCCACGCCAGTCCCGGATACCGTATTTGGCCATGTAGGAGATGTCTCCGTGACCAGGACGGTAAAGGGTTGCATAAGGAGAGTATGCCCGGGATTCGGCATCTTTGTTTTCAACCATGATCATGATTGGAGTTCCGGTGGTCATGCCCTCGAAAACACCGGACATAATTATGGCCTGATCCGGTTCTTTCCGGGTGGTGCTTGCCAAAGAACCTCCGGGCCTTCGCCGGTCAAGCATGGCCTGTATTATAGACTGAGTCAAAGGCATTTTGGGGGGACACCCATCAATGATCACCCCTACCCCTTTTCCATGGGATTCACCCCAGGTCGTAATTTTAAATAATGTTCCGAATGTATTACCGGGCATGGCTGCTCCAATCGTTTCTGCGTTAACTAAGTTCCGCAAAGATTTCCCAGTAATTGGGAAATGATTTTTCAACACAGTGCTCCTCGTTGATGATAATGCCCGGAACTTTAAGTCCGGCCATGGCAAAGCTCATGGCGATACGGTGATCGTTGTATGTATCGATTTGCGCACCTTGGGGTCGACCCCCTTCGATGGTCATGCCGGAATCGGTACAAGCAGCATTGACACCCATTTTCACAAGTTCATCGACCACCGAACCGAGCCGGTCACTTTCCTTGGCTTTTAAATGGGCCACATTGTTAATCCGGGTCGTTCCCTTTGCAAAGGATGCAACAACAGCAAGTGTCGGAACCATATCCGGCATATCGGCCATATCCACATCCACTGCCGTTAATTCGCCGCCTTTGACGCTGATTCCGTCTGATTCTTCCTTTACTACACAACCCATTTCACCAAGAACCTGTGCAAACCGCACATCTCCCTGACGGGTGTTTTTGCTGATTCCGAACACTTTGATTTTGGCTCCTGTGATGGCTCCGACACCCCAGAAATAGCCGGCCTGAGAACAATCCGGTTCTACAAGATAGGTTCCGGAATTATAAATTTGGCCGCCTGGAACAAAAAAACGATCATAACCCTCTCGCTCGACATTCACACCACATCTTTGCATGACTTCGACAGTCATATCGATATAAGGTTTGGACACTGGTCCCTCGGTTACCCGGATATCAATACCGTCTTTCGAATAGGGTCCTACCAATAAAAGAGAGGAAAGAAACTGGCTGCTGATTTTACAGCGCAGCCCGGTTTTACCGCCTCTAACTGATCCTCCAAAAATTTCCACAGGAGGGCATCCGTTTCCGTCAACGGACCTGGCCTCAACTCCGATGTTGGACAAAGCATCCAGAAGATCCTGAATCGGGCGCTGCTTCATCCGATCACTTCCGGTCAACGTGCAAACGCCTCGGCACAATGCCGCCACACCGGTCAACAAACGCATGGATGTCCCTGAGTTCCCAAGATAAACAGGCTCTTCAGGAGCTGATAGGATTCCTTTTTTGCCGGTCACGTTAAAACGATTCCCAATAATGTTGATATCAACCCCCATCTGTTTTAGGGCATCCAGGGTCAACAGGGTGTCTTCACTTTGAAGGCCGTTTTCTACAACACAGAAGCCATCGGAAAGGGATGCGGCAATGAGTATACGGTGGGTGTAGCTTTTTGATCCGGGAACGGAAACGCTGCAACCCATCATGTGCCTGGGTTTAATTTCAATCATGATTTATTAGCCTTTTTTGGTTATCTTAAGAAAATTCCAATCTCGAAATGCGATCATACTGTTTTACCTTCCGGTTTAAAATCCATCTCTTGCTCTGGGATATGAACCCAGCCATTTTAAATAAAGACAGATATTTCTCATTTCTTCCACTGTCGTTTTTATGGTCACATCCTGCATGTGCCCTTCAAGATCGGCAAAAAAGACATAGCTCCACTTTTCATGCCTGGCCGGCCTTGACTCAAGCTTGACCATATTAAGCCCTGCCGCGGCTATGGGTTGAAGAATTCTGTAAAGTGCACCGGGAATATGCGTAGTCACAAACATGATGGAAGTTTTATCCCTTCCGGTTTTTCGAACTTCCTCTTTTCCGATAACCAAAAACCGGGTAATGTTTCTGGAAACATCTTCAATTCTTGATGCCACCACATTCAGATGATACATTTGTGCGGCTTCATGACTGGAGATGGCCGCCGATCGAGAATTTTCCGATGCCATCTTGGCTGCGGAGGCCGTACTGCCGCACTCCTTTAAAGAACAGGCGGGAAGGTGCTTTCTGAGCCATTTGCGGCACTGTGCAAATGCATGGGGGTGTGAGTAAATGACCTGAATATCTTCCAGATTTCCGGTTTTGGAAAGAAGATCATGGGAAATGGATTGATAAATCTCCGCGCATATTTTTAAATCCGATTCATAAAAAAGATCCAGAGTGTAGTTAACCGCCCCTTCAATTGAATTTTCCACCGGCACAACCCCATATTGGCACGAGCCTTTTTCCACTTCCATAAAAACATCGCGGATACTCGGTTGTGGCATAAAAGAAACCGAACTTCCAAAATGGTTCATGGCCGCAATATGGGTGAAGGTAGCCTCCGGCCCTAAATAACCCACCTGTTGTGGTTTTTGAATTTCACGGGAAGCGGCGATGATTTCCGAGAAAAAATGCCCGACCATCTTGTCGGTCAGAGGACCTTTGTTCATGGAGATCAGGCGATTGATCACCATGCTTTCGCGGGCATTATCCATCACCATATCGTTCTTATCTTTTTTTAATTCTCCGATTCTTTTGGCCAGATGGAGTCTTTGATTAATCATGGCAAGAATTTTTTCATCCAATTCATCAATGGATGCTCTTATGGCACCTAAATCCTCTGGTTTTTGGATTTGTGGCCGGCTGTCTGAATTGTCCATAATCTCCTCTCGATGTAAAAAACTGACACCTGATATGAGCGATTTTATTTCGGGAATTCTCACGGCATTTCAGTTTTTCCTGGACAATCTTTCATTTGCCAAAAGAAGAAGCTGCTCGGTGGTTTCCCATGAGATACATTCATCGGTAATGGATACACCGTATTTGAGGCAAGAAAGATCCTTGGTCAGCTTTTGATTTCCCTCTTTCAGATTACTTTCCAGCATCATTCCCACCAGGGATTCGTTGCCGTCAAGGCGCTGACTGAGCACACTTTTCCATACAAATGCCTGTCCTTCAAATTTTTTTCCTGAGTTTCCATGGGAACAATCAACGACAATGGCTTTTGGAAGTTTCTTGGTTTCGAGCTTTTTACAAGCTTCTGCAATGCTTACCGGGTCATAATTAGGATGCTCCCCTCCTCTTAAAACCAGATGACCGTATGGATTGCCTGTGGTCTTAACGATACAGGATCGTCCCTGCTGATCGATTCCCAGGAAAGTCTGCTGTGCCCTGGCCGCCTGCATGGCGTTTAAAGCAATATCCAAATCACCATTGGTGTGATTTTTAAATCCCACAGGCATGGACAGACCGCTGGCCATTTCCCGATGTGTTTGAGATTCTGTGGTTCTTGCCCCGATAGCCGCCCAGGTGATCAAACCCGCAATGTATTGGGGAATAATGGGTTCAAGGATTTCATTGGCAACCGGCAAGCCCATTTGTGCAATATCAAGAAGAAGTTTCCTGGCATGACGAATCCCCTCCTGAATATTGCACGTACCGTCCATAAGCGGATCATTGATCAAACCTTTCCAACCCACATTCGTGCGGGGCTTTTCAAAATAGACCCGCATCACCAAAAAAAGAGTGTTTTTAACCTTCTCATTAATCTCGATCAATTTTTCCGCATATTCGAGGGCAGCCTTAGCATCGTGGATAGAACAAGGCCCGACAATCGCCATAAGACGTTTGTCTTTGCCGTCGATTATGTTTTGAATGGCCTGTCTTCCGCTAATGACGGTTTCCGTTGCTTTTTGAGTCAGAGGAAACTCCTCTTTGAGTGTGCAGGGCGCTATCAGATGTTCATAGCCTTTGATATGAATGTCGTATGTTGTTGTCATCTAACCTTACCTTTCTTAACTTGATGGGCGCCCCGGTTTTAAAAACAAAAAAAGCCGTGGGCTTCGATTCGGTCCGCCCACGGCTTTTGCGCCTGATTTTATGTTTATTGTTCGGATCAGCGCACTTTGGGCAGACCGGTATTATAAAAATAATACCAAAAATAAAAGTATCTGCCCACAGTTCTATTAATCAATCCGAAATTACCTTTCATTTGAAATTTCTTAGTCTCTAAATAAATAAAACGGCTTTGTCAAGCGGTTTTTTTACTGGTTCTGATCGACCGCAAATTAAAAGCGTTGCACCCTGTCATTCCCGCATGTTTACGGCTTCCGGGGTATTGACGGCAAATGCCGGGTCTAACATCGTGAATGCGACAGATATACCGGTTGTTTACAGAATCCCTGATCAGCCATGGGCAGCCTTCCGAAATCCGACCTGTGACAGGGTCTATCCAGATGCGATAAGCAACATTCTCCCCTGCCCTTTTGAGAACCCCCACCCTTTTCATGATATCGGTTCGTCCCAGAGATTGCCAAAATAGGTAATCCTCATGAGTCAACTCTTTATGATAATCAAGAAATCGACAACACTGTCCACACTGAAGACATTTGAAATCTTCCATGCCCGTTTCGACCCAAATGCCCTTTTCCTTTCCGAAAAATTGACTGCCGGTATAAGCACTTTCCTGAAAAACACACCCGCAGATTTTTGCCAAAACATCATAAGAAAGCTGCTTGTTCGATAACACCGAACAAAGGTGCTCAGGCATCTGAACATAGGTAATCAGGCGGCATTTGCCTTTTTCTCCCACTGCTATCCACAAACCTGTCCGGTGTTTATCTTCCGAAATAAGGACTTTTTCACCCAATATCAACTGTGCTAAATGCCGAAGCAGAAGCGGTTGCGGAGGATATTGCTCCAGATCATTCTGAATGGCTTTCAAGGCTTCGGCATAGTTGAGAAAAATGGTATGTTTTTCTATCATCGCCCCCCCTTTGGGCCTTAGAGCACCAAAAATAAAAAGAGTGTAACCTGTTTGTGTAAAATCCGATTTTTCTGTAGGTGCGAATTCATTCGCACTTAAAATCCGGCACGGATTTAAAGAAAAAACTTTTTTCCTGGGGGAACGGGCATAGACTGTATAATGGACAACGGGGTTCACATTGTGCGAATGAATTCGCACCTACAATTGAGCACAAGTATTTTCACACAAACAGGTTCCACTCAAATAAAAACATTAGGGCAATTTTGATGACAATTTCAGGGAAACAAGAAAAAATTTAACCTATTTGAAATTGTTAATATCTAAAGCAAAACTTTCGAAATCTTTTTCGAGCAAAAATTTTGTTATCATTTCACTGACTTTATCCGCCGTATCCACACGATATACTCCTGTCTGATCCCTGCCGGCTATCATTTTGGCATTTTCCACAACAGCCTGCAAAGATACCGGTGTGATTTCCACATTCACGTGAACCTTAATCGTTTCCCTGGATTCATTCATTTGCAATGCTCCCTGGCTCTGAAAACCAATTTTCGTGTTTTTTAATGAGTATTAAAAAATTTATGACCCAATCTTTTTAAAAAGTCAAAACCTTATTTTCAGATCCTGAGTTTTGCAGAAGCCTGTTTTACCAGTCTTGACAAAAATTAAAAAAAACCCATTATAAACCAAAAATCGAAACAAAAACATGAATATTGAAGGAGAAAGATACTTATGGAAACCAAAACAGAGGCAAAAACAACTCAAACCCACGAATTTAAAACCGAAGTTCAACAGCTTTTAAAAATTATCATCAATTCCTTGTACTCCAACCAGGAAATATTTTTAAGGGAATTGATTTCCAATGCTTCGGATGCCATTGACAAGTTGCGGTTCAAATCACAAACCCAATCCGAAATTCTGGGTGATGAAGGTGATTTTAAAATTAAAATCAAAGCTGACAAAAACAACAGGACCCTGGAAATCTCCGATAACGGTATTGGAATGACTTATGATGAAGTCATGGAAAATATCGGTACCATTGCAAAAAGTGGTACGGTGGCATTTCTGGAAGCACTCGAAGCGACCCAAAAAGCTGATGAAACCATTGCTCCGGAGCTTATCGGACAATTCGGGGTCGGTTTTTACAGTGCTTTTATCGTTGCGGAAAAAGTCACCCTCATTACCAAAGCCGCCGGGTCGGACAGGGCCGCACGCTGGGAATCGTCTGGTGACGGTTCCTTTACCATAGAAGAAACCACCAAGGAAAACCGGGGCACAACCGTCATCTTAAACCTGAAAAAGCATGAAAAAGATGAAGATGACTTTACCGACGAATGGACCATCAGAAGAATTGTCAAAAAACATTCCGACTTTGTTGCCTATCCTATTGTCATGGATGTGGAAAAAGAAGAGCCTGTTGTTGATGACGACGGAAAACCTGTCGAAGGCAAAACAAAAAAAGTGGTTCGGGAAGAAACCCTGAACTCCATGAAAGCCATCTGGACCAAAAGTAAAAATGAAGTGTCCGATGAAGAATATGAAGAATTTTATAAGCACTTAGGCCATGACTGGAATCCCCCCTTAGCGCATATTCACCTTAAACTGGAGGGTACCACAGAATACACTGCTTTACTCTATATTCCCTCCCAGGCGCCATTTGACCTGTTTCAACCTGATTACCGCCAGGGAGTCCGGCTATATTGTAAAAAAGTTTTAATCATGGATAACTGCGCGGAGTTGATTCCGGAGTATTTCCGATTTGTTAAAGGTGTTGTGGATGCTTCGGATTTAAACTTAAATGTCAGCCGCGAAATTTTACAGCAGGACCGGTTGGTTCGAAATATCCGAAGAAACCTGGTAAAAAAGCTTTTTGAACTTCTAGAAACTATGGATACGGAAAAATATGATAAATTCTATGGCGAATTCGGCAGTATTTTAAAAACCGGTGTCCTCATGGATTCTGAAAACAAAAAAAGAATCGCAGATCTGTTAAAATATAAAACCACCAGGTCCGGCAATGATTTTATTACTCTGAAAAAATATATCGAGAACATGAAATCCGATCAAAAACATATTTTTTACATCACCGGAGACAACCTTACCTCAATTTTAAACAGTCCCCATCTTGAAAAACTCAAGGAAAAAGAGTACGAAGTGATTTTGATGAATGACCCCGTGGATGAATGGGTGGTACGGGCCCTGGATGAGTACGAGGGGAAAAAACTGAAAAGTGCTGAAAAAGGAGAGCTGGAAATTGATGAGGATGATAAGTCCAAAAAGGATGAATATTCCGGATTGTTCGACTTTATCCGGTCCAACCTGGACACCAAGGTAAAAGAAGTGAGACCCTCCAGTCGACTAAAAGATTCTGTGGCATGTCTTTCAGGCGATGAGTATGATATGAGTCCTTTCATGGAAAAAATATTAAAAGCCTCCGGCCAACAACCACCTGAAAATAAAAGAGTTCTTGAGCTCAATATTGAACATCCGGTTTTGGATAAAATCAAACATCTTTTTGAGCAGGACAAAGACGATCCTGTTTTAAAGGACTACAGTTCGCTGTTGTTTGATATTGCCATTATCGGAGAAGGGGGAAAACTGGAAAATCCCTCCCATTTTGGTAAGATGGTCGCAAAACTGATGGCGAATTCACTTTCATAAATATCATAATATCTATTAATCGACGGGGTGGTTTAAGGGAGATCTTAAAATATGGATTTCAAGCAATTTGCGGAAAAATTAGGATTGGAGGAAGACGAATACCTCGAGCTGCTGGAACTGTTCATAGACACCAGCGCTACAGATATTGCAAACCTTGAAAATGCCGTCGGAGAAAAAAATGCGGATGAATCGGAAAAGGCCGCTCATTCTTTAAAGGGGGCGTCAGCAAGCCTCGGTCTGACTGAAATTGCAGAACTCGCAAAGCAAATTGAAAAAAGTGCAAGGGAAGGTTCCACCGAAGATGGCGTTGAATTGCTGGAAAGTATCAAAGAAAAAATTATCGGTATTAAAAAGTTAATGGGGGAATAAACATAAAGGATATTGACCATGATATTTAAAAAATATGGTTTTTGGTTTTGCATAATTATCATGGCCTTTGCCTGGGGATGTTCCAAAATTGTCGATATTAAACAAAAAGAGTCCTTTTCCAATCTAAGTAAAGCATATCGTCAAGCCCTTCTTTGGTCCGAATTCGAATACGCCATGTCTTTTCACAAAACCGACTCTCAAAAACAAACCGAAATTGATCCCATCTACAAAAAAATTAAAGTGACAGCCTATGAAGAAAAACATCATATGATCAATTCCGATGCAACCCGGATCGAACAAACGGTTCAAATTCAATATTATTGGGTAGATCAGATGCTTGAAAAAAATATCATGGTCAATCTGGTATGGGAATGGGATACCCAGAGTGAAAACTGGTATATCACCAGCGGGTTGCCCGCATTTAAGTAAGAAATCATGATTGTCCAAACTTTTTGAGAAGCGCTCCACCCGGCTGCGCCGAGCCCAAACCGACAAGTACCTGCTCCCCCCTTTGAAAAGGATGATCCTTATACACACTTGACACCGATGGTATCATTCGGGGTTGGGACCGACCGGGAAAGGTAACATAGTGAGATAATTTGTTCCGGTTCTTATCCATTACCACTCAGGCAATGCACTGGGACGTAATACGGTTTTTAGGCCTGAAAGGCCGTTACATATCAGCCCAGGGCAACGCCCTGGGATGGATAAATAAAGATAAACAAGCCCTGGAAGGGCGTAACATCGATTATATCTGACGAAAGAAATATGTCACGCCCTTTCAGGGCTCCTCAATGGTGAGGTTTGCCGCCCAGGGCGTTGCCCTGGGCTGATATGTCTTGCGCTTTCAGCGCGTAAGGCTTTGTATTAGTTAGCGGATTTCGGGCATTTGTCTATACGATTTCTCGTTCCCAGGCTGGGCGTGGGAATAATGTCCATATCCCAGGCCCGTGGCTGAAACCACCGGTTATACGACTGTTCCCCTTCAGGGAACCTGGAGAAAATGGATATGGTATGGGGCAGTCAAGTTTTCCTCAAATGATTGCCTGAATAAAACTCTCAACCCCGATGTTGTGGTAAAGAATAAAGAATAATGAAACCGGCATTGTATTTTTAGCCTCGGTGTCAAGTGTGTATAAAGATTAGTCGAAAAAGGGGGTCGGGGGGGATTTGACAATTTGATGCTATTTTAAAAATCCCCCTAAATCCCCCTTTTTCAAAGGGGGACTTGTGAGCAGTTACTTGTTAGGTGACAGATCACCTTCTATCACCGCAATTTCCGCCCCCGGTGCCATAGAGGCAATAGGCCCCCATCTCAGGTCCGAAACATTCAGCATTATATGTCCATCACCATGGTAGGGCATCTCCGACCACGCATGGGCCGAAATACCTGTAACCAATAAAAGTGTCATAAAAAGTGTCCATATCCTGTTCATATGTGCACCTCCCATAATAAGTTTTCGTTCAATACCATTTGAATTTCTCAATAACAAGAAATTCCCTTTATTATCAAAGAATATAACAAGCTTAGTCGTTGTCAAAAAAGGTATCTTTTTTGGGTTATGGATATGTCATGAAATAGAAAGACGTTCGGGAATGTAGCGTTAGCAATGACGCATGATTGGTGTTTTAAGTTTTTAGCCCAAGCCTCTGACGTTATAGCCTAATCTAAGTTATTCATAACTCATTTTAAATTTAGTAAGTTACAGATTAACACTTGATTATCGATAGCAATTAGGGTAAAAACCCGGATTTGAATTTTAATGTTTTCTAAATAAGGGCTGTTAATGAATTAAAAAATACAATTAAAATTTATATTAAGGAGATTTTTATGACCACAAGTACCTCGGCGCACGGCACCAAAACTTTTGATTGGAAAAATCTGCTCTTTATGATGATCGGTCTGGTTCTGTTTCTGGTTGTTTATTATTCCCCGCCCTGGCCCGATGCCATTGATCCCATGGGCAAACAATTTTCGCTGAGCCCACAAGGCAAAGGAGCCATTGCACTGTTTCTGCTCGCCGGCACCTTCTGGGTTTTTGAAGTTCTTCCTATCGGTGTCACAGGTATTCTTATCGGCGTGGTGCAGGCCCTGTTTTTTATCCGTCCGGCCAGTGAAGCCTTCAAGGATTTTATGGATCCCTCGGTTCTGTTTATTTTCGGCTCACTGACCATCGGCATGGTGTTCACAAAGGTCGGGCTCACCAAACGTTTGGCCTATAAGATGCTGATGATCGTGGGAGAACGCACCAGCCGGATTTATCTGGGCTGTTTCATTGTTACCGCGCTTTTAACCCATATCATGGCTCACACGGCAGTGGCCGCCACCATGTATCCTTTATTGTTGGCGATTTATTCATTATACACAACTGATCCAAAGCCCACCCGTTTCGGCAAGGGACTGTTTATCGGTATGGCATTTGTGGCCGGTGCCGGAAGCATCATCACGCTTCTGGGAGCTGCCAGGGGTATCGTGGCGCTGGGATTTTATACAGAAATTGCCAAACAGGAAGTTTCCTTTTTTGAGCTTACCTACTACATGTTTCCTATCGGATGGCTTATGGTCTTTTTACTGTGGATTTTTTTCCTCGTCTTTTTTAAGCCGGAAAGAGACCGCATTCCCGGACTTCGGGAAAAAGCCCGTCAGTTGAATAACGATATGGGTTCTCTGTCACGCCAGGAGATTATTTCGGCAATGATCGTGGGCAGTACCATTTTGTTTTTATCCCTTCAGTCGTTTATTCCGGCATTACAGCCTTTCAACAAAGCAGCCGTTCTTCTGGTCGGCACTATTTTATTTTTCATTTTCAAAATTCTGGATATTCATGATCTGGAGGAAATTCCCTGGAACATCATTTTGCTGTTCGCAGGGGCCATGAGTATCGGTTTTTGCCTCTGGCAGACCGGTGCTGCGGAATGGCTGGCCATCAACTGGCTGGGATTTTTCAAGGAATCCCATTGGTTTGTCTTTGTCATGGGCATTTCATTTTTTATCCTGGTAATGACCAATTTTATCATGAACGT
Organism: Desulfobacteraceae bacterium; assembly: GCA_011389745.1. Classification (GTDB taxonomy): domain Bacteria; phylum Desulfobacterota; class Desulfobacteria; order Desulfobacterales; family SKZT01; genus SKZT01. The sequence continues at coordinate 86,811 of JAABTQ010000010.1, read as the reverse complement.
GGCTGCTATCGCCATATCCCTTCCAGTAGCTCTGGTTGTGGCTCCCTATCTTGGTGTTGCCGGAGAGGTAATTCTTTATGCAGCCCTGACCGTTGCCGGTATGCCCTTTTTACTCCTGGTGGGTGCTGCGCCCAATGCCATCGCCTATAATTCCAAACAGTTTACCAGCGGTGAATTTTTTGCCTATGGTATCCCAGCCAGTATCATGCTTCTGGTGGTGCTGGGATTGATTATCTTGATAGTATGGCCCCTGATGGGAATGCCCATAACATTGGGTTAGTCAGCGACAATTTTGAAGGAGAAATAACCTATGAAACGATTAAACGACTTACTGGAAAGAATTATCCAGCGTGTCAATATCAATCTGCGGGAACCTCTATTTGATGTTGGGCCATATGTCCGAGACCTGGTTCCCTTGAATCAGTTAACCAAATTTTACGCCTTTTATGGTATAACCCCCTACCATCCCTTAAATTTTCATTTTACCCGGTCCAACCTGGCCGGAAGCTACTTCTTAGGCAAATGCCAGGTATCGGATTCTATTTTGTACAAAAGCGATATCCGGGGCGATGAGCTGAAACGAAAAGGAGATATTTTTCAATGCGAAGGATTTGATATTCCTTTGCATGAAGATGAAACCATTCGTATCAAAGACAGTTACCTGATCAAAACCCTGGTGCACAACAATTCCCATGATCCCGAAAATCTCGAAGATTTTATCATTCAAAATACGGTTTCCACACATTATGCCAACATTCATGGCTCAGAAGTGGAAGGATGCTATATGGGACCGTTCAGTACCGTTGATTTGACAACCCTTCATGATTGCGTGATCGGCGAATTTGCTTACCTTCAGGTCAGTGAACTGGCTCACCACCAGGTACCTGCAGGCACCATATGGATATCAGGCGGTGATCAATTTGAATTTCGTTACCAACATGATCCCGAAAATCTCAAAAACTATATCCGGTTCGAACCCGGCACCCGGCCCCAGGGTATATTTATCGATTTCGTGGAAAATCGCAAAGATGACTTCCGCCGGGTCTTTGACGTGGTCAACCTGGAAACACCCAGCTCAATACCCTCGGGTGCATCCTTGAATCGATATGCTGTTATAAAACCAAAAACCCAGATCGGCCAGAATGTTTTGGTGGCTCAGCGGGCATATATTGAAAATTCATGGATGGGCAATGGGGCTAATGCCCAGGAAAACTGCTATATCATTGATTCCCGGCTATCCGGAAATAACGTGACGGCGCATGGTGCTAAAATCATTGGTGCCGAACTTGGTGAAAAGGTGTTCGTGGGGTTTAATTCATTCTTACAGGGAAGCAAAGAGTTTGCTTTGCGTATCGGCGAAAATAGTATTATTATGCCTCATACAATCATAGATCTTACGGAGCCGGTCGATATTGATGCTTCATACCTGGTCTGGGGCTATATCCGAAAGCAATCAGATGTTGAAGAAAACAGTATGGCCTTGTCAGAGCTTGCATCCATAACCGGCCAACACAGCCGGAGCCGGATGCATTTCAAAGGAAACGGTGATTCATTTGTCAAGGGTTTTCAGCATCGTATTGAACATATTTTAGAGGCCAACGGCGCTTATTTTGACGGCACCGGCAAAAAAGGTCATGCTCAGAGCAGTCAGAATATATCCTATAACCTGATTCAACCTTATCCTGAAGGAGACTTTAAAGGCCTGTACCCGACTATTGACATACAGCATTGATAATGATGATAATCTTAAATACATAACAGTTACAATATCATCTCACAAAACCTTGAAATGAGTATGGAAGAAAAACGGACATCCCGGCAATCCAAAAGAATCATTCGCAAAATGGTATTCATCCTCATAGGGGTGGCCATTGCACCGATGGTTCTGATCACCGGAATTATCCTGTACCGGTTCAACTCCTTTTCCCATGAAATTGTGCATACTCATCTCGAAGGGTTGGTGCTCGGGAATAAACACCACATTGATTTTTTTCTGAATGAAAAGCTAAGTAATATCAGATACCTTTCCCGCGGTTTTGAATCTGAACTGTTCAGAGCTGATTCCTTTCTGAGGGAAAGACTTAAGGATCTCCGGGAGGAATATAACCATGATTTTGTGGACCTTGAATTGATAGATGAACAGGGGCATCAGGCGGCTTATGCCGGACCTTCAGGCAGAGGTGCTTACCACGGCAATACCCGTTGGTTCAAAGAAGCCATGAAGACGCGCCACTATATCAGTGATGTCATTATGGGGCCTAATGCTCAGCCTCTGTGCATTGTGACGACTAAAGTTCAGAATGAAAATACCCGATGGATCTTAAAAGCGGCTGTTGATTTTGGTTCAATTAATTCATTGGTGGAGAATCTCGGGGCAGGGAAAACCGGAATCGCCTTCATTGTCAATCGGCAAGGAGATTTCCAGACCCAACCTTCCGACAAAATCAAACTGACCGGGCAGCAGTATCTGAACCTTTTTGACAAAGCAACAAATACCCGGCAGGTCAATGATAAATTCATCATTGAATCGGCTTCTCTTAAAAATGATGACTGGATACTGATCCTTCAGCAGGATATTGATGAAGCATTCTCAGGCCTGATATTCAGCAAAAATTTCGCAGTTCTGTTTTTTTCTTTAGGCTCCATCGGTATTATCCTGGTTTGTGTTATGTTATTCAGGCGGGCGAACATGTACATCAGCGAGGCCGGCTCCGAAAAGGAATCGGCGATGACTCAAAAGATCATTGAAACCGGCAAATTGGATTCCATCGGTGAACTGGCATCAGGTATCGCCCATGAAATTAACAACCCGGTGGCCATTATGGTTGAAGAGGCAGGCTGGGTTCAGGATCTTATTCATGAAGGTATAGATAACAATGACAACCGGGAAGAATTCATGCGGGCTTTGAAACAGATTGAAACACAGGGCCATCGCTGCAAGGAAATGACCCGAAAATTATTGACTTTTGGCCGAAAAACGGATTCCAGGATAGAAAATGTTCAGATCAATGATCTGATCGGGGAGGTGGTCAGTCTGTCTTCAGAAAAAGCACTGCTCGCAAATGTAAAAATATATACCGACCTTGATCCCCATTTGCCGGAAATTCAGTCGTCGGTCACCGAATTGCAGCAGGTACTGAGCAATATTATCAACAACGGACTGGATGCTATGGAAAACAAAGGGGATCGCCTTGATATCAGCAGCATGTTCCACGAAGATCATATTACCATCACCGTCCGGGATAATGGTCCGGGTATACCGGCTATCAATCTGAATCGTGTTTTTGATCCGTTTTTCAGTACCAAACCCGTGGGTAAGGGCTCAGGCCTCGGCCTTTCTGTTTGTTACAGCATTATTAAAAAAATAGGTGGAAAGATCGATTTTGAGAGTGTGGTGGGCGAGGGTTCGGCGTTTCACATCGTATTACCGTTAGGTAACTCTTCAGAACAATAAATGTTTAACAAACGTTTAAAAATTAAAAGGAGAAAAAAATGGCTTTGGCAACCGTATTGTTGGTGGACGACGAAGTCCCTTTTGTGGAAACCATGACCAAACGGCTCACAAAACGGGAGCTGGACATCATTCCGGCATATACCGGGGAAGGGGCTCTTTTAAAACTCAATGAACATCCTAATATCGAGGTGGTGATCCTGGATGTTAAAATGCCGGGAATGGACGGCATCGACACCCTGGGAGAAATAAAGAAAAATCATCCTCTAACGGAAATTATCATGTTGACCGGGCACGCCACCGTTGAATCCGCTATTGAAGGAATGAAAAAAGGGGCATATGACTACCTGATGAAACCGTGTGACATCGAGCTTCTGGTTGACAAGGTCACGGAGGCCGCCAAGAAAAAACGCCGTCACGAGGAAAAGATCATCGAGGCTCAGGTCAAGGAAATCACAATGAGACGAACCTAAGAAAAAGAATAATAAACCGGAGCAATTCTCTTCCGTCATTCTGAGTATCCGAATTTTGAGGAGTTTGCTCCCTTTTTATAGCCATCAGGAAATTTTGCAGGTACTGATCAGGTCGGAGACCTTTTCGAACACATCAGTCAGGCGAATAATACCGACAATCTCTTTTTCCCGGGTAACCAGAAGCGACTGATGATGACCGGCCACCAGTAAAAGAACCGCCTCACTCAAGGTAGCTGTATCAGGTACGTATTCTGCCTCGGTGGGGGAATACATGATATTTTTTACCCTAATATCCGCAGCTATACGGCAGATATCATCCAACGGCGGTTTCAAAAGCCCCAATTCCCTGATCATTTTGCGGATATGATCTGCATTGATTCCGTACCTGTCCATCCCTTCAGGGTTGAAAACATCCTCATATTTGGGTTCAAGGGCTTTAAGAACATCCAGTTGACTCAGTTTGCCCACAATTTTTCCATCCGCATCGTAGACCAGGATTGCCCGATGACGATATGAACTTTGGTCAAATTCTTGCTGCGCTTCCTTGAGAGCCTTAACAGCCTCATGCAAGGTAGCATCCTGCGACACTGTGGCATAATCTTTAAGTGGAATCATCAAATCCTTAACCAATATGGACTGCATCTCAGACCTCCTGTTGTTGTGTAATTTGAGAATTAATAGGTTTCGGTTTCATCCGGCAAAGTATGATCCTGATTTCTTCATCTTCTGCGCGAAGCACTTTCTGCTGTACTTTTAATTCATATAAATCCTTCATTTTCTGATAAAATTCCAGCACAGGTTTACGGATTTCCGAAACCAGGATTATCTCCCCATCCGGCTTTAAAACAGATTGAAAAAGTTTTTGAATCGGTACAAAATCCTGCTCCCGGAAAATCACTTCCGATCCGATAACTTGGTCGTACCTTAACGTTGTTTGAGGCTTGTTCCAGTTCATTGAAACAATCGTAGTCCCGGAACATCCGTTGATAAATGCGTTTGCTCTGGCAAATTCCATGGCATCCGTATTATACTCGGTTATGGTCATATTGTGCCCGAAGGCCGATGCAGCAATTCCAACAATCCCAATACCCGAACCAATTTCCAGGATCCGTTTTTTAGATTCAGTGGCCTGTACCGCCATAACATCAGCCAGCACCATAGAGGATGGCCACACTTTTGCCCACAATGGAAAATCATTCAAAGGGGAGTTTAAATCGATAAAAGACTCGATGGCACACGGAAGAAAATAAGAAAATCTGCGGCCCCTGATCATCAAATCATGGGTTTCAACATCATAAGTACGTTTAAAAATATCGAGTGAAAACATTGAATCAATCCTGATAGAATTTGAAATAAAACAGCCAAAAACCACTGACAAGTCATCATTGATTTTCACCACCACGGAATACGATGTCAACAATTATTTTTTTTAATACCTGAGGAAACTTTTTTACTATTTCTAATTCAATGTTTTTGAATATGTCTGGGTTTTTGAATATGTCTGGGTTTTTGAATATGTCTGGGATTTATGACATTTTTTTGTGGCAGCCAAAACATGGAAAAGTGACCTGTTAAACAGATGAATTCTACCGGAAAAAATAAAAAAATCAGTTGCTTTAAACAGATGATTTCATGTATCTTTACACAGATTTTTTGACTGGAAATCTTTGCATGTGAAATTTTGGTTTGACTTTTTATAATCGTGATGATTAAATGAATGCGAATCAGAAATTGTATTGTTTATTAATTGTTTGGCATGGGAAAAGCATTCCCATAATATGGCAGTAGGTATTTTTATTAATCTTTTTTATTATGGAGGAGTCTGTCAAATGAGAAAATGTAGTTGGGGTATTAAGTGGTTTGCTTTGGTGGTTGTTATTGGTTTTTTTATGACGTCATGTGGTGGCAGTGCTACTGAAGAGGCAAATTCCGGCATCAACGGAGTATGGAAAAGTAATGACGGAAACAAGGAATTAACTATCAATATTAATGATGAAAGCAAGACCATTGAGATGGATGGAAAAATCATGCCTGTCACCGTAGAAAGCGATACGTATAAAAGTACGATAGTTCAGGTTCAGGAAGACGCTGATACAGTCTCTACCTGGACATTTCAGAAAGTCTGGACTGATAACGGTTCTTCTTTTACGGTCATCCTTACTCTTCCGGATGGCACACGTGAAAAATACGCAAAGGAAACACCTTCATAAAAAGTTGTTGATAATACCGATTGCTTATAAACAATCGGACTTTTAAATCAGCAAAGATACTCAAAATAAAAAGGCGGGGCATTCTAAGGATTCCCTGCCTTTTTATGTTAAACTTGAATGAATCTTTTTCAGGTTTCATTTTTTTGACCTCTTTACAGGATACCATGCTTATGGGCGTAGAATTATTTTTCAGCAACCATTTGGAACCATTGGTTGAAAAACTCGATACGGTTTTAAATGCTGAATATCAGGATAAGGACAACATTTTCAACTCCCCGCTTGTCATTGTTCCAAATCCCAATTTATCAAAATGGATTAAATTGCAGTTATCCCAAAAAGCCGGCATCGTTATGAACATCGATTTTCAGTACCTTGAGTCGGGATTATGGACCCTTTTAGAATTGTTGGACCCAAACGAAAAAAAACCGGCACTCCTGGAATTAACTCTGAGGCAAATGCTGGTATTGCATGTTTTGGGAAATATAAAAAAAGAGCAGACAGATTTTAAACCGGTGATTGATTACCTGGGAATCAACGGGAACCAAAAGCAGCCTGATTACTCAAAAAGGCTTTGGCAACTTTCGGAAAAACTGGCGTTTTTGTTTCAGGAATATGAGTTTCATCGTTTAAAAATGATTCGCAAATGGCTGAAAGATGTTCCGGTAATCAATCCCATGGAACTTTGCCAGCAAAAAATATATTTGGAGACAAACAGTTTACGTGACAAGTATTTTAAGAACAGCGGCACATATTATCTTTCCATGATGGAATACTCGGAAAAAGTTTTTTCCGAAATTGGGTTAACCAATGTTAACGGAATAAAAAATAAATTTGTTCATATTTTTGGCTTTTCAAACATCTCGTCTTTTCACCTTGACCTGATAAAAAGCCTGACCCGGTTTTATCATATGTTTATTTACTCGATTAATCCATGCAGGGAGTTTTGGGAGGATATCAATACTCCCTGGGAAAATCGATGGAAGACTCAAAAAATATCCCGAACCTTTCAATTCGAGCATCATGAAGGTACGGAAGAACATTTATTTTCCCATGTTTCCAACTCACTTTTATCCCTTTGGGGAAAGCCTGGCCGTGAAGCCATCCGCATGTTGTGCCAACTGACGGATTATGATTTTAATGCCCGTTATGTCTTTGAGAAACATAACAGCACTGTGCTCGGAACAATCCAACACCACGTCCTAACCTTTCAAAACCAAAATGATTCAGCCCAAAAAATTTGCCAGGACACTTCGCTTCAAATCATTGCCTGTCCAAGCCGTTTTCGCGAAGTTGAAACGGTTTACAACAGCATTCTTTACAATCTTAACAAAGATACCCAACTCAAACTGACGGATATTGCCATACAAGTTCCGGAAATTTCTGTTTATAAGCCTTGTATTGATGCGGTATTCGATCGTCGTCCAAAACCTGTCGCTTACAATCTGGTGGATGCTCACGCTGAAACCGAAAGCCTGTATGGAAAAGCGATGCTTAAGTTTCTTGAACTGGCTTCCGGAAGGTTCTCCCGCCGTGAAATATTCGATTTGTTACTAAATCCATGCCTGATGCAAAAATGGAACCTCACCATTGAGGATATATTAGTATTTGCCGGATGGTCTGAGGCCTTAAACATTTTTCACACCTTTGATAAAGCCTCCAAAGTCAAAAAGGATTATATTGCCTCAGATATGTATACCTGGAAACAGGGATTGATTCGTTTAAAACTTGCCAGGATTTTTTCCGGACCAGGAGATATACATACGGAAGATGAATCTGTCGGGTTTTCTGTTCATCGACATTTTAATGGAAATATTCCCTATTCTGATACATACACAGGAGACACCGAACTTCTCGAAAAATTCTGTAATATTATCGAAACACTTCATCTGTATTGCGAACAGATGACTCAGGGCCCATGTTCGCCTAAAGAATGGAAATTAAAGTTTTTGTCCGCCTGCAAAAACCTGTTTGCTGTTCCTGCAGAACTTAATGCTGAGAAGACTGTCCAAAAAACCTTGTTTGAAACGCTGGACGAACTCTCTCTTTATGATCGGATCAGTAAAAGTGATACCGAATCAAAAATGGATCTTACCCAGTTCAAAGAATTTATCAAATCCCGATTGGGCGCAATCCGGGGAGGTTACGGAGATTACCTGACCAGTGGCGTAACCATATCGGCACTTTTGCCCATGCGTCCAATACCATTTAAAATTGTTTATGTACTGGGTATGCAGGAAGGTGATTTTCCCGGAAGAGCGGAAACCTCTTGTCTTGATCTTCGTTTGAGCCAAAGAAATCCCGGGGATGTCAGCTTTCCTGAGCGAAACTGTTATCTTTTTCTGGAATTACTTCTTTCGGTTCGGAAAAAACTTTATATCTCTTATGTTTCAAAAGACCTTCAAAAGGATCGGATTTTACAACCCTGCTCCGTGGTCAATCAGCTTCGGAGATATGTAGAATCTGAAATTCTTGACCAAAAACAGTCTTTTAGAATCATCCATGTTCCACTAAAGGGGAGCAGTGCTAAATATGTCGCGGAAAATACCGTTGATGACAAATCCGATGTTCTCGTCAATTACTCAGTGGCTGATCGGATTATTTATTATCGTGAAAGGGGTCTCTGGCCTGAGATATTAAAGAATGTTTCTGAAAAGGAAAAGATATCCATCAATTCTTTCTTTCCTGATTTTTCATTGCCCCTGGCAGTTGTCCGACAATCTGAGAATTTGCCTGAAAAAATCACCACCCGACAACTTGGAAAGTTTTTAAAAGACCCTGTAAAACAAAGTATCCGGAGGCACCTGTCCCTTTATGATCAGGAAGGAACCGTTGAAGACATCACTGTCTTTGAAAATGAGCCCTTTTACGGCCGGTTCCCCACGAATTATCAGCTTAAAATGGAACCGCTTCGCCATTGGATTGACCATTTAATTATCGACAATGAACAAAATATTAATGAAAATTGTTTAGAAGATCTTTTTCAAAAAACTTACGAAAAGTACAGGCTCCAGAGTCAAACTCCGGAAGGTGTTTATGGTATTCTGGATCAGGAAACTACCTGGCAGGAATTGGATCAATGGGTCGAGACTTTAAAACCGACTCTGGCAGAAATGCTATCTTCTCAAAATGGGGCGTATCATGCTTTGTGTGTGGGAGAAACAACGGATCATTTGTCGATTTTATCAGAAAAACCGAATGTTTTACAGTTTCCTGAGTTGCGCATCAGCATATCGACTTTCGATAAACTAAACAACCCTTTATTGCGCGATGTTGAAATTTCCGGCAGGCTTCCATGGCTGTGGAAAGACAAAACCGACTCCTGGCATTCCCTGATATTGACGGGATCCGGGAAAAAGCCTGGTACTAAACCGGATCACTACCTTTTTGAACCCGTCTTAACCTGTTTTCTTGTGCTTTGCCTGGAATCAAGGGAGGATTTTTTCAAGAAAGCCCCCATATCCTTTCATGTGGTCTATCAAAACAATATCCGGTCCTGGACTTGCCTTATAACACCGGATGATGCACTTGACTATTTAAAAAGGATTGTTGCGCATTATCTTAATCCCCATATGCGCCAGTGGCTCCCTTATGATGCAGTCGTGGATGCAGCTGGAAACCTTGGAGAGATTTGCGTTTCGGAAGATTTTGAGCGTTTCACGGAAAATTTTCTGCTAAAATTGTCTGCATCCCTTGCTGAATCTGAGGATTCTTTGGTTCTGCTTTCAGACCCTGAAATTGATCACTGCACCTTACAAGAGGCTTGCAATCGTTTTGGTATTTTTTTTAAAAATCTGACGGTTAAAGGACAGGTGTGAACAAAACGTCATCCAGCAAACGAAATAAGGGAAATTAACAATCATGCCATATACTCCCATTAAATCCCATGATGATATCGATATCACCAAACATGCGATTATCGAAGCATCCGCCGGCACGGGCAAAACCTATACCATCGAAAATCTGGTGGTAAAATTTTTAATGGAACGTGATGATTTGAACCTTGAAAATATTCTCCTGGTCACCTTTACCGAAAAAGCCACCTGCGAATTGAAACTCAGGATCCGTGAAAAACTGGAAACACAACTGGATCAATTTTCAGATACAGCCGGCACTGAAAAAATTAAAACTGCTTTGGACTCATTTGACTCCGCTTCCATTTATACGATCCATGGTTTTTGCCAGTCTGTTTTAAGAGACTATGCTTTTGAAAACAACGCTCCTTTTCAGTGGGAAGTTATTGATGACTATTCTTTGTTTGAAAGGCTTTTAAAGGAACAAATCCGAAAAGCATGGCCGGCAAAATTCGGCAACGACCTTTACGATATCTTGATGATATCGGATTTCCACAGGAAAAAAGAAAAATTTGAGTCGTCGGTAATCAACGCGGCCCGCTCATTTCATCCAGATACTGAAGATCGGATTTTTCCTGATATCAGCCAATTCACACATTTGGATATCGTGGAAAAAATGAGGATGATACGCCGGCTTGTTTTAGATTTAAAAAACCTTTCCGGTCAAATGCCTTTTTGTCATGGGTTCGAAAACTTAAACGGACAAAAGCCCCAAAAAAAAATATTATCGGAAAAAATTGTAATACCTCTTGCCAATTTTTTAGCTTCCATAACTTCCGCTCAATTTTCTTTATATCCCCTGCTCCGCATATTTTTTTTCATTGATGAAAAAGGTCCGGAATATCTTCAGATAAAATATCTGAAAAAAGACGGTCCCAACCCCGAGGTGTGCCCCCACTGGGTAACAGCGAGTCAGCATCTCAAAACTCTCTATGAGCTTTATAGTTCGCTCAAATATGCCCTGCCGGCCATTTCCATTTTTCAGCTTCAGAGAGATGTTCAGGCTGAAAAACTCAAAAACGGATGGATCAGTTTTGATGACATGCTTTCCCATGTCCAAAACGCGGTTTGTTCTCCGCGGGGATCAGCACTGGTGGATATTCTTCGGGAAAAATACAAAGTGGCCTTTGTGGATGAATTCCAGGACACGGATCCCGTTCAATGGCAAATTTTCAGAAAAATTTTTCTTAGGAAACAGAAAAACAGACTACGAAATCTGCTTTTTCTTATCGGAGATCCCAAACAGGCCATCTATGCTTTTCGCGGAGCTGATGTTTTCGCTTACCTGGATGCCAGGCAGGAAATGGAGCATCTTGAGCATGAGGGAGTTGCCAACTGTTACCGCCTGACAACCAACTGGAGATCGGAACCCGGTCTCATCAATCTTTTCAATCATCTGTTCAGCACCCCTGATTGGTTTGCTCCTGTTGAACAAAGTAAGGATTATGAAATTGCCTATCTTCCTGTTCAGGCACCTGATGAAGATAAACGCATTTTTTCCGTTAAAAAAGATCTTTCTGATCGGGGATTTTTAAATATTATCGATTTGAGCGAAATACCTTCTTTCAAGGCATCAAAACCTATACTGGCAAAATTCATTGCAGAGGAAATCAGACACCTGATTTGTTGCGATCATATCGTCTGTTACAATCGAAAAAATCATGAAACCAATCCCCTTTCTTATGGCGACGTTTGTGTTCTGGTGCGTGGCAAAAGCGATATGCCTTTTTTGGAGGAACAATTCAACCGCCTGGATATTCCTTACTCTTACTATAAAAAACCCGGCCTTTTTTTATCCCGTGAAGCATTTTATCTAAGCCTGGTTTTGCACGCAATTGATGATCCGGCCAACATAACAAACTTTAATAAAGCCTTGTTGACTCCTTTTTTTGGCTTTTCTCCTGATGACTTGTATTTAACTGAGGAACTTGCCCATGGGCATCCTTTAAAGCGCCTTTTGTTTCAATGGCATGAATGGGCATTTTTAAGAAAATGGAACATTCTGTTTCAATCGCTGATGGAAGATTCCGGGCTTATATTTCGCGAATCCATAAAACCCGGTTGGGAGAGAATGTACACCAATTATGGCCGGATCCTTGAACATCTGCAGGATAACGCTTATCACCAGAACCTGGATTTCCGTGGTCTTACAGCACTTTTGGATGGCTATCGAAAAGGCACACTGACTGCCGGCAAAGATGACGACCTGCATCAGATTGAAACAGAGGACCGGAAAGTTCAAATCATGACCATGCATGTGGCCAAAGGCCTTGAATTTCCGGTTGTCTTTATTTTCGGAGGACTGACCCAACCATCGAACTCTGGTAATGATTTTTATGTCTATCATAAAATTTGTGGAGAACCTCCAAGACCGGTCAAAATATTCGACTTGTCAAAAAGCTCTCTTGGCAAGGAAGAATATCGTGCTGAAATGGAATCCGAGGATAAGCGACTTTATTATGTTGCATTGACCCGGGCGCAATTAAAACTATATGTGCCCTGCTACGAATCCAGCAAATGTTACTCATGGGTAGGCCCGGTCAGCAAACTTATATCCCCGGCATTGATTAAAGCATTTGGCTCCGAAAAAAACCTTGGCAAAAATGTGCAGTGGTTTAAGGGGGGATCATCGGATGTTAAAACCGTCATTTCTAATGATCCTGAGAAGTCGGTGAACCCGGATACAATTTACGATCAAAATCATTCTGCATTAATTCCCAAACCGATTTTTCCGCAAACAGGGCATTTTTCTCACAGGGTAATCCAAATGGCCTCATTTTCCAGCCTGCACCAGAAAGCCTCTGAGAAAAAAGAACCGTACGACATGTTTTACGGATTTTCAGCCATGCCTGAAAAAACCAAAGAAGACGACGAAAGTTTCGCCCCAAATCAAAAAGAATTTGTGGAACAACCGGGCGATCCAAATGACATACCTGGCGGGACCGACACCGGTAGTATGTTTCACGATATTTTGGAAAACATTTCTTTTAAAACTGTATTGGAGGCTGCGTCTAAATCAAATGATAAAACCCACCCATTGCTTTTGACATCTCCAACCAGGGAATTGATTGAAAGGCAGATGGATATTTATCAAATAGACCGCCAATGGATTTTCCCGGTATGCGATGTAATTTTGAATACCTTAACCACACCTATTTCACATCTTTCCGAATCTTTTATGCTGGCGCATTTGAATAAACGGGATCGCCTTCATGAAGCTGAATTTTATTATCCTTACCCGTTAAATAATGATACATCCATACCGGACTGCAATGTGTGTGATGGGTTCATTCGCGGTTTTATCGACCTGATATTCAGATATAAGGATAAGTTTTATATCGCCGATTGGAAATCCAACATTATCGAAGATAGTTACGAACATGCTTTTTTGGAAAAAAGCATGACCCAGGCCGATTATCATCTTCAGTATAAAATATACACTCTTGGCGTTCTCCGATGGCTTAAAAAAAGAATGGGTGATGAATTTAATCAAGAAAAAAATTTCGGGGGTGTCTTCTATTTCTATATTCGGGGAATGAACAATAAAAATAATACCGGCATTTATTTTATATCCCCGGACAAACTTGGCCCATTTGAAATACTTGAAAAAGAAATCTTGTCCTATTTGTGAAATGATTGAATATATTAAAATGAATGAAAACAGTACCCCTGAATTTGTGGAAAAATTTGATCAGATAGCCTTGAATGTTGCCGATGTTCTATCAACTAAAGCCCGAATATTGATTGTTGACGATGATAGAATCAGTCTCAAGCTCCTTGTCGGATTACTTAAACAATACTATATCCTCGACCAGGCTGAAAGTGGAAAGCAGGCATTGGAGATGATCGCATCCAATCCACCCGACCTGATCCTGTTAGATGTGATGATGCCTGAAATGGACGGTTTCCAGGTAATCCACCAATTAAAAAGCAATCAGCAAACCCAAAATATTCCTGTAATTTTTATCACCGCACTTCACTCATTAAGAAATGAGGAAGCAGGACTTAGCCTGGGCGCTGTGGATTACATTAAAAAGCCCTTTATACCATCAATTGTTCTGGCTCGTGTCAGAAATATACTGACAATGGTCCGGCATCGAAAACTATTGGAGACACTGGCCCATATTGACGGCCTTACAGAGATTCCCAACAGGCGTTATTTTGATTCGGCATTGCGACGTGAATGGCACCGGGCCATCCGTTACCAGAATTTCATATCGGTAGCAATAGCGGATGTGGATTACTTCAAACAGTTCAATGATAATTATGGGCACGCCAAGGGTGATCGGGTTCTGATATCCCTGGCAAGTGAAATCAGGCGTAATTTGAAACGCCCATATGACCTGGTTTCTCGATATGGCGGGGAGGAATTCGGAATCGTCTTGCCAAAAACATCTGCGGATAAAGCTTATCAACTTTGTGAAACCATCAGGGAAGCGGTTGAACAATTAAATATTGTTCATGAATTTTCTTCGGCCTCAAAAAAGATTACGATCAGCATCGGAGGTGCGACGGTAATCCCTGAACAGAACATGGACATGTCAACCCTTGTTGAAAAAGCGGACCGGCAATTGTTTATGGCAAAAAACAACGGAAGAAACCAGGTTGAATGGGCTTAAAAGAAACATTTGTCTTGACAATACGGGCGGTTTTTTTTATTGGATCCAAATTGCTATGTGGAGCGCTGACCGATTAACGGAACATGGTGAAAGTCCATGACGCACCCGGCGCTGTAAGCCCGATATTTTAAACTCCGTGCATTTTTTGCCACTGTCCATTTGCGGGAAATATTTTCCCGAAGTGCCGCACTTGAATCTGTTGTGGTCGCATATGGGATGGGAAGGCCGGGCACTGAGTCGGGCAAGTCAGAAGACGAATCGGACGGTGACAGCTGAGAATCTGATGGAAAAGGGTTTCAGCGGGTCTGTTAGACCCTGTTGGAGCCCTTTTATTTTTTGAGGGCTCCCCAAAGGCAGTCAGACATCCACTCTGGTCATTTATTTCAAACCTTTTTTGAATAAACAGAATGGAGGAATTTATGAAAACTCAGCTGGAATTGGCCCGAGAAGGTATTACCACCCATCAGATGGAACAAATCTCCCGGACAGAAAATATCGATCCCATATCCGTATTGGATCGCGTGGCCAGAGGAGAAATTGTTATTCCCTTAAATCCCAACCGCCCTCATCAGGAAATAGTCGGAATCGGATATGGACTTCGGACCAAAGTGAATGCTTCTATCGGGACATCTTCCGATATTTGCGACATTGACGCTGAGATTCAAAAAGCCAAAGCGGCTCAGGAAGAAAAAGCCGATACTCTCATGGAGCTGTCCACCGGCGGCAATCTTGACAGGGTAAGACAAGAAGTCATTTCCGCTGTCAATATTCCGGTGGGCAATGTTCCTCTTTACCAGGCTTTTAAGGAAACCGCCCGTAAATACCATAATCCAGCCCGGATGGACCCTGAATTTTTGTTTGAACTTATTGAAAAACAACTCGAGGACGGGATTAGTTTTATGGCTATCCATTGCGGTATCAACCAGTTTTCCATTGAACGATTGAGAAAACAAGGGTTTCGCTACGGTGGCCTGGCCAGTAAGGGGGGCACATTTATGGTGGCATGGATGGATGCCAACAACAAAGAAAATCCCTTATATGAACAGTTCGACAGGGTCTGCGGATTAATGAAAAAATATGACGCCGTGCTTTCCCTGGGAAACGGTATTCGGGCCGGTGCGATCCATGACAGTCATGACCGCGCTCAAATGGCCGAGATGGTAATTAATTGTGAACTGGCCGAATTGGGAAGGCAAATGGGTTGCCAGACCATGGTGGAAGGTCCGGGTCATGTGCCCCTGGATGAAATAGAAGCCAATATCATCTTAGAAAAGCGCATGAGCGGCAACGCCCCGTATTATGTTCTGGGACCGATTCCATGTGACACAGGTGCGGGTTACGATCATGTCACAGCAGCCATCGGTGCCGCAAATTCAGCCCGTTTTGGGGCTGACTTGGTATGTTATATTACTCCGGCGGAACATTTGGCACTTCCGAACATCAGCGATGTGCGTGAAGGCGTCAGAGTCACCCGTCTGGCGGTAAAGATCGGGGATCTATGCAAATACCCACATCTGAGAAAGGCGGAAATGCAGGCCTCAATGGCCCGCAGGGATATGCGCTGGCAAGACCTGGAAAAATATCTGCTGTTTCCCCAAATCGCCCGGCAAATCCGGTGTGAAAGATCCCCGGAAGAGGAGAAAACCTGTACTATGTGCGGTGATTTTTGTGCCATGAAAAAAGGGATGGAAATTTTTCAGGAAGATATCATGGGGAACAAAATAGCCCATACATAAAAAATTACCGGTCGGGTCTTCTGCAATTCAAACAGGGTCCGGCAACATTAGACCCGACCGGAATCAAACTCGTTGTTAATGGTGCCGTAAACTCCAGCCGGCTGCCTTCTTCAGCGATGGTAATAGTGATCGTTTTTTGTGGACATCCATACCGATAAATTTTACACTGTTCATGACCTGCCTCCTTGGTTATGGCTCTGTTTTAGGGTAGATTAAGAAATTAACACCTTTTTATAACCCACGTTTGCAAGGAAGGCAGGTCTTTTTTTTTATGAATATTTTTTTTATTTGAGACGACCAGCACAGACCCATCATGGGCTATATGGACCGGTCATTAGCTCGTCGGAGCCCAATGATGAGTCTGTGCGGGTTGGATCGCACCACATCAATCTGAGGCTCGGAATTAAACTGTCAATCATTATGTCTAAAACTTAAAACCATGTTCTTGTAAGACAGATTCTGGATGGCATTGGGAAGCGGCGAAATCAGAAACTCATATTAAAAGGAGGTTCGAACCTATGAATAATAACGGTTATAAAGCTATTTCCGATTACGGAATTATCGGCAACCTTAGGAGCGTCGCACTTATCTCAAAGGATGGTTCCATTGATTGGTGCTGCCTTCCCAGGATGGGTAGCCCATCTGTTTTTGCATCTATTTTGGATGCTCATCGAGGAGGCTTTTGCAAAATTTCTCCGGCTGGTGGTGGGATCGGCACCCAAAAATATATAGGGGATACGAATGTACTTAAGACCCAGTTCCAATTGGATGAATCATCTTTTTCCATAGTTGACTTCATGCCTTTGGAGGGAGATATTAATGGTCGAAATGGTTCAAAAGCTCCACCTGAAATTCACCGGCTTCTTGAGTGTCAGAGTGGTTCGGTGGAAGTAGAGATCATTTGGGCCCCCCGGCTCGATTACGCCCGGAAAACGACGGGCATGGAAAAATCGGCCACAGGTTGGATCGCCCGTTGTGGTCCTGATATCCTAAACATAGAAGGACTTGAAAACGAAAAGCTGGTAGAAGATAATTACGGATCCTTTCTACGAGCAAGATTCCGCCTTGATCCCGGGGATTCTAAAGCCATTGTAATTCGCTGGGGATCTAATAATAACTCTCGCCACGATATAGACAAAACAATCAGTGCGCTTGAAACCACCTTAAAAACATGGAGCGATTGGGCTGACCGCGAGGGTCTTGTCGAAAAGCGGGTCTGGGCCGGAGACCAGAGCCGGATGGTTACCCGATCCGCCCTGGTCTTCAAACTCATGAACATAGCCGACACCGGCTCCTTTGCCGCAGCCCCGACCACTTCATTGCCGGAACATATCGGAGGAGTGCGCAACTGGGATTATCGTTATGCCTGGATCAGGGATGCAGCCATGACCGCACAAGCACTGATCTCTATCGGCCACCAAGAAGAAGCTGTCGATCTTTTGCATTGGTTCGAGGAGGTTTCAAAAACTTGCATGGAATGCAACCGCGAACTGCAGATCATGTATGGTTTACACGGCGAAACAGATCTGGAGGAATTTGAGCTCGAGCACTTAGAGGGCTACAAAGGCTCAAAACCAGTGAATATCGGTAATAAAGCCTTTGATCAGTTTCAACTCGAGGTTTATGGCGAGCTTGTAAGCACAGCCTATGAACTGGCCCGGCGAGGGCATCAATTTACGAAAGATATAGCCAAGTTCATCGCTTGGGTTGCCGATTATGTGGTCGAGGTGTGGGAGCGGCCTGATTATGGAATCTGGGAAGTACGGGGTGAGCCGCGTCATTTTGTTTATTCCAAAGTTATGGCATGGGTTGCCTTGGACCGGGCACTGCTTTTGGCCAGACACTACGGTCTCGAGGGCAACATTGAGCGCTGGCAAGCTGAGCAGGAGCGGATCCGTGAGGAGGTTATGCAGAAAGGTTTCGACAAGGACTTGAACAGTTTTGTTCAGTCCTATGGTTCCAAAGAGATGGATGCAGTCAATCTGCGCATAGCCCTGATGGAGTTCCTGCCGGCCACCGACCCATGTATCCAAGGTACCGTGAACAGGATAATGGAAGATCTCATGGAAAATGACCTCGTATACCGGTATATCTCGGACGATGGTCTTCCCGGCGAAGAAGGCGCTTTTGGGCTTTGCACTTTCTGGCTGGTGGATGTTCTGGCGCTTTCGAATCGGATCGACGAAGCGGAACGAATTTTCAACAACATCGTCGATCATTCCAACCATCTGGGGCTCTATGCAGAACAGATCGATCCGGAAACCGGAGAATTTTTAGGAAATTTTCCCCAGGCCTTCACTCACATCGGCCTGATAAACAGCAGCCTTTACCTGGCATACGCCCATGGATTAGAAATCCCTGAGCATGATCCCGTAGGCACTCCCAAACATAGGGAGAACCCGATTGGATATGCCCATGCCGGAACAACAGGAAACGAAAACTATAAGGAAAACAAATGAAAATCATCGATATATCCATGGAGATCCGTCCGGATATGATTGTTTATCCGGGCAATCCTTCCCCCCGCATCGAACAATACAAAAAGGCAGAAGAAGCAGGCGTAAATGAGTCAACTTTATTTCTGGGAAGCCATACTGGTACTCACGTTGACTCACGGCTGCATATAGAAACAGGTGGCAGTAGCGTTGCTGAACTACCCTTGGAAAGCCTTTATGGTCCTTGCATTGTGCTGGATATGACCGGCAAAGGTCAAGAAATCACTGTCGATCATCTTCAGGAGCAGGATATACCCGTAGGATTAATCCTGCTGCTCAAGACTGAAAATTCCCTGAAAGGTTATGATTATTTCCGCGAAGACTATGCCCACTTAACAGAAGACGGGGCGGTTTACCTGGTGGAACGTAGTGTGAAAACCTTGGGTGTGGATTACCTGAGTGTAGAGCCTTTCCAGAACGGCGGCAAGATCCACGATATCCTCATCGGTTCCATGACTGTATTTGAAGGGCTTGATCTCAGGAAAGTTTCCGCCGGTCGATATACTTTTGCCGGATTACCATTGCGGATCGAGGCCGACGGAGCCCCGGCCAGAGCTATTCTTATCGAACAATGAAGGATATAGCCACAAAAACAAACAGGAGAGTATATGTCTAACAAACGGTCGAACCGGTCCGGAAGCCTCCGGTTTACGCCGGCAACCATTGCTGTTCCCGAAAGCGAAACGGAGCTTGCACAAATCGTGCGTAAGGCCGCAGCCGAACATCAAACAGTACGAGTGCGAGGAGCAGGAGAGTTTTTGGCTTCCGCTGGAAAGATGCGGAAGCCAAAAGGCTTCACGCCTATATGGGGGCCGGATGTATTCCAGATGTGAGCTGAATAATCCTTGCCGCACTGGGGTGTGGCGGTCCCAGGGACGGTTCACCCCCCGGAGATGAATCCGGGATAAAGTGTCATGCCTCCGTCCACCACCAGACTCGTGCCGTGCACGTAGTCAGAATCATCTGAAGCCAGCCACAAGGCCGCCTTGGCAATATCCGAGGGATCTCCGATTCGATTGCGGGGGATCAGCTTTAACAGTTCGGCCTTCGCCTCCGGGTCATCCCAGGATTCACGATTGATGGACGTCCTGATCGCGCCGGGAGCGATGCTGTTCACGCGGATTCCCTTTGCTCCCAGCTCCTGGGCGATGCTTTTCATGAACAGCATCAGTCCGCCCTTGGACGCCGCGTAGTTCACCCGTCCGGCCCAGGGTATTATTTCATGCACCGAACTGACGAAAATGATCTTGCCCAGGGCTGAAGAACGCTTTGGAACCATGCCCCGGCGGAGAAATTCCCGGGTTGCGGCCCGGGCGCAGAGGAAGGCTCCGGTCAGGTTGATGCTGATGACCATGTTCCATTCCTCCAGGGTCATCTCCGTAAACTCCGCGTCCTGCTGCACTCCGGCGTTGCTGATCAGGATGTCCACGGTGCCGAAGGACTCCACGCCCCTGCGGAACATGGCCTCCACATCCGACTCGCTGCTCACGTCGGCCTGGACGGCAATGGCTTGGGAGCCCTGTTCCCTGATCCCCGCGACGACCTCCTCGGCCCCCTCCCTGCTGCTGGAATAGTTCACCACCACGTTGGCCCCGGCCTCGCCCAGAGCCCGGGCAATGCCCGCGCCGATGCCCGAACTGCCGCCGGTGACCACGGCGGTCTGTCCGTCCAGAATATCCGACGGTTTTGGAAATTCCTGGTTCATGTCGTCCCTCCCGATTGATGCAACTGTTCGCCCCGATTGGGGTTGGCCTTGGTTCAGCGTAACTTGCCGTTTCCGCCGGATTGGATCCGTGCGTAACGTCAATGATTTCAGATGATGCTGAAGTCTTCCGTGAAGATTTGTTCAACGGGCACACCGGCTTCCATGAGCTGTTCCCGCAGCGAGTCCATCATCATCTTCGGTCCGCAGATCAGATAAACCCTCGCCTTCAGGTCGCCGCCCACCCGGTCCTCGATGTCCTCCAGCGTGAGATAGCCTTCGGAGTCGGAAGAGTGGGGAATGTAGTGCAGGTACTCTTCCCTCAGGCCAAGTTCCGTAATTTCGTCGTGGTAATAGGCTTCTTCGGATTCGTCTACGCTGTAGAAAAGATAGGCCTTGTTGTATTTGCCCGCCCGGAAATCCTCGTTCTCCACCATACTCAAGAAGGGCGTGATTCCGATCCCGCCGGCCAGCATCACAATTTCCTTTTCCGCATGTTCAGCCATGTGGTCGCCAAACTTGCCGTAGGGCCCCCAGACAAAGGCACGCTGCCCCTGCTTCAGGACGGGAAGCTGTTCCGTCCAGTCGCCCATCTTCTTGACGGAAATCCGGATGTTTCCGGCCTGGGGAGCCGATGAAATGCTGAAAGGATGGGGCTCGGCTCTCAGATCCGACGATTCGAAGTAGACGTACAGGAACTGGCCGGGTTGAAAGGCCATCTTCCGGTCCGGATCCCGAGGGCGCAGATGGACTTCGGTGATGTCACCCAGGGTCCAAATATGATCCACCAGATAGTCATGGATCGGCCCGAACCAGCGGTAGAGCACCCGGATGTAGAAATAGCAGCACACTCCCACCCCGGCCCACACGGCAAACCACGTCGCCAGCACCGGATACGACATGATTTCACCCTGGGCAACGACTGCGTGGAAGATGACCAGTACCAGCACCAGCCCGAAAAAATTGTGCGTCTGTTTCCAGTGGTGGTAGGGCAGCGAGAACCACAACGACAACGACGTCAGTCCGACAAGAGCCGCCAGGGCAGCCAGGCCGGTCATCCGGGCAAGATAGTAATGTCCCGCTTCGCCGGGCAGTTGCGCGATCCAAAAAAAACGAAAGAAGTCGAATTCGGGATTCAGGGCGAGAAATATCGGGTGCAGGAAAATGAAATACAACGCGGCTTCGCCAAACTTGTGGTGTGCCTTGTAGACCTTGTCCATCCCCCCGAACAGCCGGTTTACGACACGCAGCCTCGCGGCCAGCAAAAGGGCCCAGCACATCAGTATCGTGGTTCCCATGCTCCCGAGCTTGGCCAGATATTTCAAGGGGTAATCGTACCAGTCGTCGTAGAACCACATCGATCCGAAATAGATCGCATAGGTGAGCAGCAAGCTCAGTAGAACAGCCAGGTACCCCCAGTAGTACTGTTTCTTGATGATCATTCCAAAACCTGCCCCTCTCAACAGCACTCAGTAAAATCTTTCGTAACTATTCAGCACATCCAGGGTTGCGCCTTTTACCGACGCTGGATACCCGCTGCCCGTATCCGCTTTATGTGACTCAAATAAATAGGAACTTGCTTTTTGTCAATAAAAATATAAAAAATGAGTCCTAAGTAACCGATCCGACCGATGTGATCAAAACACCACCCGGTTTCTTCCCCGGGACTTAGCTTCGTAGAGTTTGCGATCTGCTGCAATAAGCAAATCCTCCAGTGAGAGGCTGGAATTATATTCACAGGTTCCCGCGCTTATTGTTAGTTTTCTTGGCACAGAAAAGCGGTTTTCTCCAATAGCGGCTTGAATTTTTTGTGCAATTGCAGCGGAGCCTTCCAGGGTTGTTCCCGGGCAGAGGATCAAAAACTCTTCCCCGCCCCATCGTGCCAAACTGTCCGTGGTGCGAAGCATTGACCTGAAAATATCCGCCACTTCTTTAATTACCTGATCTCCTGCATCGTGACCGTACGTGTCATTGATGCTTTTGAACCAGTCAATATCAAAGATGATGATTGAAAACGTGCCGCCATACCGCATGGCGCGCTGATACTCTTTTTCCAGGTCTTCATAAATTTTCCGGCGGTTTAGCAGGCCAGTGAGGTAATCGGTTTGGGAAAGCTTTTCCAGCAGTTCATTTTTGGTCTCCAGTTCCTGATTCTTCCGAAACAGAGCCCGCTCGGTTAATTCTTCTATGGCATTTGCTATTGAATCGATCTCGTTATACCGCGAAACTGAGGGAGGATTTGTTGGATCATGATAATCTGTCTGAGAAGAACCTGATATTGCCGCTTTAACCCGCTGTTCCAGCGTTCTCAAAGGTGCTATTATGTTATTGCTGAGCGTGCGGCTAATAAATTGTCCAACCAGCAGGCTCACTGCTATAACAACCGCAATGCTGAGCAAAATTTTGACTATCAGGAATTTAAGTATCTCGTATTTATCAACCACGGTAACCACAATCCATCCCAGGGATTCCAGCCGGGTGTGGTAGGCGATTTTGCTTCGTTGTTCAAAGATATAACCCGTACGACCAGCAGACCTGGAAAAGTCATCTTCAGTATCTACAATTTTCTTAAATTCCTTCCCAAGAAGGTCCTCACGATGGTGAATGATAACCGTCCCCTCGCCATCAACCACGAAACTATACGAAGAAGAATAAGCCGGATCACGCTCAGAAAGAATTTTTGTAACCGCGTCCATGGAGGAGTCTATGGCGATTACTCCATAAATATTATCGGTATCGTCGGTCAAAACCTTACTGAAGGATACCAACCACTCACTAGTTTTGGCCTCCCGGTAAGGGATACCGCCGGATATATCCGGTGCCGTCTTTAAGGCTGCCAGGTACCATGGCCGTTTTCTCGGATCATAGCCCTTTGGCGGGGAATAGTCATTGATTAAAAGCGTTCCATCCTCATATCCGGAATAAATGTAATTGATATTTGGAAGAGAATTCTTGAGGATTTCAAACAGCGATAAGGCCTTTTCTTTCTGCAAAAGAGGATCTTCAACCGCGTAAATCACCTCCGGTTTCTGGGCCAGGAACTGTACCGCGGACCTCAGAGGCGTGAAATTTCCCTGTATGTAGTTGGTAGCGGCTTGGTTCTTATTATGAATAACCGCGTATGCGTTGTTTACTCCACTATAGTACAGAATTGTGGACATCAGGGCTCCAAAAAGCAGAACCATGACCACGGAAAGAAACAGAAGGTTTACAAACAGCGATTTTTTAAGGGTTTTGATTCGTTCCCGTTTCACGAGTCTGCCAACTTTCTTCAAAATTGAAATTCCAAAATCAACTTGCAATCCACTTCAGGATCTATCGGTTATCCTCTTTGGTGTCTATCTTTGGCATAATCACCACTCCTTACCGAAAGGACACAAAAGTCCCCCTGTTATGAAAAAGGGGGATTTAGGGGGATTTTTAAGATACCTGACACTTTGCAGATCGCTCCCTCGGAATGGCAGGCTCATGCTACATGAATTCACCGGTTTTTGCAGTTGAATATCCCCCGAGCGCTTCCACTTGTTTCTTAAATTCAGGGGTATTGATGGTATCCAAAAGTAACCGCATATTTTCAGACTCAAAATAGGCTTCGGGAATCACCAGATCATACTGCTCGGTAACCACCGGAATGAAACCAAGCCCCAGGGCTTTTGCAGCCGCATAAATGCCGAGTCCAACATCGGCTCTTCCGCTAAGTACCGCAGCAGCAACCGACATGTGAGTAAATTCATCAACACCATAGCCTTTGATATTGAGCGGGTCCATACCGAGCTGCTTCAAACGATAGTCCAGAAGAATCCGGGTGCCTGACCCGCCCTGACGGTTGATAAAAGTGATATCCTCGCGCGCCAGGTCCTCGATGCCTTTTATACTTTTAGGATTTTTGGGAAGCACTATCAGTCCCTGGTCCCTCATGACCAGATTTACCGGCTTAACCGGTATATCGGGGAGGTATCTTTTGATATAGGATTTGTTGTAGGAACCATCCGATGTGTCCAGAAGATGTGACCCTGCAAGATGGCAAACCCCTTTTTTTATCGCCATCAAGCCCCCCATACTGCCGACATGACTTGAGGAAAGGCAGATATGGCTGTGCCGGGCTTTGAGTTGGTCTGCGAGAATGTCAAGAGAATTGTCGTGGCTTCCGACAATCACAATCGTATTTTTGATTGAAGATACAGGCTTGAGAAGTTCTGCTTCAGCTGATTCATTTTCCTTGATGCCTTCGCTGTGGTTGGGAACACGGATAATGCCATCGGCCTCAGTAATGGAGGTAATCATGCCCGCACCCCTGGGAAGCGGTGTAGCCACGATCCGGTTTCCAACCTGACCCAATTTTACCCTCAAAAATTCTTCCACCCCCAACTTTGATGCTATTTTTTTTGTCGGAAAAACCTCAATTACGGCTCGCTTTGTTTCGGGTTGACCCAGCATATTTAAGATCAGGGGTCGCACAAACTGTTCAAATGCAATAATGGCTGAAACCGGATAGCCCGGTATTCCGAAAGTCGGTTTTGCTTTTATAATCCCCATGACCAAAGGTTTACCCGGCATCATGGTCACACCATGGACCAGAACTTCACCCATTTTTGAAATCACGGCATTGGAATAGTCCTCGGAACCGGCAGATGAACCCCCGACCGTAAGGATTATATGAAAATCATCTTTGATGGCTTCATCAACCACTTTAATAATCTTTTCCGGATCATCAATAACCATTT
Organism: Desulfobacteraceae bacterium; assembly: GCA_011389745.1. Classification (GTDB taxonomy): domain Bacteria; phylum Desulfobacterota; class Desulfobacteria; order Desulfobacterales; family SKZT01; genus SKZT01. The sequence goes on along the minus strand of JAABTQ010000010.1, from coordinate 61,550 downwards.
CACTACGGATATACTTTCCGCCGGAGGCTTCCACGAGTTTTCCCAAAACAAAAGAGTTGGTTTCGAGCACCTGACCGGGTTTAAATTCTTTTAAGTCCGTATCGCGCCAGTCCACAAGCTCGGAACCTGTTGGAATGATAAATATTTTTGGTTTTTTTCGTACTTTCACCTCAAAAACACCACCCGAGAGCAGGGCACCTATACAATATGGCGTTATCACATGATTCTGTGGAAACAAAAGCTCTGTAGCAACAATATCCTCACCCATTTTTCGAACATGCTGCCAGGGAAATGCAGGGTTTTCGATTTCAAGATGAAGTTCATCCAACACGTTGACCTGCTCGATCATGATGACAGCATTTGTGGGTTCGGGAAGAACATGGCCGGTATTAACAAAAAAAGCGTCTTTATCGTTGATCAGGGTTTTGGGTTGGGTTTCACTTGCGCCAAAAGTGCTTTCAGCCTTCACAGCAATACCATCCATTGCGGCTGCATGAAAATTCGGCGATGATAACTTTGCAAAAACCGGCTCAGCCAATATTCTCCCAACAGCGTCGGGCACTGACACGGTTTCTCCGGGAAGCATCCCAAGATGAGAAAAACGGTCAAAGAGAATTTCCCTGGCCTCTTTTAACGTTTTCATTTTCAAATATACATTTCGCTTTGAACTCATTATTAACCTCTTGAATCTCGGAAAGTTATAGAAAGTTATAACGGAATAACCCTGACCTCTTCCCCTTTTTCCAGGCCTTCGGTGTTCATATCAACAGCCACTAACCCATCTGCTTCGATCATTGTTCGAATAAGGCCGGATTTTCCCAATATCGGCTCAGCCCATAAACCCCCATTTTCTTCTTTGAGGCGAACCCGGATGTATTCCACCCGGCCCTGTGCCGATCCGATATTTCGTGTCATCCTGGCTTTGTAATAGAATCGTTGATGATATTTCAAAGAAAGACCCGCGATCTTTTCCAGGAAAAATCTTGTAACCGCTTCAAAAACCACCATGGCGGAAACCACATGCCCAGGAAGGCCCCAAAAAGGTTTTCCAGCGGAATTGGCCAGAATAGTGGGTTTACCGGGGCTGATGGTGATCCCATGAACAAGAATCTCAGTTTCCGGCATATTTGACAGCACCTCAATGGTAAAGTCTCTTGCCCCAACGGAACTTCCACCGGATATTAACACCATGTCGGTTTCATGGAGTGCTTTTTGGCAGATCTCATACAAAGACTGGTAATTGTCGTGAACAATTCCATACGGTTTGGGAATTCCGCCGGCTTTTAAGACCTGGCCGTACAGTGTATAAGTATTGATATCTCGAATTTGTCCGGGTTCGGGCGATTCGTGAATGGCTACCACCTCATCTCCCGTGGAAATGATGGCCACCAATGGTTTTTTAAATACTTTGACACTTTGACGTCCGACAGCCGCCAAAAGTCCAATTTCCTGAGGACGGATTTTTTGTCCGGAAAATAAAATTTCCTGAGATTCCTGAATGTCCTCCCCTTCTATAATGACATTCTGTCCCGGAGCCACACTTTTGTATGCCTCGATGGTAACTTTGTCCAGAAAATCCGCATGCTCCACCATAACCACTGCATCAGCTCCGGAAGGCAACATCCCTCCGGTGGCAATTCTTGCCGCCTCCCCGTGACCGATTGAAAATTCAGGCACTTCCCCCATACCTATGGCTCCCTTAATTTCAAGGTACGCAGGATTGGCCTCTGAAGCTCCGAAACTTGATGATGCCCTGATAGCAAAACCATCCATGGTGGATCGGTTGAAATTGGGGATATTTTCTCCGGCCATGACATTTTCAGCAAGTATTCGACCAAAAGTATCAAAAACAGAAACTTTCTCCACCTCAACGGGTTGAAAAATATCCGCATAGGACAGTACCTGATTGAGTTCCGTGACTTTAAAAAATTCTTTCATATGTGTATTTGCCTGGATATTTAAATGTTATCGATATGATCGGACAGCGGCATTCTCGGTATATGTATCTCGATGGCTAATAGGGGCTTATATAAATGGAAATCACCATCGGTCGTAAAAATCGGCATATTACGACGTTTTGCTATGGAACAGATAAGAAAATCTACATTTGATCCCTGGATCCCTTTTTTACGGCATAAATTATAATATTCAGCACCTACCTCATAATCTTTCATTTCCAGAGGCAAATCAGGAAATGCCCTCAAATGCTTTCGCAGTCGCACATATTGTGTGGTGAACCTTATCCCTGACAAAACTTCCTGGCGAACAGGACCTATCATTTGGGCACGAGACTCATCAATCAGATCATGAAGCTCAACAACGATCGGATCCGCCCAATTTGCCGTACGCCTGAAAAAACGGGACCAGACACTTGTATCGATAATGATTTTCAAGATTTTTTCCGCTGCACTTTGTAATCGTATTTCGGATCATAATCAATTTGTCCGGCAAGGTCAAAAATTTCCACTTGTTTTCTCCGCTGGATGTACTCTTTTAAAGCCTCGGTTACCGCTGCTTTTTTGGTCTTATGTTTTCCGATTTTTTTAGCTTCTTCAATCAGTTTATCTTCAATGGCTAAATTAGTCGCCATAATTCACCTCCTTGATTAGAAATAATATTCTTACACACAATATTGTGTAATTCAAGAATTATTTAACATTTCAGGCATTGGGATAAACTCATGAAAAGCCTCATAGTTGAAAGACTTCTTGACATTTTGCAAATCATTTGCATAATGCTCTTATCATAAACATTTTAGGGTTTATACATATGAAAACACGCATTATTGAATTAAAAAATGTTGATTTTTCATACAATCACCATGCCATCTTAAAAGATGTAAACATGACGGTGTACGCCAATGATTTTATAGCCATCATCGGGCCGAATGGAGGTGGGAAAACCACGCTCTTAAAGCTCATGCTGGGATTGTTGCCGGCCGGCCATGGATCAATTCGCATTATAGGTGAAAAACCCAAAAAAGTCTCACACAGAATCGGATATGTGCCCCAAAATGTCAATGCCAATAAAAATTTTCCCATTTCCGTTATGGATGTGGTGCTTATGGGATGTCTGAAATCCGGCAGATTATTGACACACCCGACAAAATCAGATCGAATTTCGGCCAAAGAGGCTTTAGAAAAAATGGAAATGCTCAAACACCATAAAAGACGGATTGGAGAGCTTTCCGGCGGACAGCGTCAAAGAGTTTTTATTGCAAGAGCACTTGCCGGCAAACCTGAAATTCTTTTTCTTGATGAACCCACGGCCAGTGTCGATACCCATGGTCAAACCGAACTTTATTCACTTCTTAAAGAGCTGAATAAAAATGTGACAATTCTGGTTGTCAGTCACGATTTGATGGTGGTTTCAAGCTATGTTAAAACGGTCATCTGCGTCAATCAGTGTGTCCACCAGCACGATGCAGCTGAGATGACACAGGAAATGCTGGACATGGCATATCAGTGCCCGGTAGAACTTATTGCCCACGGCCTTCCGCACAGAGTATTGGGAGATCATTAATAGAAAGGATATAACTTGCTGGAAGCTCTTCAGTTCGAATTTATGAGAAATGCCGTGATGGCCGCCATTATGGCAAGCGCCATATGCGGTGTGATCGGCACACTGGTTGTTGTGAACCGAATCGTTTTTCTGGCAGGTGGAATTGCCCACGCAGCTTATGGCGGCATTGGATTGGCGTTTTTTCTGGGGCTACCTTACTATGTGGGCATCTTTGGATTTTCTGTTATTGCCGCCATGATCATGGCGGCAATAACCTTAAAAGAAAAAAACCGTGCAGATACTTTTATTGGAGTGGTATGGGCCGTGGGCATGGCGTTGGGAGTCATTTTGCTCGATATTAAAGAAGGTTACAATGTCGATCTCATGAGCTATCTATTCGGAAGTATTCTCACTGTACCGTCTTCGGAGCTTTATATAATGGCGGGGCTGAGTTTATTTATTGTCATAATTGTCGGATTTTATTACCATGATTTTTTAGCCATGTCCTACGATCAGGAATTTGCGCAACTTCGGGGCGTGTCGGTCAAACCATTATATTTTCTTCTCATTGGCATGATTGCACTTTCCGTAGTCATGGTGATCAAGGTGGTTGGCTTGATTTTAATTATCGCCCTTTTAACCATTCCGCCATTTATTGCTGAACGATATACAAATTCACTTTTGCAAATGATGCTATTTTCCGGGTTTTTAAGTATTATTTTTTCCCTTGTCGGTTTGTGGTTTTCTTATAAATTTAATCTGACATCCGGAGCGACCATCATTATGGTGGCTGCATTTGCTTTTTTTCTTTCATTACTCATAGACCGTATCCGCAGACATGCCGTAAAATAATAATCGAGGGGTAATATTATGTGCCATCATTGTAATTACAACAGCATCCTTAAAACCTCAGAACTTTCACCTACGCCCAATCGATTAAAAATTCTGGAAATTGTCGGAAATAATAACCGCCCCCTAAGCGCTCAGGATATCTTTGAAACATTAAGCCGCTCTGAAGAAATCAACCGAGTAACCGTCTATAGGATTTTAGACCTTCTTGTGGAAAAAGGAGTTATAGACCGGATCAGCAGCGGCGGTCGTTCTTTTCATTATGGGCTGGCCCCCAACAAAAATCATCCTTCCCATCCCCATTTTTATTGCAAGCTGTGTGGAAATTTGGAATGCTTGAACCCCGAGGGCGTTCATCTTGAAATTGAACAAATCATACGGACCTTTCCGGGTGTTATCGAAAAAGTAGAAGTTCGTCTGGACGGCGTATGCAAAATATGCCTTCGTAACAACAAAAAATTCTCCAATCATTAAATACAAAGGCCGGCTGGGATAACCCGAACCGGCCTTTGATCGTTTAAAAATCCACAACCAGGTTTTTTACTATTTTCTTGCTTTTGCCAGACCAATCGTTTCTAAAGCATCAGCCATTTCCCCCAGAACTGCAGGATCATCAATGGTGGCAGGAACATTGTATTCTTTGTTATCGGCAATCTTTTGTATGGTGCCTCGCAGAATCTTTCCGGAACGTGTTTTTGGAAGGCGTTTAACAACCGTTGCTTTCTTGAATGCGGCCACCGGTCCGATTCGATCTCTGACCATTTGAACCACTTCTTTGACAATTTCATCATGGGATCTGTCAACACCGGCATTGAGTACCAAAAATCCAACAGGAATCTGCCCCTTGAGCTGGTCTTCAACACCAAGTACCGCGCATTCGGCAACATCCGGATGATCCGCGAGAACCTCCTCCATGCCGCCTGTGGACAGACGATGGCCGGCCACATTAATAATGTCATCGGTACGGGCCATAACAAAAACATATCCGTCTTCATCGATGAAACCGGCATCAGCGGTCTTATAATAACCTGGAAATTCCTCAAGGTAGGATGATATATAAGCATCATCTTTTTTCCATAATGTAGGAAGCGTGCCAGGAGGAAGGGGTAGTTTTACCACCAGCGCACCGATTGTTCCCTTGGGAACTTCTTTACTGGAATCATCAACCACCGCAAGATTCCATCCGGGAGCAGGCTTGGTCGGAGACCCTTGTTTTACCTCGTAATGATGAAGTCCCAGACAATTGGCACAAATGGCCCAGCCGGTTTCGGTTTGCCACCAATGGTCTATTACCGGAACATTCAAAGCCCTTTCAGCCCATGTAAGAGTATCGGGATCGAGCCGTTCACCCGCCAGAAAAAGTGCTTTGAAGTTGGACAAATCATAGTTTTTCATCAGTTCGGCTTTGGGGTCCTGCTGTTTGATGGCTCTGAATGCCGTGGGTGCGGTAAAAAGTGCCTTGACGCCATGCTCTGAAATAACCCGCCAGAAAGCACCGGCATCAGGTGTGCCGACAGGTTTTCCTTCAAAAAGAATCGTGGTGCAGCCTTTGAAAAGCGGAGCATACACAATGTAGGAATGGCCGACAACCCAGCCGACATCGGATGCCGCCCAGTAAACATCACCCTGATCCATATTATAAACGGCTTTCATGCTGTATTTTAATGCCACCATGTGTCCGCCGTTATCCCTGACAACACCCTTGGGGACTCCTGTGGTTCCCGAGGTATAAAGAATGTACAGGGGATCTGTTGCCTTTACGGGTACACAATCAGCCGGAACAGCTTTTTTCATGGCTTCATCCCAATCAACGTCTCTTCCCTCCATCATTTCCGCAGTTTCCATCGGACGCTGAAAAACGATACATTTTTCGGGTTTGGAAGTTGCCATTTCGATAGCGCCTTCGAGAAGGGGCTTATAAGGGATGACTCTTTTTACCTCAATTCCGCACGAAGCCGTTACAATCACTTTTGGTTTGGCATCGTTAATTCGGGTTGCCAACTCTTTGGCGGCAAAACCACCAAATACCACGGAGTGGACAGCCCCGATGCGGGCACATGCCAACATCGATATTGCTGCATGAGGAATCATGGGCATATAAATGAGAACACGGTCCCCTTTTTCCACACCCTGGGCCTTTAAAACACCGGCAAATTTGGCAACTTCATCTCTGAGTTCATTGTATGTAAATTTTTTAATGGTATTGGTTACCGGGCTGTCGTAAATAAGCGCCAACTGATTCCCGAGGCCGTTATCAATATGGTAGTCCAATGCGTTATAGCAAGTGTTACACTCACCTCCGACAAACCACCGATAAAAAGGTTTGTTGGAATCATCAAGAACCTTGTCCCATTTTTTGTACCAATGGCAGTCCTCGGCAATCGGGCCCCAGAACCCTTCAGGATCGTTGATTGATTTTTCATACGCTTCGATGTACGGGTTGGTCATGCTTTCTCCTCCTATTCGGTTAAAAAATGCAAAACAGGCAACCATTTCCTCTTATCTAATCCTGTCGGAAATAGTTTCACCCCCGGTATTTCCTGAAAACCTCCTGGTGGACAAATCATTTCAGGAAACGCTCCTTTTCTCTTTTATAAAAAAGTACCATGAAAACAGGCTTTAGTTATCATTTGCTCAGATGGCGATAATGATTCTGTTCAAAATTTCCGCTTTTATCCTGTAAAACCGTACTGATACGATGTCTCGGAATTATCGTTGACCGAGCGCTCGCTCAGACATGGAACATTTTATCCTCAGGTATTTTTATTTGTCAAATCTTTTTTTCATTTTCTGAATCTTATTTATTCAATGCGTTAACATTTGAAAACTTTATGTGAAATCATTAAATCTTGATTCATTAAAATCCATCAGTGTGCAAAAAACTGTATTTCACTAGCAGAGGCACTACCGGGACGGATTCCTTTTAGCAGATCAGCTCCGGTATTATGTATTGCATTGATAATATTTGCTTGCAGACGGGAAGGATCCGGTTCATGAATCCGGACTCTCCAGACGGCAAAACAAGCCCGTGGATTGTCCGGAACGATTCTGGAACCATGGCGTTTAGCTTCCAGCACGCCTTGTGATTTATTGAGCACTTTCCCAAAGACTTCTACAAGTTCATAATCGGCTGCACCATTAAGGCGAATATTAATCACCTTTTCAGATCGTTGAGAATTTTGGGCCATCATAATCTCTGGGCCGATAGTCTGTGAAAATGCCTGATTTGAAAACAATTGTCCGGAAACTGTTATTGCCGTTGCAATCAACAAGATCTGAATATTCTTAAAAACCGAATTATAATTTATATCTTTCATCGCCATCCTCCAAATGATTGAGTTATTTTATTTCCTTCTCTCTAAACATTTATCGTCAATGGGATCACTTTTTCAAATATTATTTTCAATATCATGCATATGGATAAGATTGCCGGATTGAAGCAAACATGCTTATTGTTTTGCAATATCAGGGTAGTATTACTTCGCTCTTTGAAATAATCTCACACCACAGCCAACATCATGAAGCAGTGAGAAAAATTATCTAATATCATCAAAACGATTCATGTTTGATAACCTTAAAAGTTCTTTTTGATACCGGCCTTGCCATCCGTATTTTCTAAGATTTCTGTTAATAAAATATCTGAGTACCGGCCTGAATGCTAAACGCCAAATAGATGTCCATAATTTGCCGTCTCTTCTGGCAAGCTCCGAGGGCTCCCACCATCCCAGAACCGTTTGTTTACGATACCAGAAAAGATACTGAAGCTGTTCTGAAGACAAGTGTCTGGTTTTCACATTGGCCCACAGCCCGTTGTAATACCCGTAATCATAGAGATTGGTAATCAAACCTTCCTCCTTGAGGTTTTGCCGAATTCCGGTTTTGGGATACGGTGTTAGAATCTGAGTATAGACGGCATCGATTTTTAACGCATTGAAAAATTCGTAATTGCGGATAATCGCCGCATCATCATCATCAGGAAAGCCATGGATCAGCCCACCGATCACCATAATTCCGTATCGATGGCAATTGGAAACGGCTTTGACCGCAGCCTGTGTAATATCTCCCTTGTGAACTGCTCTGAGATTTTTTGGAGAGGCATTTTCAATGCCCAGAAAAACGGATCTTACTCCTGCCTGCGCCAATTTTTCGACCATTGTTTCATTTTTGGCCATTGAAATACAATCAGCCTGGATCACCAGGTTGAAGTTTTTATACCTTTTCCGACAAATGGCTTCACAGAGTTCAATCACCCTTTCAGGGGCCAAAACCAGGTTATCATCGGCAATGAATGCCCAACGGGTCTTACGGTTGTAGTAGATATCGTCAAGGTCGGCCAGAACCCTCTCCACAGGATAAACCCTGAAGCTTTTGCCGTACATATGGCGGATACTGCAAAAATTACAGGACCGGGTACATCCGCGTGATGTTTCCATCACTTCAATTTTATTGTACAATACATGATATCCCCAGGTCAGTCGCCTCTTGTCACGAATGGGCAGTTTTATCCGGGACAAATCCAACAGGTCACCCTTTGGATTATGGATAAAAAGATTCTCCTCTTTTTTTTGCGGATTCATCTGTTCCGAAGCTATCTTATATGATAGCGACGCAATGTCCTTGAACCGGTCTTTCCCGTCTAATGCATCAACCAGCCTTCTGAAAGCTTCCTCCCCTTCCCCCCTTATCATAAAATCAATCAATTCAGACTCATCAGATGCGGCAATTTCTTTATACATCAGTGTTGTATGGTATCCGCCGATGACGATTCCGACATGGGGCAACAATCTTTTGATCAGCCTGATGATTTTCACACAGGTATCAAATTGCCAGGTCATGGCCGATAACCCTACCAAATCCGGCCGTATTTTCAAAAGGGTCCTGGTGAGATATTTTCGAACCTGACGTCGCTTTCGGATCAGATCAATAACATAGACCTCGTGCTTTTCGTCTATATTGGCCCCAATACTTGCAATGCCCAGATTGGGCATATGCACTGCGGTTTCATGTATTATGAACGGCGTGACATCGGGCATGGAGATTAAAGCGATTTTCATGATTTTTTTCCGGAATCCATGTTATATGTTTCCATCATCGAGCGCACCATTCCAATCATATCATCAACAGGAGGCATTTTGCCTTGTTTATCAAAGGTAATCTCTCCGATGAGTTTTAGTTTGATTACGTTTTTCGTGCAGGTATTGAACAAAAATTTACCCGGATAAAACAACCGATTGGAATTTTGAATGAAAAATACCTTTACAGGTGCATGACAGAACCTGGCGATCTTGAACAGGCCTTTTTCAAATTTTCCAATGTTGCCGTCACGACTCCGGGTTCCTTCGGGAAACACAAACAAGTTACCTCCCGAAGCCAGATACTCGTGCATGCCTTCAACCTGTCGGAGCATTACTTCACTTAATTTTGCATCGGAAGCCGATGGCATATATCCTGATCGTTTCAAAACCCATCCGAAAACAGGGAGTTTAAAAAATATATTCTTTACAATGGTTTTATGCTTTTCATATAAAGAAATCAAAAGGATAGGATCAAGATACGATATGTGGTTGCAGACAATAATTGAAGAACGAACAGACAACACCTGCTCATCAATATCAAAGTTCAACCCTGGAGTTATGGATCTTACCAGACCAAAAAATCCTTTGTAGAAAAGATGGTTCAATTTCTGAAATGACTGTTCAGGATCTTTTGAAAAAAATGCCGACCACAAATACAAAGGAAGAAAAAAAATGATATATCCCAACGTAAAATAGGTCCAGTAAATCAGTGTGAGGATTAAATCAGCCGCGGGTTTTATATGTTTAAAAAAAGGTTGCATCACTATTGGTTCAAAATCACACTTTTTTCAGGATCAGGCATGTATTCACACCGCCGAATGCAAAGTTCTGAACCAGTGCAATTCGGATTTCCGAATCCACCAGGTCTGTGACATGTTTGATCATTGCACATCGCTTGTCTATTTTTTCAAGGTTTAACGTCGGAGCGATAAATCCTTTTTCCATCATGTACAAAGCGATAATGGTTTCAATAACACCGCAGGTTCCCATGGTATGGCCCATATAGCTTTTCAATCCTGTGACATGAACAGTGTCACTGAAAATACTGTGAATCGCCTGAGCTTCAATCACATCACCCATCTTGGTCCCTGTTGCATGGGCACTGATTAAGTCCACATCTTCGGCCTTTATTTTTGCGCTTTCAAGACCCAATCGAATGGTTTCTTTAATACCCTTGGCATTGGGCAAAATCAGATCACCACCATTGTTATTGCAGGAAAACCCGATCACTTCACCCAAAATATCAGCGCCGCGTTTTTTAGCCCGGTTATATTCCTCGAGCAGCACTGCCCCGGCACCTTCACCCACAACCAGACCATCACGCCTGGCCTCAAAAGGACGTGGTGTAAGATTAGGTGTATCGTTAAAAGCGGTGGAACAGGCAAGAAGGTTATCAAATACGGCAACGGTAGTGGTATCGTATTCATCAGCCCCGCCGCAAATCATGGCATCCTGTATCCCGAACTTGACCATTTCGTATCCAAAACCAATGGATTGGCTACTTGTGGTGCATGCCGTGGATGAAGAAATGACTCGCCCGGTTATGCCGAACATTTTGGTAATATTTACAGCCGTGGTGTGAACCATCGATTTAAGATAATCTACCGCACTGACAGTGGAAAACTGATCTTTTGAACCGCTGAAAAATGTTTTATAGATATTTCGCTGAATTGTCGGGCTCCCATGGGTGGAGCCAAAAGCCACACCCAGACGGCCCGAGGTGATAAAATCGTCATCAAGCCCTGCTTGTTCCAGAACTTCCTTGACCACCTGACATGCATAAAATGCTACAGGCCCCATGGTTTTTCGATGGCTGCGTTTGAAATCAAATTCCACCGGATAATCGATAGTGCCGAACACTTTGGAATGAATATAATCTGATAAAAGACCATCATCACACAATGGTTTAACGCCGGAAAGACCATTTTTCAGGCTATGCAAAATCTGTTGTTTGCCATGGCCGATGGGTGTCAGGGCAGAACAAGCGGTAATAACAACTTTTTTTTCCATGATTCTCCAGTCAACACCTTCTATCAAACAAATTTTATGACACCTTAAACCCCCACATATTCCATTCTCTGAATATAATCGCAAATCTGTTCGATTGTACGGACCTCCATGGCCATTTTTTTTTGCTCCTGGCTCAGGGGAAATCCCAAAATCTTTTCAATCTCCACAAGAAGCTCAATTGCATCGATACTGTCGAACTCATACTCTTCTCTTAAGTCATCATCAACACCCGGATTTTTAATTTCAAATTTTTCATTAAAAATCCGGGATAGTTCCTTTAAAATGTACTCCCGCTCTAATTTCATATACAAAATAGCCTCAGTTTAACAGATCAATTTAGTCTTTTGCCCAGAAAAAAACCAAAATTAGCCCATTGATAGGGATAATTATGAAGTGCCTGCTCAAGCAATCGTGCATATTGCTCAGCCAGTCGCATAACAGTTTCCTTTCTTTCCGACCTAGAACAAGACCTCGTACAATCAAGCTTTGCGATGGAAAATTGATATTTCCCCTGCCCCGTGCGAAATGCAAAAAAAACAAACAATGGAGAACCGGAAAGCAGAGAAAAAACATAGGGTGTTTCCGGAAGTCTTAATTCATGTCCCAAAAACCTGGTCCATACGCTTTTTTGACCTTCATACCATATTCTGTCACCGGTAAGAGAAACCATGCCTCCATTTTTTAAAAACCTGACTCCCTCAATGATGTCAAAAGGAGACGGGTTCTGTTTTTCAACGCCGATTATTTTTATTCCGGTTCCGGCCAGGCTCTCCTTTTGCAGTCGCTCCATCTGTTCTTTCTGTTTGATTCCCATGTACAAAAGAAGTGGGATTTCGGGGTGTTTGCGTTTTAAAATGTGTGCAGCCATCTCCCAATTGCCCATATGGGACATGAGAATGATCCCACCGGTTTTTTCTTTAATGGCTTTTTCAATATGCTCCCATCCTTCGGAACTGTAAGTAATATCAGCAAATTCTTCCAGTATAAACCGATCCAAAAAAATGGATGTAAAATTATGGTACTGCCTCCAGACGCACCAAAGGTGAAACCACAGAACCTTTTTGGGAAACAGCGCCCGATAAAAGCGAACACCAGCAGCCACACCCAATGGAAATATCAAAAAAAAGCCCGTTGCCACAATCCATGCGTATGTTTTAAAAATCCAGAGACCATACTTTTTAGACAACAGAACAATCCACTGATAAAAAATCTCAGCCATACCTTTTATTATTCTCCGGGTTTATCTGTCTTCAGATCAGGGAATAAACGTCCCAAAACAGGAGGAAGTAACGTAAAAGTTCCGATCACCGCATAAGCAATCCCCAAAAAAGAAGGCAACCCCGCACTTTTCAGCAGAGCATGATCTGCAATGCTCAGCACTCCGAAGCCTATAAGGCTCGATATGGAAGCCAGAAAAACAGCCATCCGAAACAGCCCGACAAAAACATGGTTTTTATCTCTGTATCGCTGATATGACCGGATAAAAAAAATCGAATAATCCACCCCCATGCCGACCACCACGATGGAAAGCATCAGCGCCGGTATTCCCAGATGATGCCCTGTCAGGTTCAAGGTGCCTAGGGTACAGATAAATGCAAAAATGACGGGAATCGCGGCAACAATGGTGAGTTTTAAGTCAGAAAAAAAAATCATCAGCAAAATAACCATACTGCAACCGACAATTAAAAGCATCTTTAAAAAGGTATCTGAAAGTACCTTTCCAAGTCTTTGTCCAAAAAAACGAGGATCGAACATGGTCGTGTTTTCTATTGTGGCCAATCGGGAATAAATACCTTCGGCATTGTATTCACTGCCTGGAAGCAAAGTGGAAAACTGAACCCACATTGACCGTTCCAAATCATGGGAAATGCCCAAAAGGTCATGGAATTTTTCCGGAATTTCATGAAATGTATAGGTTTGTTGATCAAGGCTTTGAAAAAAAGGATCAAAGGCATCCGGAGTAAATCCTAATCGGATTGAATTATCCGCCATTATTCGTCTTAAGTCATCTTTTCGCTGTTGGTTCCAGAATCCTTTCCATGCCTGGAAATTTTCAGCCCCGCGGTTTTCGCCGGGAAATATCATGGAAGGTAAAAAAACCGAAGAAAGGCTTTGGGATGCCATGTCGTTTTCCAAAGCAGATAAAACCATGTCCGAGGTTTCCTGCAGCGCATCAAGGCTATGTTCTTCGACCATCAAAAATACCTTTGAAAAAATATTACCCCAGGTTTCCTGTATTTGATTTTCAGCAGCTCGGGTCTTATCGCTGACCGTATTCATGGCTCTTAAATCCACCTGAAAGTCCGCTTTAGCAAAAAAAAACATCACAAAACCGAATCCTAAAGCCATGACCAATTTATATTTTTCACCCTTTAATGCAAATCCGTTGACAAACTTTTGAAGCGGCATGGTATTTTTACGCCTGGCCGGTGGCATCATCGGGATCATTAAAGGAAATAACCAATGAACAAAAAGAAAGGAAAAGCCAATCCCCATTCCGGCAAACAAGCCGGCCTGTGCCAAAATGGGAAAACCGGAAAAGGAGAGTGAAAAAAAAGCGCCGATGGTGGTCAGAGCTGCCAGAAGTCCCACCGATCGAACTTCCTTCGAGGCATCCTTACCGCTGCTTTCAACAGGGCGATCCAAAAACAGCATGTATGCTATTCCATGATCCACTGAAATGGCGATGATAGCCCCGCCAAACCCAATAGTTAAAAGTGAGATCGTATCAAAAACAAGCGAGTACACAAAAAGCGCAATGACCGTCCCTACAAGCGCCGGCAAAAGCGCCAGAAGTCCAAGCCATGGCCTTGGAAAAGCCAAAACCAGCAAAAGAGCAATGCCCAGGGTAGAAAAAAGGATCGCTTTCTGCACATCACTTTTGGCTGAAGCCTCGTTGTCCAGGGCTGCACGATACCCCCCCATCGGAGTCAGTGAAACTTGATATCCTTTTTTTGAGAACTGCTGATTCATTTCCTGATATACCTGGTCGATAGTGGAGGCGATGTTTTGTCCTACAACCGTATCGGTACCTGATTCATTGGGCTTTGCCAAAATCAGCAGGTGTTTTTGATCCGAAGACAAAAGACTTCCCTTGTATATGCCTGCATTTTCTGTCGGCGCCAGATGGATCAGTCGGGCAAGGATAATGTTTCCAAACCCTAATGGATCCCTGGATATATTCTCGGCCCTGCCGATACTGTCGATATTATGAAACTGCAAGAGAGTTTCATCCAGTTTTTGGACTATCCGATCGGGTACCAGCAGGGGAGCAATCTGCTCCTGCAGTTGTTTTTCAGAAAAAATCCATGGCAAGCTGTCTGTCACCATGCTAATTAATTCAGGTATCAGATGCCCTTCATGACTGATTCCCACCTTCTCAAAAAGCCCGCTATCTTTTAATCGCTGTTCGACAAGATGTCCTGCCTCCACCAGAACATCCGGTTGCACAGTGTCCGTTCCTATGTCGATAACCACGAGATCCTGCATGGGATGATGTACCATCACATGCCCGGCATCGGATATCACCGGATCATTTTCCGGAAGCGACCCAATAATATCACTATCAATTTGAAGCCTGTAAAAACTTAACATCAGAAAAAATAAAACCACAACCATCATGAGAAACACAATAGTCCACCTGGGTTTATACTTTTTTTGGTGTTGCATATGTTTATTGTCTTATTCGGTAGGATAACGGAATAAAAATTCTCTGAATAATAAGCCGGGTAAATGTGGTGCTGTTTCTGACAAAATCCAAAAAAGGACGAAAATGTGATATTCTTTTTCCCAGCGGACAGTAATTGACACTGATGGGAACCTCAACTACCGGGATACGTTTCCATCCGGCTTTGGCTAAAACCTCCACCTCGAATTGAAACCGCCTCGATACGATGTTAAGATTCAATATTTCAGGCAAAGGATATATTCTGAAACCACTCTGTGAATCGGACATTTTAGGTCCGCCTGATAAAAAAACCCAGAAGTTGGAAAATTTTCTTCCAAACCGACTTGTCCATGGTACATCCCCATGGATCATTCCAATTCTGATTCCCACTACCACAGGACGTTTTCTTTCGGGTATTGCCCTTATCATGGATACGGCATCCATCGGATTATGCTGACCGTCGGCATCCAGGGTGACGGCCCAATTCATATCCGCTTTTACCGCTTCAGCAAATCCGGTCATTAGTGCAGCTCCCTTTCCCAGATTTCTGAAATGACGCAATATTCGTACACCCTTGATGTTTTTGATCTTTACATAGCTGGTATCACTTGATCCGTCATCAACAATAAAGACCGGTAGATTTAATTTCAACGCCTGCCGTGCAACTTCTGCGACCGTCCTTTCATGATTATAAACAGGAATCACAATGCAAATTTTTTTTTTATTTCGTGCTTGCATTTTCATAAAAATCACCATAATCGTTTAAACAAAAAACTATTCAGGGTTACAAATAAAAGGGACAAGGTTATGAAAACATTAAAGAAAATCATATACAAGTTATTAACCATACTAATTTTTCTTATGATTTTCAACGGTGTAGTTTTCTCCGAAGAGGATATACAATATCCTCTCTGGGAATTCGGGCTGTTTAACGCTGCAGCCAGACTTCCTCATTACCGTGGCTCTGATGAATACAAATGGTATGTAGTTCCTCTGCCCTATATCATTTACCGGGGAGACATTATCCGGGCCGATCGGGAAAGTATCCGTGGTATTTTTTATGATAGCGATTATTTTGAAACCAATATTTCATTATATGGAAACCCTCCGGTCAGCAGTGATACCAAGGCCCGTGAGGGCATGTCCGGTCTGGATGCCATTTTTGAGGTCGGGCCTGCGATCAAATGGTATATGTTAGGACGTCATCCCATGGATTCCCTTTATTTGAGACTGGCCTTGCGGGCGGCATACTCTCTGGGTTTTGATCATGGTGTGAACATCAGTTATCAGGGCCTTCGTTCAGGTCTGAACCTGATCTATTTTAACCAGAGCAGCTTTGAAAAATATGATTTGAGCTATGGATTAAACGCGGGAATCGATTTTTCCAACAGTCAGTTAAACAGCTATTTTTATGATGTGCCGCGCGAGGATGTTCGACCAGGAAGGCCCCATTACAAATCCGACACCGGTTATTCCGGATTTTCCCTGGCGGGTACACTTCAAAAAAAACTTACCGATAACCTTTCATTGGGTTTTTATTCAAGATGGGATAATATTTCCGGCGCAGTCTATGATGACAGTCCCCTGGTTAAAAGAGACAATAATTTCATCGTCGGCACCGCCCTGATCTGGGAAATTGCCGAGTCAAAAAAAATGGTCAGCTTTGATGATCAGTAAAAGCTGAAATTGTATCCCTGACCGATTGCGGAATTATCCCATCTGCACCAACGTCTTCCGATATTTTAAACATGAGTTGATCCAGGGACTGTTCGTTATCGTTGAAAATATACGGGTGTTTTTCAGAGGGGGACTTTCCGGTCACTTTCAGGATGCTTTCATAAAGCATGATACTTGCCGGTGATAAACTCCTGCGTGCATCAAAGTGTCCGAAAACCATATGCGTGCGAAGGTCGGCGGCTTGCACACCGAACATGAGTGCCGCAGCCATATATTGGCAGAACATGTCCAATGATTGCCGGGCCAGATTGGCTGAACCGAATCCCTGGCTGTTGATGTTCTGGTTGAACTGTTCCGCATGAGTGGGAAAACGATCCGCCAGAGAATTTCCAAAAAAGCAGATAAGCGGCATGATCGAGTTGCAGGTTAACTGAAGCCCTTTAAGGCCAAGATTGACTTTTTTTGCGGGGTTACCCACCAGTGACTGGGGCAGGCCATTGTTAAACTCGGGGGCGACAACCATAGCGATCTGGACATCCAGATGTTTTGCCATCAATCCCATATAATATCGCAACTGATCCATACCGATGCTTACATATTGCCCTAAAAAATTTCCACAGTAGTAATAGGCATCGTTTTCGATATCGATCAATGGGTTATCGGTGGCAGAGTTGATTTCTGTTTCCAACTGCCGGGTGATTATGGAAAGACCATCAGCCACGGGCCCAATAAATTGAGGTAAACAGCGCAATGAATACCGGTCTTGTTCCAGTTCATTTTTGTCATGAGGGTTTCTTCCGTTAAATTCCTTTCGGATTAATCGAGATCCTTTAAGAAGCCTCCGCATTTGTGAAGAAACCAGGATTTGTCCGGGATGAGGCTTTTGTTTTTCAATAAACTGATGAAATGATTGATCAGATGCCCCAAGACCCTGAAAAAACAAGGCATGGGCACCCAAAGCCAGCGACAACAACAACCGTGCATCATAAATACAATTAGAAGCAATTCCGGCCATGACCGATGTGCCATTGATAAGGGCGAGGCCTTCTTTTGGGAATAAGCGCATTCTGGGTAAACCAACCGATTGCAAAGCAGAAATGCAATCCATGGTTTTGCCCCTAACGGTCACTGTAAAAGAGGAATCAAGTCCGATAATCGCCCCTGCAATATAGGAAAGGGGCACAAGGTCACCACTGGCACCAATAGAGCCCAATTCATATACATCCGGAGTCAGGCCTTTATTGAGAAAATCGATTAATCGCTCAATGATCTCCAATCTCACCCCGGAAACACCCTTCATGAGTGAATTGGCTCTCAACATCATACTTGCCCTGATATCGGATACAGACAGTTTTTTACCGGCTCCGGTTTTGTGGGGCCATGGAATATTGTTCTGAAGCGCTTCGGCATCTTCAATGGGCACAGCAACATTGGCCATCCCCCCAAAAGCCGTGGTAACCCCGTAAATGGATTTTTTTTCCTCAACCGCTTTCATGATAAAATGGTGAGATTTTGTTACCTGATCCAAAACTATCTTATCTTTGGTCATTAAAACCCCGGCACCCTGACGGGCGACCCGTACCACATCATCTATACTCAGGTTTTCACCGCTGACCACCACAGATCCGACCTCATATTTCGGGTATTCCGAACTGATGATTTTTATATTCATTTTTTACTTTTTATTTTCAGTCATAAAAGCCACCGCCCATGTTCCCGGTCCCATGTGTACGCCCGAAGTCAGAGAAAGCGGCTGTAAAATGATTTCTGTTAACGGATAAATATGTTGTATTTTCCTTTTCACGCAGTCTTCAACCCATTGGCGGTTATCCGAGTATTCCACTATGATAAATAAAAATTTCTTTTTTTCATAAAACCGGGATAATTTTTCCATGGCAAACCGGATTTGAGCTTTTGCATTTCCGGCGGTTCCGACTTTCTTTGCTCCTGTTGCCTGAGGTGAGATAATCGGCTTTACATGGAGCATATCGCCAATAAAAGCGCTGCTTTTAGAAAGCCTTCCGCCGGCTGCCAGATATTGAAGACGATCTAAAAAAATATATTCGTGGGCATTTTCCACTGCTGACCGTGCATAATCAATTACGCTTTGATGATCACCGGAATTTTCAGCATATCTTGCCGTAGCAAGCACCATGGCTGCCAATCGCCCTGATGCCGCCCCCGTATCGATCACAGTAAACCGATCATCCGGATCATTTGCTTTTTTCCATGCCCTGGCTGCATCATAATTACCCGTATAAACCGACCCGGTACAAAGGTATAAAACCCTGTCATAACGGCTTAAAACACTCCGGTAATGTTGGTGCCTTTCAAAAACAGATGCCTGGGAAGTGGTCACTTTTTCTCCATTTTTCAGTGCTGAATATATCCCGGAAGCATCCATCAGGGTTTCCGGACAACATTTTTTTCCGGTCATAATATAACTGTCAAGCAGGGTGATCTGAAAATCTTTTGAATCATTCCGGGTCAATGATCCTGAAGCATCGGTCATAATATGAACAGGGCGTTCAATCTTTAGCAATCCAAAAGATTCGACCTGCTGCCCAATATCTTCTTCAGACCAGTCCACTAACCGGCCGATGGAACCGACCATATTTTTCAGACCATCTTTATTGCGGGTATGGATATGAATTTTGACAAAATCATTATCCTTTGAAGCAACCATATTCTCGCCATAGTCGGCAAGCTGGTTCACCATCTTCCGGCCGTTTTTATCCGGAACGATAACCATGTCAACACAGTAGCCCATGGCCTGCTTACTTTTGAATGTATCGGAAACAGTCAATTTGCTTTTAAATCTTTCGGTCACCGGAATGAATCGGTGTTGATTTTCCATCAGACCGTTAAAAAAACCCTCGAAAAAAATGAACATCCCCAGTGCCCCTGAGTCGACAACCCCGGCCGCTTTAAGTTCAGGAATCATCTCCGCGGTATTCCAGACTGTATCAGCCAACTGATCAATAATTTTAAATAATTGTTTCTGATCGAGGGAAAAATCGGATGGCGAAAAATCAGCAAGGACATCAAACACATTCAATATGGTTCCGGATTTAGGATTAGCGATGGATTTCCACGCATATTCTTTTCCCAGTTTTGCCGCATAAAATAAATCCCCGGGTGATTGAAGGGTCAGAAAACCGGAAAAAAAATGTGCTGCGATATTTCCGCTGTTTCCGCACGCGGAAAACAATATTTTCTGAATCATCTTTTCCGGATTATCACTCAACCGACGTAAAGGACTCAGGCTGATGACCAGATTTCGACCGGTATCCGAGTCGGCAACAGGAAATACATTGATCTGATCCAGTAAATCAGCCCACGCCGACAGACGTTCAAATCCGCTCACAAGTGCAGGGCAAATATTTCTATCCAACACTAAACCCCGAAAGCTTCACGAATATCTCCTGGAATTTCGAACATGATCTCCATTTGGGGCAGTTTAACCGCCACCTGATCACTGCTTCCCTTTGTGCACACAGCACCGTCCATGACCCTTCGAATCTCAAAACCCATAACGATTTTAACGGTCGCTTCCAAAAGTGTCGCCTTGCAAATAAATTCATCGTTATGCCGCAATGGTGATATAAATTTGGTGGATGTTTTGGTTAGCGGAAAAATGTAATTTTTTTCAAGGGAATATCGGTATAAATCGATTCCTGCAGCTGAAAACAGTCCAAATCTTGCAATATCAAAATACTTCAAATAATTACCATGCCATACAACATTAAGGGGATCTAAATCATGAAAAGGGACCTTTAGTCTGGCCTGGAAATTTCTGTTTTGACTCATCCGTTGTTTTCTATTATTCCCCTTTGACAAAAATTTGAATTTTTTATCATTTTTAACCTACAGCGTCTATAAAAACTTAAATAGGAGCAAATATTATCAAAATACTTTGACAGGAAAGAAATATTATCAGAATAATGAGCCTCCAGATGCGGAGGCTTTTTTTATTGAAAAAGGGTGGCGCTTTCGCAGAGCAGCCGCTCAATGTCGGTTACTTGGTAGAATGTGGTGCCTTGCCTTGTTTTTCTTGCTAAAATTCTGATTATTTTACCGCACCTAATTCAACAGAATCCTATGCTTGTGCCGCTTTATATTTGTCGAATCTGATTTCTTGATTTAAGCGTTTTCTGTTTGGGCTCTTTTATCAAAATTCCGATTAGGGTGGTTGAAAGGAGGATGACAAGTGCCAAAAGAAAAGCAAACCGCCAAGCCTCCAAAGGATAAATTCGAACCCCTTCTTCAACAATCCCAAGCCATTTTTTATCCAAAGCCCATCCAAACAGGGGCTGAACTATAGCCGCCCCTAAAAACCCTCCCATATTGGCAAGCCCGATAGCACAACCGGACAATTCAATTGGGTTGACCTCCTTTGCGCAGGCCCAAACAAGAATGAATCCCGAGGCAAAAAAACCCATGGCAAACAGAAGATAAGGAAGAACAAAAGGGGCCGGTTTCCCCCCTGGCCATGCCAGCATGGCGACCCAGCATAAGGCATACATCAATAGGAATGTCAATAAAGGCAATTTGCGTTTCCCGATCCGGTCGGAAATATAGCCGACCGTCGGGCATCCGATCAACAAGCCCACTGCAATGATCATCAGATTTGAAGAGGCCTCAAACCGCTCCATCCCGTATTGTTGAACCAGAAAAGGAAGCCCCCATACCCCCTGGAAAGCCATAAGTGACCCATAAACACCTGAAAACAATATAAAAGGAGGCCAGGAACTGGGATTTTTCATCACCGTTCCCAACCCTTGGATGACATCTTTTTCTCCCATTCTCGCCGCCGGTTTTAACGTCGAGTTGGGAGAAGGTAAATTCAGCTCCGACGGACGATCTTTGACCAGAACCAGGGTCAGGAACCCGGCAAAGATCCCCACGCCGCCCACCAGGGTAAAAGAAACACGCCATCCCCATATCGATACCAGATAGGCCAAAGGTGTTGCGGCTAGGACGGCACCTGAATTCCCAATAAACAGGGCTATGCCGGACAGAGCGCCAAACTGTTTTTCAGGAAACCATTCCGTTACGATTTTTAACATGGAAACAAAGATGACGGACACGCCGAAGCCGATGAGAATCCGTCCCAGAAAGGCAAAGCCAAGAATAGTTGAAGCGGCAAAAATAAGGGATCCGATACCAGAAACCATCATACCCCAGAAAATGGTTTTTTTGGCACCGAATCCATCTGCCAGAACCCCAGCCGGCAATTGCATCAATGTGTATACGTAGAAATAAATTGCTGCCAAGTTTCCCAGAACAGCACCGCTCAAATTGAATTCTGCCATGAGCAGATCTGAAACAACAGCCGGAGCTACCCTATGAAAATAGACCATAAGGTAGGACAGAGAAACGATACCAAAAAAGTACCAGCCAAGTTTTTGTGTTCTTTTTTGTAAGACATCAGTTGTCATGTATTTATCCTTAAAATATAAATAATTTGGCAAGGCCGGTTTCTATGTTTCTGTGACAGATCCTGTTGCTTGCACATGGTCAGGTACGGATACGCCAAGTTATTTCCTTATCCGACCTGTTTTTACGATAGTAGCCTGAGCAAAAATAGTGCCATAGATTTATTTTACTGCTAAAATTGTTGATTAGAGACAGTATTACATCGACAAAATTAGAATTTTCTTGAGAAGTGATTATTTATTCTGGTAACCTACGGAAGTGAGAAGTATGATGGTCCTGCAAAAGGTCGAAAATGCTACTTTGACTATCGATGATCTCAGCATGTTATATCTGAAAAACTGCCAGGATTATGACCCTTTACGAAACCGTCAAGTATGGAACCAAAACTTTCTATGAAGAGGCGTACACCATGGAGCAAAAAAGCAAGGGGTTTTATAGTTCGATATCTGTATTGCCTAATCATTCCATTCAGGAGGCAACGTCAATACTTAAGGATGCGAATATAGATGCAATACCTGTCATTGACGATGAAAACTGCATGGTTGGCGTCTTGACTGTTCAGCACATAATCTCCGCTATTTCAAATGGGGACAGTTCATCAGATCCGGTTGAAAATATAATGGAAGCTGTAATTAATGGAGATAATGTGGAATCTGATGAGATTTTGGAAAAATATGGAATGTTGCGTGATTCTATCGGCATAGTAAACCAAAAAATCTCAAAAAAGAAACTTGTTGAAAATATTGCTGAGCTATACAGAAACTTTTTATCAGAGACAGAAGCGATATTTAATTCAACTCATAATCTCATAATTTCTATTGATTTAGCTGGGAGGATAAAGATATTTAATAAATCTGCAGAAAAATTTTTTGGTAAAAAATTTGAGGATGTCTACAATAGAGAAATCGAAGATTTTTATCCTGAAAGCCGTTTACGAAAAGTGGCCCTCTCCGGTAATTCAGAAATTCTGCAAAAAATCAGAATCAAAGACAACTATTTTTTATCCAACAGAAGTCCGATTGTTGACAAAAACAATCGTGTTATCGGAGCGGTTGCAATTCTGCAAGATATTTCTGAACTGGAATCAATATCTGATGAACTCAGCCGGGTAAAGGCTCTAAATAGAGAATTTGATGCTATATTTGAATCATCTTTTGACGGTATTTGGCTGTCGGATGGTGAAGGAAAAGTTCTCAAGATGAACAGGGCCAATGAAAAAATATTTGGATTCTCCAGAGACGAGCTGATAGGAAAGTATCCCAAGGATATGTTGGAGAAAGGCGTATATTCCAGATCTTCAGTTGTGAGGGCTATTGAGAAGAAAGAGACCGTAACAACCACTTTAACAACCAAGGACGGAAAAACGATTATTGCAACAAGTACCCCTGTTTTTGATGAGAAAGAAAACATTGCACTTGTGGTTAACAACATAAGAGATGCAACGCATCTCTTTCAATTACAATCTGAACTGGATCAAATGAAGGGGCTCACAGAACTGTATAAAAACAAATTAAAACAGATGGAGGTAAAAAAAGGTTTTGTCTATCAATCAACCCAAATGGAAGAAATTGTTTCCTTAGCACTTCGGCTGGCAAAAGTTGAATGCCCTGTTTTGATTACTGGTCCCTCAGGCGTCGGTAAGGAGCTCATCGCCGATATAATTCACTCTAACAGTGAGCGTAAAGGTGGACCATTTGTTAAAGTAAATTGCGGCGCAATTCCCGAAAACCTTATGGAATCTGAATTGTTTGGCTATGAACCTGGAGCTTTCTCCGGTGCAGATCGTGCAGGAAAACTCGGCTATTTTGCTTTAGCCCATAAAGGTACCCTGTTGTTGGATGAAATTGGTGAATTGCCTTTGCACATGCAGGTAAAACTGTTGCGGGCAGTACAGGATAAATCCATTACACGGGTGGGCGGAACCAAACCTTTTAAGGTCGACATTAGGCTACTTGCTGCCACTAATCGAGATCTGAAGGATATGATAGCAAACAATGAATTCAGAGAAGATCTCTACTATCGACTCAATGTTGCAGCAATTCCTATTCCAGCGCTCAATGAACGGAGAGATGACATCCTGCCACTTGTCGAACATTTCTTGCGTCTATTTAACAAGAAATACAGAAAGAATATTCAGGTAACAAACGAAGTACTCGATTATTGGTGCCATTATAATTGGCAAGGTAACGTCAGGCAATTAGAAAATACTATGGAAAGGTTGGTTGTCAGTGCTCAAGATGAAGTAGTGACCACACATGATTTGAATAGTAGCGCAACAAAAAAATCCCTCAAAAAACGCGAGCAAGAAATAATTTCACTTCCAGAAGCTGTTGCACAGACCGAACAGAAACTCATTAGGCGTGCGTTTCAACAGTATAAAACGACACGTGAAATGGCCCAAAAGCTCGACATTCACCAGTCTACACTCATCAGAAAAGCGGCAAAATATGGAATTAAAAAATAATAGCTATCCTTTTTGTGCTTTGCAAAACTGCAGCGCAACAGAAATTCTCTATTGATGTAATATGTAGTTATTTCAACTACCTCGTGAGGACCAGTGTGGTTGCTGCAAAAAAGCAGCAAAAAAAACCACGGTTTGCTGCGTTTTTGCAGCAAACTGTGACAGGCCTGAAATATTTTCGATCGATAAATCCATCCTGATAAAAGATAAGCATTTTCTCTTCTGCTTAATATGTGATCTTCAATACCTCTTCTTTCAGCGTCAATATGCTGTTTCTTTCTTTGACCTGCCCCATAAACCCTTTGACAACAACTCTTTCAGGTAATCACCGCTTTTGACGGCCACTTCCTGTATCTTTGCTGCTTTAACAAATGACACAGACTTTCTCTTATTTCTTTTGCGAATTGCTTATCTGAACAACTGGCATGCTTATTGCTTCATTCGACTGGAATAGCTGATGCGGATGGACTGACCGAGATTTTTCAAAGTAACAAGGTGCAGCGTACTGCTGTGACTGTGAAAGAAATGATGCAATCCTGGCAGATTTTTTCGGGGGTCGTGCCTAAAACCATTAAACTGCAAACGCTAAAGGCTTTTTCAAAAAAAGCTGCAATGTTTAAGTGAAGAATAGGGAGGACTGCAATGAGTAAACAGGTAGAAGAGACTTTTAACAAGGCAATACTCTTGGAAAATGAGGCTCAATTCGAAAAGGCTCGTTCCATTTACGAGGATATCTTACATCATGCCACCGACGAAACGATTCTGGAAAAAGCTCGATATCAGATGGAGGATATAAACGATCTGATCGAAGAGAAGGCTATTTACCAGCGTGTTGACGAAAACGCAAAGCGGGTGCTTACGGATATAGGCATAAATATCGTTGAGAACCAAACCCTTATAGATCTGCTTATGGAAGCTGATGCTGTAGATTTCGAGAATGCGACAGCGCTGTTTATTCCTTTGAGGCGAGATTATATCGATCAATGTCTCGTGCGGGTGCCCCGTGAAATGCCCTTAGATCCTGGAATGAATACTTTCGGCACCGGTGCAACACCACCATTTCTAAAACGGACTAGCGACGAAGAATTGCGTCCGGCCAACCGCGAAGAGTACGAAAAAATTGCATTCGAAGTGGGCAAACAACAGGATGTTGTGGGAATGTTTAGTCTGCCGGTGGCCTGCGACAAGTCCATTTCTCTCTTCGAGGTCGCTCATCTTATGGAGGAAAATTATCAAGGCCTCAAGATGATCACTACAAATATGATGAGCGATGACGAGGTGACATTTTTCAAAGGCAAAGAGGACTGGGTCGACGGCACTAGCCTGATCACTTCTTTAGGATATATGAATAACATGGTTGATCCTTTTTTGCGTAGTGCTCGTACAGGGAACAACCTGCTACTGATCGATCAGAGCATTGTTGGCATCTCTGGCCCTGCTAGCCCGGAGGCCTTGCTGACGCAGAATCATGCTCAAGTTATTTTCATGATGATTCTCGCTCAGACCGTCAATCCGGGTATATCTTGTATGCACTGTGGCATACCAAGTGTTACCGATGCAAGCGCTAATCTTTCTTACAGTTCCCCCCATCAAACGTTCATCAATGCAGCTATGGCCCGGCTCAACACCTGGATTACAAATTTCCCTTCCGCCCAGACCGGAGGCAGTACCAGTCTATCCGATGTGACTTCCCAGGCGCTGATCGATTCAGAATTGAGCCGCAACAGCTTGCGCAAATATGGGGTGCATATTGTGCGACACGCCATGGGTGCTTTAGGCAACCTCAACTTTTTCAGCCTAGAAAAATTTATAGAGGACTGCGAGCGTGAAAGGCGTTCCAGGGAGATATTCGACGCAATTCCAAAGGATAAAGGCATGATACCATTGTATTTTCCTGGCGATGATCAGGCTCTTGCAGGAATCCGTGAAATTGCCGAAAAGGGTAGTAACCCAAGATTGGCTGACCACACATTGCAAAATGTGGATTCGTTTCGCCAATGGGAAAACATCATCAACCAAGCTGCCAAAAAGAAACTCTATTACCCGCAGTTAAATGATATCGTAACACAATTATTGGTGGCTTAGAGAAGGGATTGAAATACGGTCACCGAAAGTGACCTGATCTCGATTTTCCACCTCCTGTGCCCATAGGGCTCTTTCCGGCAAAGCGATTACTTATCACCCCCATCACCTTGTAAGGAGTTTAAAATGGCTGATAAAAAAACAGATAACACGGTATTTTATGTTTCGTTAGGAATTGTGGTTGCCCTTCTTGCGTGGGGCATGTTGGCACAAGAGCACTTTGCTAATTTTAGCAATAATCTACTCGCCTTTTTAACGACCAACTTTGGCTGGGCCTATCTGGCATCGATGTTCGTCTTTGTCGTGTTTTCCCTGGGACTAGCCCTCAGCAAATATGGCAACATCAAGTTGGGAGCAGATGATTCAAAGCCCGTGTTCAGTACAGCATCATGGTTTGCCATGCTGTTTGGAGCCGGCATGGGAATCGGTCTCGTATTCTGGGGTGTCGCCGAGCCTATTTCCCATTTTACAGCACCTCCGGAACTTGAACCGGGAACCCGGGAGGCGGCAGCCTTTGCCATGGAAGCATCTTTTAAGCACTGGGGATTTCACCCTTGGTCTTGTTACAGTATTATCGGCTTAGCTCTGGCTTATTTCCAATTCCGAAAAGGTGCCCCAGGAATGATCAGTAGCCTGTTTCTGCCTTTAATCGGAGAAAAAGGTGTTAAGGGCCCGATCGGAAAAACAATTGATATCCTGGCGGTATTTGCAACCGTGGCAGGGGTGGCGACCTCGTTTGGCCTGGGAACGCTGCAGATCAACAGTGGCCTCAATTCCCTCTTCGGCATCCCAGAGAGCAACTCGGTCTCCTTGATCATTATTGCCGTGATCACTGTCATCTTTATCTGGTCTGCGGTCAGCGGGGTTGAAAAAGGCATCAAGGTCCTTGGCGATATCAATCTGTGTCTCGCCATATCTTTTCTTCTTTTAGCGTTTCTGGTTGGTCCCAAGGTTAAAATTCTGAACTCCTTGTTTTCCGGATTCGGTGCTTACCTCAACAATTTTGTTCAGGGCAGCTTTGATTTAAATGCTTATGGCGATAATTCCTGGGTTAACGGCTGGACGGTATTTTACTGGGCAT
This sequence comes from Desulfobacteraceae bacterium, assembly GCA_011389745.1. Taxonomy (GTDB): domain Bacteria; phylum Desulfobacterota; class Desulfobacteria; order Desulfobacterales; family SKZT01; genus SKZT01. The sequence continues at coordinate 33,708 of JAABTQ010000010.1, read as the reverse complement.
GGTGGATCGCCTGGGCCCCGTTTGTCGGATCCTTCATTGCGCGTATCTCCAAAGGTCGCACCATCAGAGAGTTTGTGTTGGGTGTGACGATCGCCCCGGCAATGGCCTCATTCCTCTGGTTTGCTGTATTTGGCACCTTGGGGTTGAACCTTATGGAGACGCTGGGTCTGGCAAAACTCTCCGAACTGGCAGGTGCCCCTGCATCCGCTTTATTTGCTGTCATGGCTAATTATCCATTGGGTTGGATATTATCCATTATTGCGATTACGCTCCTCTGTACGTTTTTCATCACGTCGGCCAATTCGGCAACTTTCGTTTTAGGCATGTTTTCCACCGGAGGTGATTTAAATCCTTCAAATCGAAAGAAAATATTTTGGGGTTTGGTTCAATCGGCATTAGCCGCAGTTCTCTTGCTTGCTGGAGGCTTAAAACCCTTGCAGACGATTTCCGTGGCAGCCGCTTTCCCGTTCATCATCGTCATGCTTGCGGCTTGTGTCTCTTTGTTAAAAGCACTGAAAGCGGAAAAAGCAGGGTGACAGAAGAAGCTTTTTACCAGATGGATCAATCTCCAGCAGAGGATTCAATCGCATCTTTAAAAGGGCCAGAAAATCCAGACTTCAACTGAATAATAAGAGAAGAAATCTACTCTTATTAATAAACCCTGGATATACCGGCCTTGGCCGGTATGACGTAAAAATAATCATCCCTAAAAACATGTTACTTGACGGTTGGTGCCCGGCACAGCCGGGTTTCGCGCTTCTCACCCAATATTAAAGCCGCCATTTTTATGGCGGCTTTTTTTTATATTTCCATCCTAATGCAACCTCAATGCAATATTCATACCTTTCTCAATTTATTTAAGTTTTTTATTATTTTATCCCCTTGACGGCATGGCAGACATGATTATAATAATTGTTAAAAGAAAAGTTAAATAACTGATATTAAAAATAAAACCAATTAAGAGGAGATGGATGATATGAGAACTTTACTGCCGACTTTAAGACGACCCAATGATAGGATGGCTACTCCGAACATGAGATTTTTTGACAGGTTTTTTGACGATTTCGGTTTTCCTGAATTGAGTGACGATAAACAGTGGCTACCGACAATCGATGTTTCTGAAACAGATGACCATGTGATCGTAAGGGCTGAAGTGCCCGGCATGGATAAAAAGGATATTAATATTACCATGTCTGAGGGACTCCTGACAATCCAGGGTGAAAAGAAACAGGAGAAAAAGGAGGAAAAAGAAAACTACCGTTTTGTTGAAAGACGTTACGGATCTTTTTCCAGAAGCCTGAGAATACCCAACGGTGTAGATGCGAATAAGGTCGATGCCAGTTATAAAGACGGAGTTTTAAAAGTAGCTATTCCCAGGTCCGAACCCGAGAAATCCCGTAAAATCGAGATTGCCGGATAACAATAAACCCCGATGTTGCATTGGAATTCACTTAGCGCAATTGGATATGCTGTTACAAAATAGCCAAACTCGCTTTTTGCATCTTTCAAAGGAATTCACCGATTGTGAATTCTGCAATGAGCGGTTATTCAGGAACCCGACTCTTTAAAAACGTGCCGGATTCAAGCAAACATGCTTATTTTGCAACATCGGGGTAAATTCTTGCTTAGAATAAAAAAGCGTCCCAGGTGCAAACCCGGGGCGCTTTTTCATCTCATGAACCCTGAAATTCTTTGAGCATCCGGGGCGGTACTATCTCCATAGCCCCTTTAACTTTTTCGAAAAAATTTTTAAGGCCGTTGTTTTCGATAACCAACCCTAATTGGGCGGCCAGAAGACAAAAAGAGTCCATATCCTCATCGTGGATCTGCCAAACTTCATTATGATAGATCCTAATCAACCCGATTGTGGCTTCACGGTATTTAAGCGGAACAGACAACATGGACACAATTCCTTCTTTGGCAGCAGCTTCAGGATACTGAACGCGCCGATCATTTTGAAAATTTTCTATAAATACCGGCAATCCGGTGATAAAGGCCGTGTATTGATTATCCATCAGAAGCGGGCCTTTATTGAGATACTCATCACTGACGCCATAGCTTGCCACACGAAAAAGCTGTTTTTCACGTTCATCAAAGAGCATGATACTGCATCCTTTGACTGAAAAGAATCGGCATATTCGCTCTGCAATATGGTTGATCAACATATTGACATCACCATACTTTAAAATGACCCTGCTGATGGCTTTAAATTCCCTTAGATGGATTTTTTTTTCTAAATCCTCATTCATAACCGTCGATCTCCTGGTCAGTGACAGAAAAATGTTTCAGATATTCAGGCAGTTTTTCCTTTTTTTTATAGTCGTCATAATTTTTATACAGACAGATTCTGTCATAATCCGCTATAATAATTTCGCAAAGCTCTTTGCCGACTTTAGATTCCAGTGTTTTCTTGATCCACAGCATCATATCCAGGTCAACGCCGGAACGTAAGAACCGGAATGCTTCACGACTTGGATAAAAACCAATTTTATGACGAATAAGTAGCAGTCGATATGCCAAAAACCCCTTGTCATAGGTTTTTTGCGCATTAAACCCGATGATCTTTTCTTTAATGCCATTAATTGCGCTATTTTCATAAAAATGATTATTTTTTACCTCAAATATTAAAGCATTGACATTAAAATCAATGGTGGCAAGCAAATTATTAATATCAGGTTCCAGTTGAAATTTTTCTATGGGTAGAAAATTATCCAGGAGGCTTAAATCAAAAGAGTAGGCCGAATTTTTCGGATACCACCGTATGCCACCGAAGTCGGTATTCTTATATTTCTCCCTGTTCAGTATTTTTTTTATTGAAAATTCTTTTCCAAGACCGCTGATCAGCATATCGATATCGTGTGTCGGAGGCGCATTCCCATAAATTTGTTTAATAATTAAGTTTCTTAACGCGCCACCAATAATAAGCAGGCAGGCCTTTTTCGGAAGCTCCCTAATCAGAAAATTCAGCGGCTTCGAGATATCCTCAAAAGAGACAAATTCGATGATCTTTTGCCTGAAATTCTCAATGTTATCGTTTGGCTCATTCATTTGATGTATTGGAACTATTTTGTATTTTTGCTGCTTTGTAAGTGACAAATCCGCCACTCAGGTTTTTGGATTTAAATCCGTTTTGAATCAGAATTCTATGCCCTAAGTATCCGCGATACCCCACGGCACAAAAAGGTAAATATTTTTTTTCTATATCCAGCTCAGAAAGCCTGTTTCTGAGTTCATCAATGGGAATATGCAAAGCACCCTCTATTTTCCCTGCATGTTTCAACTCAAATTTGGTGCGAAGGTCCAGCAACACCGCGCCCTGGCTTAAAAGATCGGGAATCTCATTTCCGTGAACTATTTCCATGTCGCCTTTTAAAATATTGGCGGCCACAAAGCCGGCGATATTCACGGGATCTTTAGCCGAAGAATAAGGTGGCGCGTATGCCAATTCCAGTTCTTCCAGGTCAAAGACGCTCATTTTTGCCCGGATCGCAGTGGCAAGTATATCGATTCTTTTGTCAACTCCTTTTTTCCCGATAATTTGAGCCCCAAGTACTTTTCCTTTTCCGGGAGAAAAAATTAATTTAATGGAAATGTTTGTGGCACCGGGATAATACCCTGCATGGGAAGCTGAATGGGTATAGGATACAAAATATGGAATATCATGTTTTTTCAGGAATTTTTCATTGGTTCCTGTGGAAGCCACTACCATATCGAATACCTTCACCACCGAAGTTCCTATGGTACCGGCAAAAATCGACTTTCTTCCCAGAGCATTATCGGCGGCAATACGCGCTTGTTTATTGGCAGGTCCGGCCAATGCCGTCAAGGTGGAAAAATCCGTAACCAGATCTTTTACTTCAACTGCATCTCCCACAGCATAGATGTGAGGATCGGAAGTTTTCATGGTGGAATCAACCCATATTCCACCTGTGGTTCCTATTTTAAGTCCTGCCTGTTTAGCCAGTCTGTTTTCCGGGCGAATTCCTACGGAAAGCAAAACCATATCGGTTTCAATCTGTCGTCCATTTTGAGTGGATACCACAATTCGGTCGTCTGCTTTCGAAAATGCCTTTACGCCGTTTTCCAGTTCAAGATCCACTTTTTTTTCTCTCAGGTGATTGTGTATAATAGATGCCATTTCCCAATCAAGCGAAGGCATTACCTGATTAAGCATTTCAACGATAGTAGTTTTTACTCCGCGATCCACCAAATTCTCAGCCATTTCAAGCCCGATAAAACCGCCACCCACGACAACTGCATTGCGCGGTTTTTTTTCATCCACAAGTTTTTTAATCCTGTCGGAATCAGGAATATTTCGAAGATGAAAGATCCTGTCCAGATCAACACCCTCCAGAGGCGGCCTGATTGGTTCGGCACCAGGAGACAAAATCAACTTGTCATAATGTTCCGTGGATATTTCACCTGTATGCAGGTTTTTAACCTTAACAATTTTTTCTTTGGGATCGATATCCATCACCTCGGAAAAAATTCTTACATCAATATTATAGCGTTCTTTGAATTCTTCGGGCGTACTTAAAAGAAGATCATCGCGTTTTTTAATCACATTTCCGATATAATAAGGAAGGCCGCAATTGGCAAAAGAAATATATTCCCCACGCTCAAAGATGATAACCTCGGCATCCTCACTCACTCTTCTGGCACGGGCACCCGCGGTGGCTCCTCCGGCAACTCCTCCGACAATAACAAGCTTGATTCCCATATTCATTCCCAGGGTTTAAGAAGATTTTTATTTAAATATTTAATACCAGAATTATCTATAACTTATGACATGGCATTGTCAACATAATGCATTCTCCGGATTTGGAATTGTTTTCAAAAAGATTGCTCATTGCAAATAGTTAGCTTATGGTTATAATTTTGACTGAAAATAAGATTTGGACTTTAATTTCAGGATCAACAAAACCGTCACAGATTGCATGAAAACTATTGGTTTAAATAAAGTCAAAGGATTCAAGCCAGTTTTTGATTTTTCAACGATTCTTGATTTTGTAAAATTTTGTATTCTCGCCGGAGTAATTATCTGGCTCCTGGGAGTCGGAACAAGGCAACTCGGGTATCATTGGCAGTGGTATAGGATTCCAAGGTTTATTTTTACAGTCGTCGATGGCAACCTTATTCCGGGTCCTCTCCTCCAGGGTTTGTGGGTTACATTTCGCATTACCATAACAAGTTTTGTGTTATTCCTCATATTCGGTATCACAGCGGCATTATTGAGACAATCATCTCTTTTATCAGCCAGGGCAATCGCACGAGTATATCTGGAACTGATTCGTAACACCCCTCTTTTGATTCAGCTTTTTTTGATCTATTTCGCCATTTCTCCTGTTCTGGGACTGAGCGCGTTTATGTCGGCAGTACTTGCATTAAGCCTTTTTGAGGGAGCCTATGCCTCTGAAATTATCAGGGCGGGTATTTATTCCATAAACAAAGGCCAACTGGAGGCCGCATACAGTTTAGGACTCTCAACTATTGATACTTATCGATATATCATTTTCCCCCAGGTCATCAGGCAAATATCACCACCGCTGACAGGGCAGACCATTTCTTTGATTAAGGATTCTTCACTGGTGAGCACCATAGCTATCTATGACCTGACTATGCAGGCTCAGGCCATAGTGGCTGAAACATTTTTAGCTTTTGAAATCTGGTTTACCGTCGCTGCTATCTATCTTATAATCAACATAACCCTCTCTTTTGTTGTGCGTGTTATGGAAAACAGAATGCGTTTGGAGTAAAGTTTGGAGCAAAGGAGGCTAATTTTCAGCTGATGCAAAAAAGTTCAGCGCAGACAACTCAGAAGCCTATTATTGAAGTAACCACAATCAATAAACGTTTTCCCAATGGTGTCAGGGCCCTGGTGGATTTTTCCATCGAGATATTTCGCAGGGAAGTCGTCGTCATTATCGGTCCTTCAGGATCAGGAAAGTCCACATTTTTAAGATGTTTAAACGGTCTCGAAGAAATCGACAGCGGTTCGATAATCATTGATGGAATTGTTCTTAATCGCAACAAAAAAAACCGGCTCGAAATTCGAAAAGAAGTCGGTATGGTTTTTCAATCCTTTAATTTGTTTCCTCATATGACCGTTTTGGGAAATATCAATCTGGCACAAAAAAAGGTTCGCAAAATTAAAGTTTCCGAAGCCACAAAAAATACCATGTCTCTTTTACAAAAAGTAGGAATTGCAGACAGGGCTGACAGTTATCCGCATCATCTTAGCGGAGGACAGCAGCAGCGAGTTGCCATTGCGCGGGCCCTGGCGATGAAACCCAAAGTCATGCTTTTTGATGAAGCCACCAGCGCCCTGGACCCCGAGATGATCGGTGAAGTCCTGGATGTAATGAAAACACTTGCCAAGGAGGGCATGACCATGGTTGTAGTCACGCATGAAATGGGGTTTGCAAAAGAGGTGGGAGATCGGATTGTTTTTATGGAGGACGGTAAAATTATCGAACAAGGTGACACCCAGTCCTTCTTTCAAAATCCTGAAAAAGAGCGAACAAAAATATTTCAGGGACAGATTTTAAAGGTTTTTTGATGATTATGGTTTTATAGTTTTTCAATACTTTATGGTGATTTCATCCTTTTCAAGATCCTTCCAATATGCTTTAATGTCAAGAAATGTCGCTGCTGCCGGCATAGTTATCTCTCATTTTCTATGCCCTGAATCTTTGTCAAAACGACATATATTTAGAACTTCCGGATCAATTATTCTGAATTTTATCAGATTAAGGAGAAAAACATGCATAGGTTAAAATTTCGATGTTTATTTTTAGCCATTTTTATGGTTGTTACTGTATTATCAAGTTTCGGCATGGCCGATTCTGCGCGGCAGGAACTGACACAAAACAGCCTTTTGGAACAAATTCTTAAAAGAGGAGTGATTAGAGTCGGTATGTCCACATTCGTTCCGTGGGCCATGAGAGATAAAGAGGGCAATCTCATCGGCTTTGAAGTCGATGTGGCTAATCGTCTTGCAAAGGACATGGGCGTGAACATCGAATTTATTCCAACCAAATGGTCTGGTATTATTCCGGCGCTGTTAACAGGCAAATTCGATGTGGTTATCGGAGGCATGGGAATCCGCCCTGATCGAAATCTTAAAGTCAATTTTACGATTCCTTATGACTACTCAGGACAATCGATCATGGCACACAAGGAACTGGCTAAGGGGTTTAACAAGGTGGCTGATTTTAACTCACCCGAAGTTGCTATTTCAGCCAGGATTGGAACCACTGCAGCGGCCGCGGTTCAAAAATACATGCCCAAAGCGCAACTCAAACTTTTTGATGATGAATCCCAGGCGGTTCAAGAGCTGTTAAATGGTCGAGTCCATGCCATGGTGGCATCGTCGCCATTGCCGGCATTTCAGGTTATCAAAAATCCGGATAAGCTTTTTCTTCCGTTAGAAGATTCCTTTACCCGTGAACCCAACGGGTTTGCCATTCGAAAGTCTGATTTGGACACCTTGAACTATTTTGACAATTGGATCAGGTTTATCGAGGCCGAGGGCTGGCTCAAGGAGCGAAAAGATTATTGGTTTGGTACCCGTGACTGGGAAAATCAAGTTAATTAGGTGTAATTTTTGCTCAATAGAAAAAATACGCGCATATCCATCCCGGATGCCGCCCTTACCGTGCTGCTGCTGAGCCTTTTTGGGTATTTTGTTTTTTATTTGTCCACAAACATTCAATACCGATGGAATTGGTCCAAAATACCCGGGTACATGTTTCGATATGATGATTCCGCCGGAAAATGGGTTCCCAATCTACTCGTGGAAGGCTTTTTGACTACTATCCGGCTGAGTTTTTGGGCAACGATATTTGCGGTTCTTATCGGGACGATCATGGGGGTGTTCAGAACCAGCCAAAGTTTGTTTAAACGCATGATCGGACGAACTTATGTGGAGATTGTTCGAAACATCCCCCCCCTGGTGCTGATATTTATTTTTTACTTTTTTATCAGTGACCAAATCATGACAGCTTTAAAGGTTGACAATTTTATTCGTTCTCTATCAGACGGAAACAAAAACATATTGACTTTTTTTTTTGCATCACCGGCACATTTTTCGGGATTTTTATCCGCGCTCCTCACCTTGGCCATATACGAGGGTGCTTATATTACGGAAATAGTTCGTTCAGGTCTTGAGTCTGTAGAGAAAAAGCAGTGGGAAGCATCTTATGCATTGGGTTTTTCCTGGTGGCAACAAATGGTTTATATCATTATGCCACAGGCGGTACGACGGATTTTACCACCCTTGGCCGGGCAGCTTATTTCGACCATAAAAGACTCAGCCATTGTCTCTGTTATTTCAATTCAGGAGTTGACATTTCAGGGACTTGAATTGATGGCTGCCACATATCTGACTTTCGAAATCTGGATTACCATAACAGCTTTTTACTTTATCCTCACGTTTTCCTGCTCTGTTGCCGTAAGGAAACTTGAACTTTATATGCGAAGAAATGATCCATGAATTTTAATTTGTTATGATAAAAATTACTGAAACTATTTTCATCGATGAAAAACAAATCCGGTTTGATTTTGTCAGAGCATCAGGGCCCGGCGGACAGCATGTGAATAAAACCTCCACAGCTGTTCAACTCAGATTTGATACAAAAAATTGTCGATCTTTGAGCGAAGACATAATAAAGAGAGTCAAGATGCTTGCGGGAAAACGGATGACCATGGACGGAGAACTGATTATATTCGCCAGAAGTTTTCGCAGTCAGGATAAAAACCGTGCAGATGCCCTTGAAAGACTGGTACTACTAATAAAAAGAGCTGTAAAGCCTGTTAAAGTTCGAAGAAAAACAAAACCTTCACAGGCTTCCAGAAAAAGAAGGATTGAAAATAAAAAACGCCGTAGTGAGCTTAAAAACTTGAGACGAGCCATTACTTAAATAATAAAAAAAGGTCCGGGATACTACTGGTCATGATATTTTTTTTTAGACGCACTTCAGTACCTCCAAATATAGACAATTTTTCTCTGGAACATTACGGAATTAAATTTTCACTGAACAGGCTGGTGCCGGGAGTTGACAACGTTCGTTATGATGTCCGATTAAGTCCCGAACTGATCAAATCCACCACAAAAATTATCCAATACCTTATAGCAGATAAGACTCAAACTTATAAAATCATGGGAATCGATATCAAACCAAGTCGGAATGATTTTCAAAAAGAGTTTGAAAATTGCTACTCAGAGGTACTGATCGGGGCGGTCAACCAAGCCAAAATGCAAAAAGAAATCCAGATCGACTTTTTGGCACAAACGGCTCTTGTCAAGATGATTCTTGGTGAAATTCGAGCTCAATATGAATATATGATTCAATGCTACATAAAAGCTATCCGAAAAATCGAACTTTCTTCCTCAAAAAATTTGGCTGCCGTCATTAAATTTAAGGAACAACTTTCAGATGTCAGATACAACAGATCTTTCATTCTTCGCAACACAGGCCTCGATTTTTTTCATTATTTGGCGGAAATCCAGGACAAGCAAATAAAGCAAATCAGAGAAATCAATTTCGGTTCTGAAGTTGCAATATATTCAGATATTTTTACAAATCCGATTTTACATATCGAAGATTCCCATGATGATTTTTTCATGATGGATGAGTATAATATTTTATTGGGCAGACGCTTTGATGACCCTGATCAATACAGCACTTTAATAGATTTATTGAAAGATATTTTCTCGCAAATTCTCACCCCTGCTGGTCAAACTCAGATGTCAGTCAATACAGGCACGCAAACAAAACACGCAATTGATGTTAATGAGTTGATAAAGCAGGATAGAAATATTGATAGATTGTTGAATTTTTTTAATACAAAAGCTCAGTATAAGCTTTTTAAGAAGGAAAAAAGACCCAAAAAAGAAATTCGGGGTTTAAAAGAAAGGATAAAACAACAAAAAAAACTCTTTGCATTTTTTTATCGAAGATTTAATCACAAGGGACTAATTAAAAAAATTACCGCATCCAATGATATACATCCGCTAGCAAGGGACTATTGCCCACCACTGATGCCCCAACAAATCGTTCAATTTTTAATTAAACCCGGCAGTCGCAGACAAATAATACGCCAGCTTAAAATATCGGAGCGATTTTATGGCAGGAGCTTTTCCATTAAACCCCTCAAAAAGCAAGTTCGCTCATGGAAAAATATTTCCGGGAAAAAACGCAAAGAGATTTTTATAAACTTTTTAAAGGGATTCATTCGCTACCACAGGGACTTTGAGAATTACAAGCTGCTTAAAGATGCTATGGATATCATCAACATTACCACTGATGAAAATATTATCAACCTCTCCAGAGCCAATCATACACTCTTTGAGTTTCTCATGCCTCAGGAATCTGTAAGCCACGAAAAACCGATCATCAATCATGTCATCATAAAAGCAGATGTCAGGGGTTCTACGGCTATAACGCAGCAAATGCAGGAAAGGGGTCTCAATCCTGCCTCTTACTTTAGTTTAAATTTTTTTAATCCTATCACAGAAATTCTTCCCGACTATGGCGCAACAAAGGTATTTATTGAAGGAGACGCTATCATTTTGGCGATCACCGAACATGAGAAAACACCTGAGGGATGGTACGGTGTTGCAAGAGCATGTGGTTTGTCAATGAATATACTCACGATTGTTAAACGGTATAATTTGCAGTGTCTTAAAAAAAGCTTTCCCATACTCGAACTCGGCATTGGTATCAGCTACCAGAGCAGCCCTCCGGCTTTTCTTTTTGACGAAAACAACAAAATCATGATCTCCCCTGCCATCAACCACGCAGACAGGCTTTCGAGCTGTGCAAAATCTCTCAAAAAACGCCTTGGAAACTCTAAAAAGCCTTTTAATTTATATGTTTATCAAGCAGGCAAAGCGAATCAATTTGTTACCGGTGAAGACGCGGCTTACATAAGATATAACGTCAATGGTATCGAATTGAGTCCGGCTGCATTCATGAAGCTCACTGAGGAAATCGAACTCAAAGCCATCGAAACTGTTATTCCTGAGGTCATAAACGAAAGAATAAATATCTATATTGGAAAATATCAAACCGTTTCCGGTAAATTCAAAAAACTACTGATTCGGGAAGCTCCCATTCGGGAATTTGTCCCGGCAAAGGAAGGCACGGGTATTGGAAAACCCTCAAAAAAATATTATGAAGTGGTTACCAACCCACATTTTTATAATTCTTTCGAGAAATTAATTTAACCCTGTTGTTGCATTGGACATGCTTATTTTTTGCAACATCTGGGTTAATCCAGGCATACCCGCTTAAAAAATGTTCCCAATTCAGGATATTCTGTTTTCAGTTGATTCATCCGCCCTTCGGAAAATATATTCTCCAATGTCGGCAGGTCAATTTGAATTCCGGATTCCCGTCGAACGGTTTCCATAGTAATGCAAACAAGATAGATGGTAGCGAACTTAATAAACTTGTTTTTTTCCAGTTCGGCATCATCTGCGTTTTGTTGTTTGTATATTTCATAGACACAAGCCGTAATAATAGAATCTTCAATGGCACTGATATTTTCACAGTCATCGGATACAAACCCGGTATCCAGATAGTGATCGGCCATCTTTTGAATTTTTTTTAACCAGAATAAATTTAAATTTTGTGGCAGGACTGCCTCAGGGCCTTTAGACAATACCTCATTTGCAAAGCGCGATAATGTGGTCTCAATATTTTTCAATTCAGCCATTTATTATTCCCATAAAAATAATCTCGATTATTGGTGGTAAATCAAGCGATCGATAATCAATCCCCAAAAGCTATTCTTGCCTGAGGAAGTATACTGCCATCCCAAATGAAGAAGGCATTTGCCACAAACGGCAAGTTTCCAGGCATAACCTTTAAACCATGTAAATTCATCAGTCCCGGAACCTAAGTATCTGCATCCATCAGCAAGGCTAAAACAGGCAATCTCAAAAAGAATGCCATGAGGGTTGGCAAAGGTATGGCGATGTGCCCCCCCAATTTCAATTCGGTCTGCCGGCTTTGCAATTGCATTAAGGCACTGGGCACAGCGAATAAATCGGTCATCCTCAAAAATTTGCTCCCCGGTTTCATCTTCAACCAGGATATCCGTATTTAAGCCACCGTTTTCTTCAGATGGCTGTTTTAGCAGAATTATTGCTGAACAACATGTTTGATCCGGCAAATGATCGCATTGGAAAAAAAATTGTACGTTATTATCCATGAGTCTTTAAAAATAGTTGCCGAATTAAGGAACACTAGTCAATATCGCAGCTGGGTTAGTGTCTTTTATGTATTGACGTATTCCGTTGACAATGGCACTGCAGATATGATCCTGGTATTCAGGACTTAAAAGACGTTTGCATTCGTAAGCATTGCTGATAAATCCGGTTTCGACAAGAACAGCAGGCATCTGGGCTCCAAGGAGCACGTAAAAAGGAGCCTGTTTGACTCCTTTATTATTGATCCGGTCATACCGTTTGCTCAGAGTTTCATTCAGGGAACCTTGAACAAAGGAGGCCAATTTTGCTGATTCATTGATTTTGGTGTTTTGCATAAGATCGGTCAGGATCGTCTGAAGGTCGCTGATATTTTTTCTTGATGTGGCGTTTTCCATGGCGGCCACTCGAATAGCTTCATCATCGGTGGCAAGGTTTAAGAAATATGTCTCGATACCATATGCTTTACTATTTTTATGGGCATTGGTATGAAGCGATATGAACAGATCCGCTTCTCTGGTATTTGCAATTGCAGTACGCTCTTCAAGGGTCAGGTAACGATCATCGCTACGGGTAAGATAAACCTTGCACCCAAGCTCGTTTTGAATCTTTTTGGCAAGCTTTTTTGCAATCTGGAGAACTATCTCTTTTTCATGAACCCCCTTGATATAACCCGGTGCCCCAAAATCTTTTCCACCATGACCAGGATCAATGACTATACGACTCACACCCAATGCAAGCTGGCGCGCCAAAGTACCGGGCCCGACCTTTTCATCTCCTGGTATGGGTATTTTACCGGGCACTGATACCAATTCCGAAGATCTGTCGGCGGTACCCCAGACATCAATGACAATGCGGAAAGGGTTTTTAAGCGGAAATATTTTATACTTTGAAAAAGTTTTAATATCTACAACGACCCGGACCGTTTTCGGCGCATACTGCCCCGCTCTGGCATCTTTCAAAAGGTCGTCGTTGATCGGCACAATCTTTTCCATATCTTTTCCTAGTCGCGCATTGGCCAGGTCTACATAGAGTCTCCGGGGTGTATTGAGTGCCGGATCAGGTTTTAACAGGTGTTCTTCAAATGGAGTATCGCCATCAGCATCGATAACCAAGCGGGTGTAATTCGGGTTTGACCAGTAGCGAAGCCCGGTAACAAAGGTCGAATTTTTATCCGATGTTTTTTGTGGGTTGCGATAATTTTCTGTTTCAGAATTAAGAACCTGATCGGATAAAGGGTCAAAAACCGGAGGCGCCTTACGGTCTGAAGACAACTCTTTACGTGTTTGTTTCTTCAAACTTTTTTTGTGCATAATAATTTTTTTATCCGATTCCCCCCTGATGTCTGCTTCAATCACCGCAGCAATATCCGGTAAAGCCTCTGATTTCCATACCTCCTCATGGTCCGAAGGTAAATCTTGTGATGCCGGATGCGTCAACTTTTTGGGGAGCTCATCATTGTTTTTATCCGGAACAGTATTTTTAAGATGATCTATTGCCTTTTGCTTGTATCTGCTTGAAGGATACCGTTTGATGATCCTTTGGAATGTATCATTGGCTTCCCTCTGGTCCGATGGCAAACCTGACATTTTAAAAAGGTCATGATAGAGCAAGCCGGTCATGTAAAGTCCTGCCGCGGCCCAGGGATCATTAGGATCGCTTCTGAAAACCTCCTGATACTTACTGATACACATCATCCATTGGTGGCGATATTTTTGTCTGGATGGATCTTGCCTGAGCTTCTTATAACAACTTTCGGCTATCAGATATTTATCTTTTGAACTGAGAGCAGTCACATATGGGGGCATTACCATTAATATGGCGATTAATACGGCCAAATACACAAACGATATTTTCAAAAATCCCCTATTGGTTTTCATCCTTGAATCCTGGTTCAAATCATGAGTCATATCAAAATAAGTGTTTTATGCCTGAACAAAAAGTCAATAATTCCCTCCCCCCAGCCGCTTTCACTGGAAGGGGAGTTTTCGTTCAGGCGTTATTTTAATATTTTTTATTGTTCTTTCAGCTTGTCTTTGAATTCATTTAAAAGATTAAGTGCCTCGATGGGTGTCAACTGATTAACATCCATTCTTTGAATTTTAGAAATTACCTCCTGATCAGAACTACGGAAAAGATGCAACTGAACCGGACCTTTTTTTTCCTTTTCTCTGGATGCAAGGCTCTTTAGACTGTTTTCGCCATCCTCAACACACTTTAAAATTACTTTAGCGCGTTTAATCACCTTTTCGGGGATTCCGGCGAGCCTTGCCACCTGAATACCATAGCTTCGGTTTGTGCCCCCTTCGGCAAGTTTTCTCAGAAAAATAATTTCATCATTCCATTCTTTGACCACGATATTGTAATTTTTCACCCTTTGCTTTGTCAATACTAGATCCGTTAATTCGTGGTAATGGGTAGCAAATAAAGTTTTGACACCGGAATGATTCAAGTCATGAAGGTATTCCGCTACAGCCCAGGCAATGCTCAAGCCGTCAAAAGTACTTGTCCCCCGTCCGATCTCATCTAAAACAATGAGGCTTTTTTCTGTTGCATTGTTTAAGATATTGGCGGTTTCCTCCATTTCCACCATGAAAGTACTTTGTCCCTGAGCCAGGTTATCCAGTGCGCCTACTCTTGTAAAAATCCGATCTGTGATTGAAATGTCCGCCTTTTGAGAAGGCACGAAACTTCCCATGTGTGCCATCAGAACAATTAAAGCCACTTGCCGGAGCACCGTGGATTTTCCAGCCATGTTAGGGCCGGTGATGACCAGAATCTGGCTTTGATGGTTATCCATTTTAATAGAATTGGGCACAAACCTTTCTCCGGTGATCATTTTTTCCACCACCGGGTGCCTTCCCTCCTCTATGCAAATAATTCCCTCAGTATTGATACCGGGGCGGTGGTACCTATTTTGTTCGGCGACTTCCGCAAGGTTCATCACACAATCAAGCATTGCCAGGAATTGCGATACTTGCTGAATCGTTTTATTTTCCCGGGCCACTTCCTTTCTTATGCCGTTAAAAATTTCATATTCCAGGGTTGCCCGCTGCTCTTCGGCTCCAAGAACTTTATTTTCAAAGATTTTGAGCTCATCGGTAATATAGCGTTCAGCATTGACAAGAGTCTGTTTTCGAACATAATGATCAGGAACCGATTGAGAATGTGTTTTAGGGATTTCGATATAATAGCCGAAAACTTTGTTATAGCGAACTTTCAGGGAATTGATTCCTGTTTTACTTTTTTCCGTAGCCTCCAGTTGCGCCAAAAATCCTTTTCCATCCGTGCTTATGCGAATCAGTTCATCCAGACGCTCATTATGCCCCTGCTTGATCATCCCCCCTTCATTGATGACCGGAGGAGCATCTTCCCGGATTGCCTTTTCAAGCAAATCAGCCAATTGGTATAATGGTTCCGGATAGTGATCCCACCTGAAAAGTGCGGCTTCAAGAGTCACTATTTTAGAAAAAATTCCAGGAAGGCTTTTTATAGATCGTTTAAGGGCTATCAGATCCCGGGCGTTTGACTGGCCCATGGAAACTTTACTTCCCAGACGTTCCAGATCATAAACCGATTTTAATTGTTCACGGATAGCTTTTCGGACATCATTTTTTTCTTTACCTTCCTGAACCGCGTCCAGCCGTGCCAGGATTTTTTCCCGCTCAATAAGAGGATAGCGAATCCACTGTCTTATAAGCCTTCCGCCCATAGAAGTGGAAGTTTTATCCAAAACAGTCAGCAGCGTTCCCTGAAGGCTGCCAAAGCGAATATTTTGTAAAAGTTCCAGATTACGGCAACTGATATCATCCACGATAAGAAACTGGTTCAACATGTAGGGTTCGATGTTGGCCAGATGACTCACCTTCTGTTTCTGTGTCTCCCGAACATAAAACAGAACCGCTCCGGCGGAACTGACTCCGGCTTTCATCCGCTCACACCCGAAACCCTCCAGAGAAAAAGTCTTGAATTGTTCCAGAAGCCACTCACGAGCTCTTGCATATTCAAAAGCCCTGTCAGGAATATGCGAAATGGAAATCTGCGGCAAAGCATCGGCGATACGGGTTGAAATCGAATCATTTTTTAAGGCTTCGGGTATAAGCACCTCACTCGGATTGATCCTTAATACCTCGTCGATAACCTGGTTGAAACCTTCTTCGGATTCGCAAACTTTGAAGATACCAGTGGATAAATCCATATAAGCGATACCGGCAGTTTTTTTATGATAACACACTGCAAGTATGAAATTGTTGGTGCTGGAATCTAAAAGTTCATCCTCAATAAGCATTCCGGGTGTAATCACCCGAACCACATCACGCTTGACCAGCCCTTTTGCCTCGGAGGGGTCTTCAACCTGGTCACATATAGCTACTTTATAGCCTTGATTTATCAGTTTGGCCAGATAGCTCTTGGCTGCCTTCACAGGCACACCGCACATTGGAACAGGATTTTTGTCGTTTTTATTTCTGGATGTTAGAGTAATTTCCAGTACTTTGGAGGCTACTTCCGCATCCTTAAAAAACATTTCATAGAAATCTCCCATTCTGTAAAATAATATGGAATCAGCGTATTCACCCTTGATGGCCAAATACTGCTCGAGCATGGGAGTTGTTTTTTCAGCAGCCATAGGCAGGGTTCAATATTGGATACTGTTAACTTTTATTTTCAAAACCCGCAGATCGCGGAACCGATTCAATTCCTTTGGTATCACTGACGTCGGATTTCATCTCCGGATTTTCTCGCAAAATCTCTCTTAATCTGTCTACCTCATTTTTTTGCGAAGTCAGCATTTTATTTTGTTCATCGAGTTTCATGTTCAAATCCTGGATAAGTTTTTTTGTACGAAACTTATCGATCAAACCAAAGAAAAAGGCAATGAGAAACCCGATAAAAAAGAAGCCTATAACATAAAGAACCATGGGCATTGAGACACCATTAAAAGCATAGAAAAAAAGGTTTAATCCCAATTTGTGGTCTGTCATGAAAAAACCCTGGTTTTGGAAATAAAAGATAAGGGCTAGCACTGCAAAAATAATCCAGAAAATAATTTTTCCCTTTTTGGTTTTTTTCATGATCTGTTCCCCCTTAAACAGCATTAGACATTTTTAATATTATCAGGACAATTCTATCCAACCTCAAGCACCGGCTTTAATTGAGTATACTTTTTATCCTGAAAACTCAACCATTTTCTCAGATACTCACGATCTCAATATCTCCCCATGCACCGATTTTGCTGTCCACAATTATGACAATTCCCTGAACTCCAGGAACCTGTTTTCCGAATTCGATGCCTTTTGGAATATCGCTTTCCATGGAAACAAGGTTTCCGATAGCCGTAGCCAAAGCGTCGGCAAGGCAGCAGGATCGGGAAACAACACATACGGCATCTGCTTTCCCCATACTCTTTGAATGTCCAACAGTCCCGGATGACGTACATACCGATACGGGTTCTTTTTCCGAATACACCCGGATGCCTGTGCGAAGATTGAGAAGAGACTTTCCGGCAAAAATCCCAACGATGGATGGACCATTGGTTTTTAAAAAAACATCACCTCCGTTTTCTACAATTACCTCGGATGATTGTGCCAATAAGTCTGTTCCAACATATTCGGCTACTGCTCCGGCTACCGCCGCCATGGGGCCGACACCCGCCTGGTGGCCTGCCCATATCATGTCTCTGACAATCTTCGGGGCGGGTTCGAATAAAGGCCACGGTAACAGTGTTGTGGCAAACTCCGGGTATCTGTCAATGTAAGCCTCTAAATATCCTCGATGCTTTAATATCGAATCCCTGGCAAGCTTTTCCATGGGCTTTTTTGCATATACGGCCAGATCCGTTTCTTTAACAACTGCCTTAAAAAAAAACAGACTACTGTTTTTGATCAAATTTCGATATTTACGTTCCTGGTATTTTTTCATAACCTATCGGCTATAAATTATTTTTTTCCGGCCTCAGATGTTTAGGGCAATTCATGATAAAGTACTGGTCGGTCATACCGGCCAGAAAGTCTCTGACAATTTCCTGGGAACCATGCCCATTGATATATCCGGGGGACATGTTTTCTAAAAATTGAGAAAAAATCACCGACTCGTGGTTTTGGGTCTCGATATCGTTTAAAAATCTTTCAAAGAGCATCTCAAAAAGACGGCGAATTGTGCCAAGATGTTCCTTTACCTTGGGATTCATATATATCAGTTCCAGATTAAATGCTTTCAACCGGTACAACTGCTCTGAAACCTCTTTGCTAAAAGCAATGAAAGACTGATGGAAACTGTTTTTAATAATATCCGTCACCAGATGATACACTATGGTACCATTGGTATTACCAAGAAGCCGCACACAGGATTTTGGAATATCCGAGCGTTTGATCAGGTTCAGGCGAATGGCATCCTCAATATCCCGGCCGATATAGCTGATTGTATCGGCCATCCTGACCACACACCCTTCCAGGGTCATGGGGACCAGGCTTTGTTCAGGGTCTTTTTTTTTCTTCAGAATTTCAGTATCCAGATTGTCAAAGGTTTTAATCCTTTGGGGACTTAACTTTTGTTCATGAATTTCACCATCATGACTTAAAATACCGTCAAGGGTTTGCAGACACAGGTTCCATCCCCTGCCTTTTCGCTCAACTCTTTCCAGAAACTGCACACTCTGAACGTTGTGGAGAAAATGTCCGATTTTGTTTTTCACACATAATTCCGACAAAATCCGTTCTCCATCATGACCAAAAGGTGTATGGCCAATATCATGACCTAATGCGACAGCTTCAATCAGATCTTCGTTTAATCCCAAAAATCTTCCGATAGTCCTGGCGATTTTTGATACCAGCTGAACATGGAGCATTCGATGGGTAATATGATCGTTTTGAATCAGATAAAAGACCTGGGTTTTGTCAATATAGCGGGTGTAGGCAAGGGAATGAAGTATCCGGTCAACATCGAGGGAAAAGCTTTGACGGTATCCTTTAATCAGTTCTTCCTCTTCCCTTCGTCTTGAGCATGAAGAACTAAACGCCGCCAGAGGGGAAAGAATCGCGGATTCCCTCTGGTTCAGGGCAGTCCTGATCCCATCCAGTTCCGCATCATAGATAATATCTGACAATTTTTCATCAAATTTCTCCATTTTCAATCAAAGTCTCCATCAATTTCAAGTAGTCAATACCTGCCTGGCGAAATCCCTCTTTTCCGTATTTCATGTTGCCCTCCAAAACGTAATACTGACCATCATGGCAACAGATATCAATGCCGACATCATTCCAGCCACAGGCATTAGCGGTTAAAAGAGCCAGCTTTATGGAATCCTCGGGGACTTTTTCAAAAGATACACCGGCACCCGCAGCCACATTACTTTTAAATTCACCAGCAGGTGCTATCCGCCAATAGGCGTGAACCACACGTTTTCCAATCACGACAACACGAAGATCACGGTCTATGGGCAAATATTCCTGGATATAAGCAGGGCCGCCGAGCGATAAATAGACATTCAGGTCCTGTCGGCTTTTTATCAGAAAGACCCCTCGTCCCATAGCCGAACCCCTTGCGATTTTGGCGATAAAAGGATAGTTAAAATATTCACCGATCTTTTGCTTTTGCCTTTTGCCGTAAAAAACCCGGGTGCGGGGATGGGGAATATCTAAAAGATCAAACACCGCCGTTTGTTTGATCTTATCCTGAGAAAATTTATAGGTATGGTAACTAGGAAATATATTCTTGCCTGCCGCGTCAAAAAGATCAGCGTAAAAACCGGTCGGGTAATAAACCTTTTTCGCTTTTTTTATCAGCTCGGATTCTTCCGGACCATAATCGGAAAAATTAGGCCTGACTCCCAAAGTGATCACATTTTTACAACCTTTAAGCCGGGCCTCCAGAGCAATAACCATAAGCCCCTGCTTTAACATTTCTTCATTGCTCATGGTTTTTTATTTATACGGCCAGTCTTTTTTCGATAAGATTGACAATTTCATCCAGAGATTTTGAAAACTCTCCTTTGATATCCTGGTCCATCACCGGAGTTCCCATATCACAGGCCTTAACCACCGAGGAATCAAAGGGGATGGTACCTAAAAATGGAATACCCATCTGCCTTGCAGTCCTTTCACCACCTCCGCACTTAAAAAGTTCAATGGTCTTTCCACAACACGGGCAGACAAACGGACCCATGTTCTCCAACAAACCGAAAATTTTAAGGTTGACGATTTTACAAAAATTGATTGATTTTCGAACATCCGACAGCGCCACATCCTGTGGCGTGGTGACAATAATTGCCTGGGCATCCGGCACACTTTGAGCCACACTCAACGGCTCATCCCCCGTTCCGGGAGGAGAGTCGATAACCAAAAAGTCCAGTTCTCCCCACTGAACATCCCCTATAAATTGGCGAATTACCCCGGTTTTTGCAGGACCTCGCCAGATAACAGCCTTGTCACGATCCTCCTTGTGTAACAGCGACTGCATGGAAACCACCTTAAGCCCATTTACCAACTTGGGAATGGCAAATTTGTCGGGGGTAATTTCCAAAAGCCCCTCAACGCCCATGATACCCGCGATACTAGGCCCGTGAAGATCCACATCCATCAAACCGGTTTTATAACCCTTTTGGGAAAGCCCAACCGCGATATTTGCGGCAATGCTGCTTTTTCCCACACCACCCTTTCCGCTCATGACAATGAGTTTGTTTTTAATTTTGGAAAGAGAACTCTCAATCATCTGATCCTGAAACTTGGAGGCCATACCTGAACCGCCGCCTGCTCCACATGAACCGGTACCACCGGAACCCTTCTTTTCTTCAAATGTTGCCATTTTCTAATCTCCATATATTTTGATATATGTTTTAATCAACCTGTCTTTTGTTAAGTATTTTTTTATTAAATATCAAGGTCAATCTATTGGAAAGCTGACCTTCCCCCGATGGGAGAGGGAATTATGGACTTTTCATTCAAGCACTGCTATTTAAAATGTGACACGGCATTGGTTTTTCAAATCGCCGATTCTTTCAATGCTCACGACAATCTCATCGCCATCTTTCATATAAACGGACGGTTCCCGAAAAGTACCCACCCCGCTAGGGGTGCCGGTCAATATGAGATCCCCCGGAAACAGGGTAAAATGGCGTGACATAAAACTGACCAGAAAAGAAACCGGAAATATCATGTTTTCGGTGTCACTGCTTTGCATCACTTCACCGTTTAAACGGGATTCAATCTTCAGACACTGTGGATCGGAAATTTCATCCGAAGTGACTATCCATGGACCTATAGGACAGAAAGTATCTAAAGATTTTCCTCTGACCCACTGACCGTCTCCAAATTGAAGATCCCTGGCACTGACATCATTGGCGCATGTGTAGCCAAAGACGGCCCCCAGGGCTTTTTTTTCCGGGCAATTGCGGATCCTTTCGCCGACAACCACAGCCAGCTCAGCCTCAAAATCCACTTTTCGGGTAATATTCTCACTCCAGGTAATCGTATCCGCCGCACCAATAATACTGTTAGAAAACTTGGCAAAAACCAACGGCACTTTCGGAGCTTTTGTCTTTCCTTCTGTAGCATGATCAAGGTAATTTAAACCGATGGCAATGATCTTGGAAGGGCAAGATACCGGCGGGGCCAGTTTCACTTCTGATAATGCCAAAGCAGGCCCTATGGGTTGAACTGGTCGCCCATTTTTCAAAAATTCCATCATATCCCCATCAAAATTGATCGGCTGAAGAACCTTGTCCAGGATAAGTCCAAGTCTAATCCAACCTTTATCAATAAATTGAGCAATTTTCATTTTATTTCCTCATCATTCTTGTCCGTTAATTATTATTCATACGGATTGGTTTTCAGGGTTGGTTTTTTTCAATACCGCCCTAACATTATGGGCTTTTTATGTCAATATGACCTTGATAATTATGACGGACTTTTATATGGATAGATATTTGAATTTATTCTGCGACAAAAAGAGACCCTTGGGTTGAAACATCATTATTGAAACACCAACATAATCTATGACAAAATAAGCAACCTCTCTATGTGAAATCAAGATGATCAGAGAAGGAAAAAAAATCCCATCGGATGTCAAAGACAAGATTTCCGTGATCGTGGAAAAATTATCCGTCGACAGGGAAATAACTGCTCTTTATGTTTTTGGAAGCCTATCGAAAGATGATCTCAAACCCTTAAGCGACCTTGATTTCGGCATACTTCTATCCGGCAAACTGACAAAAAAAAATCGTTTTACCAAGCATTTGAATCTTATCGGCATTTTTTGTGACATATTTCATACTGACGAAATCGATATTGTCGTGATGAACGATGCACCCATACATTTTTGCTATAACATTATCAGATCAGGAAAACTTCTCCTGGTAGGTAACAAAAAAGAATTAATCGATTTTCATGAACTCGTGGTCAAAAGATACCTGGATTTCAGCTATTATCAAAATCAATTCGATGACGCCTTTTTAAAAGGGATAGGCTATAAATAATGGATGAACGCATCAAGGAACACCTAAAGATCCTCAAACGTTACTACTTGTTGTTATTGGATGCAAAAAAATATGAAAAAGCTCATTTTTTAGACAATCCGATCATTTATGCAAGTACGGAAAGGTTTCTTCATTTGGCCATCGAAAGCTGTCTAAATATCGGCAACCGAATACTATCGATATATCAGTTTCAGTTTCCCGTTGAAATGCCTCAAACCTATTCGGATATATTCCGACAACTGAAACAAATCGGTATCATCGATGATAAATTCTGTGAGAACCTGATAATGATGGCAAAATACAGAAACCGACTCGTACATTTATACTGGAAAATTGACAATGAAACTACATATACAATACTTCATGAAAACATAGAGGATTTTAAAATTTACGAAAAAGCAATTGTGAATTTTCTAAAAAACAATCCCTTAAAAGAAGCTGATTCAATTCTATAATATGATATTAAATCAAAATGTTAGTAGAATACCATGCCTTCAAACCTTGATATATTTGCCGGGAAAAAAGCACTTTCATTAGTTCGGGATGGGGGGCTTGACCCGGATATGGTCGAAGTTGCGGCCGGTGCGGCAGGTGGTCCCAAATGGCTGATATTATATCATTTGGACAAATTCATTTTTTCATCGTGGATGACCCGGAGAACCCGCCCGTTATTTCTGATCGGTTCTTCAATCGGCGCCTGGCGATTTGCCGCCCTGTCACAAAAAGATCCTTTGGATTCAATCCGAAGGTTTAAGGATGCTTATATTCACCAGACCTATTCTAAAAAACCGACCCCCGCGGAAGTCACCCGTGAAACGATCCGAATCATGAATACCTTCCTTGAAGATTCCGGCATTCATCAAATCTTGAATCATCCTTATCTTCGGCTTAATTTTATGACGGTATACTGCAAACCGATTGCAGCACCGGATCATCGGGCGGTTCTGGCTCCCGCGATTTTATCCTCCGCACTGCTGAATATGATAGATCGGCGTCTTCTTAGATGGTTTTACAAGCGCGCCTTGTTTTATCATCCTGAAAGTATCCCGCCGTTTATGAACATGGATCAATTTCCTGTGATAAAAACGCCTTTGGATAAGGCAAACTTCAGAGATGCGCTTCTGGCAACCGGTTCAATACCTCTTGTCATGAGTCGGGTAAAAAACATTTCCGGCGCACCTCCGGGCGTTTACCGAGACGGGGGAATCATTGACTACCACCTTGATATCGACTTTATGAATGGTAAAGACAAAATCGCATTATACCCTCATTACATGGGCCGGATTATTCCAGGATGGTTCGACAAAAAGCTGCCCTGGCGCAAACCTGATCCAAACCGAATGGCATCGGTCCTGATGATTTCGCCTTCCAGGGATTTTGTCTCGAAACTTCCCTTTGGAAAAATCTCCGACAGGCATGATTTTTTTCTGTTTGATGGAAAGGATAAGGAACGAATCGCATACTGGAAAAAGGTGACAGCCATGGGTCGACATTTGGCTGAAGACTTCCACGAAGCGCTGGAAAGCGGTCGGATACGTCATATGATTCAACCTCTGAGCGGATAACCGAATAAGTTTCGAAACATATTGAAAATAAAGGAGAATCAATGCCATACGTTAATATCAAGGTAACCAGAGAAGGTGTCACACAAGAACAAAAAACAAGATTGATAAAAGGAGTCACGGATCTGATAAGTGATGTTCTCGGAAAAAACCCTCAAACAACCATCGTGGTTATCGAGGAAATCGAGACCGACAACTGGGGTATCGATGGTCAATGCGTTACTTTCAGACGCCAGTGTGGTAAATAAATCGATAGTCTGTATTAAGAGCAACGGCGAATTTTTTAGCGGTTTCTTTCCCTATTGGTCGTTTCCGTTTTCCATTTCAGAAATATGTCGCCGGGGAACTCCGGTGATATGGGAGAGCTTCTGCTGGGTCATTTCTTCACAATGTCGAAAAGCTCAAAATCGTTCCAGGAAAATTTTTTGCAAATTCAGGAAAAGCTTCCCTCCACGGAACGTTTTCCGAAACATCGGTAATACCTTGTTCCTGTGCAATTTTACGTAGTCGCTTGATACTTTCAGGAGATCCGATAAACCGTGCCTCAACCATTTCAGTAGAGTGCATTTTCAACATCCAGGGGAGAAAACATATCAGATGAATCAAATAATCCCCACGGAAAGGCCCGAAATTCATCCTCTTGAACGAATAGCCGCCCATGGGAATCACGTGAAGGGCAATGAGGACTTAGATAGCAATTTATTGTAAATTTGACAAATTATAAATCTGTTGTGGGGGGCCGGTTATTGGTTATCGATACATTTTTTATCGTAAAACCTTGTTGACACCTAAAATCGCATCTGCTTACAATACGCTTGCAATTCACAAAAAACCACTCATTACCAACGGGATTTTTTTGTATTATTTTGATTTTATATCGATTTGGATGCGACTACATAGGTTTCAACGAGGAAGCTATGATAAGATTCAGAGGTTATTTAACATTTGAAGACACTCTTAAAGTGCAAAAGGCATTAGAAGAAAGAAAGTTCTTCTCATCATCAGTTGCCATTACAGTGGTAACGTTGGGAATGACTGGTTTTATCATCTATAAAATGCAATTAGAAATGCTTGTTGCCGCCTTTCTTCTGTTATTCATGGGCGCTTTTATGTATGGAGGTTTCCGGTTGATGAAAGCATCTGCAAGAAATGCACAGAAAAAAATATACGAGAAGGCCTGCACCAAACGCAATGGGGTATTAACAAATAATCAAATCGCCATCAGAAAAAATAAAATCACGACCAAAATCCCATGGAATTTATTTGAGAAAGCAGTTGAAACAGAAAACATCATTACCATCTTGAAAAATAAGGAAACACTTTCTTTTGCACAATATATGTTTGACACTGAAAGGGATTGGTCTCAGGCAAAAAAACTCATCATGAGTAAATATTCAAAAACGCTGAACTCCGAATGACTGGCAGAGCATGTATTTCTTACTTCACCAGTTGACATCAGGGTTCATTTTCGATTAATTTGTGCTTGAATGAAAACGCCCTTCCCAGTGGGAGGGGCTGGGGGAGGAAAAAAAAATGATGACCATTTCCGATACTTTCAATGCTGACTATATTGATAAACAGTTCAAGGAGTGGAAAAAAAATCCCGAATCGGTTCCACCGGACTGGCGGTATTTTTTTAAAGGTTTTGAATGGGCCGGTCATGATGGCCTGGAGGTTGAAAATCTTGTTTCAAAAGATCATGTTATGCTCCAGGCTCATGTAGAATCACTCATTTATCGCTACCGGGACATCGGACATCTGCTTTCCTGCCTTGATCCTCTTGTTGCCTGCCCCACGGATCATCCTTTTCTGAATTTATCGGCATTCAATCTCTCTGAGAACGATCTTGACAAAAAGTTCTACTGTTCCGCATTTTTTGGCAATGAAACAGCTTTGCTGAAAGACATCATTAAAGACTTGAAAGAGACTTACTGCCGGTCTATCGGTGTGGAGTTCATGCACCTCCAGGACCCCGAAGAACGAAAATGGCTGCTGAAACGCATGGAGCCAATCAGAAATAAACCTTCTTTGGATACAAATACAAAACATCGAATTTTAAGAAAACTTTATGAAACCGCCCTTTTCGAACAGTTTTTAAATAAAAAATATCCGGGACAGACAAGATTTTCAGCTGAAGGAGCCGATTCGATCATTCCAATGCTGAACTCGCTTTTTATTCAAATGGCTGATCAAGGATGTGAGGAAATTATACTCGGCATGGCCCACCGTGGACGTTTGAATGTTCAGGCCAACGTTTTGAAAAAAACCTATGAGGATATTTTTCAGGAATTCGAGCAATGTTATGATCCTGATAGCCTTACCGGGTCCGGTGACGTAAAATACCATAACGGATACATGGCAGACATCGAAATCAGTGACCGGAATCTTCGCGTGCTCCTGGTCAATAACCCCAGCCATCTGGAATCGGTTAACCCGGTTGTCGAAGGTATTGCCAGGGCTCGTCAGTTCATTTTAGACGATGATAACAAAAAACGTGTATTCCCAATATTGCTGCATGGTGATTCCGCATTCGCGGGTCAGGGCGTTGTGGCGGAAACCCTTAACATGAGTCAGTTATCAGGTTACAGCACCGGAGGTACGATTCATATCGTCATCAACAATCAGATCGGTTATACGACTCTTCCTGAAGATGCCCGTTCCACCAGATACTCCACCGATATAGCCAAAATGCTTATGTCCCCTATTTTTCATGTTCATGGTGAAAACCCGGAAGCTGCCGTTCACGTGGCCAAACTTGCGTGTGATTATCGCCAAAAATTCGGCAAAGATGTAGTCGTCGATCTGGTTTGTTTTCGCCGTTATGGGCATAATGAAGGAGACGAACCCTATTTTACCCAGCCCAAAATGTATGACCGGATTAAAGAACGACCGCCTGTTTACCAGATTTATTCGCAGGAATTAAAAAATGATGGGATTGCATCCGATGAGCAATTGACATCCATTGAGAAAGATATTAACGAGAATCTGGAAAAAGCCTTTAATAATGCCCGAAATCAATGCCATGGGTTTCCTGTTCCAAAATTTTTTGAATCCTGGGAGGGCTTTCATGGCAACTATTCCCATGACCCTGTGGAAACCGGTGTACCCGCAGAAACACTGGTCTCTTTCGCCCGTCAACTCAACACGATTCCTGAAGAATTTTCCACTTTTAAAAAACTGAAAGGGTTGTTGGACAAACGTCTGGATGCCGTGGAATCAGGCGATGGTATCGATTGGGGAAATGCTGAAGCTTTGGCATTTGCCTCGATTTTGGCTGAAAATATTCCGGTTCGTTTAAGCGGTCAGGACACTGGCCGGGGAACTTTCAGTCAGCGTCACAGTGTTTTGACTGATACGGATAATGAGGAAAAATATGTTCCCTTAAATAATCTGGGAATCAAGCAGTCGCCTTATCTGGTCTATGACAGCATGCTTTCCGAAACAGGAATACTTGGTTTCGAGTACGGATACTCCATGGCCCAGCCGGAAGGACTGACCATATGGGAAGCCCAATTCGGAGATTTTGTCAATAACGCTCAATCGGTAATTGATTTATACATCATATCCGGTGAGGCCAAATGGCAGCGTTTAAGCGGACTGGTAATGCTTCTTCCCCATGGTTTGGAAGGACTGGGCCCTGAACATTCCAGTGCCCGTCCGGAACGTTTTCTTCAGCTTAGCGCTCATGATAATATTCAGGTGTGCAATCCCACCCTTCCCTCTCAGTACTTTCATCTTCTTCGCAGACAGGTTAAGGTCAAGTACCGAAAACCTCTTGTGATTCTGACACCAAAGAGCCTGCTCAGGCATCCCCTGGCTGTTTCTTCCATAAAAGATCTGGAAAAAGGATCTTTTCAACAGGTCATCGATGATCCTGACCCACCGCTTAAAGCCGGGCGTGTCATTTTATGCAGCGGAAAAATATATTATGAACTTTTAAACCGCAGACAGGAACGTGACGACGACGACATTGCCATCGTGCGCTTGGAGCAATATTATCCTTTCCCTGAAAAATCACTGAAAAGTGTACTTTCAAAATACAAAAAAACAAAGGAATGGTTCTGGGTTCAGGAGGAGCCATCAAACATGGGTGCTTGGAGTTTTGTCAGGCACAGGCTCAACAAATTGATGAAAAAAAATTTCAGCTACATCGGAAGGGATGCCTCGGCAAGTCCGGCCACCGGCTTTCCGAAACTCTATCGAAAACAACAGGAGGATATCCTCTCGCAAGCCGTTGGACCTCTTGGAAATTCCAATGCAACAGGTTGATTATGAAAACTTTATTCTCCGTCAAAAACCATAAGGAGCGAAAATGGCAATAGAAATCAAAATACCCGGTGTTGGAGAATCCATACAAGAGGCGCTGTTAGCGGAGTGGTTCAAAAAGGACGGGGACCATGTTAAAAAAGATGAACCCCTTTATGTTATTGAAACCGATAAGGTGACTCTGGAAATCGAGGCCGAAGCAGATGGAGTTCTAAAAATCAAAGTTGAGGCCGGTAAAACAGTATCTATCGGACAGGTTATAGGGACTATCGATACGGAAGCTGCAGACAAAGGCAAATCCGAAAAGGATCAAAAAGAAAAAAAGACATCGCCTGAACCTGAAAAGGATCAGGAGGAACCGACAGAAAAAAAAGAAGACAAAGAAGTCAAAGAGGGCGAAACGATTATAAAAGGGGACAAAGACAAGAAAAAAGCAGAAGAGAAAGGTCAGGAACAAGGGAAAGAGAAAAAGGGAAAAGATGAGGAAGACAACCAGGAGCAGCAATTATCTCCGGCTGTTCGAAGGCTTGTGTCCGAAAAAAATATTGATGTCGGTAAAATTGAGGGAACAGGGCCCGGGGGCAAAATTACCAAAGGAGATGTGATTCTTCATCTGGAGTCTCAGGAAGTTGACACGAAAACGATTTCCAAAGAAAAAAAAGTTTCAGCACCTGACAAAACCACGGAACCTACCTCGGATGAGCAGGTCGAGAGAAAACCCATGAGTCCCATTCGCCGACGCATTGCAAGCCGGCTTCTGGAATCCAAACAAAACACCGCCATGCTCACCACGT
This sequence comes from Desulfobacteraceae bacterium, assembly GCA_011389745.1. GTDB lineage: Bacteria > Desulfobacterota > Desulfobacteria > Desulfobacterales > SKZT01 > SKZT01. The sequence continues at coordinate 4,404 of JAABTQ010000010.1, read as the reverse complement.
TCAATGAAATCGACATGAGCCGTGTCATGAACATTCGTTCACGTTTCAAAGAAATATTCAAAGAAACCCATAGTATTGATCTGGGTTTTATGAGTTTTTTTATCAAAGCCACCGTGTCGGCTTTAAAAGAATTTTCCGAAATCAACGCATCCATTATAGGTGACGATATTGTTTACCACAAATATTATCACATCGGTGTGGCAATCGGAACCGCAACAGGACTGGTGGTACCTGTCATCAAACATGTAGACCGTCTTGGCTACGCCGGGATCGAACAAAGCATCGTGGACTTTGTCAAAAAAATTAAAGAAAAACGCCTTGAAATTTCCGATATGGAAGGCGGAACATTTACCATCACAAATGGAGGGGTTTTTGGTTCATTGCTGAGCACACCTATCCTGAACTATCCCCAAAGTGGAATCCTTGGCATGCATAAAATAGAAAAGCGTCCCGTGGTAATCGATGACGAGATCGTCATACGGCCCATGATGTATGTGGCTTTGAGCTATGATCACAGAATTGTGGACGGACGTGAAGCGGTTACTTTTCTGAAACGAATCAAGGAGTTCATCGAGGACCCCGAAAGAATTTTACTGGAGATATAGTTATGGCAAAAAAAGAGCGCTTTGACCTGATGATTATCGGAAGCGGACCCGGTGGTTATGTGGCTGCGGTGCGGGCTGCTCAACTGGGTATGAAAACGGCCTGCGTGGAAAAACACAGCCGTCCGGGCGGGGTATGTTTAAATGTGGGTTGTATTCCCAGCAAGGCTCTTCTTGATTCCAGTGAGTACTTTCACATGGCAAAAGACCGTTTTCAAGAGCATGGTGTAGGCACCGGCGAGATCACCCTTGACCTGGAAACCATGATGAACCGAAAAGATAAGGTGATCAAGACCCTGACCGATGGTATTGAGGGACTTTTTAAGAGAAACAAGGTAACCGGCATTCAGGGTGTTGCCCGCCTTATTGCTAAAGATCGCGTGGAAGTCAAAAAAGAATTCGATAAGAATGAAAAAGAAACTTATGAGGCCGATGCGATCTTGTTAGCCACCGGAAGCGAGCCCATCCAGGTCCCGGGTCTGGAATTTGATGGGGATAAAATCATCAGTTCCACCCACGCCCTTTCCTTATCCTCAGTTCCCAACCATCTGGGCATTGTGGGTGGCGGATATATCGGCCTTGAGCTGGGTTCGGTCTGGCGAAGACTTGGTGCTGAAGTGACGGTCATTGAAATGCTTCCGGGCATTGCATCCACTTTGGATGGCCAGGTAGCCCGTCGTCTTCAGAAAATTCTGACCGGACAGGGATTGAATTTCCAACTGAAGACCAAGGTTATTGAAGCAAAAGTGGCTAAAGACATTGTTAACGTCAAAGTGGAAAAAGAGGGTAAAGAGGATTCTTTCGAGTTTAACCGGTTATTGGTGGCGGTTGGGAGAAAACCTTTGACTCGTGGGCTGGGTTTGGAAGATATGGGAATTAAAACCGATGAAAAAACCGGACATGTCATTGTCGACGAAAAATATCGGACCAGCATCCCCTCTATATATGCCGTCGGAGATATCATAGCCGGTCCCATGCTGGCTCACAAAGCATCTGCCGAAGGCATTGCCGCTGTAGAGTGTATTGCAGGTCTTCCGGGAGAAGTCAATTATGATGCAATCCCTTTTATCGCCTATACATGGCCTGAAGCTGCGAGTGTGGGACTTACCGAAGAACAAGTCAAAGAGCGGGGTATTTCATATGTAAAAAGCACATATCCTTTCACGGGAAACGGACGCGCCCTGTGCATGGGAGAGACGGAGGGATTTGTCAAAATTATCGCGCATAAAAAAACCAACCGTATCCTGGGAGTGCATATTCTTGGTCCCAGGGCATCGGATATGATCGCTGAATGTGTACTGGCCATGGAATTCGGAGCGAGTGCCGAGGATCTTGCCCGAACAGTCCACGGCCACCCTACCCTTTCTGAAACCATTCACGAAGCGGCCATGATGTTAAGCCATTAAAGGAATAAATCATGAGTGTCATTGTTGATTTTTCAATTTTTCCGGTGGATAAGGAGTCCAGTGTCAGCCCTTATGTGGCAAAAGCGGTTAAAATTATCCGGGAAAGCGGCCTGGATCACCAGACGGGTCCCATGGGCACATGTATCGAAGGTGAGTGGGAAGATGTCATGAGGGTTGTCAGTCGATGTTTTGAGAAAATAAAAGAGGATAGCAGCCGGATTTATATGACCCTCAAGGTCGATTATCGCCGGGGATATTCCGGTCGTCTTACCGGAAAAGTGAAATCCATAGAAGAAAAATTAGGGCCGGTATAGAAGCTGTAGGTGCGAATTCATTCGCACAACGAGCCGGGGTTTTTTCACGTTCCCACGCACCGCATGGGAACGTGATTAAACACTGAATTTATATCATTTAATGGCAGCCGTAATTTTTCCGACGGTCTGTTTGATTTCTTCCATATTACCGGGAATGAGTTCCCATTCGGTCATGGAAAGCTTGCCCTCACCCTCTGAACGGGGTATCAAATGAAAATGGTAGTGCATAACCACCTGGTTGACGGCCTTTCCGTTTAACTGAAGCACTGCAACACCTTCGGGATTGATAGCATCCTTGATAGCATGGATCAGCTTTTTTGCCGTGCGCATGACAGTCACCAGTTCCTCCTCGGTGGCTTCCCACATGTTTTCAATATGCCGCTTGGGAATGATCAGGATATGTCCCTTCGAAATGGGGTTGATGTCCGCGAAAGCCAATACACTGTCATCCTCGTAGACCTTAAAACATGGTATTTCTCCTTTGATGATCTTGCAAAAGATACAATCCGACATGTTTTTCCTCCTTTATGCTAAGCGGTTTAAATTCTATGGATGAAATAAAAACCAGTATAATTAGTATGGCTTTGGTTAGCCGGTCCTTTCCCTCAGATGAAATTATTTTTTCTTTTTTATACTTTACCAAGATATGTTGTCAAAGGATTATTTTTCTGTTCAGCAAGTAAATTGACAAACTTGTCGAACATTTATATATTATCCATCAACATTCGGGCCAGCTCAAACCCCTCCTTTATCATTTTGCATAAGAAAGAAACATCGGATGAATAACATTTTTTATATTGACGGAAAATTTCTACCGGAAAAAGATGCCACGATTCCGGTCAATGACCTGGCAATCCTTCGGGGCTATGGTATTTTCGACTTTTTAAGAACCTACGGGGGAAAACCGTTTCACTTAAAAGACCATCTCAGGCGCCTGGAACATTCTGCAAAAAGCATCGGTTTGAAACTTCCGGCAAGCCTTGAAGAAATACACAATATTGTGATTGAAACTCTGAAGAGAAACGATCACAGAGATTCCAATGTGAGAATCGTGGTCACCGGAGGACAAACCGAAGATTTTATCACCCCTTGTGGAAAACCGCGTCTGCTTGTAATGGTCACCGAGGTGGGTCATTACCCGCAAAAATGGTATGAACACGGCGTTAAAATCATCACAGTTCCATTAGAAAGGCAAATACCGGCTGCAAAAAGCCTAAACTATTTATCGGCTATTCTGGCCTTGAGAGAGGCTTATCAAAAAAAAGCGGTCGAGGCTGTTTACACCGACCGGGATGAAATTCTGCGCGAAGGCACCACCAGCAACTTTTTTGTGTTCATCGACGGCAAAATGGTCACCCCGGGTACAGAGGAAATCCTTCCGGGAATCACAAGACAGGTGGTTTTAGAGTTGGCCGAACATGAATTTGAAGTCCGGATACGTGAAATTCATATGGATGAACTTACAAAAGCAACAGGCGCGTTTCTTTCTTCATCCAATAAGCAGATCCTTCCGGTAGTTCAGGTTGACGACATCATCATAGGTGACAAGAAACCTTGTGAACAGACCCTTCTGGTCATGAAACGCTTTGAAGAGTACACCAAACAATATGCAATGGGTGAAATCAACGGGTAAACAACTATCTATGACTGCACCAACACTTGTCGTATTTTGTCGGCGATGCCTTTTTTCGAAAACGGTTTTTGGATAAATTGCACGCCCTGATTCAAAATACCCCTGTGGGCAATCACTTCGGATGAATAGCCGGACATAAACAAAACCTTGATATCCGGATAAAGGTTATGCATTTGATCTGCCAGATCGCGACCATTCATTTCGGGCATGACCACATCGGTGATGAGCAAATGAATTGCACCGGAGTGTTTTTGGGCCAAACGTATGGCTTTAGTTGGTGTGTTTGCAGCCAGCACCCGATAACCGAGATTTTCCAGCATAATTTTACTCATCTTCATAATTGCCGGTTCATCCTCCACCACCAGCAATGTTTCACCATGGTTCATGGGAATTTCTTCAACCCTTTCGGCCATGATTTCCAGGGGTTCACCTGCATGGTATGGCAGATA
>JAABTQ010000001.1 GCA_011389745.1 Desulfobacteraceae bacterium | reverse complement strand
CTTTGGCATGCTTATGTTTACGGTTGGGAACAAGCTGAAGTTTTTGGCCGCGATCGATTTTTAGGACTATTAAAAGGAGAGAGTATCCATCCGGATATCATGAAAGCAGTGCTTCAAATCGGAGCACAAACCCATGGGTATGAAGCACTGGAATACATGCAAAAAAGATTTAGAGTTTCCGAAAGTGAGCATGAGCGGATGAATATTTTGGCAGGGCTGGCTTGTTTCAGGGAATCGGAACTTATCCATAAAGCCCTTGATTTTGTCTTAAGTGATGTTCCCAGTCGCAATAAATTTATGCCCATAGCGGCAATGGGTGCTAATCCTTATGCGGAACAAATGCTGTGGGAGTGGTTTGTCAAAAACCTTCAGCAACTGGAAAATATGCACCCGTTGCACCTGGAGCGTGTTATTACCGGTATCACCCCGATTGCCGGGATGGAAAAAGCCCCTGAAGTCAAAGGCTTTTTGAAAGATTATGGGGCAAAGTCACCCAGGGTCAAAGACGCTGTGGTACTGGCCCTGGAAAGGCTCGAAATCAATATCAGGATGCGCAACAGATGATCAGGGGTGTTTCTCAATTTTTGGTGAGAGAGGTATAAGGCATGAGGTATAAGGCATGAGGTATAAGCTGTATGTGCGATAGCTTAAGGTTTTTCTAAATTCGTGCTTCAACGTTCGGAAATCATTATATGCCTGTCATTCTGAGGGAGCGGCACGCAGCGAGTCGAAGCCTGAAACGACAATATCTTGCCAAATGCTCCCGGATACCGCAGGCGACCGAAGAATCTCCGGTTTCAAGCCGGCACCAATCATCAGGTTTGACCTGGAAGGCGGTAAAGGGAAACACCGTGGCCGCACAAACGAAAGATTCTTCATCGGCCGGGGTTTTTGCGGTAACCGGCAGGACGGAAAGATTTTTCGGCGGCCAATGATTTCGAGCCAACTGACAGACACAATGGCTGGCCTCCTCAGAATGATAATACTGATCCGTTTAAATAAAATCAGGTGCTTTTCAGTACCTCGACCATGGAAAATACCTGACCCCTGACCCCGTCGGTAACTTTTTTATGCAAATAAGCCACCGCATCCAATGTTCCCTGAGCATAGATTTCTCTTCCGTTTACATTGTGCGTGAAAGCAAATCGAACCGTGCCGTCTTGTGAAGTCAACTGATAGGTGTGCCAGCCGTGGCCGCTCAAGTATTCTTCAGGGATACTCATCTCATTTTTTTGAATGATCGGGTCACGGACTTTCAGGATTTCATCTGGTGTAAATTCTAATCCCAGTTTGTTGAAATAGCCTACCATGGCTTTGGCGGTACCGCTTGTGTCGGCTTTGCCCTTTTGGTGGCTTTCTTTGATTTCAAGGCGATATCCGGTAAATAAATTCGGAAAAGTCTCGGCTGCGTATTCTATCATAGCCTGAAACCCAACGATCTGTTTGGCCATATTGGGTGCGATAATTGCGGGAATTTTTGACTTTTGAACGGTTTCTGTCAATTTAATGCGGTCGCCTCCTGTGGTTCCCATGACAAACGGCAATTCGTGTTTGCAGTAAAATTCTGCATTGCTGTTAACCACGGTGGGATGGGTATAATCCACACAAATAAATGGTCCCTCGGCCTCTTTGATTTTCTCGATTACCTGGTTGCGAATGTCCGGTTTGACCAGGTGAACGGAAATTGAATAAATATCACACACCAATTGTTCGATTTCAGGGCCTGTGAGCGAATGATTGATCAGGACAAACCTTTCATCGGTTAAGAGGTTTTTGGCAACGCCGGCGGCCATTTTTCCTGGAAGACCGTTAACCATGATTTTAATGCGGTTCATAAGTTTACCTCCTATTTAACAATTTTTTACCGTGGCTTTCAATAGTTTGAATTCATCGTTTCTAAAATTAACATTAAGGTTGTTTTTCAATGTATTCATCGCTTGAGGAATGTATTTTTCAAACCAGACTTTTTTTTTAACACGACTTAAAAAGCCAAAGGCACCCAGAATTTGTAAATTTCTGGAGATGGTACAATACTGAAAGCCTTTTTGAAAGCGTTTGGTTGAAAAAGAGATAATGGCACCAAGATGATCGGTGCAAAATTTTAATAATTGCCCCTGCATTGTCTGTGAAAGGGCCGTATAAGGATCGATAAGCAATGATGCCAGATCATACTGGATTGGTCCTATTCGGCCGCCCTGAAAGTCGATAAAAAAAATGTCCCTGCCATTGACCATGATATTTCGGGATTGAAAATCCCGGTGCATGAATCCATCATAGGAAAATTCATGTATTCGGTTAGCAAGATATACAAAATCAGGTGCAAGATCCTCAAAACTGATATTGAGTCCCAGGTAACCGCGTAAAAAGGCATCTACAAAATATCGGCATTCCCGTTCCAATATAAGCTCACGGTCATAATGGGTGGTTTGATATGCCCATGACGGGTTAAATCCTCTGGTTCCTTCCCTCCACATGTGGCAAAGGCTGACGATAACATTTTCATACAGCCGTTCGATGGTGTCCGAATCTTTTTCTTTGAGCACTGCCATTTGTAAGTCCATATTCCCAAGATCCTGCATGAAAACCATGCCTGAAAAGGTATCTTCATGAAAAATCCGGGGCACGGGTACTCCCAGGGAGTGAAGGTGAAGGCCGATCCTAACAAATGCATCAGCTTCACCAGGTTCTTTCCCTGTGTGGATTCCGTGATCAGCAAGGATAAGGGTATTCTTTCCGGATCTAAGTCGAAACCAACCCCGATCGGAGCCATCACCTTTGAGATGAGTCATTATCGGCGGACTTTCAGGATATTCCAAAAATGCTTTAAAAAAAGCTTCCGGAATCATCCGGTCCAGGACTGCTTCACGATATCTTTCCGGAGTGCCGATATCTTTCCAATAGGACCTGCCGGCAAAGAACGCCTTGATTTTCCTGCCTGATTTCATCAGGTTGATATAAGCGTCAATGATGCTGTAAAATGATCCTTTGGGAATAAAATTCAGGATCTCTTTATTAAGTACCTGAATACCGGTGAATGTATATCGTTTTTTTGGGGAAAGGTGGTGATCCGAATCTTTGGGAACATAAAAGTCAGTGATAAATCCGTCTGAGTCGCAGGATACTGTATTGAACCGAGCAGAATCCGTCAAAACCAAAGTGGCTGGAAAACGGTTATTGCGATGAAAATTATAAACTTTTCTGAAATCTATATTGGTGGCAATATCGCTGTTGATCACCATGAAAGGGGTGTCATCCCAAAAGCATTCCACATTTTTTATAGCCCCCCCGGTACCTAAAATGAAAGGTTCGTGACAAGATTTTATCGGGATGCCGAATTTTTTTTGTGACAAAAAATCCTCGATTTTATCACCTAAATGGTGTGTGTTGATCGTAAGGCTTCGGCATCCGGCCCGGACAAGGCTTTCGATCAAAATTTCCAGTATCGGTGTACCGCCTATGGAAAAAAGCGGTTTCGGAATTTGTTGGGTGTGCGGAAGAAGCCTGGTACCCAGACCGGCAGAAAGAATGATGGCCTTCATAACAGTCAAAATCCCGATAAATTTATATAAGCAGATTCAAATACCGTTGGATTATTTCGAAATAATACTCTATTTTTTTCTTATCCTCGCCGCTTTTTATTCCCTGGTTGGTGAAATAATCCAGGGCGTTCATGAAATAGATTTTTGAAAGAGCTTCAGGCCTTTCAATCAGCCTTCGCTTGTACATCCGGTTTCCTCTTGATTGCACTTTCTTTAAGCGGTCCTTTGGGGAGAGTTCTTTTGGTGGTTGTCTGATGAAATAATTTAAAACGATCCAGTAAGATTCGAAAAAAGTTTTAAGAAAGGCCGCAAAAACTTTAAGCTTACGATATCCTGCCGAGGTCAGGTTATAGCTATCGGGAAGCGTCGGGTGGGGTATGATGATGGCTTCGTCAATAAAAATTTTTATGGTTTTTCTGATGTAATATTCAGGTGTTTTATCCACATCGAGGGCAAACTCGTTTTGAAAAAAATCCTGCAGAAATTTATAGCCCGAGTGCAGATCCGAGGCTGAAAATTGAAAGGCATCTTTTCCAAGAATTGTAAGAGCCGTGTATGCGGCGGGAACAAAAAAAGATATGCTGTTATTTTTGTAATATTCGAGATTGGCCCGCTTATTTTCAATAACCCGATACCGATTTTCGGAAGGAAGCACTTCTTTTTCATCGCTTTCAGCATCTATGGGTGTTGGACTTTGGGCGGTTTTTTCCACGAATTTTCGGCTGATATTAGATTCCAGAGCCTGTTCGATTGCATAAACACTTTCGTACAACAGAGTATCGGCTAAAGTAGCGTTTTGTGACATGAGATAAATCATATATATATCAACAAGTTCTATAAATTCATCGTAACTGAAATATTGTTTGGGCATGTTTAAAAGAGCGCTTGCCACCAGTGCATGGGGAGTGACCACTGACGCCCTGTCGATTCCGTTTAAAATCCGATAACCCAGTTCTCTAACCAGGGTATTCTGTTCTTTGGAATTCATATCCCGGATAGATTTTCCTCTTTCTTCCAGTGTTTCCTTTAAAGAGAGAGGCTCCTGAAATTTAAGATAAATTTTCCCATAACGCTTTTTTAAAAACCTGCGAGCTTTGAAAAGCTGCCAAATGTTTTCATCTTCTTTTTTACCCCCTTCTATTTCCTGCAAATATGCGCTTTCCTCTAAAATCCTGTCATATCCTATATAGATTGGGACAAAAATAAGGTCTTCGCAGGCGCCATTTTTATGAGCTTCGATAAGGATGGATAAAAGGCCTAATTTAGGCATAAGAAGTTTTCCAGTTCTGCTTCTTCCCCCCTCGATAAAAAACTCAATATTAAATCCCTCTTCAAGCAGCTTATAAAGATATTCTTTGAATACACGGGAGTAAAGAACAGCTCCTCTGAATGTTCTTCGGATAAAAAAAGCACCACCACCTCTGAAAAATGGACCAAGAGGCCAAAATGAAAGGTTCTTGCCTGCGGCAATTTGGGGGCAGGGCATGTTATGGGTCCACAGCATGTAAGAAAGCATCAGATAATCGATGTGGCTTTTATGGCAGGGGATCAGAACGAGTGGACCTTTTTGTGCTTTCGTTCTAACACGGTTCAGGACATCATAATTGACTGATATTCCCTCAAACATGAGGTTGAAAAACCATCTGATCATGACCTCGCCGAATTTGACAACCCCCAGGTTAAAGTCTGAAGCGATCTCATCGATATATCCATCGGCTTCTTTGTATACCTTATACATTGGGATATCCCGTTTTTGGGCATGATGTTCCATGAAGGATCGCAATTGTTTACTGGTCAGGATACTTTCCTTTAGCTCCGCAACGGGTTTTAACACCGGACCTGTGATGGTCTGGCGGTGACGATTGGTTTGGTCCAATAGTAGCCGTCTTAACATAAACGATAGCTGTTGAACTGATAAATCTCTGTTTTCAGGTTTTTCCAAATACTGATGAAGGTTTAGCGGTTGAGATGTTTGTACGAAAATTTTATCGGGTTTTTTGAAAAGAGCGACAATTTTTCTTATCCTTCCTGGTTTTTGTTCGGGTCCAAACAAGATACCCATCAGCGTTGGTATGGCATGAGGAGGTTTTTTGCTGAAAAACATCAACTGTGGAATGATAAAAATTGGCCGTTCTACTGATTTTTGAAGTTCAATAAGATATCGGATAGGGTCTGTTTTGGCTTTGACAAATCTTTTGTAAAATCCTTTTTCTTCCACCAGGGCTAAAAATCCGGCCTGCCCATTAAGAAGCGCTTCTTTGGCATATCCGCTTTCATAAGGGTTTAGTCGTTTACGAAATCTGAGAAGATAATCCACATGAGCAAAAAAAACTCTGAAAATTCGGCTTACAGGCTGAATCGATAAGAATCGATAATCAAATCCAAGTTGGGGAAAAGGCAGTTTTTCCTGTTGATATATTGTGAAAAAATAAAAAAATTCAAAATAACTCTTATACGGAGTTGTGTAAACGATCACGGCGTCATCTGGAAGAGCCTTAATCTGATTAATCTGCTCCTTGTCTGTTTTGATGCCACTAAAAAAAAGCCTCAGAAATAGTGAAGAAAAATAGCCGGGGCGCTCAGGTACAAAACAAAAAAAATGATGATGTGTGCCTTTTAAAAGTGCATCGATCCATCGGCGAAAGATCGATTTATGAGCCAAAGAAACTGTAGTGTCGGATTTTGTCATAATCAATCCTTGTTTTTTCCTTTCCAATCATTTATTTATTCATGTTTATAACGTGTTTTGGTCGAAAATGGTAATGATTTTTTTTAATACATCAAGCCTGCTATATTTTTTAATAGTCATATTGTATTTCCCGGATTCTTGATATATATCAATGGTCAATTTCAGGAATGTTTGATTGTCTCTGATAAAATATGGTAATAAAATTTAAGCTTGCGTAACTTAATTTGTTGTGTTATTGCCTCAACAAAATTCAGTGGCTGATACATATTTTTTATGGCCACTAACCAGACTGCACAGGGTCATTCGGTTTGCTTGTGCCTCTACAGGATGCAGTGGTTTTGCTTGGCATCTCAGGGAAATGAGTTCTGTACCTTTGATAATTTTGGGAATGTTTAGATCAAACCAATAAATTTCAGTTAAAGGAGGATGAAGTTTTATGAAGACTTTAATAGGTGGGGCGGTAGGAGCTGTATTAGGTCTCATTGGCCTTTCCATTTGGTGGAAACCGTTTTTGCAGCTGTTAGCCGGTGCTATTCCGATCATGCTTCTGCTGGGCGGTGGTTTGGCCCTCTATTTAGGGTTTGACGAGCTCAAAGACACATGGAAAAAAGACGAGCCTGTTGAAACTCCCAAAAAAGAAGAAGATGTTGAAAAATACAAGAAAGAAATTGAAGAACTGAAAACCGAACTTGAGACAATGAAAGAAGGCAAAGCCTAAAAAGGGACTATTTGTCGCAAAGGCTTTAGGGGCCCTGGCCTAACACGCAGGGCCCTATAACCTTTTGAGTTGATATGATAAAGCATTTGATCCTGACAAATATATCCTGATATCATGCATACAGTAATACATTTTGTCTTATGGTTAAAAACTTTTCCAGGTTTTCATCCCATACCCATTTCAATTGGTCAAGTTCCATCCCTGATTCAAGACTTTGGCGGAGGCTTTTATCTCCTATTATTAAATCGATGGGATGTTTTTTAAATTCATACTCATAAGGTGGCAGTTTCCATTCAAATTCATTTTTATAGACCAATATTACCGCCTGCAATAGTCTCAGGGATGTTTCATAAGGGCGGTAACGTTTATGGTCGGTTACATGGATTTGAAATCCCCTGCATATCTCTCCTTTCCATTTATTGGCAGTTGGTTCAAAAGTCACTTCACGGAGTATGGCTCCCGGGAGGTTATGATTGCCGAGAAATTTGAGAATTTTTTCCGGTTCGATAAAGGGCGCTCCGAAAAATTCAAAGGGTTGTGTGGTTCCCCTTCCTTCCGAAACATTGGTTCCTTCCCAGATGACCTGACCAGGGTAGACCAAAGCCGAATCGGGCGTGGGTAGGTTAGGTGAAGGAGCAACCCAGTAAAGGCCTGTATCCTTGAAAAGCATATTCCGCCGCCAGCCTTTTAAAGGAATAATTTCCAGGTCACAACCGATGCCAAAATATTCATTGTAGAGAAGAGCAAGTTCCCCCATCGTGAGCCCATGGCGCATGGGAACGGGGAATCTTCCTACAAAGGAGTGGCAGTCCGGATGCAGGACATTTCCTTCAACAAGCATGCCTCCTACAGGATTTGGGCGATCCAGTAATAAAACCTTTTTGTCATATTTTTTAGCGGCTTCAAGGCAATAAGAAACGGTTGTACTGAAAGTATATACCCGAGTCCCCACATCCGGAAGGTCAATGATAAGAAAGTCTATTGCGTCGAACATGTTACGTGTCGGTACCCGTGTTTCTCCATAAAGGCTGAATACCGGAATATTCAGGTGAGGATCCACCAAATCGCAAGACTCTATCATATTGTCCTGTTTTTCAGCATAGAAGCCATGCTGCGGTGAGTAAAGCGTTTTGAGTTGTCCGGGGTAAAGTTGATTAATTATCATTCGTGCATGGACCAATTGTCTGTCCACGGATGAAGGATTGCACAAGAGGCCTAAGCGGTAATTTTTTAAATGAGTTTTTGGATGTTGATATAAATTTTCCAGTCCTGTTTTAACGGTCATTGTTCTTTTATCCGATCAATTAAGAGAGAAAAAAAATAAATCCAGCCACTAAGAAGGTTTAACTCCTATATTATTGCTTTCCGGCCTTGGTCAACAGCACTCGTTCCAAATCAACCGCCCAGTCGAATGTATCATCCCTGGCCTGTCGCGCCTCCCGGATCAGGCGCAGGTTCCGGGCGGTCGTCCGGTTCCCATACCTCTCTGACATGGGACAGTGCATTGCCCAGGTGATGTTCAGGAACATTGGCTTGTGAATGATTCCTCCGGTCATCTCCTCGTCGGCCCGGATCGGCTCCTAACCGGCTTCCAAAATGGCCGGGACAATGAGATCCTGGTAAACGGCGTTGAAGTCGATCTGTTTGCCCGAGGCGTCGGTTTTATTGCCAAATGGCATGAGAATGAAACAGAGTGGCTCCATAAAAGTCCCTCCTTTTTGAGTTCGGTATTTAATGATCCATTAGCATCAGGCTGAAGCTTGAAAAAAACGACTGCTGCACCCGGCGCACTATAGCGGTTTGTCCGGTCCGGGGTGCGATATTCGGTATTGTTGCGATTTATCGATTTGTCCGGATGATTAGACATCGTAATCCGCCAATGTCATCGAATTGATAATTATGCCACAAACTACCTGAAATGACGACAAAATTCTGATATATAAAAAATGATTCAATGCCTTTGATTTAAATTTAACTAAACATTTTACTGCCGTAACCTTCACCGAGAATTTTTGTGCGTGCTGATCTTGGCTTGACAAATTAACGAATAGAAAATACAAAGATTTGTTGCAGGTTCTTAGCGGATTCAGTAACCTCCGGGTGTATTGTTAACCATTTTATTGCTGTCCATAAGTTTTGTTGTGTTACCATGGAAATAAATATCGAAGGGATTATTATCATTGTCGGAAATTACGGCAGTGGAAAGACAGAAGTGGCTATCAATCTTGCCGTCAACCGAAAACGGGCCGGTATTGATGTCCGTATGGCTGACCTGGATCTGATTAATCCATATTTCAGAACCCGTGAAGCACGAAAAAGTCTCTCAGTTCTTGGTATTGATATTGTGATTCCCCCCCTGAAATATTTCCATGCTGACCTTCCTATTTTGAGCCCGGATGTGGCCGGACTGATTCAAAATCCCAGCACGCTGACAATTCTTGATGCCGGAGGAAATGATGATGGGGCGATGGTTTTGGCCGCGTTGGGTGATGCACTGAAAAACAAGTCTTTAAGGATGCTTCAGGTGGTTAATCCTTTCAGGCCTTTTACGGAAACTTTGGAAGGGTGTATCAAAATCAGGCGAGAAATTGAAAAGGCCGCCAAAAGGCCAATTACCGGTCTTGTTGGAAATGCCAACCTGATGGATGAAACAACCCGGGAGCATATCCATGAAGGATACGATTTTGTTGTGAAGTTATCGGAAAAAACGGGATTGGAGGTTGAATTTATTACTGCTCCGGTTGATCTCTTGTCCAGTCTGGATCATAATCGGTTTTCCCATCCGGTGCTTCCAATCGAGAGACAGTTGGTTCCTCCCTGGAAAAAGGCTGTTAAACTGGTTTAATGATTAATTCAGCTCAGCCTGTTTTGTTGAGCTCTAAGGAGTTGAAAATGGCTTTCAAGCATATCATTGATGTTGATCGATGCAAAGGATGCGGGTTATGTGTCGTTATATGTCCGAAGAATGTTCTTGAAATATCCGATAAGGTGAATTCAAAAGGGTATTTTCCGGCATATCAGGCAAGACCCGAAGATTGTATATATTGCACCAAATGCTGCATAATGTGTCCGGATGTGGCCATTACCATCATCGAAGAGGGCAAGGAATCTGCAGCATGATTATATTGGGAGGAACCAATGGGTAAAAAAGTTTTAATGAAAGGAAATGAAGCCATCGGAGAGGCTGCTATCCGGGCAGGTTGCCTCAATTATTTTGCTTATCCCATCACACCTCAATCAGAAGTGGCTGAGTACCTGTCACACAGACTTCCCGAAGTTGGTGGGGTTTTTCTGCAAGCTGAAAGTGAGGTGGCGGTATCCTATATGATATTCGGGGCTGCCGGTGCGGGGGCACGGGTTTTCACAACATCATCCAGTCCAGGAATCAGCCTGATGTCCGAAGGGTTGAGCTATCTTGCCGGAGCACAACTCCCTGCGGTTTTTGTCAATATTATGCGAGGCGGTCCTGGTTTGGGTGGGATTCTTCCTTCACAGGCAGATTATTTTCAAGCGACAAAAGGTGGCGGGCACGGTGATTATCATTTGCTGGTCATGGCGCCGGCCAGCGTTCAGGAAGCTGCGGAAATGGTTATGAGGGCTTTTCCGCTGGCGGAAAAATACCGCAATCCAGTCATCATATTAGGTGATGGACTAATCGGACAGATGATGGAACCGGTTGAATTTCCGGATTATTTGAAAACCGAGCCCACCAAAAAAGATGAATGGGCCACCAATGGCATGCAATTTAGAAACAGCAACAAGCCCAATTTGGTCAAATCCTTGTTTCTGGACCCGAATCAGCTTAATGAAAACAATCTTATCCTGAAAGCCAAGTATGAGAGGATGAAAACAGAAGATACCCTTTTTGAACCTTATAACATCGATAGCCCTTATCAGGTGCTGATCGTTAGCTATGGAACCATGAGCAGGGTATGCAAGACAGCCATTGATCATTTGAAGGAAAATAAATTTGAAGTAGGTATGATTCGGCCCCAGACCCTTTTTCCGTTTCCGGAAGTGGCTGTTTTTAAAGCAGCGTCCAAAGAAACCTGTAAGGCAGTGATCAGCATTGAGCTGAGTATGGGACAGATGGTGGAAGATGTGCAACGTTGCGTACAGGGATTACGACCCGTGCATTGGTACGGGGAGTGCGGAGGAAATGTGCCTACGCCCGAAAAGGTTATGGAAGTTGTAAAATCTCTGGTTTAGTCAGAGCCAGAAACAATAAGGAGTGCTAAATTCATGGGAAAGACCTATCAAAAGCCTGAATCCCTTTCCGATCAGCATACCCACTATTGTCCGGGATGCACCCATGGGGTGATCCACCGCCTGATTGCCGAGGTGATCGATGAACTTGGTTTCAGGGGACGTTGTGTCGGCATTGCACCGGTTGGGTGTGCGGTGTTGGCTTATAATTACTTTACCTTTGATTTTCAGGAAGCTGCCCACGGAAGAGCCCCCGCCATGGCCACTGGAATTAAACGGGTGCGCCCGGACCTGATCGTTTTTACCTATCAGGGAGACGGAGATCTGGCCAGTATTGGAATGGGGGAGATTATACATGCCGCAAACCGTGGTGAAAAGTTTACGAGCATCTTTGTCAACAATGCCGTATATGGTATGACCGGGGGCCAGATGGCGCCGACAACTATGCCGGGTCAGCATACGACAACTTCTCCTTTCGGACGTAATGTTGAGGATGTGGGAATGCCTATCAAAATGGCCGAACTTTTGGCCGCTCTTCAAACTCCTGCTTTTATTACACGTCAGACAGTCATTAAACCCAAATATATCATAAAAGCTAAAAAAGCGATTAAGAGAGCTTTTACTTATCAGCTGGAAAATCAATGTTTCAGTTTTGTGGAATTGGTAAGCACCTGTCCCACCAACTGGGGAATGACCCCGGCAGAAGCAGTAGAGTGGACTGAAAATACTCTTCTGGGCTATTACCAATTGGGTGAATATAAGACACCCGAGAGTATATCCGGAGGTGAAGATGCAAAGTGAAGTCATGTTTGCCGGTTTTGGAGGCCAGGGAATTCTAATGTGCGGAAAGGTTCTTGCACATGCAGCTTTGGAGGAAGGTCATGAAGTGGTATGGATTCCTTCCTATGGTCCTGAAATGCGCGGTGGAACTGCTTATTGCCTCGTGATGATCAGTGACAAACCGATTGGTTCTCCCGTGGTTCGTAATCCATCACATCTGGTGGCCATGAATCGGCCCTCTCTTGAAAAATTTGCATCGGTGGTAAAAAGTGCCGGTATAGTCTTGATCAACTCGTCTTTAATTTCGATTGATGCCGGCAGGACAGATGTCGATGTCATTAAGGTGCCGGTTACCTCCATTGCCAAGGAATTGGGAAGTGTAAGAGCTGCCAATATTGTGGCGCTGGGAGCGTTTGTTGCACGGTCAAAAATTGTTGGTTTTGATACACTTCGGCATTGTGTCCATGAAGAATTCGTCAATAAGAATAACTTTTTATCATTGAATTTAAACGCTCTTGAAGAAGGAAAAAAGGCAGTTGAAATGCCGGCTGAGAAATGAAATCCTTGTTAATTACAATTGACGGACCGGCCGGGGCCGGAAAAACTACAGTAAGCCGCAATCTCGCGAACAGGTTAGGTTACCGGTATCTGGACACAGGCGCTCTTTACAGGGCCGTTGCTTTTAAGGTCATTGAAAATAAAGTGTCATCCGATCATGATCTGGAGGAGCTTTGCCGAAAACTCACCATTAATTTTGTTCAAAGAGATGGAGTTTTTCGGTTGTTTTGCAACGGTGAGGATGTGACCGACAAAATCAGGACCGAAAAAATTTCCATGATGGCGTCAAAAATTTCTGCCAAACCTGTTGTTCGAAAAGCCCTCCTAAGTTTACAGCGTGAAATTGGAGAAAAAAAAAATGTGGTTGCAGAGGGGCGTGATATGGGAACCGTGGTCTTTCCGGATGCGGATATAAAATTTTTCCTTGATGCCTCAGTGGAAACCAGGGCGTTACGACGTTTTAATGAACTTGAACTTCGATCTTCACAGACACTCAGTCAAGTGGAAATCCAGATCAGAAAACGCGATAAAAATGACAGTTCAAGAGACGTGGCCCCTTTAAAAGCAGCCCATGACGCAATCACGATCAATTCCACAACATTATCCGCCGAACAAGTCGTGGAAAAAATGCTTCAGTATATTTTTTAATGATTTTTAAAATAAATATTGATTTTTAAAAATCCGCTGATATACTTATACGATTATCTCACGATAAATTAAAAGTGAGAATTTAAAATAGGCTAAGGGGGTATTTTTTTAATGACAGAGCAACTAAAAAACGATTCAGCAGATCAATCAGATCTGGAAAACAACGAAACCAAAAGTGATGTGGATGTGGCAGATGAGGTTTCAGATTCTGCGGAAACTCTGAAAACACAAACATCCGAGATGGATTCGGAGGTAGAGGAACATTTGGAAGAAACCGATAGCGATGATGAACTTTTGGAATCCGGTGGAAACATGGAAGCTCTCATGGACATGTATGAAGAGAGTTTCAAGCGGTTCCAGGAAGGTGAGGTCGTTATCGGAAAAATTATATCAGTTGATAAGGATTATGTCCTTGTTGATATCGGATATAAATCCGAAGGGCAGATTCGCATTCGGGAGTTTATTGATGAGGACGGCAATAACACCGCCAAAGAAGGTGACAGTGTAGAGGTGATGGTAGAGTGGTGGGATGAAGATGATGAAGTCGTCGTTCTATCTAAAGAGAAAGCAGCCAAGGTTAAGGTCTGGGAGGATATCAAGAAAGCCTACGATGAAAACGGAATCGTAAATGGTACCATTGAAAGCCGTGTCAAGGGTGGATTCTCAGTTGATATCGGGGTACAGGCATTCCTGCCCGGTTCACAGGCGGACCTGAGACCAATTCGTAACCTGGATGAAATGGTCGGGCAGACACTTCCTTTCAAGATTCTCAAGTATAATCGAAAGCGAAGCAATATTGTTCTATCGAGAAGGGTTATCCTTGAAGAGGAAAGAGAGCAGCAGCGAACCGACACATTGTCTTCGATTCAGGAAAATAAGGTTGTGGAAGGTGTTGTCAAAAACATCACGGAATATGGTGTTTTCGTCGATTTGGGTGGTGTGGACGGACTTCTTCATATTACCGATATATCCTGGGGTCGGGTCAAACATCCATCCGAGCTTTTCTCGGTTGGAGACAAAGTTACCCTTAAGATACTCAATTTAGATCTGGAACGTGAACGTGTGTCCCTGGGTATGAAACAGCTTTCAGAAGATCCATGGGCATCGGCGTCTGAAAAATACCCGGTGGGATCACGCATCACCGGGAAAGTGGTCAGTCTGACAGATTATGGTGCATTTGTTGAATTGGAAGAAGGCATTGAAGGACTTATCCATGTATCTGAAATGTCCTGGACCCGAAAGATTCGCCATCCGTCAAAAGTCGTATCCGTTGGTGAAGAAGTTAGTGCGGTGGTGCTCGACATTAAGCCTGAGAGTCGAAGAATATCATTGGGTATGAAACAGGTGGTACCAAACCCGTGGGATGTCATCAGTGAAAAATATCCTGTAGGGACTACCATCGAAGGTAAGATTAAAAATATTACGGACTTCGGGCTGTTTATCGGAATTGATGAAGGTATTGACGGACTGGTTCATATTTCCGACGTCTCATGGACAAAACGTATCAAACATCCTTCTGAATTATATAAAAAAGGCGATTTGGTGCAGGCTATCGTTCTGGATATTGATAAAAATAACGAGCGGTTCTCTTTAGGAATCAAACAGCTTCAGGCCGACCCCTGGGAAACAGTTTCCGAGAGATATGAAGTCGGAAAAGAAATTACCGGTACAGTAACCAATATTACCGATTTTGGGGTTTTTGTTGAATTGGAAGAAGGGATCGAGGGATTGGTTCATGTTTCTGAAATAAGCAAAGAGAAGGTTAAAACTCCTGTGGGCAAATTCGAAATGGGTGATGTCATTACCGCCAAGGTAATGAATATCAATAGTGATGAAAGACGAATCGGCCTATCCATCAAGCGCCTTGAAATCGATGATGAACAGGGGATTCTGTCAGATTATGTCAATAATATGGGACCCGCAACATCGGCATTTGGTGAGATTTTAAGAGAAAATCTTCAGGAAAAATTAAACGAAAAGCCTTAAAACAGCTACCCGCGATTGTTGTTTAATTAAATAAAAAAAGGCCGCTTCAATGTTGAAACGGCCTTTTTTGCCATTTGATCCCTGATTCAATGGGCTGATTTTTTACTCGAAAATATCCACATCTCCCAGTCCTTTTCTGTAAATTTCAGGCTCGTCCCCAATCAATGAGATAACACTTGAGGGTTCACCGACCACAGGGCCGCCGTCAATGACGGCATCCAGCCTGTTACCAAAAAAATCGTGGATAAAAGATGCGCTGTTAAAAACCTTACCCTCCGGATCTGTAGCACTTGTTGATAATATTGGGTTTCCAAGTTCATGAACCAGGTGGATACAGATTTGATTGTCAGGGACCCGAATACCCGCTGTCTTTCTTTTGGTCAGCATCATTTTGGGCACCAGCTTAGTACCTTCCATGATAAAGGTATAAGGACCCGGAAGGAGTCGTCTCATGGTTTTGTAAGCATAATTGGAAACTTTTGCATACAGGCTGATGTCTTTGAGATCTGCACAAATAAAACTGAAGGGCTTGCTTTTATGCCGTTGTTTTATCAGATAGATTCTTTCGATGGCCTTTTTGTTCATAATATCGCATCCGATTCCATAAAAGGTGTCCGTGGGATAGGCGATCACCCCTCCTTTTTTCAAAATATCGACCACCTGTTGAATCAGCCTGGATTGCGGATTTATGGGATTGATTTCAATTAGCATATAAAATTTTATTATTGCCCGGAACTAATGTCAAGCAGACAAATTAAGGATTGCTTAAGACCAGTTCAATAACCCTTGAAAATCGATAGGAATAAATATCATGGTCAGCCAAAAACATAAAGCGACCGAAACGGCACGGTTTATCATTGAAAAATCAGGTAAAAGCCCTAAAATTGCTATTTTGACCGGAACCGGGTTAAAAGATATTGTTGCGTTCATGAATGTGTCCCACTCCTTTGAATATGGCCAACTACCTCATTTTCCGGTTTCTACAGTTCAAACCCATTTAAGCCGGCTCCTGATCGGCCACCATGGACAAAAAGAGATCATGGCCTTTCAGGGGCGTTTTCATTTGTATGAAGGGTATTCTCCCAAAGAGGTTGTATTCCCTGTCCGTGTCATGCAGGAAATGGGTGTAAAAATTCTGATCGTGTCTAATGCATCTGGAGGCCTGAATTCTTCATTTTCTGCTGGAGATATCATGGTTATCTCCGATCATATCAATCTGACCGGAGAAAATCCATTAATCGGTTACCATGAAGAAAGCTGGGGAATTCGTTTTCCGGACATGTCCTGCGCTTACGATGGACGCCTTTTATCCTTCGCAAAAAAAATTGGGAAAAAAGAAAAATTTAAAATGCAAACAGGAGTGTATGCAGGACTCAAGGGGCCATCTTTGGAAACTCCCGCTGAAGTTCGCTTTTTAAGGGTAATCGGTGCGGAATCTGTGGGATTTTCAACGGTTCAGGAGGTAATCGCTTCTGTTCATGGGTCTATACGTGTACTGGGTCTGTCAATCATTACCAACGTTCACAATCCGGACGACCCCGTTCCTTCAACCGTTGAAGAAATTATTGCTGTTGCGGAAAACACGGCTCCGAAACTGGAAACCATCATAAAGCAGGTAATTGAGGGAATCGATGAGCGAGAACTTAGCGGATATCCTGATAATTAACGGACTGGTTTTGACCATGAATTCCAGGGAACAAAAATTCGACCCTGGTTTTGTGGCCATAAAAGATGATCGCATAATCAGCCTGGGGCCTATGGCAAATCTTTCATCCCCGGATATGTCTGAAAAAATAATTGATGTCCACGGTGGTATTGTGATGCCCGGTCTGATAAATGCTCACACCCATGCCGCAATGACTTGCTTCAGGGGCTTGGCAGATGATCTCCCTTTAATGACCTGGCTCAACGAGCATATTTTTCCCGCAGAAGCCGGTCTTGACCATGATAAGGTATTTTACGGGGCGCTTCTGGCCTGTGCTGAGATGATTTTGTCCGGTACGACCTGCTTTAGCGATATGTACCTTTTCGAAGATGCCGTCGCCATCGCCGCAAAAAAAGCAGGTATCCGTGCAGTGGTCGGAGAAGTCCTTTATGATTTTCCGTCCCCGAATTACGGCCCGATTGAAAAAGGATTCGAATACACTGAAATGCTCATCGAAAAATGGAAAGATGATCCCTTGGTAACCATCGCGGTTGAGCCGCATTCACCCTACCTTTGTTCGCCAAAGCTTTTAATAAAGGCTTCAGAAATAGCTCTTGATAACCGTATTCCTCTTATAATTCACTTATCGGAAACCGAAAGTGAAGTAAAACAAATACAGGATCGCTATGGAAATACTCCGGTGAGGCATATGGCCGATCTTGGAGTGCTTACATCCAATCTTCTGGCATGTCATTGTGTTGTCCTCACAGATGAAGACATGGATCTGTTGGGTCAATTTGACGTAAAAGTCGCCCATAATCCTGAAAGCAACATGAAACTGGCTTCAGGTGTAGCTCCCATACCAAAACTTCTCGAAAAAGGTGTATGCGTGAGTATCGGCACCGATGGTTGCGCCAGCAACAACAATCTGGACATGTTTCTGGAAATGGATACTGCTGCAAAACTTCATAAAGTCAGCACCGGTGACCCTACGGTCATGGATGCCAAAACCGTACTTAAAATGTGCACCATCGATTCAGCCCGTGCATTGGGACTTTCAGACTCAATCGGTTCCCTTGAACCCGGAAAAAAAGCTGATCTTATTGTTATCGATACAAAAAAACCTCATCTGACCCCCATGTATCATCCTGAATCACATTTGGTATATGCTGCAAGAGGAAGCGATGTCGATTCAGTCATTATTAACGGAAAAATCGTCATGGAAAATAGAAAAATCCTTTTTATGGACATAGAAAAGGTGATGGAAAATGTCCGTAACATAGCCGATGAAATTCGTATGAAAATTTATTAGCCCCATTTTTGTAATTTATTAAAAAAATAGGACAAGTGGTTCATACATAGAAAAACCCAGATTTTTAAGAAACCAATGTTTTTAGTTAACTATATATTGCGTACTTTTCTCACTTGACACACAAATCTACCTTCTTTATACTTAACCGTCAAAAATGCTGTAACTTGTCACCATTTACACACAATATATATCAATCTGAATATTAACCATCAGAATTATTTGTTTTTTAAATATGGAAGATTCAAATTCACAAATAAGTGAGAAAAAAAATCCGGCTGCAAAGTTAAGGGGCGTAGGCGATAGTCTTTGGGTTACCATCGATGCAGCCAGATCTACTGAAGAGCTTAAGGAAGAACTTGACACTCTTTTTCGAAAACTGGATCATCTTGCAAAAGGTGCACGGGTGATCATCGATAGCGGCATACGCGGAGAAAATGATAAACTGGTAGAGTTGCTGGGGCAATTTCTTAAGGAAAATTATCAGGTCGGCTCGGTTTCCTTACCCCCCGACAATATTTCCAATTCGGAAATAAGACTTCGTCAGCGAGATTTGGACCGCTCCTGGTATCAACACAGCAGTGACGTGCTCATGCTTACCGGACGTGTGAGATCGGGACAGAAAATCAACGCCAGAAAGCATCTATTGCTCATGGGGGATGTTAACCCCGGTGGAGAGGTAATTGCCGGCGGTGATATACTGATTTTGGGAAATCTTCTCGGCACAGCATGGGCTGGTCAGCGCGGCAACACGGAATCCATCATTCTTGCGCTGGACTTCAAGCCGACCCAGATTCAAATTGCCGGTTATGTAGCAGCCGGAACGTCGGAATCTTCAGGAAAGTATCTGGAGTTTGCCCATGTGGAGAATGGGACGATTATTGTGGAAGACTATATCGAGGCAAACCCTTTCGGACGTCTTCCCTGGCCGAAAGTCCGATAGGGAAATAAACAGTAAGGACATTTAATGACATGAGGTGACCCTTGGAAGGAAAAATCATCGTTATCACATCAGGAAAAGGCGGAGTGGGAAAAACAACTGCTACGGCTTCTATCGGTGCTGCACTTGCCCTTGAAGGTAAAAAGGTTGCAGTCGTCGATATGGATATAGGTCTTAGAAACCTTGATGTGGTTATGGGACTTGAAAATCGAATCGTTTTTAATATTGTGGATGCTGTTAATGGCAAGTGTCAAACCCAGCAGGCAGCGATAAAAGATCGAAAAATAGATAATCTTTTTTTAATCCCGGCATCACAGAGTGACAATAAAAATGTTATTACACCAGCGGCAATGAAAAAGTTCTGCGTTCTGTTACGCAAAGAATTTGATTTTGTGCTGCTGGACTGCCCCGCAGGTATTGAACAGGGGTTTGAAAATTCAGTAATTGGTGCTGATCAGGCAATAGTCATCTGCACTCCGGAAGTCTCATCGGTTCGAGATGCAGATCGGGTCATTGGGCTTTTATACGCAAAATCTGTCCAACCGAAATTGCTGGTCAATCGAATTGTCCCCGAAATGGTGGAAAGAGGAGATATGCTCAGTCATGAGGATGTTGTGGATGTGCTATCCATCGATTTAATTGGGTTGGTGCCCATGGATGAATCGGTGATAGTATCTACCAATACGGGCGCTCATCTGATACAAAACAATAAATCCAAAGCCGGACAGGCTTTCAGACGTGTTGCCTTGCGTTTAAATGGCAATGCGGATCTGCCTATAGAAGTTCCACAGGCCAAAAAAGGATTTTGGAAAAAAATCGGCTTTGGGCTGAGTCGCAACAAATAAGGAGAAGCAATGATCGAAGGATGGTTCAAAAAGCTGTTTGGAAAAGAAAAAAGTAAAGAATCCGCTAAAAAGCGGCTCAAGCTTGCATTGGTATACGACAAGCTTGAAGTCTCCGATGAACTTATCTCCAAACTTCAGCAAGATATCGTGGATGTCATTTCAAAATATTTTATAGTCGATAAAGAGGCTATCAAGCTGGATATCAAGCGATCTGACAACTTTTCTTCCTTGACTCTGAATACACCCATTTTATCGGCCAGACGTTCGCCAAGTGCATGATGTCCCATTGTCCGGAATTTTTTCGTGGGAGCCGATGATCAAGGCGCCTCCTGTTTTAAGGGTATTGATGATCTAAAAAGGACTCGCATGAAAAAAACATTCATTATCGGTGTTATGGGAGGCGGCATTGCTCAGCCGGTGGATGAAAGAAACGCTTACCATCTGGGCAGTTTGATTGCACTGGAGGGTTGGGTTCTTTTAAATGGCGGAAGAAATTCCGGTATCATGGAGGCCTCTGCCAAAGGTGCTTTCGAAAATGGTGGGTTAACCGTGGGGATACTGCCGGATGATCATGATAACAGAAAATCCTCTTATGTTTCCATACCGATTATAACAGGTATGGGAAGCGCCCGGAATTGTATCAATGTGCTTTCAAGCTATGTTGTGGTTGCTTGTCCGGGTGGCGCTGGAACCCTTTCGGAAATCGCCCTGGCTCTTAAATACGGAAAAAAAGTGATCCTGCTCGATTTTAATCCCGGCACGGGATTTGACAATTACCGGAAAACGGGGCAACTGGTTTTCGTAAAAACACCTGAAGAAGTCATAGACACCATTAAGTTACTTCTATTTTAACCTGCTATCACTTTAAGGCATATCAGATCCGGTCAGAATATTCTGAGCCAAAAACAGGTCTTCCGGAGTAGTAATTTTGATGTTATAGGGGCTTCCGGCAATCATTTTGACCTTAATGCCCAAGCGCTCCACAAGGGAAGAATCATCTGTGCCCTGGTAGTTTTCAGCCTTTGCTTTATGATGGGCTTTTCGAAGCAAATCACATTCGAATGCCTGGGGAGTCTGGGCTATCCATAAGGTATCACGGCTCAGGGTTTTTTGAATAAAATGATCATGATTTACCTGTTTGATGGTTTCTCTTGCAGCCAGCCCCATGATACAAGCGCCATATTCAACGGCACCTTTCAAGCAGTCTTCAATCATTTCGGGCGCAATCACGGGCCTGACACCATCGTGGACAATCACAAATTTTTCTTCATCACTCAAAGCACCCAAAGCGTTGAATACCGACTCCTGCCGTTCTTTTCCACCTGAGACCAGAATAACTTTTTTGTTTTTGCAGCAATGGTCCAGAATATTGTTGTGAACGAAAGTGAAATCTTTTTCCGGAACCACCAGACAGATACGGCTGATCACCGCACATTTTTCGAAAACAGATAAAGTATGAGCAAGGATCGGACGGTCTTTTAAAAGCAGATATTGCTTTCGCAACGGGCTTTTCATCCGAACACCGCTACCCGCGGCAACAATAATTGCTGAAGCACAGAGAATGCTCACTGGTGAAAGGATTCCTTTAAGATCTTAAATACTTTAGCTCCTTGGGAAGAGGAATGTCTTTTCCCATGGTGTCTTCACCATAGTTCACGGTGGCAAGAATTTGAATATCATGCAAGGCTCTTGTGTCTCCCTCAAAGATAACTTCCTTGATATTTTCTTTGGCAATTTTTCCGCCTGCCCACTGGATATCAAGGACACTGCTGGCATCAAAGCGATCTTCCCCGACGCACATTTCTACCTGGCCGCCAAATTCCTGTACAATTTTTGCCACAAGAAGGCTGGGTCGCAAATGAAAACCTCTTTTCACGGGAATACCCACCCGAATAGATGACCGTTCAATGTTTTCATTTAAGATCTCCCTAGCAAGTTTTTTACCGATATTCAGATAATGGCAAACATAAAAGAGACCGTAATTGATGGTTCTGTCCAGAAGCGTTTCCGGGACAACAAGTTCTGAAAGTCGAACCTGAACCTTTTTGTAGATATTTTTATACCCGGCTTCATAAAGGTGCCGCTCATAAAAATGCAACAGCCGGCCAATAATCTGAAGTAAATGAAATACACACGAAAAATAGCCTCGAAGCTGTTTAAGTTTCCGATTCCCATACCGGAAACCACCATGAATCACATAGGTGTCAAAAGATGACTGAAGGTTGTGAACCACCATTTCAAATCGTCTGATTTCGACCTCAT
This sequence comes from Desulfobacteraceae bacterium, assembly GCA_011389745.1. GTDB lineage: Bacteria > Desulfobacterota > Desulfobacteria > Desulfobacterales > SKZT01 > SKZT01. The sequence goes on along the minus strand of JAABTQ010000001.1, from coordinate 256,061 downwards.
TAACTTTATCAGGAACGATCTGAAGGATTTCTTCAAATCCGAGAGGCTCGTAAAGGCCAAGCTGATCGAAATTGGATGCAATGGACAAAAATTCGCTGGCGATTTTAACAATATTTTTTTTTTGCTGGTCCCGGTTGACATCGTCAATATCATAATCGAGAATTTCATTGGTGGTTACGCCGGGAAAATCGTTATAGCTGAAACAGTCACCGGGAATGGGAATTTCTAATTTCCGGGCTGTATCCAAAATGACCGCAGCGAGTTTTCTCAAAGACAACGTTAAAAAGTCCTGTGTTTCCTGACCTGAGGCCTCGAACTCCAAAATGTCGGGAAGGTCGTAAAACTTCAGACGATTGCTGATATGGTTTTGTGAATAACCTCCAAGACTTAAATGTCTAACTGCCGCTGATAATTCGCGGTAAAAGTACCAGCGCTTATTGTTTTTACTTCCATGAAAATCCAGGAAGTCCTCCAAAAGCTGTGATGTGGAGATCAACTTGGAAAACAGCTTTTTTGTAAATGAATAGTTTTCAGCCTCAGGGCTTGTCAGGTATTTGCACAGCTTTAAGTAATCATGGGAAAAAACCCTGGCTTTCTCTTTGAAGGAAAGGTCGTTTCCGGGTTTTTTAACACTCATTTTTTAAAACATCCATATATAATCTTTGGTCATATTAAAAAATCATCATACATTTAAAATGGGGTCAAAACAGCACGTAAGCCGAATTCTGTTCCCGATTCCGGGTTACCCCGAAATCAGGCAACGATCATTCCTCTTTGGATGACAGTTACCTGCCATCTCTTGCAACCTACCCGGAAACTATCAGACGGACCATCTTCAAACGTTTCCCTATTTGGTCTTGCACCAGGTGGGGTTTACAAAGCTTCCCCGGTCACCCGGAGAACTGGTGCGCTCTTACCGCACCGTTTCACCCTTACCGGCATAGCCTCTTTTACGAGACCAACCCGGCGGTCTGCTCTCTGTTGCACTTTCCTTCACGTTGCCGCGACTCCGTGTTACGGAGCACCCTGTCCTTTGGTGTTCGGACTTTCCTCCGGGCCGGCTTCAAGACCCGGCGATCGTTTATGCTGCTCTGACCCGCCGTTCCAGTATATCATTCTTTGACAATGAGGACAAAACCTGATGGTGTCACCCCTGTGCAGTTCATTATACATCTGGGGAGGAATGTTGAGGTGGCAGCCCTGGCACACCGATTTGACAACCGATACAATGGCAAGCCTGCCAACTTTTTGCTGTACCCAGTTATACCTGGTAAAAAGAACCGGATCGACCACTTTTATTGATTCTTCGATTTTGCCTTTAATATTAGCCAGGTTGTTCTTTGCTTCCTCGGCTTCTGCCTGGATTACCTTTTTATCCATAGCTATCTTCTGGTATAAGGTCTCGGTTTCTTTCTTTTTCTCCGAAACTAACGACTCAAAATGATCAATCTGTTCAAGAACCAAAAGCATGTCGTCTTCCATTGCAGACATCTTTTTTTTAAGATCCTCGATTTCTTTCAAAGATGATTGATATTCCTTATTGGTTTTGACCGATCTGAGTTTTTCCTGATTTTTCTGTTCCTGACCTTGGCTGAAGCGAGTTTCGTCTTCCATGGCCCGATATTTTTTCTTAAGATCTTTCAACTCAGATTCCATCGTATTCTCAGCCTCTTTGGATATTTCCAAATTCAAATCCAAAGCTCCTAACTTTTTGGGAATTTCATTGAGCTTGGCATTAAAAAGGTATGCCTGTTTCTCAAGTTCCTGAATCCGTATAAGCGTATCAATTTGTTCTTTAGGTATCGACTTCATGGTGTATTCCAATATAAAATAATATAATGACTTTTTAATCTATATGATCCTGAATGGATCCTTTTCGAGCCCGCAAGCATCTACTGAAACACCAAGGTTTTTTTCTTCCATTACGAGTCGCAGTCTTTGAACGAGCATTTGCAACATAATATGTTCAGAAGCGAAATGACCGATATCCAGAAGGCTCAGGTTGAAAGCCTCAGTATCCCTGGCATCGTGATAGTGTAAATCTCCGCTGACATAACACTGAGCCTTTGAAGCGAAAAATAATTTCATTAAACCGGAGCCGCTTCCCGAACAAACAGCAACCTTTTCCACTTTCAGTTCAGGATCTCCGGCGATTTTCAGGTAGGGAAGGCTTAAAATGTTTTTGACATACCGGGCAAAATCTTTCAGGGCCATGGGAGTTTCAAGGTCTCCCACTCGCCCCAATCCCATGGATTCCGGCGTCACCAGCGGATAGATATCATAGGCCGGTGTTTCATATGGATGACTTTTTTTAATACTTTCAAGGATTTGTGGTAAATCCTTTTGTGTCACTAAAGTTTCAATACGGGTTTCGTCTACCTCGTTTAACTCATCGAGCTTTCCCAAAAAAGGTTTTGCCCCCTTACGGGGCATAAAGGTGCCTGTACCTGTACTTCTGAAAGAACAGCAATCGTAGTTACCGATTTGTCCTGCTCCCGATGCAAAAAGGGAGGTTAAAACCTCCCTTTGATGTTGTTTCGGTACAAAGATGACAAGTTTGCACTGGTCATCTTTTTTTGATTCCTGAAGCCCCTTGGTATTTTGTAGTCCCAATTTCTCGGACAAGAAATCATTTACTCCCCCTTTGGCGCTGTCCAGGTTTGTATGAGCCGAAAAAACAGCAATTTTGTTCTCGAGAGCCATTCGGATAATTTTCCCGACAGGTGTTGACACATTCAAATTTTTCAAGGGGCGAAAAAGAAGTGGATGATGAGTGATCAAAAGGTCAATGTCATCATGGCACGCTTGTTCCAACACCTCAGGAAGCGGGTCCAGAGCGATACGAATTCGGTCAACATTCCAGCAACCGTCCCCGACCTGAAGCCCCACGCTGTCCCAGCTTTCAGCGAGGTTTGAAGGCGCTATAAGTTCCATGATTGCGATGATATCATTAACCGTAACCGGCATTTTCACCATAACTTTTTCTGGAAAAAACTTATTTGTTTTGACATTTTTCGGTCGCTTATCATTCAATAAAACAAAAAAGGCGCGGTTTTAAAACTTTTCCACGCCTTTTCTTCTGTTCTAAGGGCTCTTGATCTGCTTTCCATCATCGTTGGCCCTTTTCTTTTTTTTTCAGGGCACTGAATAACAATCCCTTCTGATAACAAAATATGTAAAAATTCAATATGCATTTTTTTTATACAATACATCCTGATCATTAGAGTGATCTGGTGGGCCCACCTGGGATCGAACCAGGGACCGACCGGTTATGAGCCGGTGGCTCTGCCAGCTGAGCTATGGGCCCTTCTTTAATAAAAAGATTTCAGTTAAACTCTCTTTTGAACTCTAAAAGAATGTGTATTCGTATCCTCACAAAAGATTTTTGTCAAGGTGTTAAGTATCGATAAAACTTTTAAGTTTTCGGCTTCTTGTCGGATGTCTAAGTTTCCTGAGTGCTTTGGCCTCAATCTGACGAATACGTTCACGGGTAACGGCAAAATCTTGTCCGACTTCCTCTAATGTATGATCGGCTTTTTCACCGATTCCGAAGCGCATTCTCAAGACTTTTTCTTCCCTGGGTGTCAGTGTTGCCAGCACCTTTCGGGTCTGTTCGGCCAGGTTCTGACTGATAGCGGCTTCAGAGGGAAGCATAAACTTCTTATCTTCAATAAAGTCCCCTAAATGGCTATCTTCTTCCTCTCCGATGGGTGTTTCCAAAGAAATGGGTTCTCGTGCGATCTTCAACACCTTCCGGACTTTCTCCAATGGAATTTCCATTTTCTGCGCGATTTCTTCGGGTTTGGGCTCTCGGCCAAGTTCCTGAACTAGATATCTGGAAGTTCGGATCAGCTTATTGATTGTCTCAATCATATGGACAGGAATTCGGATGGTCCTGGCCTGATCCGCAATTGCTCGCGTGATGGCTTGTCTGATCCACCAGGTGGCATAAGTACTGAATTTGTAACCTCGCCGATATTCAAATTTATCCACGGCCTTCATGAGTCCGATATTTCCCTCCTGGATAAGATCCAGAAATTGAAGCCCACGGTTGGTATATTTCTTGGCAATACTGACCACAAGCCGAAGATTGGCCTTAACCAGTTCACTTTTTGCCGCCTTGGCTTTTTCGCGACCTTCATCGACGCCGGCCATTATCCGCTTGAGCGTTCGACTAGTTGATTTGATCGCGTTTTCTTTTTCTTCAATTTTATCAGCGATAAATTTCAAATCCGAGCAGAGAACCAATACATCCTCTTCTCTCAATTGCGATCTTTCCATTACCCATGGAATAAAATCATTGCCGGAATCGAGTTGTTCCCGAATCTCATTAACAGATGCATCCAGCTTGTCCGCAATCATCGACATCTTTTTATTAATGGAATCAAACCACTCGATTTGGCGGCGAATAATCTTTTCAATTTTATCGATGACACTGCTTTCTAGCCTCCAGTCCTTTAACGATTCAAATATCTTATTGTTTCTTCGGGTAATACTTCTTCTGATTCGCCTCTGTTCTTCCTGACTGAAATTTTCTTTAAAAAGCTGCTCTCTGAACTGTTCATTTTCCTCGTTAAGGGATCTAATCGTTTTTATCGTGTCAAGAAATTTTTCCAGTTGGTGTGATTCATCCAGGAATGAATCCCCTTCGTCGATATCCCTTAAAACATGTTTGGGACGAAGGCTTCCCTTTTCAATATGCTCACCAAGATCCAGGATACAGTCAACACCCGTGATGGTTTCCAGAAGAGCCTTTAATACTTCCTGTTCACCAGCCTCTATTTTTTTGGCAATCACAACCTCTCCCTCCCGACTCAGGAGCGTTACCATGCCCATCTCACGCAGGTACATTTTCACCGGGTCGGTTACAGCACCAAAATCGCTCATGGCGAGGTCGTCGTCATGCTTCATTTTTTTCTTTTTTATGATGCCCGCCATTTTTCTCTTTTTGTTGTCAATGATTTCAATATTGACATCTTCAAACATAGCGAGTGTTTCATCAATTTGGTCCGCAGAAAGCATATCTTCGGATAAAACTTCATTGATTTCATCGAAGGTTAAATACCCCTGATCCTTGCCTTTATCAATGAGTTCCTTGATAATGATTTCATCGACCTTATTTGTATCTGTTTCTTCCATAGCGGATTTTCTTGTCATAAAATTTCGCCTCCTGAATTATCCAGGTGTTTTTTTTTATTCATTCTGATATGTTGCTATTAGGCAACTGTTTCAATAAGGCCAATTTTTGCTCCTGACTGGCCAAAGCCAACTTTTGCTGCTTTGATAAAAGCTTTGCCAGCAATTCCATGTCATTGCTTGCCTCTGCAACTTTGATTTTATCAATTAGTTTTTTTTCTTTGCGACCTTTTGCATATTCCATAAATTGGAAAATAAGTTGGCGTTTTCTACCCTGGCTTTCATTCCAGCAGTCCTCATCATCCATTGCCAAAGACGCGGTTAAGCTTCTTTGAAACTTTGTTTCAAGGTAGGGAAAAATATCTGCCGGATCTATGCGGCTAGACCCCGTCGATTCCAGATGAAAAAGTATTGCTTTGCCTATGGACTTTAAATTTTCATCTTCAAACAATTCCAGGACATCATGAGCCATTATCTCGGCCAGCATTTCAGGGCACTGAAGCATCATAGAGATGATCTTGCTTTCTGCCCTGTAGGCCACACCGACAAGTAATTTTCCCGAAGATTGCTCCTGGTTGCCATGATCGATCCCATCTGCGCGGGATGATCCTTTTGCATACCGATTGCATTTCTGACTTCTAAAGGATTCCTTGCGAATTATTTCCAGAACAGCGTTTTGATCAACGTCTATTCTTTCACTCAGCTCTTTGATATAAATGGATCGTGCCACCGGATCATTTATGGCACTCAATGGACCTTTCATTTCCTCAATAACCGATAGCCGTCCTTCCGTTGTAAGACCATGCTTTGCAATTGCGGATTCCATTAAAAAGGATATGATGCCCAAGGCCTGATCAGCAGTCTCATGAAACGCCTTGGCCCCGAACCTGAAAACAAAAGAGTCCGGATCATCCCCCTTGGGTAAAACCATCACCCGGGCATCAACATTTTCCTGTCTGAAAATCGTAATACTTCTTACCGCCGCCTTGGTTCCGGCATCATCCGAATCAAACACCAGAATCGCTTTTTTAACAAAACCCCTCAATGTCCGCACATGGTCCAATGTCAATGCAGTTCCTAAAGTTGCCGTAACATTTTCAATTCCATGCTGATACAGGGCGATTAGATCGAAGTATCCTTCCACCACAAATGAAGTTGAAGCCTTCCGGCAGGCGCCCATGGTCTGACATAATCCGTAAAGGTTTCGACTTTTATTGAATATGGGCGTCTCCGGAGTATTTAAATATTTAGGAAGCGAATCATCCATGACTCGGCCCCCAAACCCAACAACCTGGTTGTGGGTATTAAAAATGGGAAAAATGATTCTTTCTCTGAATCGATCATAAAAACCTTTACCGGATGCCCTCGCCGCAACCAAGCCGGCTTTTTCGACAGTGTCCAACCGAATTTTCTTTTTTGAAAAAAACTGAACAAGGTTGTCCCAACCACGAGGGGCAAACCCTATCTGAAAAAAATCAATGACTTTCTTTTTAATCCCGCGAGCTTCCAGGTACTGAACAGCTTGCTGTCCTAACGATCCTTTGAGGCTTTTTTGAAAAAAAGCAAGTGCATCTTTGTTGACTGCATAAAGTTGCTCTTTTTCTTTGATTCTCTTTTTCATTTCCGGACTCATGTCATGGTCCGGTATTTTAATACCTGCGTGACGGGCCAACTTTTTAACCGTCTCGATAAAAGGCAGGCCCTCTTGTTTCATCAAAAAACTAAAAACATTGCCACCGGCTCCGCATCCGAAACAATAAAAAATTTGCTTTTCCCGACTCACTGAAAATGACGGCGCCTTTTCCGAATGAAAAGGGCAAAGACCCGTAAAGTTTCTTCCAGTCTGCTTCAGAAGAATCACTTCGGATATGATGTCGACAATATCGACACTGTTTTGAATTTCGGATATTTTATCCTCAGGGATAAAACCAGCCAAGAAAAGGACCCTCCATCGCGGGTTTTGTCAAAAACTGGATAAACGGAAGGATTTCAGCTTTATGAAATGGCCTGTGCCATATGTATTTTTCTGTCAAATATGGTTTGCGCATATGTACTTTAACATTTTATTATAATTAGTTTTGATGAACCCGTAAAAATCTAAAGGGCTGCAAAGCGGAAAATTAGAGCTCTTTACGAATTATTTTATTTCTATATTTTATAAAAAATCAATATAAACTAACTATACAATTTAGGACTGTCAAGATTTAGACGGCCTTGGAAATATGCTCTTGGTTAATATCACCTTGGCAATACCAATAGAAAATCCATGGTCGTTTTACATAAAATTATTAAACGGAATTCCAAGCATTGACGCCGGAAACAAGAACTGATTCTCCATTTCATATTCACCGCAGAATTAATGATCAAAAAGAATCCGGAAAACTTTTCATCACCTCTGCCAATCCTGAGTTTGCCAATTCATCAGCCGTGAGCCAGCGGGCACTTCTGCTGATAAACTTACTGAGCCAAAAAAGGTTTTCAAACAAGGACTTTTGAGTCTCATTGAAACGACCGACCCATAATAACTGCCCATCGGAAACCCTTATGAGAAGAATGTCAAACGCCACGGAGGCAGGAGTATCAACCGAATAAGCTGTGCCGACTCTTTCCCGGTAACGAAATATACGCCCTACAATAATCGAATCAGCACCGGCTGTTTGAGCCGTCTCAAGAATAAGCTCTTTTTCAGGTAATTCTCCGATGCTTTTCGCCAATACCGCTGACCTTGCACCCAAGGCCTGTTGGGGTTCAATAAGATTCAAATCTTTACGGTCCTGGAGCCGGGAAAACAATTTTTCCGTCAAAAACTCGGCAGCTCCTTCATTAACCATGTTAATTTCATATATATCGCCAATAAATGGACATCTGAAACTAATGTCAATTCCGCATGTCTGGTGCAGATTCTGAAAAGGCATTACCAGGATGGTACCCATTTGTATCGGTTCAGTCGGCTTTTGTATGGGTTGCCCGGATGCACATCCGGAAAAAAAAACCAAAAAAAATCCAAGTATTAATAAAAGGATAAGATTGGTCAGGGTGAGTGGCCGATTAGACTGGGACATCTCGATCATGAGTACCTCGCAAAAAGTTTTTCGATCAAAAAACAATCAGCCTTAATAAGTAATACATTTTTTTATAAAAAGCAACAAAAAGCTTACAATATTGGAGTCAAGTCAGGTATCGGGTTGAATAAAACAGCAGGGACTTGCAACTATTGTATGATTTCCTGTAGAATTCACCCATACACTTTTGTAAAGTATACAAATGAACAAAATGATCGAAAACAGACGGTGAGAAACATAAAAAGTGGAGATGAGGGGGTTCGAACCCCCGACCTCGGCGTTGCGAACGCCGCGCTCTCCCAGCTGAGCTACATCCCCATCAGGATTCTGAACCATATCAAATTGAAAAAAAATGGTCAATGCCAATGTTAGCATCAGATTTTAAGATTGATCCCATGATAATATAAAAAAAATCATACCAACCACCGGAGGTGAAAAAATATGAGTTACATCATTAAAATGCAAGATGCTTTCAAAAAATTTACCCTGGATCAGGACAAGGTTATCTCTCCTGAAAAAACCGTGGAAAGGTTCAAGGAAAAGCTTAAAAAGGTGGACCTTGACATATTAAAATCGACCGTGCGTATTGATAATGGGAGGTTGGATATACCTGTTTTTTTTAGCATCTGCGGAAAGGACGCTGCTAATATTATCGGAACGAAAAAACAAATGGGAAAGGGGGGAACCCCGCAACAGGCCGAAGCAAGCGCTGTGATGGAACTTGCTGAAAGATTTAGTTTTTTCAGCTTTTCCTCAAACCCTGAAAACTTTAAGGTGGAAACCTACGGCAGCGTGAAAGGAGAGTCTATCCCATTTGAAATGATTGCCCGCTCGGTCCACGACAACTCAGAGGAACTACCGGGGGCCGAAAAGGTTTTTGAAACACTTCCCATGAGGTGGACATGGGGTTACAATCTGACTCGTGAGAAACCGGTACTGGTACCCTTTGACTGGTTTTTTGCAATCAACGAGTTTAACGGCCCTTCCGCCGGAAATTGCAATGAAGAGGCCCTCAGTCAGGGAATTTGTGAGATTGTGGAAAGACATGTTTCCTCCATTATCAGTCAAAACCGGCTTTCAGTGCCGGCAATACTGACTGATGGTATAACCGACCCTCTTGTATCTGACATGGTGATAAAATATCAAAAAGCCGGCATCAAGTTGTTCATATCGGATTTTACCCTGGATATGGGTATCCCTTCAATCGGTGTCATGGCCTATGACCCCTCAACATTTCCTGAAAAAAGTGAGATCATTTGGACTGCCGGAACCACGCCTGATCCGCAAAAATCATTGAGCCGGGCGCTAAGTGAAACGGCGCAGTTGGCAGGTGATTTCAATAGCGGCTCAAATTATGTGGCCAGTGGTCTTCCAAAATTCGCCCATATAGAACAGGCTTCGTTTATCACCCATGCGGACAGCTTTGTACCCATATCTTCCCTCCCGAACCTCTCAAACGACAATATCAAACTGGAGGTTCAAAACCTGGTTTCGGCTCTGAGGCGAAAAAAAATGGAGGTTCTGGTGATCAATACAATGCACCCGGTCATTCAAATCCCCGCCTTTTACACCATTATCCCCGGTGCGCATTTTAGGGAAAGGGCTGTGGGCACTAGCGTGGGCATGTTTGCCACAAAACTGATTGCTGAAAAGCTTCCTCCCGAACAAGCCCTGTATAGACTGAAGCATGCCGAAAATTTTCTTCCAAACAAATACTATATCCAGTTTTATATGGGTACTTGCCTCCTTAAAATGGATGAACCTCAAAAAGCCCTTTCCTGTTTTGACCGTGCCATGGAACTCGACCCTACGCCGGAAGATATTCCCAGTATCTATTCTTATATGGGAGTTTGTTTGAAAGAACTTCAGGAGTACAGACAGGCATTGAAGGTTCTCGACAAAGGTATAACAGCAGATCCGGACCGTACCGATATCTATAACCTGATGGGATTTTGCCATTTCAAATTAAAAGAGCATGAAGCAGCTATAAATTGTTTTGAGAATATCCTGAAACGTAACCCTTCCTCGGCCATCGATTATGCCAATATCGCCTCCAATTATAGAGATATGGGCCAATATGATAATGCTGTGCGCTATTATAGGATCGCCCTGGAACTGGATCCATCCATCGATTTTGCCCGGCAGAGTCTGGAAAAACTCTGTGAAAGATAAATAGAAATGTCGATTTGCTTTTATTAAAACCGCCATAAAATTTGACACTCCTATAGACAGGTCATATTTTTTGCCTGTCATTCTGAGGGAGCGACTCGCAGCAGGTTGATGACAGTCAAGACCATATTTTGCGATATATAGTTTGAAATCACGGCGACCGAAGGATCTCTGATTTGACTGGCTGATGCCGTTTTAAAAATCCCCTAAATGCCCCTTTCAAAGGGGTACTTGTGAAAAGTTACATTTAAGACACGGAGGTTATCGAAATTGGAAAAAGAAACATTCACTATACCAAACATTTCTTGCGGACATTGTGTCAATGCAATCAAAAATGAACTGACCGAAGTGAACGGCATTAAGTCCGTTGAGGGAAATCCCGGGGATAAAACCATTACCATTGAATGGGATGCTCCGGCCACAATAGAAAACATTAAAAACAAGTTAAAGGAAATAAATTATCCGTCAGCTTGATTTTTTAACTTTTATTAAGATAACTTATGAGTGAAACCAAAAGCATATTGCCTGTTTCGGGCATGACTTGCACTAATTGCGCCCAAAACATCGAAAGAACACTAAAGAAAATCGACGGTGTTGCGGAGGTATCGGTCAACTTTGCGGCTGAAAATGCCTCACTGGCATTTGATCCGAAAAAGATCAACATTTCCGATATTGTCAAAAAAATAAAAGATATCGGCTATGATGTTCCCACAGCGCGAGAGGATTTTGCCGTCACAGGGATGACATGCGCCAACTGCGCCATGAATATCGAGCGGACTTTAAGCCGAAAAGTTCCCGGTGTTATCAGTGCTTCTGTAAATTTTGCATCTGAAAGAGCATCGGTTGATTATGTTCCATCCATGGTCGATATCAAATATATCTTCAACGCCATTGAAAAAGCCGGCTTTGGAGCCGTGGCATCCGAAGAAGATGGATTGGATGAGACTGATGCCGAACAGACTGCGCGGAAAGCTGAGATTCGGAACCAGACCATCAAGTTTTTTGTCGGTGTCATGTTCACGCTTCCTTTGTTTATTTTGTCCATGGGAAGAGATTTTGCGCTCACCGGAACCTGGAGTCATGCCCCATGGGTCAGTTGGCTTTTTCTCGCTCTGGCCACACCCGTTCAGTTTTATACCGGGTTTGACTTTTATGTGGGGGCTTTCAAAAGTATAAGAAACAAAAGCGCCAACATGGATGTTCTTGTGGCAATGGGCTCATCAGTAGCCTATTTTTACTCTGTTGCCGTTTTACTGTTTCCATCCGCCGGTCATCATGTATATTTCGAGACATCGGCTGTGATCATTACCCTTATCAAGCTTGGAAAAATGCTTGAATCCAGAACCAAGGGAAAAACAGGGGGAGCGATTCGCAAACTTATGGGTCTTCAACCCAAGACCGCCACAGTTATTATTGAAGATGAAGAAAAAGACATTGCAATCAAACACGTTCAGGTTGGTTATCAGGTAGTGGTTCGACCCGGAGAACGAATTCCGGTTGACGGCATAATAACTGACGGTCAGTCCACGGTAGATGAATCCATGCTGACCGGTGAACCGATTCCTGTGGATAAAAAAACAGGGGACACGTTAACAGGTGGGACCATCAATGGTCATGGTGTGTTAACCTTTAAGGCTACCCGTATCGGTAAAGAAACCGTGCTGGCTCAAATTATCCGTCTCGTTCAGGAAGCCCAGGGAAGCAAGGCCCCCATTCAGGCATTGGCGGATCGGGTTGCCGCTGTATTTGTGCCGGTCATCATCAGTATTGCATTAATGGTTTTCATCACGTGGTGGTTTGCAACGGGAGATTTTGTCCAATCCATGATTCGGCTGGTGGCGGTTTTGGTCATTGCCTGCCCCTGTGCATTAGGACTGGCTACACCAACAGCTATCATGGCAGGTACCGGAAAAGGGGCGGAAATGGGGGTGCTTTTCAAGAAGAGTCAAGCCCTTGAGATGTCTACCAAGCTCGATTATATTGTAATGGACAAAACCGGTACAATTACCCAGGGAAAACCCGTTGTGACTGACTTGTTGCCCTTTACTCCGGTTTGTAACGATGAAAACGATTTGCTTCGAATTACTGCAACAGTGGAAAAAGGTTCCGAACACCCATTAGGAAAGGCGATTGTCAAGGAAGCTGAATCACGAAATCTGTTCCTTGATAAAATCATTGACTTCAGGGCTTTTGGAGGCCATGGCGTAGAAGCCATGGTTGACGGTAAAATAGTGCGGGTTGGCAAGCCAAAATGGTTTGATCAATTGGAACCTGATAATTCGGAAACCACAAATGCAATAGAAAAGTTTCAGTCTGAAGGAAAAACCGTTATGGTGGTAAGCGTGGCGGATCAGCCGGCAGGTTTGATTGCCGTATCCGACATCATTAAACCGGAATCTAAACAGGCCATTAAAGAACTTCACGATCAAAAAATCTCTGTAATCATGCTGACCGGTGACAACATCCAAACAGCAAAAGCCATTGCAAAGCAGGTCGGAATCAATGATATTTTCGCTGAAGTTCGCCCTGAAGACAAGTCTTCAAAGATCAAAGAACTTCAAGATAAGGGCGGCAAAATTGGTATGGTCGGAGACGGAATCAATGACGCTCCGGCCCTCGCACAAGCCCATGTGGGTATTGCCATCGGAACCGGCACAGATGTAGCCATTGAAGCCGCAGATGTCATTTTATCCAGCGGAAAGCTTACCGGTGTTCCAAATGCCATCCGATTGGGCAGGGCCACCATGAGAACTATTAAACAAAACCTTTTCTGGGCGTTTTTTTATAATTTATTGCTAATTCCCGTAGCAGCCGGAGTACTGTATCCGTTTGAAATTTTCCCGCTCTTTTTAAGGCAGCTTCACCCAATTCTGGCCGCCTTTGCCATGGCTTTCAGCAGCGTTTCCGTGGTAACCAACAGCTTAAGGCTCTATCGTACCGATATCGTTAGTGAGCGGTAATCACCAATCTACGCCGCGGCTCTGTCCATTAACTCCCGTGCCAGCTGCAAATAATCAGTTGCACCATAACTTCCGGAGCGGTAAAAGACCACGGGTTTTCCCACTTCTGCGCTTTCGGCAATAGTTGTGTTTGTGCGTACGACAGTATCAAATAATAAAGGTCGGTAATTTTCGTTTTCTTTAAGCTTTTCGAGAATATTTTGGCTCACCCGGGTCCTTTTACTGAAAAATGTGGCGACAATTCCGGATACGCGCAATTCCGGATTGATTTCTTCGTTAACGGCCTCGATGGTGTCAAAAAGATCTTCAAGTGCCGCATATGCATAGGGTTGTGTCTGGCACGGCACCAATACTTCTTTGGCGTATGTAAGCACATTGACCGTCAGAAGAGACAGGCTCGGCGGGGTGTCCAAAAGAATATAATCGAAGTTTCTCCCAAGGTTTCCAAAAACTTCTCTCAACCGATTCTCCCTTCCCTGTACATTTACCAACTCAACTTCCGCTCCCGCAAGATCCACATGGGATGGTATCAGATACAACCCTTTCCACTGGGTAGCCGAAATCAGGTCGTCGACCGTGTGTGATTCAGGATCATTTAAGAGATCGTAAATACTCAATTGTTGTTCTTTGATTTGAAATCCAAGCCCCTTCGTGGCATTGGCCTGAGGATCCATATCAACGATCAGAACTTCATTTCCTTCACGAACCAAAGCAGCTCCCAGGTTGATAACGGTGACGGTTTTTCCTACGCCTCCCTTTTCATTGGCTACAGCTATAATACGAGTTGCCTTCCCATTCATGGTTAAACCTCCTGGCTTATCTTGTTTCTAATTTGCCGAATTCGCTCCTGAATATTGAAAGATACCGATTCCATTTCTTCCAAAAGACCGGTGGCGCCATCCTTACCCTCTTTGTGGCCCTCAATTCCCTCCACAAGCCTGGACAAATCGGTAACATAAGTTTGAAAACGGTCAAGCAATGCCTCGAAAAGGGCGTTTGAAACCGCATCAACAAGTTTGAAAATGTATTGGAACTTGATATTTTCGCGGTAATCCATGAAATGGCTGATGATGGATTTTTCCGTTTCACGTTTCATTCGTTTTACACCATCTTTCAATGCTGCAAAACTCTCATGGGTTTTATCGCGACCGGATCGCCTGATAACTTTACGGATAAAGCCAAACACTCTGTAAAAACCTAAACGCATAATCGCTTCGGTTTTAATTTTTGTCGAGTAATGCAAAGTAGCGCCTGCCGAAGGAAGCGTTAAGCCCGAAATATTTTTTATGGTCGAAATATTCGGAATTTCAAGGGGCTGCACTTCTTGGCCCAGGGATATACCAAAATTTTGCATGGTATCATTATATTCGGTGATAGCCTCTTGTATCAGCCCGTCATAAGGCTTTCCGATGAGCATCATATGCTCCTCGGTTTTTTTTTCGAGTTCTTTAATAAACCGGATAATTTCAGGGTTGATGATTTCGGTCATAAAAGTGTCGAGACCCTGCTTAAATTCCTGAAATATATAATACAGCGTGTTGGTAAATCCGGCGGATCTGAGCTGATCTCCATTGCTTTCATAGGATATACTGTAGCCGTGGATGTAATCAATGATACGATTAATCACATCGCTGTCGCGAGTATCAAAAAATCTGTCCACATCCTTTTTTAAATCTTTTTTGAGTTTTTCAACAGCACCGTCAAGGGTATTTTTAATCACGGATTCCAACTGGGTGATCCTCTTTTGGTGCTGTTTTACCTTTTCGGTAATCTCCCCGGCACTGTTTGAATCCCGATTCAAAAGATCCCGGCTGACACCGATCCATCCCTTGAAACCTGATGCTATGACAGACATACGTTCCAAATGGTTTTTCAAAAGAAGAAAGTGTTTTTCAGAGGTCAATTTTTTGCGCAGAGATACATTGAACGCCTCAAACTGCCGTCGGGACAGTTCAATAAGAGACCCTTCTTTCTCCCAATGGCCAATCCTGTCCGCATCTTTTTCAGGCAATCGGCTCCGTTGCGATTTAAAAAGATGATACAAAGCAGAAAAAGCGTAAACCTCCGGTTCGGATTTTATTAAAGCAATTTCATCTTTTATCTTTTGTACCAGGCCGGAAAGCTCTTCCAGTGAATCATGTTCGCTGAAGTCACAATTGATTACAAAAATGATATTATCCATGATTCCCATCTTCCTGATCATGGACAAGAATCTGATATCCGCTCTTCTGAGTCCTGTTCGGCTGCTGATGACGTAGACAATTAAATGGGTGCGAAGCAGATAGTCCTGAATCATGGCTAAATGAAGGGGGTTTGGAGAATCACTTCCCTGGCAGTCTGCAATCTGGATATTGGATTCAAGCGAGGAATCGACAATTTCCAACTGCACGTCTTTAAGAAAGACCGCCATGGAATCGTCACCGACAAAATCCATGTGCTTGTAGAACTGATCCGGACCATATTCTCTGATTTTGTTTTCCGAACTCACCATATCTTTTACTCTGTCATAACCTTTAAGATATAAGGTTATCAGCACGCTATTAATATTTCTGGCGTCACTTGTAAAAAGATTTTCGGTGCTCAGTGAGTCTAAAGCCTTCTGAAGTTCCGTTCGGTCTTTGTTTCGTTGGATATCGATGGACTTGTTTTCAGCGGGCCATTTAAAAGATGGAAACAGCACCAGGGCTTGCTGCAATTCCGAATTAACTTCATCCCATGACTTCAGAAACAGTTTGGCTGAAAGCTTTTCCCCATTCCGAATCTTGGTGACAATAGAGGTGACCACTCCTGCACCTCTTTTGAGGTAGTCTCCGTCAAGCAATGAATTTACAAAGGTGCTTTTTCCCGACTTGATCGCTCCGACTACTGCAACTCTAATAATTTCTTCCGAAATCTGTCGGTGAATATCACTGCAAGTCCTATCCCATTTGACAAAGCTGTCATCCGACATTCCCGGAATTTTTTTTGCGTTGTTGAGCAAAAACAAGATATCCTGATTCAGTTGAAGCAGCTCCTGTTTCAAGCTTGAATATAAGTTCATGATCAATTAATATTCTTTTGCCTTTCCATCAACGAGGTATTAAGGTGATGCAACCATTAGAGGTTGTCCGGTTTATACTATGAAATCAACTCATTGTCAAAACCAATCCCTCACGCATGGCCGGCTGTATGGCTAAGCAGTACCGGATCAATTCCCATTTTTTTAACGGCCGCATTCCAGCGTTCATCTTCAGGTATTTCAAAAATAATGTCATCCGATATGGGGCCAGTAAGCCATGCATTCTGACTGATTTCCGATTCTAATTGTCCCGGGCCCCAGCCTGAACATCCTAAAGCAATAATCACTTTTTCAGGACCTTTTCCCTGAGAAATGGATGTAAGGATATCTCTGGTATTGCTCAAAGCCAATGTTGAAGTAATCTGAAGGCATCCATGCCAGCCAAATGGAGGACCATGGAGAATAAAGATTTCATCGAAATGCACAGGTCCACCCATATAGATGGGCATATTTTCCGTTGCCGCAACATATTCCAATTTAAGTTCACTGAAAATTTCCTTTGCGGAAAGTGCCGGATGGGCCCTGTTGACCACAATTCCAAGAGCGCCCTCCGCTGTATGTTCACAAATACATGTTACGGTCTGACTGAAATTCGGATCCAGAAGTCCGGGCATCGCAATCAGAAACTGTGCTTTCATTATGGATTGGTTTTGACTCTCCATGGTATTGCCTCCCTAACAAATTCCATCTCAAACCGAAAAAAAGTAATTTTTCCATATTTATCGTTCAATATAGCTTTGCTTTGGGATCAGATGCAAGGATATAATGATATTTTCACTTAACTGTGGCAAAGTCATACCCTTTTTGGTCGCCTTGACAAGAAATACCTGAGTAAGTAATTTAATGGCTAAATAAATTATACAATGCCAAAAGGAGGCTTTTATGCGGATCAAAAGTGTGTTGCTGGGAAGTTTGATTTTGATAAATTCGTTTATTTTTTTTCAGGTTCAGGTATTTGCAGAAGGTACGCAAAAGGATATGAAAGGGTGGGAGATTGGAAGCCCTTACAACAAGCTTTACAAGGCTTCGGAGTTGGATAATTTCAGGGCCACGGTGGTCGACGTCACAGAGGTTATTCCCATGAAAGGAATGTCCCCCGCCACTGCAATCACGGTTAAAGAATCAGATGATGATTCACCCATATTGGTCCATATTTGTCCGACTTGGTTTGCCGGAAAAGAGAGCCTTGGATTGAAAAAGGGTGATCGGCTAAAAATCAGGGGTGTCTGGGCGGAAATTCAGGGGCAGGATGTTTTTATGGCAGCAAAAATAAAAAAAGGAGATTATTACGAGTTTAAGGTTCGGTTAACCAGGGATGGTACCCCGTTTTGGACAATGAGCGAAGAACAACTGGAAAAAGAAAGAGCAAGCGACTGATGTCAAACATAATAAG
This sequence comes from Desulfobacteraceae bacterium, assembly GCA_011389745.1. Lineage (GTDB taxonomy): Bacteria > Desulfobacterota > Desulfobacteria > Desulfobacterales > SKZT01 > SKZT01. Next base: position 238,283 of record JAABTQ010000001.1, on the reverse strand, counting down.
GGAAGGTTCCAGCGGCATTGATGGAACCTTCCCTTTTGAATATGCTTTATTATACCTTATACTTTCCAAATGCATCGGGATCCAGGTTTTCAAGATATTCAGCCCATTTTTTACCTTCCTCGCTCTGGTCGGCCACTTCGGCTTCGCCCCCGGTCTCTCCTGCCTTGGACTTGATAATGACTTCTTCATCCACAAAAATGGGTGCGTTAAACCTTAGCGCGATGGCGATTGCATCACTAGGTCGGGCATCGATACTGAAAGTCGTGTCATCGGACATAAAATAAATCTTCGCAAAAAATGTGTTGTCTCTGAGATCGCAAACCTCAATCTTCGCAACTTGTATTTTGATATAATCCAGAAAATTTTTAATCAGGTCATGGGTCATGGGTCGATCGAACTTAATATTTTGAAGAGCGGAGGCAATGGATGTAGCCTCGAGCAGCCCAATCCAAATGGGAATGGCCTGATCCGTCTCATCGGATTTTAAAATGATAATGGGTGTATTTGAATTGGGATCCATTGTCAATCCCGCTATGGTGACCTTATGCAGCATAGCACTCATCTCCTTTCAAACCCTGATTTTCAGGTTCAATATAGACCGATTTACCCCATAATGAATGGGGATAAGCTTTTTCAATCCTGACACCAACTATCCTTCCTGTCAAGATTTGATCAAAAGTAATGTCATTGTTTGAAGTAAAACTAAAATTTACCACGATATTGCTTTGAGTGCGGCCGGTCCATTGTATATCATGATTTTGGTTTTCCTTTCCTTTTTGCTTTTTACTAAGGCCTTCCACCAGTACCTGCTGGATTGAACCGGCCAAAGCCCGATTTTTTTTCAGGGTCGTTTCCTCTTGCAATGCCAATACTTTTTGTAAACGAAGTGTTTTTTCATTCTCAGAAATTTTGCCGGAAAGGTGTCTGGAAGGAACTTTGGGTCGATCCGAATATTTAAAGGCAAAAAGACTGTCATATCCGACTTCCCGAATCAAATCCAAAGTCTGCGCGAAATCCTCGGAAGTCTCCCCTGGAAAGCCGACAATGATATCCGTACTAATGGAGATGTCCGGTTGAATTTTTCTGAGGCTTGTCACTTTTTCCAGATAATCATCGCGGTTGTATCGACGATTCATCAGTTTCAGTATTCGATCAGACCCGGACTGAACCGGCAGGTGAATATGATTGCATAACTTCTCACACGACACAAATGCATTCATGAGTTTGACCGAAAGGTCCTTGGGATGCGACGTGGTAAACCGGATCCTCATCAACCCGTCGATAACATTTATCCTTTCAAGAAGTTGTGCAAATGAGCAAAAACCCTGTTTTATGCCATAGCTGTTGACATTTTGTCCCAAAAGGGTGACCTCCCGCACACCTTCATTGACCAGATGTTTAATTTCTTCGATAATGCGATCGGGTTGGCGGCTCATTTCCTTTCCGCGAACATAGGGCACAACACAATAAGTGCAATAGTTTTCACATCCCTGCATAATCGTCACAAAAGTGGTGACAACTTCATTTTCACGGGTTTTTTTATGAAAGTCCTTTTCATAAATAGACTCCGATATTTTAACATCAATAACCCGATGTTTGTGATCTTCAATCTGTTTAATATGTTGAGGCAAACGATCAATGGCGTGAGTTCCGAAAACAATGTCAACCACAGGTGCTCGTTTTACAAGCTTTTCTCCTTCCTGTTGAGCGACACATCCACCCACCGCCACAATCAGGTGGGATTTTTTTTGTTTTAACTTGGTCAGCCGTCCTAAAAAGCTGAACGCTTTTTGTTCGGCTTTTTCCCGAATCGTGCAGGTATTTAAAACAACAAGATCCGCCGACTCGACAGACTCGGTTTTTTCGTATCCATAAAATGCCAGGTCCGACACTATTTTTTCGGAATCATAGACGTTCATCTGACAGCCTATGGTGTTTATATACAATTTTTTCTTTTTCATGGGTAAGCGGAATTTTCCTCAGCGTATCCTATCAATTCGATTAGCATCTGCTTTTTTAAATCCATAATGATCTTTTCAAAATCTTTTATACACCCTGAAGCCACATAAACCTCAACCAATCCTAAGCCGGGATTTAATGTTGTTAACTGCGCCATTCCGTCATAGGCTTCAAGAATAAATTTCAAAAAGGATATTTGAGAAGTATCCACACGATACATTCTCCTTACAGTTTGTAAATCATTCGATTTAAACATAGTTTTAAAGATAGCATCATGCCGGGTATGTTGGCAATCCATAATTAAATTGTAAACAGCAATACTATCCTGTTCATAGCTTGAATATATCTTGGATGACATTAAAATGAAGCATGCCGTGGCTAATTTTTCTCTCTTTTCTTACTATACCAATACATTGAGGATTCCACCGCTCCAATCAGGCGGCGCATGTCTTGAGGGTAAACTTCACCGATGTTGCCGATTCTGAAAGTATCATTTTGGGTGACTTTACCCGGATATATCACAAACCCCTGGTCCTTGAGCTTTTGATAAAAGATTTTGAAATTGTAACCCGGGTGGCCTGGGCTTAAAAAGGAAGTAATAATGGGTGACTGATATTTTTTCGGTAAAAGGGGTTTAAAACCCAAAGATGTCATTCCTTTAATCAGGATTTCATGATTTTTGCGGTATCGATCAAAGCGTTTTGCGATGCCTCCTTCCTGTTCCAGTTCAATAAGAGCCTGAAAAAACGCCCGAACCGTATGCGTTGGTGACGTAAATCTCCATTTGCCGTGATGCTGTTCCATAGTTGCCCATTGATCGTATAAATCTAAGCTCAACGACCTGGCCCGGCCTTTTGTTTTTTCGATGGATGCTTTCAACGCAATCACAAACCCGAAACCGGGCACACCCTGGATACACTTGTTGGCGCTACTGACAATATAATCCGCTCCAATGTCGGCTGGATCCAGCGGAATTCCGCCAAAACTGCTCATGGCATCGACAATATATTCTTTTCCGCATTTTTTAACGATATCACCAATTGGTTTTACCGGATTGAGCATGCCGGTAGTTGTTTCGCAATGCACCACCGCCACATGGGTAAATTCCTGATCTTCGACAAGGACTTGCTCAATTCGGTCCGGGGAAAGAGGGGTGACTTCCCCCCTGTCAATTACCGAATGGCTGATTCCGATACGCTCTGCAATTTTGGCGATTCTGAGACCGTATGCACCATTTGCCAAAACCAGCAGTTTACCGTTGTTCGGAACAGCCGTTGTGATGACCGATTCGACACAGAAAGTCACGCTTCCCTGCATTAAACCGTTGTGAAGTTATCGGAAGCCGAGGCCAGTTGTAACAGTTTTTGTCGTATCTGCTCGACTATCTGATTGTAATCCTCATCCCAGGTGCACCAGTCTCTGAGCATGGTTTGCTTGACGGTTTTGGTGGTGCTCAGGGGACCGGGGGTCAGGATAATATAGGGATTGTCGGGAACTTGTTCTGCTATCATGGTTTTCTTTCCTGAAATTACATAAAAAGTTGATAGTTTGTCAAATAATTCAGTTAATTATGTTTCAGAAACCCACAATGGATTACGGCATCTATCCATAGGTGTTTAACAAAGATGTAGACCCAATATCAAAGACTGTCATTCTAAGGAGGCCGGCACCATACTTTGTTGTTTGGTATACAATAATTGGCCGACGAAGAATCTTTCGTTTCCCCAGGCACCATCCGAATTTTTTGACACTCCGGTCAAAACTGATAATCAGAGCCGGCTTGGTACCGGAGATTCTTCGATCGCTGTGGTTTCAACCTGCATGTTATAAATTATTTTCTTTTCAACCCATAAACCACTGCGAGTTGCTCCCTCAGAATGACATTCCGAGGGTTACTCCTGAACAATGGTATTTCCGACAATGCCTGTCACCCAGGCTTTGATTCCAACCCAGCGTACCGGATCATTTTTGGTATCTTTCATGCCTGATTTGACTTTTTCAACACCTTTGGGATTATACCCCTCGAGCATTCCCAGATCGTCACAGATCAGAAGGCTTGTGGCGGGAGTACCCCAGACCACATCCGCCACCGGGTTGTCTTTTTCAGCCAGGATTTTGGCCGTCACGATTCCGGTGGAATCCCGTACGATATTTAATTTGATTTCCGGGTGAGCTTTTTCGAACGCCGGCACGTAAATAGCAAGCTCGTCATCTTCCAAAGCCGTATAGACGGTCAAATCTGCAGCCGGCGCGACTACAGGATAAAAGCCTATCGCCATGCTGAATCCAATAAAACATGCAAACGCATTACACCATTTTTTCATTTTTTCTCCTTCATATTTAGCGGGGTTATTTTCTTTATTCTGTTAAAAGCTCATTGCATCTAATTAAAGGCTTTTTAATCTTGTATGTCATTCTGAGGCAGCATTGAATATTGAAACAAAACCTCTAAAGCCTATGGGGGCAATTAATTTTAAAATGCTTTTCAATAACACGCGACCGAAGAATCTATGGTGTCAAGCCAGCTGAATGGAAAGATTCTTCGTCGGCCAAATGTCAGCTACCAAATAACAACTCTTCCTGTTGGCCTCCTCAGAATGACAGATTGTATTCATAACCCTGATATCAGCTTGACGCACTTGGGCGAACGCATAAATCAAGGAACCTTTGCCTGAACTTTTTAATAAGTTCATTCAAATAATTTCGCTTTATAGCGATGTTTATGTTTATGTAATATTAGGGGAGCTTTAATTGGATTATTGTTTTAAAAAATCCGCAAGAGCAGACTCGGAAAAACCAGAGCGTTGGCTTATGGTGTCAAAGATTACGAACCGTTCGTTAATAACTCTTTGAAAGGTGAATAGGTAATTTAAAACTGATAAAAATTAAATAATTTTCAAACACTTAATGTGCGATACTATAAAATTTTAATTATAGGTATTGAATGAAAGAGATTATTGCAAAATCAAATTGTGCCGTTTAATAGTAATTCAACATATCTTTTCACCAATACATCTTACAAGCATAGGAGGTATCTCATGAAACTTTTAGGCGTTAAATTTGGAAGTGGTTTTTGGGTTGGTGCCGGTGCAGTGGTTTTGGCTCCGGTCATTATCCCGGTCGCCACCGTGTTGCTCAGATCCCTGACCAAGGCGACCATCAAAGGAGGTCTGATCGCCTATAACACGGCAAAAATCGCCACCGCTGAGGCCATGGAGAATCTTGAAGACCTGGCTGCCGAGGCCAAATCAGAAATTGCAGAGGAATCCAAAGCGGAAAGTGTAAAAAAAGCACCGGAAGCCAAAGCGGAAAGTGTAAAAAAAGCACCGGAAACCAAAGCAGAGGCTGCCAAAAAATAAATTTGGATGGTGTTTAATTTGCTGAATACGGACTGAGAATTTTTTTATGATCCCTGAAGCAAGAATATGTCATGTTACCAATGAACGCCTGAGATTAAAAATCACCGGGCGCAGAGAAGACCATAAGTATTTTTCATCGGTTCATGAGAAATTGCAGAAAGCGGGTTTTGCACAGAGTGTCGCAAATCCTCTAACAGGTAGTATTATCATCGAAAAGAAAGGAGTTAAGGTTGACGAAATTGCTGCTTTCGGCAAAAAAAACAAACTTTTTGCCATGGCTGTTTCAGAGAAAAAAGAATCAGGAAATGAAATTCTTTTACAAAAAGTCACCACGCCTCTTTCTGGAATCAATGCTGATTTGAAAAAAATTTCCGGCGGAGATGTTGATCTTCCCATTGCGATCTTCATACTTCTTCTGGCATTCGGTGTCATTGAAATTTTGAGAGGCAATTTTAAAATGCCTCCCTGGTACACTGCCTTTTGGTATGCCTTTGGTGTATTCAGCAAATCCATTTTCGACAGCCGATAAACAAACAAAAATTAAGATTCATCTAGTTCCATCCTAACATTCATCTTTTAGATTATCTTTTTTTACGATGTATCACATCGAAAGGTGAAGTATTGCCTTATTTGTTGGATAAAGTAACAGATCTGGCAGGAAGTGGCATCAAAAGCAGGCCGTGAATTTGGAAACGAAAGATTCTTCGTCGGCCAATTTTTCTGTGGTCACGGATCAACAAATGTGTCGGCCTCCTCAGAATGACAGAGGGAAATCCAATTAGGCCCAGCTTATTGCAAACAAATGTTGCGGGCCTTCCCAGAATGAGGGTCTTTAAACCTAAGTTGAGTGATTCCGATGACATATAACCGTCATTCCGGCGCAGGCCGGAATCCAGTAGGTGAACCCAACAATCTGAATACCGGCCTTCGCCGGTATGACGTTAGAAGATGAACCTGATGCCGATGGAACTTCAAAGGATTACCTTGGCCTGAAATTTTTTTGAAACCATCATCTGATATTTCAACTATTAAAATTAGAATAATAACATATGGTTACCGCTATCCATACCCATATTGAAGGCCGGGGCAGGTATAAAGTCGATGGCCTGTTTCAAAGTGAAGAGTGTAAAACTTTCCTCGAGCTTCGACTCTCACGATATAACGGTATAGATAAAGTTTCAGGCAGCACGCTTACCGGCAACATTCTGGTATGTTTTAACTCGGAAAATACCCATACGGGAATTCAGGAACTGATCCGGGAAGCGCTGAAAGAAGCCGAAGACATCTGTTTGCCGGATAAGCATCTTTCAAAACAGGAGAGCGGCATTACAACCGACGAAAAAGCAAGCTTTCGTCAAATGATAAAAAATCTGTTTTTTTCACCTGAAGAGATGAATAATCCCTGGCATTTGATGGACACATCTTCGGTGCTTGCCCAACTGGAAACAAATCCTGAAACAGGACTATTTCCGGATCAGGTGATAGAAAGACTAAAGCGCTATGGCCCCAATACCCTTCCCGTATCACAACCGAGATCGGGTCTGGAAATCCTCTGGGATCAGCTCAATTCACTCCCGGTTTATCTTTTGGCAGCGGCGTCAGGAGTATCGATTTTAACCGGGGGCTTTATTGATGCTGTTGTTATTGCCGGTGTTGTGGCGGCTAATGCTTTAATCGGTTACTTTACGGAAAGCCATGCCGAAAAAACAATCCATTCTTTAAAAACCCTGGTGATGCCATCAGCACGGGTTATTCGAAATGGCGAACAAGAGGATATCAAATCCGACGGCATTGTCAAAGGCGACGTGGTGGTTTTAAAGCCGGGTATGTCTGTTCCCGCGGATTGCAGAATTATCGCCGCCGATTATCTGACCATTGATGAGTCTATTCTTACAGGTGAAAGTTTACCGGTTCACAAAAAAACGGCTTCCCTGAAAGGAGACCATATCGCATTGGCCGATCGTGTGAATATGGCCTTTATGGGAACACTGGTGATCGGCGGGCAGGGTCTTGCAGTGGTCGTGGCCACAGGACAACGCACCGAAGTAGGGCAACTTCAATTGATGCTGGGAGATATTAGTTCTCCTGAAACTCCTATCGAAAGACAGCTTGGGCACCTGGGGGATCAGTTGGTGATCATGTGTGCCGTTGTTTGTGGAATTGTCTTTTTAATGGGATTTATGCAGGGTTTTGCAATACTTCAGATGCTTCGCATGGCCATTTCTCTGGCGGCAGCGGCTGTTCCTGAAGGGCTCCCGGCTGCGGCCACCATCAATTTTGCCCTGGGCATCAAAAGAATGCAACGCCACGGGGTCCTGATTCGCAAGCTCCAGGCCGTTGAAACCCTGGGGGCTTTACAGACCATTTGCATGGATAAAACAGGGACCATTACCCAAAACCGAATGACGGTGCAGAAAATCTACTCAGGCCATTTGTGTGTCAATGTTATCAAAAATAAATTTAAAAGCGGTCCGAAAGTTGTTGTCCCGATAAACCTTGAGGAATTTAGACGACTGTTCAATATCTGCGTACTCTGCAACGAAGCAATGACTGATGCATATGAGCTGTGCGATATTGAATCGATTTGCAGCTCGCCGACGGAAAATGCATTGGTATGTGTGGCACAGGATGCCGGTATGGATGTATTTGCGGTCAGGAAAAACCATAAGCTGTTAAAAGTCAGTCAACGAAGCGATAGCCGTCTTTTTATGAGTACGCTCCATGAAAGATCGGATGGAAAAAAGATATTTTCGATAAAAGGAAGCCCTCCTGAAGTACTGGCCATGTGCAAATGGCAGATGATTGCCGGAGAATTGGTGCCGTTGACCCAGGAGTCTCTTTTGGAGATTGAAACGGAAAATGAGCGGATGGCCGGTGAAGCCCTGAGAGTTCTGGGTTTTGCCTGGAAAGAAATGGAGAACATATCACATACCAATAACCATGAAGACGGTCTTATCTGGGCGGGAATTATCGGCATGTCAGACCCTGTTCGCGATGGGGTTGGTGAACTGATCAAAGTTTTCCACCATGCGGGAATCGATACCGTCATGATCACCGGTGACCAGCATTCCACCGCACAGGCCGTAGCGGAGCAGTTGAACATCGCCCGTGAAGGTCCTTTGGAAATCCTGGATTCATCCACACTTAATGCATTCAAACCCGAAGTGCTAAAAGCCGTTGCCAAAAGGGTACATGTCTATTCAAGGGTCAGCCCGGCCCACAAATTGCGAATTGTGCAGGCGCTTCAATCTGCCGGAAAGACCGTGGGCATGACCGGGGATGGTATCAATGACGGCCCGGCGCTCAAGGCCGCCGATATCGGCATTGCCATGGGGAGAAGTGGTACTGAAACGGCCCGGGAGGTTGCTGATGTCGTTTTAGAAGAAGACAATCTTGAAACACTTATTATTGCTGTCAGGGATGGTCGGACAATTCACATCAATGTTCGAAAATCAGTCCATTTTTTTCTTTCCACCAATTTAAGTGAAATCATGATCATGTTCTTTTCCATTGCGTTAAGAATCGGGGTTCCCCTTAACGTGATGCAATTACTTTGGATTAATATCGTATCCGATATTTTTCCGGGGTTAGCCCTTTCCATGGAAGAACCTGAGGCGGATGTCATGGAATTTCCTCCCAGAGATCCGCAAGCCGGTCTTTTTTCCAGCACGGACTACAAACAAATGCTTCTGGAATCAGCCGATATTACCCTGGGGGCTATGGCTGCCTATGGTTTTGGTATTGCTCGTTACGGGATGGGAGCCAGGGCAGGTGGTCTGGCTTTTCAAAGCCTGACTCTTGGCCAGCTTCTGCATGCCGTCAGTTGCCGAAGCAGCCACAGCAGTATATTTGAAGGCAAACGCCCCCCTTCGAACCCATGGCTGAACGCGGCACTGGGAGTATCACTTGGAGCCCAGGCATTGAGCATGTTCTTTCCACCTTTAAGAAATTTTCTGGGAGTTCCCCGTTTGGGTTTGCCGGATATTCTGGTAATCGGGGTCACCTCGGTTCTGTCTCTTTTGATAAATGAACTCATCAAAAACAGGAGCGCTTGATACCATGATCAAAAATTTCATGTTCACTTCTGAGTCGGTAACCCAGGGGCATCCGGACAAACTCTGCGATCAGATCAGCGATGCCATTGTCGATCAGTTTTTATTTCAGGACCCCTATTCAAGGATTCGCGCGGAATGCGCCGTTTCCAGCGCCATTGTTTTTATTGCCGCACGTTTTTCATCCGAAGCCAAGGTGGATCTGTCACTTGCTGCCAGAAAAATCATTAAAAAAGCGGGTTATGATCAACCCGATTTTAATGAAAAAATATGCAGTATCCTGACTTCACCGCGGGCTCTACCCTCCGAGCGACGTTTAACTTTTGTGGAAAAAGACCTTACGGATAAAGAAATTGATAACATACCCGCCAAAAACCAGGTGACGGTATTCGGCTATGCATGCGATCAGTCACCGGAGCTGATGCCGTTGCCGATAATCCTGGCCCACCGGCTGTCACGTCAATTGAGCGATATCAGGTTTTCAAAAAAGTTGCCTTACCTGATGCCCGACGGAAAAGTTCAGGTGGGGGTTGATTTCAAAGATCGGCGACCTCATCGAATTCACAGTATCGCTGTCATTGCCAGCCAGAAAAATGTCGAAGAACCCGGTATGAAAAAACTTTTAAAGGATATCCGGGAATTCGTGATTGAACCGGTATTTCAAAATGAACCGATCAAACCCGATGCCCAAACCCTGATTTTTGTCAATCCCGACGGACCCTTTTTGGGAGGTCCTACACACCATTCCGGACAGACCGGTCGAAAAAATGCCATTGATACTTACGGTGAATATACAAGACATAGCGGAAAGGCTTTAAGCGGTAAAGATCCGATTCGTATCGACCGTATCGGTGCTTATGCAGCCAGATATGCGGCAAAAAATGTTGTTGCCGCCAAACTGTCTACCGAATGTGAAGTCATGCTCAGCTATTCTATCGGAATTACCCGTCCAATCAGCCTCGAGGTACAAACTTTCGGTACGGAAAAAATTCCTGAGGAAAAAATCAACCGCCTGGTGAATCAGCATTTTGATTTTCGGCCGGCAGGAATTTTAAAAACATTCAACCTTCGGCATCAGCCGTCGGCCAATGCAGGCATTTTTTTTCAAAACCTTGCCGCCTATGGACATTTCGGAAGAACCGACATGGATCTTCCGTGGGAAAAAACCGATAAATCAGGACTTTTGGCATCAAAGTAACCGATGCACTTAATTATCCAAAATATTTACCTTGAACCGGGAATTCGTCAACCGCCAGGGGTTGATCCAGGTGGCTTCCGGATTTCTGCTGGTGGTTTCCTGTACGCCTTTTTTGGCTGTTGATGCCATATTTACTGATGGAGGAAGACTTCCTCAATATATGGGTTTTATATTTCTGATTCTGCTGGTGGCTTATATGGTTCAGTCTTTCCGATGGGTTCAAAACGGCAATAATAGTGCCTGCATCGTCGATGAAAACAATGTGCAAAATAAATCAAAAACGTTTTCTGTAATACTGAAACTAAGTTTTGCCTTTTTTTTGGTTGTTTCCAGCTCTCAGATGCTCATTCCGATTATATTGGAAACCGGCATCAGGTTATCAGTTCCATCAAGCATTATCAGTGCGACTTTGGTGGCTTTTGGAACATCCCTTCCGGAGTTGTTCACGGCCCTGACTGCTGTTCGAAAAGGTTACGGTGAGCTGGCTATCGGAAACGTGATCGGAGCGGATATTCTCAATGTTTTATTTGTAGCCGGAGCTGCCGCCTCGGTAACCAAGGGCGGCTTGATTGCTCCGGTTCACTTTTATGAACTTCTTTTTCCAGCCATGCTTCTGGTGTTGGTGGTATTCAGAATCGGGATCGAATTTTCGTCAAAAGGCAAATTAAATCGTCAGTTCGGCCTTGTTTTATTGACCGTATACCTGATGGTCACCTATTTAAGCAATTCCGGTGTAAAAATTTAAGTTTTTTTTCGCTTCTAATGCTAGGCCACGTCCCTTAAATCTTTTCTGATAGAAGTCACCACACAATCTGAAACAACTTCATAGGAAAGATATTGAGGGGAATTTTTCGCGATTTTTTTTAAAGAGGCAATTTTTCTGCTGAAATTCATCATGCCATATTCCCTGATGCTGTGGGAAAAGTAGACGACTCCGGCACTAACCGTCAGCAAAGGGAAGGACCTTTGAACACCATCCCGGTCCATGGCAATAATATGACCATTTTCAATATCCCTTTTAGGATAAAACATCCTGACATCACTGTTAAAACGGAGAATAATTTTCCTGACCTTCTGAAGAAGCTGTTCAAATGATTTTTCTTCCAGGGAAACAATCATGATAAAATCATCCCCGCCAATATGACCGATGAATAAATCAGGAGTATTCCTTGCTTCCCGTAAGATATCAGAAAACAATATGATTACGCGGTCTCCTTGTCTGAATCCATATGTATCATTAAAGGGTTTAAAGTGATTAAAATCGAAATAAATAAAAGCATTGTCAGCCAATCCACCATGCAATTTTTTAGCTATTACCTCATTAATTATGTTGTTGCCTGGAAGCTTGGACAGGGGGTTCTGGTCCCGGGCTGTAGTGATTTCTTTTTCATATAAAAGCTGAAGGAGCCTCTTGGAACTGAGAACCCCGCAATATCTGCCATCTTCAGTAATAATGACCGCTTCAGAATTTCGTTCTTTCGCATGATATTCAAGGATTTTCTCCAAAGGAGTTGTGATTTCCAGAATGGGGGCTTTATCCAAAAAATACCTGATTTGATTTCCATAAGTTTTATTTTGCAAAATGGATATTCCAAAAGGTGAGTACACATAATACTTAAGTTTTTTTTCTGATAAAAGCCCCAAAGGTTCATTATTGCCGTGTATAATAGGGAAATAGGCTAATTCCGGGTTTTCCCTGAATTTCGATAAAACTTCCACAATGGGAACAGAGATGTGAATTGGTGGAATGACATCCAGAAAAGCCGAGAGTTTTTCTTTCCTATCCTTGGGAATCCTTTTGTGATTGCTGACAAGTTCCTCAATCAATGTATATCGTTTCAACAAGTGTTCTTTTTTTTCAGAGGGTTTTTGAATCAAAAAACCTTGAATATAATCACATCCGATTTCCCTGCATACAAAAAATTCCCTAACTGATTCGACACCCTCTGCGATGATTCTAATACCCATGTAATGTGCCATATCCACGATATTGGCCACAAAGACTCTCTTTTTGTTATCCGAATCAATGTCGGCTATAAAAAACCTGTCAATTTTAATAATATCGGGATGAGAATCATAGATAGATTTCAGACCGGAATATCCTGTTCCAAAATCATCCAGAACCAAGTGATAGTTTTGTTTTCTATATTGGTGCAAAATATCAATGGTTTCTTTACAGCAGGATAACTCGTATTTTTCAGATAGCTCGAAGTATATGACTCCGGGATTCAAACCCGCCCTGGACAGAATATTTTGAGTATTTCCCGGTAAATAATCCGGCATCTGAAGAACCCTGTTATCGATATTATAAAATAACCTGGTGGAATGGATCAAACCAATATCGATAAAATTATTAACCGCCTTTTCTCGCAAGGATAAATCCAATGCATATAGTGCCTTATCCTGATATGCCGTATCAAAAAGTTGATGGATGGATGAGAATCCAGCTTCTTCATATCCCCTCAGAAGAGCTTCAAAACCAAAAGTGGTACCCGTATGTATGTTTACAATCGGCTGAAAAGCATAATATACTACTTCTAAAATAGCTTTCCATTTGGATGTGACCATTGTGGAACTCCTTATTATGAATGAATATGCCTCGGCAGACTACATTCCTTAATATTTATATGGCTTTAGGTCTTTTTTTTACGAGCTATAAATCAGGCATTCTCCCTTTCGGGTCAATTTAAGACCTGAAGGTAAACCTTTACCGGTGACCTGTTCCAAAATCCCTGCCTGAATCAGTTCTTCTATAGCCCGATAGCAAAATTCCCTTTCATAGACATTCAGTCGTTTGATCAGGTCGGCTATCCAAAAGGCGGATAGAATTTCACGATCTGTATCCACAAACGTTTTGAATTTGTTCAAAATACATCTTTTAATATCTTTTTTGGCTGAATCCATTGGTATTTGTTCCTTTGCCGGTCAGAAAATGTCATTTATGTTAATGTTCATGATTCAGAACTTTTCTGGTGCGTCAAATAGCTCAAATGTTTTAAAACCAGGTTACATTTTTAATAATATTTGGTTAGATTGTTCTTTTCATTACATAGCTATTATTGCAAGCCCCCGCCTTCTGAAAATGAATTTATCAGTGTCCTGTTTGGTGAAAACGGTCATGTTGCCGGGGTTCGTTCAGGACGGTATTGTGCAGCTGGAAGCGGAAAGCCTGGTGCCATAAATCATTCATTTTTGCCACCGGCCGGGTTTCTTGCCTTTCCCTATCGCGATGGTATCCTCTTTCACTGGGAGACGGCAGGACCACCCGGCACGACATACCAAATCCGATACAAAGCAATTCCCGAATCTCAGGAAAATATTCGGGCAATTCATAAATACCGATAGGTGTGAAATTCTCAATACCGGGCTGATTCGGGTGTGGCTGGTTATCGCAGGTAAAAAAGGTTGCGCATGGAGTCAGAGCTACAATAAAGCAGGAGAAGCCCTGCACCCAGCAATATTATTCCCCCCGGAAAGGGCGTAATCATGAGTGTTCCTCCTATAGTCACCAATACCCATGCAAAAACCAGCCGAATCAGCCTTGGAATATAGGCGAGTATGCAGTTCGAATATGGTTTTAGACCCATTATTCGCAGCTTCCAATGTATTTTTTTTCAACGAAAAATTCCAGGCCGGCAGTTGTTACCTGGCTGCGGCCGGTGTAAAGAAAAACGGCCGTCCATAAAAGTTGCAACCCGATAATTGTTTCAGGCTGCCACAACACTTTTAATCCTTCAGCAATATCGGCCGGCTGCAGATCGGGTGAAAACGTCAGCAAAAGCACCGGTATCATATACAGCAAAGATGCGACAGCCATACGCTGGTAAGCTGAGAAACGCTGTCCACCCCGATAATCCGCCCGCCAGATTTCCGATAAAAGTCTCCACCCTTGCGTAACCGTAAATGTCAGCAGCGCCGCTGTCATGAAAAAGCCGGATAAGAATAGATAGGAGCCAACCAGTCCCGCAAGGCAGCACACCACGGCTGTTAAGGCCTGTATGGGCACCAGCGGTTTGCCTTCAAGGTCGCCGGCATAAGTCACTTTTTTGGTAAGGCCTGTAAATGTCATATGGAAATTACGGAAAAGGGAGCTTATTCGACCTGAACAGTTTTCAAGGGGTTTGCCGTAACAACAGCCGAAACTGATGCAGGCCAGGCGACCTATGCCTTCACCAAAGGCGTAGGCTGTTGAAACCCCCGCCAACATGATCCGCAAGGATAAATGAAAATCCATCCAGCGTCCCAGTGTCAAATTGGTGAAATAGACCAGCCAGGGTAACAGCAGCAGACCGACAAAAGAGGCACCGGCCACCGTATTGGTAGCCGGTTTTTTTTCCACAATACGGGCGATGATCCGAGCTGCCGGCAGACAAACGGCCAGCATGGCCAGCATGATAAAACCGACACCGATCAAATTCATCCCGGTGGTGTGCAATAGCACCAGCAGGATGGATAGTGCGAAGGTATATGCCGAAGCAATAAAAACACCATAATATGTTAAGTTAAGCCCCTGCCAGTAACGCGCATCAGTTTTGTGTCGTGGTATTACAGCCAGAATCTGCCATTTTTCATTGGGAAGATGCCGGAAAGCCCACCTGAAAAGCAGCAACAGCAAAATTCCTAGCAGCGCAATGAAAATTTCATTGTGCATCATATGCTCCCTGACGTCATCAGTAATCGTTCTTTTATTGTAATCCTTGTGGAAATCATACTGCGTGCTTTGTCTCCGCGATTTCCGATCGCACCCTGACATCGGTCTCAACCAGGGGACGTCCAAAACCGATGGAAAATCGGCTGTTAACATCACAGCGGTATAAATTGGTCAGAATATCTTGTGCAAATTTCACGCGATTTTTTTCAAACAGGAGAATGGTGGTCGAACTTCCCGGCCGGTAAAGACTTTTGGGACAGCCTTTTTCAAGCCACATTCCCACTTTTATCTCCTGAGGATTATCGTAATAATAGCGGCTGTAAAACTGTCGAATATCTCCGATCATCATGGCCACCACTTCAACCATGGCCACGCATCCAACCATGGTGCCATGGGGCACATCCGTGTCTATGATGGTCACTACCCGCCGATTTTTGGAAAGCGGGTTTACGACGCAAACCACCGCGCCGGGATTACAGGCATGAAATACACCATCCACGTCATAAACATTCAAAACCCGTCCGCTGACGGGAACGTGGTTATAATGATATTTGTCCGGCGTCAGCCGGAAAATGGCTACATCGCCGCCATGAAATAACTTATATTCACGGTGATGCGGCGCTCCCAATAATTCCGGATAATCAAAAAATTTCCCTTTGATGGGTAAAAGGGCCATATCATCAAGCGAACCCACCAGCAGACGGGCATCCGCCGGTGATACCACATGCCGGGCTGTTTCCTTCATGGGCCGTACATCCCAGTACCGTATTTTACGCTCAAAGAGTTGTCGCAATGTTTTTATTGGTTCCAGGCATTCCTCAAGGTTAATGCCCAATTGGCCGGACACCCTTCGGATGTCAATGTGATGATCGTTAAACAAACCATCGTAGCGCAGGTATCCTAAAACCCGGGTCATACGCGACGATGTCAATGCGTTAAACAGGCCCGGGACAGATTCCCGCAGTTTGGAATACATAAAATCAACCATTCGGTCACCCAGAAGGGTTTCCGTAATCACTTTGCCGCTATGGCGGTCAATGAACTGATGGGTCATGTTAAAAGGAGACATGGCAAATTTTACTGACTTGCTTTAATGTTAGCGTTTTCATATCCGATAACTATTGCATCTGTTGCGACATACCATCCATGGCAACCGACAGCAGGGTCAGACGAAGCAAGGTTTGTGTGGATTCCGGTGTAAGAGCATCCTGGTGCAACACCTTGCGGCAGGAATTGAGAAACGCCGGCGGTGATATATTTTTCAGCGTGTCATCCAAAATAGTATCCAAGAACTGTTCTCCCAATTGTCCTTTTTGTAGGGCGGTCTCCCAGTCATCAATTAACACCGTCAAGGCTTCATCCAGATATTTTTGACGCAATTCACGGCGATAGTAGCTTTCAGCTGCTTTATTGAATTTTTCCGTGGGCAGTTTCAGCGGATCGGACGTGCCGGTCTGGGTCATAATGCCTTTCAACAACTTGCCCGAGGCGGCATAAGAGGAGGGATCTTTCAGTCGCCGTTCCAGATCCTGTATCATTGGCTGTAAATTCATCATTTCTATCAAATCGGCGGCATCCTTCTGAATGATATGCAACAGTGCCGACCGCCAAGACATATGATGAACCCGAATGTGATTGGTATAACGCCGGCTGATGCGCGTGTTTTGCGCCTGGGCAAGGATATTGTGTAAAAAGCGGTTGCTGGTTTGCTTATGCACAAAAAAAGTGGGAAGACCGATAGCGGCCCCGAAAAAAATCTGTCGGCGTTCACTCTCCACAAAGGGGGTGTCCGGAATATGGGCGTGTTTGACCTGACCGCTCAGAATGTATTTAAAGGCCAGAGCCGTCAGCAGGTTCTGCAGGGCGGCAGCAAAGGCCATATCTTCAAGCAGGCTCGAAAACTGGCTGTAGTAGCGTCCTTCGAAACCGGAATATCCCATTATCCTGAATTCCCGCTGGCGATATAACTGGTACAGGGCCATACCGCCGTCAAAAACCCCCATGGCCTGCAGGTCTTTTTTAAGGCGCGACCCATTGTCCAATGTCCCGTCTAAAGCCGGGCTTGTTTCGGTGCTTAACAGGGCCACCAGGTAATCCAGGAGGCGAAAATCCGTTACCAAATCACCCTTTAATCCAAACATCCGGCTGATACTTTTATCCAACCAGGAAAGCCCAAAAGGTGTAACCGCATGCCCCAGTATTTTCAAACGGGCCTTTTTTTTCCAGCGACGCCAGATCATGCGCAGGTGGGTAAACTCCAATTCATGAGGAAGAAAACCAAGCACTTTTTCGGGATGAAAATCAGCAAAATCCAGACGATACGGGGCTGCACTATAGGTGCCGACAAATAGCGGCAGGAAATGTTCCATGATTTTGATGGCCAGATCCCCCACGTATTTTTCTTCAAGGGTTGTAAAACCGGAAGCTGTATCCTGAAGACAGGATGCCAGACGAATACTTCCAAGGCTGATATGGGTGCCGTTGTTGGCTAGGCTTGTATTGGAAATATTGGGTAAAACCACCAGATTGGTGTTCAGGATACCTGCATCACGCAATTTAACCACAGCATTCAGCTGGCTTCGGGATAATACCTGGTGGCAAAGCTCCATGTAAGCATGTTTGATCTGGCCGTGGTTCCAGCCTGACAAGCAGGGACTTATGAACAGCTCACGGTAAAAACTATCGGATATTAAATCATTCAGACGCTTTTGACGTACCGGTGGATGAGGGGCAAAATAGATTTCAACTTTTTGCCCGCAGGCGGCAAGGTCAAAAGATGGATTGGCATACGTTATCAATAGGTGGGTCAGCAGGTAGCGCTTCAAGGTCTCAGCGGCAATACCATATCCTGCCGGCGCGTTTTGGGTAAGGAGTACCGGTTGAAAGGAATAGGTTTCCGGCGAGGTGTTGTCATTTAAAAAATGGCGCATCAGGCGTTCGCCGGTACTGCGTAACAGGGACGGCATGGCGGGTAGGCGGCTGATAACATCCGCTAAAGCAAGTTTGAGCAGGTAACTTACCGGAATACGCAAAAATTCCTCCTGCTGCTGAAAAATCAGAAACCGCCCGACATCCCCGCGCTGCGGACTGTCGGGCCGGCTTTTATCGGATTTCAGGTCATTTTCAAAAACCTGATCGGCAAAAGGGCTCAAACACCGTCTGGGAAAGCGTACCCAACTATTTTCCCAGATATTTTCGGGATTTTCGTCCAAAAACTGTTCCAACACGCTGACAACCGCACGGGAAACATCACCCCGGTAAAACCGCGTCAGCATGTTTTTGTAATAAGAGGAAGATTGGATGGTCAGAGATAAATCCACCCGGTCACGAGCACCTGTAACAGCCACCTGCAGCTCATTTTCCACACCCGCTGTGGTGTCTTCCTCTGCAAAAGGCAGGGTGCGGGCAAACTGATCAGGAGAATTGCGGCAAACTTTAAGGAGTTTGCAGAGTTTCTGGTGATCGGTAATGACACCGGCAGGTTGTTTTTGAAAAAAGAGCAAATCAATGGCCGGATGATTCAAAATGCCCTCCCTGGTTGATTGAAGGTAATTAACTTTTGTCCCGACGCAAAGGTTTTCTTCCGTTAAAAAGATCACAGGCCAAGTAGTACCGGATATCTGCCATCCAGTATTTAAAAAAGGCCCGATCTCTTTTTATTTTTTGCAAAAGTTTTAAGGGTTCTGATACAAACTGAAAAATGGGGCCCAACAATTCGGAAGGATCACGAAAGCATTCCCAGTTACACAATCTGCAATTGCTAATAGTTGATCTTACGCCTTCCTCAAATTTTCCTAACAGGTCTTTTCCACGATATCCGCAAGGATATGACAAACCATCGCGGGAATCGATAAAAAAGTTATCCACCCCGCCCCGACATGAATATGTAAGTTCAGTTTTCTCAGCATATTGCCGGCTCAGTGAATAAAGAGCGCATTGCGGCGTAAAAATTTTGATTTGATCCCGGAACCGCTCCGTAACAAGCCTGAGGGCGGTAAAGATTTGAACCTTTTCCATGGCATCGAAAGCAACAATCCGGTTCGTGGATGTGGCTGCATAAACAGGTTTCAAAGCGGTCGTTTTTTCATTGTCAATACTCATGGGATAACAAAAGCTGACCATTGTAAAACCCATGCGAATGACGGATCTGATAAAACACTCAAAACCTTTTTGGAAACTTTCAAAAAAATTTTTCAGATACTCAGTTTCAGTGCAATAATCTTTTCGGTGTATTCCTGAAGTGAGCAATCCGGCCATGTTACGATTGATTCCCATATTGGCGGTTGGAAAAAGTCCTGCATCATGAAAAATCCGAAGTCCTTTCTTCAAGCCCTCCATAATTCCGGGCAACCCACGCATTTTTTCGTGCAAAGTCGGATTTGCCGAATCGATGCTGATCCAAAAATTTCTTAGGCCACTGTCGTATAATTTTTTTGCCACCCTTTGCACACGGGAAGTAAATTCTTTTTCATCGGAATTTCTGAATATAAACCCATTGGTGCCTGTTCGAATCATAGGAATACCCGCTTGCCGGGCATAACCGATCAGCTCGGCCAGATCATCCAAAAACAATAGAGGTTCACCTCCTGTAAAAGAAATGCTTTGGATATTTCTTTGGACGGCCGCATCAATGATTCTTTTGATATCATTCACCGGAATGCGGTTTCGCTTGAGTTTATTGGTAATACGCATACCGCACTGGGGGCATGTTGCATTGCAATGGTTGGTAAACTGAATTACCAGTTGCCCCGGAGGGATGTTTTGCAGAAAGCGGCAGAAACCCCGAAGAAATTGTGAGGTATAAAAAAAAGGCATACGATGTTGTTGATTATCCATTTTCTTAATTCGTCATATAAATATCGCTAAGAATCCAAGACCGCTTCGCTCCAGGGCTTTTCCCACCGCCCAACTGAATACGGCTTTTCCAAGGGCCATCCCCATTTGGGTTGAACGCTCGCTCACAGGTTTTTCAAAAACAATGGGTCGTTTTGAGTCAACCAGATTATTGTATTTAAGAATATTCAAAAGCTGATCCACGGAAAACACAGATGGATCATAATAAAGCACGACATTGCCGGTGAGGGTATTGACTGAAATCTTATCAATGCCATAGAGACCGCTAAAAAGGTCTCGGACTTTTTTTGCCTGATGCTCCTGATGTTTAATCCCGGCGATTTTAACCCGAAGCCTTCCCGACACATGATGAATAAAACAGGTCATATTTTCAATCCTCCGTATTTATTTTCAGATAGGTTTTGCATAGCGGATATGAATCGCACCTGAATCGAATTGTATGTTTTTCTTTCATGTAAAGATGCATTTTGGCACCGCATTTTGGACAATCAACCCTTTTTTCAAAATCTTCTCTTGGTGAATCCGCCACAATTTGTCGACTGCATAGCAAACATTGATATTTTTGTTTGCCATCGGGAGTCTTCCCGTACTTATAAAGCGCATCATCTTTGCAGCCGGGGCATTTTATGTATTTATCCAAAAGTTACACGTGATTTACTTGAATTACTTTCTAATGGTTTATATTCCCGGAAAAACCTTATTTGTCTTATCAGATTAACAGAGCAAAAAATATGGTTTGATTGTTTGAAAGGTATTAGGAAAAAATGAATTTTTTGTTTAAATGGGTTAAATAAAAAAACTTCAGAAAAAATGATTAAAGAATGGAGAAGTTGTTTGTTCAACTGCATGCCCGGTAAGTTACCAATAGAAAATCCCCGGGTGCAGTCGTTCATAAAAATTTTCATATTGTTTCAAATGCGAATTTAGGATATTTCATTTGGCATGGAAAAAAAATTAAAGATTCTTAAACCGGACCCAAAAGCCACACAGGAAATATACCGTTGCCTGGGTTGTCATCCGGTAACGGCAGCAGTCCTGGTCAATCGAAACCTGGTTTGCATCGAGGATGTGAAACGTTTTTTATCACCTTCACTCAAGAATCTCCGAGACCCCGGCAGCATTGTCGATATGCAGCCTGCCATAGAGCGAATTGCACAAGCCATTTACAGAAAAGAACCCATCCTGGTTTTCGGCGATTATGATGTGGATGGTATTACATCAACGGTCCTTTTATATGAATTCCTAACAGTGACCGGGGCACGAGTTTCATATTATATCCCGCACCGTATAGAGGAAGGATACAGCCTCAAACCGGAACAGATAAAAAATATTGCGGCTTCTTCTTCCGGCATTCGTTTGATTATTACGGTGGATTGCGGTTCCAACAGCCATGAAGCTATCCAGGAAGCCCGAAAGGTCGGAATCGATGTTATCATAACCGATCATCATCATGTTGGGAAAATTTTACCTGATGCCCTCGCTATAGTCAATCCCAAGCGCGAGGATTGCCAATCAGGATTGGATCATTTAGCAGGGGTCGGGGTTGTTTTTTATCTGATCATTTCTTTACGAAAATATCTTCGGGAAAAAGGATTTTGGCGCAATCATGCAGAACCAAACCTCAAAAAGATGTGTGATCTTGTTGCACTGGGCACCATTGCTGATATAGTGCCCCTAAAAGATGAAAACCGGGTTTTTGTAAAAGCAGGCCTTGAGATTATTCAATCGGGTGAAAGGTTAGGACTCAAGTCACTTGCAAAAGCAAGCGGCTTTTTTAAACAGGTCTTAGACAGTGAAGACATCGCCTTTCGTCTTGCCCCAAGATTAAACGCTGCCGGAAGAATTGAACATGCCGAATGGGCGGCTAAACTGCTCATGACAAACCAGGCGGACAGAGCTTCCGAACTGGCACGTTTTCTGAACGAACTAAACAGTCAACGTCAAGAATTTGAACAAAACACCTTTGAAGATATTCTCAATCAGATTCATCGCAATCCCGACCTGCTTAGCAAAAAGGCACTGGTGATGGCAAGCCCTCACTGGCATGAAGGTATTCTCGGAATCGTCGCTTCCCGATTAGCTGAAAGGTTTTTCAAACCAACTATTTTAATTTCCGTTCGTGATGGATTCGGCAAAGGCTCCTGTCGAAGCATTCGAGGTTTCGATCTTTATCCGGGCCTTTGCCAATGCAGTTCGCTCCTTGAGGATTTCGGAGGCCATAGCATGGCTGCAGGTATAAAAATAAAAACATCCGACATCGAACCATTTAAAGAATCCTTTCACCAAATTGTATCAGAGCATATACAAAAAGACCACCTGGTTCCTGAACTGACCATCGATTGCGAATTGTCTTTTGATGATATCAATGAAACTTTTATAGACGAGATTGAAGCACTTAAACCATTCGGTTCCGGAAATCCCGAACCTATTTTTCTGTCCAGAAATATTGCTGTGTCAGATTTGAACATTGTCGGTCAAAACCATCGACGAATGCTTTTGAGCCAACCTGGCGGCCAAACACAAAAAAAATTAAATGCGATTCATTTTAATATTGATTCCCGTCAACATATGGAAGGCTTTTTGACCTTTGTGGCTTTTCGTCTAAAGTGGAACCGATGGAACGGTAATAAAACCGCACAGATTGTCATCGAGGAAATTGGATAAATTAATATCAATCAGATAAAATCTGGTTTAACATTTTTCTTGCAATCAACACCTGTTAACTTTATTATAACATTTTAATGGTTTTTCGGCCAAATATCGGCTCGGATACATATCCTTTTTTAACCCTGATGAATTAAGGTGGCATTTTATGGCGAAAGTATTTCGACCAAGCTCAAGAGAATCAACCATTCTCTCCAAAATAGAGTCTTCAAAAGAATACGAACGAAGAAAAGCACTGACCAGCGTAAGAGATTTTTCTGATCAACTTAGCAATGCCGTTGCTTCAAAGCTTGTGGAACATAGTCTTGTTGAGACCACCAGCAAAAACTCATTGCAAGAACAGATTTTATCGGCCTTGGAAAAATTGACCCGTTTGGATGATTTTGACATCGATTACCAGGTGGCTCCTATCCGAAATCTGGTACCTCAACCTCATGTAGTCAGTTTATACCTTACCGCTTTTGTTATCGAAAAACTTGTTAACCACAAAGATGTCGTAGATGTTTTCGGGTCAGATGAAGAAATTTATTTCACCATTCATAAGCAGGTAAAAAAAATATTGCCTGTCTGATGCCTCTGTATTTTCATCCGAAACCGTTCAATGGCCCTTTTGAAGATCCGGGTCTTTTTATTCCGTTTTTATATGAAAAACGAGCCATTCTTTTTGACCTTGGAGATCTAAATTCACTTTCACCAAAAGATATTCTGAAAATTTCCAACGTGTTTGTCTCGCATACCCACATGGATCACTTTGTGGGTTTCGACAGGCTTCTCAGACTTTTGTTGGGACGGGATAAAAACTTGTTTCTTTACGGTCCTGAAAGTTTTTTTAAGAATGTCGAAGGAAAGCTTGCCGGATATTCATGGAATCTTGTACAAAACTATACCAACCGGTTTGTTCTGATTGTTTCGGAAATACACCCCGAACATATTCTTACCCGCCACTATCCTTGCCGTACCCAATTTGAGCAGGAGGGCCAAACCCGCGTTACCCCGTTTGAAGGCAAGCTTTTAGACGAACCCTCCTTGTCGGTTTCAACCGTAATTCTGGATCATAAGATTCCATGTTTGGGTTTTTCTCTCCAGGAGAGATTTCACATCAATATTAATAAAAATCGTTTAGAATCCATGGGTATTCCCATGGGTCCATGGCTCAATGATTTTAAGCAGGCCATTTACCAAAACAAATGCCCTGATTTCATTTTCGAATTGCCCGGGCTGACAGAGGTAGGAGGAAAAAGGTCTTTTAAACTGGATGATCTGGCTAATGAAATCGCTATCATCAGTCCCGGTCAAAAAGTGACTTATATTACTGATGTGGTTTTCAGTGAGGAAAACATCGCAAACATCATCTGTTTTGCAAAAAATTCCGATCATCTATTCATTGAAGCGAGCTTTTTAGATAAACACAGGGATATCGCCCAAAAAAAATTTCACCTTACCGCACGGCAGGCAGGGTCAATTGCCCGAAAATCCGCTGCCAAAGCATTGACGGTATTTCATTTTTCACCCAGATATGCCGGCAATGGCCATATCCTTGAAAAAGAGGCCATGGAGGCATTCTACGGCATAGCCTAAAGTCCCCATCCCCAAAATTTAAGAAAATCAGCAAAATACCACATATTGCTCTTATTGCGGTTCCAGGGCTTTAAACTGGTATAAAAGGGGTTTCCCGTTTTTTGAGGATCATCATAGGCCTTGTCCGCCCCTACAAACAAGTCGAGGCTAATCAGACTTAAAAACATGGTTTCCCAGGGCTTGATCGATCCCCTGACATGTCCTTGTAACAGCCCTGCATTATAAAAAAAACTGATGTTATCATTATTCACCGAAAGCTCTTCCAACTTTTCGACCGGAGCCAAGGAAGCTGATATAATCCTGAAATATGGGGAAGCTTCAAGCTTTTGATCGTCAACAATTTCCAAATTCATCACCCGATGCACCTGTGGACGTAAATGCACCAATAACCGGGAATTTTCCTTGTCTCTGAAGTCCAAAACCGCCGGCAGCACCTCCCCATAAACATTCAGGGGTTTTTCTTTCCAGCATTGAGGAAGCGCACTTTCAGGAAGATCCGATGCGGAGACAATGGCCAGGTAACAGCCGCATGTGTGCACTGTGGAAAACAAGAGGGGATTTAGCTGATGATCCAGCGTGATCACCACAATAAGGCCGACGTTGTTTCCCGCGGTCAAATTAAACGGAATCAGGCTGAAAGGCACTCTTGGAAAATGTACCCGGTATATCAGGTTGGTATATGAGCCCCTGCTTGTTGAAAAGGTTCTTTCCAGCGTATATATGACCGGCTTTTCAGAATTGACGAAAATATTGATTTTTCCGTTTTCATTTTTTCTCGCTTCGGGCCTGCCTATACGATTATAAGTTTTTTGAAAATCATAGGTGAGAAATAAGGGGGCATATCTTAGTAACAAAGAATCGGAATCATCCCGGGCCGCATAAATCGTCAGGGAAGGCTCCACAGGCAGCTTTTTGTGGTGAGCACAGCCAAAAACAAAAAACAACACTATCAACAGCGATATATAAAACCGACTGTTAATTTTGATCATTTACAACCCCATATTTTTAATCCTTAACTCATATTGTTTTTAATGAGTTATGATCTTAACCGTCATTCTGAGGAGGCTAACAATGCCCTTTGGGCGTTTAATTGCTCGACCTCTGTCATTCTGAGGAGGCTGATTCCGTACTTTGTTGTTTGGCACAACATTATTGGCCGACGAAGAATCTTTCGTTTCCGGAAGCATGGTCTGTCTTTTCCGCCACTGCATATCAGAACTGATTTTCAGTGCCGGCTTGAATCCGTAGATTCTT
The DNA here is from genome assembly GCA_011389745.1 of Desulfobacteraceae bacterium. Taxonomy (GTDB): domain Bacteria; phylum Desulfobacterota; class Desulfobacteria; order Desulfobacterales; family SKZT01; genus SKZT01. The sequence goes on along the minus strand of JAABTQ010000001.1, from coordinate 212,714 downwards.
CGGTCGCCATGGTTTTAATCAACATAAGGGAAAAATATTCTTTTAACCAATCAACCACTGCGAGTTGCTCCCTCAGAATGACATGCCAAAAGTTTTTCCCAACCTTTAACTCCGTGTTTGAACGATATTTATTGTCTTTTTGGATATTTATTGGAATTAAAGCGCATGTTGCTGCAGGTAGCCTCGGAACATATTGTTTCTATGGCATTATAGCCTAACAAAGCTTTGATTTCCCGGGTCAGATTGACTCCCGCTTTAATCGTCATGGTTTTTGGCAATCCAAGGATTATATCCGACTTCCCAGGATTTCTCAAATGCAAATAGACGTCACATGAACCGGGATATTTTTTAAGTATCTCCTGAAGTTGCAGCAGATGATGTTTTTCTACGCTGGATATATCCAGGTCCAAATGAATGTTGGCGGTCCAGGTTTCCTCGGCCTTGTCCATGGGAATGATTGAATCAGCTAAAATTTTAATGGATTTTTCATCTTTTTGCACCTGTCCTTGTACGAGTACAGCATTATTCTCCACCAACAATGAGCTTGCATCCTCATAAAGGGAAGTAAATACCGTTATTTCTAACGAACCATGCATATCTTCGAGCGTAACAAATGCCATGGGATCACCTTTTTTTGTGCGGATCACCTTGACTTCTTTCACCATCCCTCCGATACGGATCGCTGTTTTGTCGGCAATTTCCTGAATGGTCAGGGTATCGGTACTGGTAAATTTATCAAGAATATCTTCATATTCGCCTAAAGGATGCCCACTGATATAAAAGCCCAGCGAATCTTTTTCATTTGCCAGAAGCTGTTTTTGATTCCACTCGGTAATATTGGGAAACGGAGGGGTATTAATCAGGGAAGGTTCATTGCCTTTTATATCAAACAGGCCCAACTGGGGATCGGTTCGCTCCCGCTGAACCCTTTGACCAAAATCGATAGCTTCCTCTAAAACAGCCATCATTTGCGACCTGTAAACCCCGGTGGAATCAAATGCTCCACATCGGATCAATGCTTCCACCACTCGTTTGTTGACCTTTCTCAAATCCACACGCTGACAAAAATCAAACAGGGATATAAAATTACCTTCTTTGCGGGCTTCGACAATTGTTTCAATAGCTCCTTCACCGATATTTTTTACCGCAAGCAGGCCAAACCGGATTTTCTGATCTATGACAATAAATTCTTTTTCACTTTCGTTGACATCCGGGGGAAGCACCTGCACATTATGATTTCGACATTCAGCAATAAACTTGACCACGCCATCGGTGGAATGCATTTCACTGGTGAGCAATGCAGCCATGAACTCAACGGGGTAATGGGCCTTCAGATAGCCCGTTTGGTAGGAAATAAGAGCATAGGCAGCGCTGTGGGATTTGTTAAAGCCATACCTTCCAAAGGTTTCCATCAGGTCATAAATTTGTTTGGCCTTTTCTCCGGGTATTTGATTTTCCTGCGCTCCTTTCATGAAAAGTTCGCGGTGTTGGACCATCGCAGCCTGCATTTTCTTTCCCATGGCTTTTCGAAGTTGATCGGCATCGGCCATGGTATAGTTGGCCAAATCTCCGGCAATTTTCATCACCTGTTCCTGGTATGCGATAACCCCATAAGTTTCTTTCAGGATCGGTTCCAATTGAGGCACAAGGTATTCTACGGCTTTTCGGCCATGTTTTCTTTCTACAAATTCATCCACCATACCGCTGTCTAATGGGCCCGGACGGTAAAGGGCCACAAGCGCAATAATATCGGCAAAACAAGCCGGTTTGAGACGAACCAGAAGATCTTTCATCCCTGAACTCTCAAGCTGAAATACGCCGGTGGTGTCACCCCCGGAAAGCAACTCGTAGGTTTTGACATCCTCCATATCAATTTCAGTCAGATCAGGAGGGGTTTTGCCTTGCTTTTCGAGGAGCGTTAATGTTTTTTCAATCACCGTCAGGTTTCGAAGTCCAAGAAAATCGAACTTAACCAGGCCGATTTTCTCCACGAATTTCATATCAAACTGAGTGACCACTTCCCCTTTTTTTCCTTTGAAAAGAGGCATATAGTTCACAAGGGGTTTATCACCAATGACTACACCCGCTGCATGAGTCGAAGCATGCCTCGGAAGCCCTTCAAGAACCAGACAAATCTGGATCAGATCGTCTATATCCGCTCTTTCTTCCGCCAATTGTCTTAATTTGGGTTCCTGCTGCAAGGCATCTTTGAGTTTGATACCCAGCACATCCGGAACCATTTTTGCAATGGCATCCACTTCCTTAAGGGCAATTCCAAGTGCACGCCCTACATCCCGAATCACCGCCCTGGTTTTTAATTTTCCGAATGTAATAATCTGGGCAACATAATCCCCGCCACCATATTTTTTGACCACGTATTTAAAAACATCCTCCCGTCCGTTAATACAAAAATCAACATCGATATCAGGCATACTGATTCGGGAGGGATTTAAAAACCGTTCAAAAATTAACCCGTACTCAAGTGGGTCGAGATCGGTAATGCCCAGGCAATAAGCCACAAGACTTCCAGCGGCAGAACCACGACCTGGCCCTACCGGAATTTTGCTGATTTTTGCATAGCGGATAAAATCAGCAACAATTAAGAAATAGCCCGTAAAGCCCATGGATTTTATCACGGATATTTCATAATCCAGCCGGTTTTTATAAATGGATTCATCCACATCGGATATTTTCTTGCGAATTTTTTCCATAACTCGCTCAAAACCCTTTAATGCTTCTTTTTCAAATAATGAATCCGGGGTTTCTTCCGGCGGCGTTTCAAATTTGGGGAAATGGTAATTCTTGAAATCAAATTCCACATGGCACCGGTTGGCAATCTCCACAGTGTTTTCAATGGCGCCGGGATAGTCGCAGAAATATTCGCACATCTCCTCTTTTGATTTGAAATACAATTGATCTGTTCGAAACTTCAAGCGTTTGTCATCATGGATGACCTTTCCGGTCTGGATGCACAAAAGCACATCATGGGCCCGAACATCATCCTTGTCCAGATAATGGCAGTCATTGCTGGCCACCAGAGGAATGGACAACCGTCGGCTAATATCCAGAAGTCCCTTGTTGACCTTCTCCTGGATATCGATGCCGTTGTTTTGCACTTCTAAAAAAAAGTTATTCTCTCCAAAAAGGTTTTGATAAAAAAGGGCTGCCTCATCAGCTTTTTCCACCCGGCCGTGTATCAGATGGGAGGCAATCTCTCCATGCAAACATGCCGAAAGCGCGATAAGCCCATGACTATGGGTTTTAAGCATTTCTTTATCTATTCTCGGTTTATAGTAGAAACCATCTAACTGTGCTATGGTATTCAGTTTACAAAGATTTTGATACCCTTCCTGGTTTTGGGCCAAAAGGACCAGATGAGACATACCTTCTTTATCAAGAGGTGTTTTGTCCTTGAGACTTCGTGGGGCTATATAGCATTCACAACCAATAACAGGCTTTATTTGTGAAGCGTTAGCCTTTTCGTAAAATTCCACCACTCCGAACATAGTGCCATGGTCGGTTATCGCCACCGACCCCATGTCGAAGTCTTTGCACCGTTGCATAAGACGATCTAACCGAATGGCTCCATCCAGAAGGCTGTACTGAGTATGTACATGAAGATGGACAAAATCCTTAGTTATCAAATTCATGATCAATCCAACCTGTAGTTCGGTGCTTCTTTAGTAATGATCACATCGTGTACATGGCTTTCTCTCAAACCCGCAGCGGTGATTTTTATAAACCGGGCTTTTTCCCGCAATTCATCCAGTGTCCGTGCTCCCACGTATCCCATACCCGCCTTGAGTCCTCCGATAAGCTGATATACATTTCCCGATAAAGATCCCCTGTAGGGAACCCTTCCCACAATACCCTCGGGTACCATCTTGTCGTTATCTTCGCTGGTATCCCCTTGATAATACCTGTCTTTGCTTCCTTGTTGCATCGCTTCCAGGGAACCCATTCCGCGATAAACCTTATAGCTTCTTCCCTGGAAAAAGATGGTTTCTCCCGGACTTTCTTCGGTACCCCCAAAAAGCCCCCCGATCATGACAGAATGGGCACCTGCGCCAATAGCTTTTGTCAGATCACCTGAAAACTTTATCCCGCCATCTGCTATAATTGGTACACCTGTTTTGGCAGATACCGACCGGCAATTCATAATTGCCGTCAGTTGAGGAACACCAACGCCTGCAACAATTCGGGTTGTACAGATAGACCCCGGCCCAATCCCGACTTTTACAGCATCAACCCCGGCCTTAATCAAGTCTTCAGCTCCTTTTGAAGCGGCAATATTACCGGCAATCAAATCAACATCGGAAAAAGTATGTTTAATTCGCTTGACAGCATCAATAACGTTCTTGGTATGTCCATGGGAAGTGTCGATTAATAGCACATCAACGCCGGCTTTTATTAAAGCTTCTGCCCGAGGCATCATATCTTCGCCGACTCCGACAGCCCCTCCTACCCTGAGCCGCCCCATATGATCTTTGCACGCATTGGGGTATTTTTTGACTTTCTCAATGTCTTTTATGGTAATCATTCCTTTCAAGCGCCCCTGGCCGTCAACCACCAGAAGCTTTTCTATTCGATGTTCATGCAAAAGCTTTTTAGAGTCTTCCAGTGTGATTCCTTCCCGAACGGTTACCAGGTTTTCTTTGGTCATTACCTCTGAAACCTTTTTATTCATGTTGCTCTCAAACCTAAGATCCCTGTTGGTGACAATGCCGACCAACTGGTCGCCTTGGATAACAGGGAGTCCTGAAATCCGATATTTTTCCATCACTTTGAGAACTTCTTGAACGGATTGTTCAGGATAAATTGTGACCGGATCAATGATCATACCGCTTTCGGACTTTTTTACCTGATCGATATTCATGGCTTGATTTTTAATGCTCATATTCCGATGAATAAAACCCAAGCCTCCTTCGCGGGCCATGGTAATGGCAGTGCGTGCTTCAGTAACCGTATCCATGGCGGCACTGACTAAAGGAATATTCAATGCAATGTTACGGGTTAATCGGGTTTGGACGTTGACATCCTTTGGAAGCACATCCGAATAATTGGGCAAAAGCATAACGTCATCAAATGAATACCCTTCTTCAGGGGGTATGATTACCATAACAGTACCTCCATACAATTGTTTGACACAGTTACATCAGAAAATTTTTTATCATACAGCAGCGAGGCGGGTGAGGGCAAGAGTGTTTTAAAAGAATAAGGGCATTCATAAACCAGGGTGGCCATAGAGTCAAGCAAGTTAATTATTTGAATTTTTAACTGATGTTTGATTGACATTTATAACAAATTATGGAATAGTCCCCGATGGTTTTAGTCAGGTAAAAAAGAAATTTTAACTGACTAAAATAAAGAAGTCCGATGTAATTCCAGTCGGTTTGATGGTGCTCTCCATTGATTTCGTGAGCTTTTGAAATAATGGTGAGAAAATATTAAATAAGGGCAGGATCGACCGATCTTGCAACAGCAAAAGGGAGATTGGCATATGGCATTGAGTATAAAGCCAGAACATCCGGACATTACAGAACAAATGTGGGTTGATATCGATCAAATCATTGCCGACCATCGCAACACTCCGGGCGCCGTGATTACGGTGTTGAGAATGTCCCAAGATGTTGTCGGATATCTTCCTTTGGAAATGATTGACTATATCAGCTACGGGCTGAATCTTCCCAGAAGCTCTGTTTACGGGGTTGCCTCCTTTTATTCTCTATTCTCATTTGTACCCAAGGGAAGACATGTTATTAAAATTTGTATGGGTACTGCCTGTTATGTCAAGGGTATCAAAGAGGTTATGGACCGGATCAGTTATACTTTCAAGGTTGCGGAAGGCGAAACTTCCGAGGACCGACGGTTTTCTCTTGAATCAGTGCGATGCCTGGGGGCCTGTGGTTTGGCACCTGTAATAGTCATTGGCCACGATACCCTCGGGGATGTGAAATCCGACAAAATCATTGACATTCTTGAGAATTATCAATAGGCAAAAGGCGGAGTCACTTTTCCATATGGACGTCTGCGAACAAAAAAGGGGATTGTGTGCAATTATCGGATCTGAAAGATGAGCTGAAAGCCGAAGTCCTTTATGGTGAAGAACAGTTGCATAAAGATGTAACCATCGCAGGGGGCGCTGATTTGATTGATGACATTTTGAAGCTAAGAACCAAAGGTGCTGTACTGCTAACAGGTTTAATCAAGGTTGATGTAGTTGATGCCGCCATGAAAGCCGGGGTGGAGGCGATTGTTTTTGTGAGGGGAAAAAGGCCTGAAGAAGAGGTTGTTGAAACTGCAAAAAGACATAACATGCCTCTTCTCAGCACCCGTTTTTCCCTTTTTGTGGCTTGTGGACGACTTTACATGACCGGCCTCAGGGGACTGGATGGATCCTGGTAATATCGAAGGAGAGAAAAATATGGTGAAATTATCCGTGGATGGCCTTAAAAAGCTTCAGGAAAAAGCAGCCGGAGAGCTGATGAAAGAGGGCAGGACCGACCTGCTCATTTGTGGTGGTACCGGATGCCACGCAACAGGAAGTATTAAGGTCATTGATGTCGCTAGAAACGAAGTTAAGGCAAGGGGCTTGGAAAACACGGTCAAAGTGGTTGAGACAGGATGTAATGGATTTTGTGCATTAGGGCCGATCATGGTGGTACAACCCGAGGGAATTTTCTATGAGAAAATAAAGCCCGAGGATGTTCCTGAACTGATCGAATCTCAGGTGCTCAAAAAGACACCGCTTGAAAGGCTTCTTTTTAAGGATCCGGTAACCAAAAAGCGTATTCCCCGCCAGGACGATATTCCTTTTTTTCACAATCAGTTGCCCAGGGCCCTTCGAAATAAAGGCATTATAAATCCCGAATCCATAGATGACTACATTGCCAGGGATGGTTACAAAGGTCTTGCCAAGGCTCTTACGGAAATGACCCCTGAAGATATTATCGAGCAAATGAAAATTTCAGGCCTTAGAGGACGAGGGGGTGCGGGATTTCCCACAGGTATTAAATGGGGTTTTGCCAGGCAGAGCCCGGGAGATGTTAAATATGTCCTGTGCAATGCTGATGAAGGTGACCCCGGAGCTTTCATGGACAGAAGTATCCTTGAAGCTGATCCTCACGCTGTGGTTGAAGGTATGGTTATTGCCGCAAAAGCGATTGATTCCCATAGAGGTTATGTCTATTGCCGTACCGAATATCCTCTGGCTGTAAAGCGACTGGGCCTTGCCATCAAAGATGCCCGGGAACACGGGCTTTTGGGAAAGGATATCTTAGGTTCAGGTTTTGATTTTGATGTTGAGATTTATCAGGGAGCCGGTGCGTTTGTTTGTGGAGAAGAAACGGCTCTGATGCGTTCGATAGAGGGAAAACGGGGGATGCCTCGTCCTCGCCCGCCCTTTCCGGCCCATAAAGGCCTTTGGGAAAAACCAACCATTTTAAATAACGTTGAAACCTTTGCCAATGTGTCCCAGATTATGATTAAAGGTGGCACATGGTACGCAAGTGTCGGAACGGAAACCAGCAAAGGGACCAAAGTGTTTGCCATCTCCGGTGATGTCAACAATATCGGTTTGGTGGAAGTTCCCATGGGCACGCCTTTAAGGGAGCTTATCTACGATGTCGGCGGAGGGATTCCAAGAAAGCGGAAGTTCAAAGCCGTTCAGCTGGGAGGACCTTCGGGAGGATGCATACCTGAAGAACACCTGGACACGCCGGTTGATTTTGAGGAAATCGCTAAAGTCGGTGCAATCATGGGCTCCGGAGGTGTCATTGTTATGGATGACCATACGTGTATGGTAGACATGGCGCGCTTTTTTATGGACTTTATTCAGGATGAATCCTGTGGCAAATGCACACCATGCAGGGAGGGGACAAGAAGACTTCAGGAGCTTTTGGTAAAAATTTGTGATGGAAGGGGTGAGCCGGAAGATATCCAAAAAATGGAGGAACTCTCATATGTAATCAAGGAATCCTCCCTATGCGGTTTGGGTCAGACCGGTCCAAACCCGGTTCTTTCCACGCTCCGTTATTTTCGTAATGAATATGAAGCGCATATTTATGAAAAAAAATGTCCGGCCAAGCGCTGTGTGAATCTTCTTGATTTTGAAGTAAATCCCGAGCTATGCACAATGTGCGGGTTATGTTTTAAAGCCTGTCCTGTAGATGCTGTAGCCTGGAAAAAGAAAGAAGTGGCTGTCATCGATAAGGAAATTTGTATCAAGTGTATGACCTGCTTTGATAAGTGCAAGTTCGGTGCGATATTTTAATCATAAGGTATCGTACATCCGGGTTTATTGGTTGAAATAATTCAAAAAAGGTTGTTAAAAGACCTTATCAATAAAGTGCCTTGAACAGGCACCGGAACAATAGAATAAACAGGAGTGTAAAACATGTTATCAGCGGTTTTCATGATTGGAGGCTTGGGACTGATCATTGGTATCGGGTTGGCTGTGGCGTCAAAGGTTTTTTACGTGTATGTCGACCCCAAGATATTATCGGTGGAAGATGCACTGCCCGGAGCCAACTGTGGTGGTTGCGGTCTTCCGGGATGCAGTTCCAATGCAGAGGCTATTGTAGCAGGTAAAGCCGCTCCTAATTCTTGTGTAGCTGCGGGAGATGATGTGGCTCAGGCCATTGCCGCCATTTTAGGCGTTGCCATAGAAGCCAAAGAACCCGATATTGCGCGTCCGGGATGTACATACGGATTTCAGGATGCGGATATCAAATACATCTATGATGGTCTTTCGGACTGCAGGGCAGCCGCTCTTCTGGGAGGCGGAATGAAAGTCTGCACCATAGGCTGTCTGGGGCTGGGAAGTTGTGCCAGAGCCTGCCCGTTCGATGCCATTGTTATCGGCGAAGACAATCTTCCCAAGGTGGATGAACAAAAATGTACCGGCTGCGGCACCTGCGAACGTGTATGTCCTAAACATATCATCAATCTTTCCTCGGTAACCCGAAGAATTTTGAAAGAATATACTACCGAAGAGTGCACGACACCCTGTCAGCGGGCCTGTCCTGCCGGGATCAATATTTGTGAGTATATTCGACAAATTTCTTTAGGTAACTACTCTGAAGCGGTTCAGGTGATTAAAGAGCGAAATCCTTTTCCCTCGGTCATAGGACGTATATGTCCTCGCCCATGTGAATTGGAATGCCGAAGAAGTCTTCTTGACGAACCGGTGGCGATCAATTTCTTAAAAAGATATGTGGCTGATTACGAAAAGGAAATCGGCCAACGTTCCTTTCCATTCAAAGCTCCGGATACGGGCCATAAGGTGGCAATTATCGGAGGGGGTGTTTCCGGACTATCAGCGGCTTTTTTTACATGTCGTCTTGGTCATGAGGCTACTGTGTTTGAAGCGACTTCTCAGTTGGGTGGATTGTTAAGAAGCGCAATCGCAAATAACAGGTTGCCAAGGGAAATCATTGACTACGATATCGATGGTATCCTTGAGATGGGAGTTAAAGCCGAGACAAAAATGGCTCTCGGTAAAGATTTTACCATCGAATCATTGTTGACCGGTGGTTTTAAGGCCGCACTATTAACCACCGGTGGATGGGACAGCCGTTTGGCACGGGGGGCGTTGGAAAAAGTTGAACAACTGGTGCCCGGATCCTATTTGTTGGTGGATCTTATCAAGCATGGACAAAAATCAGGAGCATTGACGGTAGGATCAAATGTGGTAGTGGCCGGTGGCGATAACGTGGCCATAGACAGTGTGGGACTTTTGAAAAGTCTCGGGGCAAAAAATATTACAATCCTGTTCAGGGAAGCTGAAGATCAGATGCCCGGAGGAATTGTGGATGCCTCTAAACTTGAACAGGAAGGGATTCATATCAAATTCCAGACGGCTGTGAACCGGCTTTTCGGTGAGGCGAGCAAACTGACTGGAATCGAAGTTATTGATATAGAGACGAATAAAACCGAAACTTTGAATGCACAAACTCTCTTTTTGGCCGGGGGAAGGTTTCCGGAACTGATTTTTACAAAGGCTCAGCCTGAGATAGATCCTGAGGAGGAGAATCAAGAAGAAGCAGCCAAAGAACAAGGACCTTTAAAATGGGTTGCGCAGGAGCCTTATAAGCGCCCTGCTTTTAAAGATGAAAGCGGATTTTTTTCCAAGGCCGATACCATGTCCGATTATCATGCAGCCATTAAAGCCATTGGAGCAGGCCGACGTGTAGCTGCTTCAATTCATCAGATCATGTTCAATGTCGATCCGTTCCTGGATGAAAATGTTCTCACTGAAAATTCGGTTGTTCAAGATATATATGAACTTGGTAAAGAAGATGTGAAAATATCTTCCAGAACCATTATGCCGGTGCGAAGTCCTAAAGAAACCGGTGATGTTATAGAACTTGAAAAAGGGTTTGATGAACATATGGCAAGAAAAGAGGCTGGAAGATGCCTTCGGTGTGGCCTTATCTGCTACATGCATACCGGGAAAAAAACAAAGGCAGCCTAAGCACGAAGCATTTGCAGTCGCTAATAATATGATAGTCACATAATCGTTGTTGATCAATGATAATCAAATGATGCAGAATGAAACGATCAATCAGTTATTCATTCTGCATCTTGTTTTGAAGAGTGTTATCATCCATAGTTTTATAAAGAAGAGAGTTTATGGCTACTGAAGAAGGAATTGTCACAAAAATTCCAGCGCCTGGAAAGGTGTTGGTTTCCACGGTTCGAAGCGGCGCTTGTGCAGCTTGTACCGCCAGGGGAATGTGTCAAACCATGGGAGGAGGAGGTGAAGCTGAAGTCATCGCTAACAACGCTGCTAAAGCCCGTGTGGGTGATCGGGTTGTTATCAGCTTTAAAACCGGTTCATTATTGAAGGTGATGTTTCTGTTGTATCTGTTTCCTATCCTGTGCCTGCTTGGGGGCGCTGTGATCGGTAATAATTATGCGTATGCTTTACAAATAGATTCTTCGGTATCCTCAGCGATCATAGGATTTTTATCTTTTGGCGCGGCTGTCCTTTTTGTCGTAACCAAGGGAAACAAAATGGCCCAAAAAGATGTATACCAGCCCAAAATTGTTCGCATTCTCAAAAGGGGGGAGATTGAAGGCCCGACTCAAATCACAAACAACGATTAACTGGGTATGAAACCTTTTTACCGGATACGAAGCCTTTGGCCCACATGGACAATATCTCCCTTGATTCTGTTCAGGCTTTTTAACTGTGAAACGGAAACCCCGGTTTTTCTGGAAATTATTGAAAGGTTATCATTTCTGACAACAATATAGTACTTGTCAACTTTTCGAGGTTTTTCCGCGGCGATTTTTGATAGTTTGCCAATGGCAGTATATAGTTTTTGTCCTTTTCCTTGGGGTACTTGCAGTGTATACGTCCCGGAAGGCAGATAGTTTACCACGATGTGTGGATTAAGGTCCCGGATCATTTTAAAATCCGTTCCCAATTCCTTCGCCATATCAGTAATGTGTAAAGGATATTGCAGATATACGGTTACCATATCCGCATTAACAGGTCGGTAAACCTGTTCGGGGGAAAGATGGTAGCCAAAGCTTTCGGGGTTTTCAAGAATGATTTTAATCGCTGCAATTCGAAAAACAAAGCGTTCGGTTTCCCGTGGAAGGCTCAGTCGATAATAATTATTGATCTTTTGTTCCCGTATGGCATTTTCAACACACCTCTCACCGCAATTGTAAGCTGCCATAGCCAAACTCCAGGAGGAGAATTGTTGATAGAGTTTTGTCAGTAAATTGATGGCGGCTTTGGTGGACTGCTCAAACTGGCGCCTTTCATCCAGAGTAGTGGTATTTTGCAGCCCAAACCTTTCTCCGGTGGCGGGCATAAATTGCCAGATTCCAATCGCTCCGGCCTTGGAACGAATATGAGGAATCAAAGAACTTTCAGCGACCGCTAGATATTTTAGATCGCTGGGAAGGCCTGCTTTTGCAAGCTCAATTTCGATGTGAGGAAAATATCTTCCTGCCCGCTTTAACCACATAAATACCTGGGCTTGATCCCAGACCGAAATAGTAAATTCACGGTCAAGCATTTCTCTTACATACTGATCTTCAAGCGGTAATGGCTCGCCACACAGGCTTAATTTTTGAGGAATCGGATAGTTTTCAAAGACCGGGAGAGGATTGTCTGCCGGCGCATTTGAAAGGGCCGGAGAAAAGAAACTAACAGTAAACGCAATGAAAATCGCTAGGATTAAAAAGGAGGTTTTCAGCGCCATGTATTGAGTTTAATCATAAAAAAATGTAAAAATATTGGTGATTGATGCCCAAAAAAATGGCATGTAGGTTTACCGGAACAAAACATTTATTCCTGATTCATTCTTTTACGCAATACCTGGGAGCATTTAAAGGTAATAACCTTTCTTTGTTCCAGCATCATGTCATCACCGGTTGCAGGATTTCGACCACGCCTGGCTCGTTTTTCATTAACACAAAACTTTCCGAAACCGCTGATAAGTATGTCATCACCATTTTCCATACTTCTTTTAATGATTTCGAGAAATGTTTCCAGAACGTCGGCACTTTTTTTTCTTGGAAGGCCTAAATCGTCGCGAATGCATTCAATGATATTCGCTTTGGTAAGCGTCATCGCAGATGTGCTCCTTGTATACTTTTTTAGTGTTTTTTCGCATTAACAAATCTTTTAAATTTGTAGAAATTGTTTTGAAATTCCCTAAAGATTAACATTAGGTCAAGAGCTGCCATAGCAAAGCAGGACAAAAATAATATTTCGTATACTATTTATATCATTGCATTTTGTCAAGTTAATATGGGATCTTTGTACGGAAAAAATAAGAACATGCAGAAAGGATTTTTTAATGTTTAACTTAAAGCAAATTTGCTTGAATCGGATTTTAAGATTATTTTATTATTATGAAAAATCATGATAATAATAATAAAATGTAAAGGAGAAAAACATGGCACTATATCTAGTTCAACACGGAAAAAGCTTGTCAAAAAATGTGGATATCCATAAAGGTCTTTCTGAAGAGGGGGTTGCTGAAGTTAAAAGAATTGCCGGAGTCGCCGCCCAATATGGTATAAAGGTTTCAAAAATTTTGCATAGCGGTAAGACTCGTGCGCGACAAACAGCCCAGATTTTTGCCGCATCCTTTAACGTCAGGAATGAAATTGAGGAAATCGAAGGCATGAAACCTCTTGATGATGTTGTAAGATTCGCTGAAAAAATCAACAAATCTGATAATGTCATGCTTGTTGGCCATTTGCCTTTTTTGGAGAAATTGACTTCTTATTTGGTGATCGGCTCAGGTGAACAGTCGATTTTCAAATTCCAAAATGGCGGTATTATATGTCTGGACAAAGAATTAGATTCTCAGTCCTGGATAATTAAATGGGCTCTTATGCCCAATATCTCGTAACAATTCATTTTTCGATATGTTGCTGAAAATGAATCAATAAAAGTTACCGTGAATATATGCCTTGTGTACACAAAAATTTACGGGTAAGATTCCATCCGTCAAAAACTTATGAATGTTTGTTGTTCAGACAAAATTCTTTAATTTTTTCTGAATAAAAGAATTTAATGTTGTAGGGCAGGGTTAAAATGGGGCAACAACAAAATACCCGGTGGAAATATTTAAGGTATTTTAAATGATTAAATCAATCCGACTTTTTTGTGGTACCCTAAGCCTTTTTGTTCTGTTTTCTTGCATACCTGAAATCATTCCGCAGGATGCTTTTCTGGATACTCCGACAAGGCATTATAATAACGGCATGAAACTCCTTCAAGCCGGCAAGATAAATGCCTCATACGCTGAATTCAGGCGTGCGCTGGAGCTTGACATGGAATATGCTCCCGGTTATGTGGGTCTGGGCTTGGTTGAGGGTTTAAAAGGTGAATACACCGGTGCTATGGAGAAAATGGCAGTCGCCAAATTGTATACCCGAAACAGATATGAATCTATGATGGTTCATGTGGGTAGCATGCGGGTATACATAATGGGTCGTGAAAAAATCAGCCAAAACTGGTTGAAACATGTTGAAAAATATTATGAAAGATCTATTCTGTTAGCACCCGATTTTCCTGATCCCTATTTTGTCATGGGACTTGCTTATAAGATATCGTGGATGCCCGATAAGGCATTGGAACAGTTTTTGCGTGTCGTTGAAATCAACAAGGAATTTTCTCAAGAAGCCTTGGAGCAGATTTCGGAGATCCAAAACATAAAGGCAACCCATTAAATATGTGATTTACCCACCAATGGATACATTATCTAAGGAATACGAACTGAATTTCCATCGGGATTCATCTCACACCCTGCAAGTCCGGCTGTCTGGAAAGTGGAAAATCGGAAATGGTCTACCAAATCAGGAAAGGATTTTAGATGAGCTGGAAAAAGAGCCGGGAATCCGGAAGATTAAATTGGACACAAACGATGTAGCGCAATGGGATAGCGGTTTGCTGGTTTATCTGGTTGAAGTGAATCGTATTGCCGAAAAAAGGGACATCAAGATTTGTAAAGAGGGTCTTACGGATGGAGTTCGGAGCCTTTTTGAGCTTGCGTCAGCGGTACCCGAACAGACCGATTCCGGAAAATTGGGAAAATCTTCCTTTTGGATTGCCACGATAGGAATTCGTGCTCGGGAGTTGGGCCACGATACCGTTAAATTTTTTGAATTTATAGGCAATGTTTTTCTTTCTCTTGGAAGGCTATTTCAGGGAAAGGTGCGGTTGCAGCGCACCGATTTTTTTTTAATACTCCAGGATTGTGGTCCCAAAGCTTTGCCCATAATTACCCTTATCAGCATTCTGGTGGGAATGATTCTCGCTTTTGTCGGCGCTATCCAGCTCAAGATGTTCGGAGCGCAGATCTATGTGGCCAACCTGGTGGGACTTGGAATGGCAAGGGAGATGGGGGCCATGATGGCGTCGATTATTATGGCAGGACGAACCGGTGCGGCTTTTGCCGCACAATTGGGCAGCATGCGCGTAAACGAAGAGATCGATGCGCTAACTACCGCAGGGATATCTCCCATGGATTTTCTGGTGCTTCCGCGAATTATATCCCTTACGATCATGATGCCTTTGCTTTGCATTTATGCCAACCTCATGGGAATAATCGGTGGTGCCTTTGTGGGCGTTTTTATGCTTGATATCAGTCCTGTTGCCTATTTTATCCAGACCCGCGAAGCGGTTCCTCTCATCCATTTTGCCGTGGGAATCATCAAAAGCGGGGTGTTCGGAGTGCTGGTGGCTGTTGCCGGATGTATGAGAGGTATGGAGTGCGGCCAAAGTGCCGGTGCTGTCGGCGATGCCACGACAAAGGCCGTGGTGACTGCTATTGTGTGGATTATCGTCTCGGATGCGTTATTGACCATCATGTTCAGTATTATGGATATATAAGGAAAGAACGTTATGATCCCAAATGACTCCCCTCACATAGTGGTTGAAAACCTTACCATGGCTTATGGTGACTTTGTCATTCAACGGGATCTTAATTTCACAATTAACCGTGCGGACATCTTTATCATCATGGGTGGAAGCGGGTGTGGCAAAAGCACTCTCATGCGAATCCTGATCGGACTAAAACGGCCGGCCAAGGGGAATGTTCACTATGGTGATACAAACCTGTGGGAGGTTGATTCAGAACAAAGAAGAGAGATCATGAAGGGCTGCGGAGTGCTTTACCAGAGAGGAGCACTGTGGAGTTCCATGACCATGGCTGAAAACATCGCCCTTCCTTTAAGGGAATATACCGATCTCGGCCCGGACCAGATTCGGAGGGTGGTTTCACTGAAACTGGCACTGGTGGGTCTTGCAGGGTTTGAGGAATTTTACCCTTCCGAAATTAGCGGGGGAATGCAAAAACGTGCCGGACTGGCCCGTGCGATGGCCATGGATCCGGATATCCTTTTTTTTGACGAACCTTCTGCCGGGCTCGATCCCATCAGCGCCCATCGGCTAGATAAACTGATACTGGAACTTCGGGACAGCCTTGGGGCAACCATCGTGGTGGTTACTCACGAACTGGCAAGCATTTTCAATATCGGTAATAATTCGGTTTTTCTGGATGCGGAAAGCAAGACCATGATCGCCAGCGGTGATCCTAAAAAGTTGCGGAAAGAATCGGACAATCCAACAGTGCAGCAGTTTCTGACCCGGGGGATGTCGAATACCGAAGAAAAAACGTAAGATAACCAAATTTAAACAGGAAGAATATATATGAGTAAAAAGGCAAGTCCCACATTTATCGGTATCTTCGTGCTGGGGGCTTTAGCTCTTTTTTTTATCGGCATTCTGGTTTTCGGTACCGGTAGATTTTTTTCGGATCGGCCCAGGTATGTCCTCTATTTCGAGGGAAGGGTAAAAGGTCTGAACGTGGGTGCTGATGTCGCTTTCAGGGGTGTTCGGATCGGCTACGTCACGGATATCCAAATGTATTTTCACCCGGAAAATCTGACCGTCAGAATTCCGGTAATCATCGAAATCGATCCGAAAAAAATTCCCTATCTGGCCGGCAAATTTAGAAACTCAGAGGAAACCTCCAGAATTATCGCCGAACTGATCAACAATGGGCTCAGGGCCCAGCTTAAACTGCATAGCCTGGTGACGGGCCAACTTTATGTGGATTTCGATTTCTATCCTGACAGAGAAGCGAATTTTTTGAGTGCAAAAGCAACAAAAGGTGATATCCCATACCCGGAATTGCCGACCATTCCTTCGGAAATGGAAGAAATTGCCAAAGTCCTGGGAAAACTACCGATCGAAGCGCTTGCCTACAAAGCCCTGGATGCTATCGAGGGGATTGAAAATATGATCAATTCCACTGAAATGAAAGAAGGTTTTTCTGCGCTTGCCAAGACCATGAAACATATTGAAGAATTGGCTGTCAATATCAACCAGGAGATTGTTCCCCTGGCAACGGATATGCGGGATCTGATTCAGAGTCTGAATGGGCTTTCCGACAATACCGACAGAATTATCCTGGGTGCTGGTGATGATTTTATCCAAACTTTTGCCGGTGCCAAAAAAATGATAGAAAATATGGAGGCCACCCTGGTAAATCTCAATAACCTGATCATACCGTTTACCGGTGAGATCAAAATCGCATCCGAAGCGGCTCAAACTGCCCTGGATCAGGCGAATAAGACATTCATGGCTCTGGAAGATATTGCAAGAAAGGAAACCCCAATGGGTTATCAGGTCTACAATGCATTTGATGAATTGGCGGCAGCGGCTCGTTCCATTCGAAACCTGGCTGAATACCTTGAACGGCATCCGGAAGCCCTTATCAAGGGAAAGGGGGGAATCAGATGACATCAAACCGTCCCAGTCGATTCATTGTTTTGTTTTTTGTCCTGTTGATTTTGCTTCACGCCGGGTGCGCCAGAACTCAACCGTCACGTTTTTACACATTGACCGCTATTTCCGATATCAACACAACGATTCCTGAGAATCTTTCAGTGGACGGGAAAACCATAGGAGTCGGTCCGGTGGAGATTCCGTCCCAACTTGATCGTCCCCAGATCGTCACACTGATGGGGTCTAATCAGCTTCACCTGGCCGAATTCCACAGATGGGCCGGGACCCTTAAGGAAAATATTAATTCGGTGATTGCCGAAAACCTGTCTGCGCTGCTTCCGGACGACCAGGTTTATGTTTTTCCCTGGAGGAGTGGCAAACCCGTTCAATACCAGGTCACGATCCGGATCATGCGCTTTGATGCAGTGCCGGGTGAGACCGTGACCCTTAATGCCCGCTGGATTATATTGGAACGGGAAGGCAGGCTCATTTTGCTGGAGCAAGGGTCTCAGATCCGAATCCCATTCACGGGCAAAGGATATGAAGATATTGTTTCGGCACAAAGCCAGGCATTGAAAGAGTTGAGCCGGGAAATTGCCGCAACGATTCAGAACTTGCCGACTCCCTCAGAATGACAGGAAGATAGACCAGTATGACTTTCTATTTTTTCCAAAATTCACTAAGGTGTTTCACAGACCCATCCGATAATATCACCTTGGTATCAGGCGCTTTTCGATTATCCTTTTGCATCATCACATCACTCCTTTATCATTCAACGTTTGCGATCGAAGTTGTTTCTAAACCGGGTATAAGCACCTCGTAAAGTAACAGAAAAGGTATTAACTTTCAATATATCCTGGGCCGTCACCAATGGTTCAATCTGATGGATTAAGGCTTTTGCCCATTAGTTTCAGGCTAAATGCAAACCAGGTATCCAAATAGGTCATTTTGAGGAGGCCAACATTGTAATGTTTTTTCAGTGCCGGGTGAAACCGTAGATTCTTCGGTCGCCATAGTTTCAATCAGTATATGGAAAAAATGATTTTTTAACCAATAAACCATTACGAGTTGCTCCCTCAGAATGACATCACAATGGATTTTTCAAACTTTGTACCATCAAAGGAGAACCAAACCATGACCAATGATCAACATACGACTGAAATTACAAATCTTTCCTGGGGCCGGATTGAAGTCACCGTTAACGGCAGATCCCGCAGGTTCAGAGACTGCAAGGTCTGGCCCGGCGGTGCGACAGACTGGGACTGGAATGAGACCGGCACACGCCATCAACCGGGCATCCAGCCTGCCGATATCGAGGATATTCTTGCTCGGGATGTCGAGGTGATGATTCTTTCCCGGGGAATGAATCTTATGCTCCAGACCCGCCGTAAGACCGAGAAACTGCTTCAGTCACGGGGGATCGAGTATCATATGGAGCAAACCCCGCGGGCCATAGAATTGTTCAACGAGCTTATCAAGAAAGGCAGGAAAGTGGGCGGGATATTTCATTCCACCTGTTGATGCAGGCTGCTTGATTTTAAATAAAAATGCATATAATTTTTGGGGTGACACAAATAAGCGCTTTGGCGGAACCTTTCCATGAACTGTTTTATTTTTCAAATCGTTAACAATTATTGATGGGCAGTATATTCATCCAGAAGCCTGCGAATCATTTTTTGATATTGCGTATTATATTTTTTTGCTTCTTTCTTAAAAAAATCAACACTCGTTTTGCTTAGTGTAATTGTAACCTTTACTGTTTCATCTTTTAAAGTAAGTTCTTCCGGCGATGGAAGAAAGTCAGGGATGACCTTGACTTTCCCCATTGGTTCGTTCGTGTATTTTATTTTCTCTTTCATAGATTTTCTTTCCTTTCCGCCAATATCCGGCGCCGATTATTCTGATTTTATACTTACTATATGTAAACCGAACCGTTATTATCCCGTCGGAGACCCTACCAAGACAGCCTTTTTATATGGCTTTTTTGATCCATAATGCCGTTGTCACAGCTGGAGGTGCGACAGCGCCGGAATCCTGTGCATGCTTTTGTGTACGCCCGGCATGGGCGTGAAATTATGGGGTGAATATCCCCTATGAAGGCTTTCCGGCAATACGTTGCCATTCCCATGAGCTTCCCGTAAAGGCCCGTTTTGGCCCTGGTCAAATGTACCGCTTTGTTGAATGCTCTCATAAATTTCATTGCATTTCGGCTGATCTCTTCAACACTTTGTCCCTCCCATAAAGTTCTTTGCCATTTCGTATAATCAAATCGTTCCCGCTGAAGTCAGACGATAAATCGCTCGGCATCCACGCTCCCTAAAGATTACGTTAGAGCCTTAAATCCTTTCATTTAAATTCCGTATCAATTATCATTATATACCTCCTTGATCCTCTTTTTTCCTGGCGAACGCTGCTAATCAGCCGCGCGGCTTTTTGCGCTCCGCTGCAAAAGCCTTGTTAATCATCAAACCCCGAAACTATCGCTTGTTGGCAAATCATTTAATTGATAAATCGATTCAGCAAGATATCTTCAACATTCCGTCTTGAATCTATAACGGATAAAACAAAAACAGTTGCATTTGATATTCTGTAAATAATTCGCCAGGGAGGAACAATTATTTCTCGATAGATGTGTATGCCCTGATCTTTCAACTCCGTTACAATCCTACCCCGATCAGGAAAGGTGTAGAGGCTTGACGCTTTTTGTCTGATTTTTTTTAGTATTTGTAGCGCATTGGTCGGGCTATCAACTGCTATATAATCAAATATTTGTTTCAAATCGCTTTGCGCAATAGCAGCCCATTTAACATGATATTCTTTGCTCATTTATGGCTTTCTTTTAGTGCGCTTTCGATTTCATCGAACACATCTTCTTGTGACGTTATTCGCCCCTCCCTAATATCGGCTTCCCCTGCTGAAATAAGTTTTAAAAGACCGATGGCATTACGCATATTTTCATAACTTTCAGGATCTTGGAGTACAGCCCGAGGTTCACCGTTTTGGGTTATTATAACAGGTCGATGCGTTTCATTAATTTGATTGAGTAAATCGGCCGCCCGTGATTTTAAATAAGTAACGGGTTTAATATCCTTTGTAATATTCATTTTTTCCCTCCAGTCCAAATAAAGTACCACATTCGGACCGAAAGTCAAGTGTTAATGCCAACGCCGCATTTCAGGGGCCGGGCGGTGCATCGCGACAACCGGCCAGAAAGCGGAAATGGTTTATCCAACAAGCCATAAACTCTGGTGATGATTCCTGTCTTTGATCCGGAGTTTCCAGATTCAAGTGATGGGTTCAGGCGGCATGACCATTAAGCGGCTTAAGGATCAAGTTCTGCTGTCTGTCAAAGAACTGTGGTTTTACCCTGTTGAATAGGGTTCCCTTTGGGAATGCAACAGGGTGAAAATTCATTACCCGACTACTGTCCGGTTTTTTAAGTGAAACGCCCGGTGCGGATCCGCATGCCGGGTGTTGTGGGGGCTGGGGGAGAAAACCCCCGGCTACCCGATTGGCCGCTTTTATATCAAGATGAGTGTATTTCGCTCTTAACTTGATTCAGTTTTTCATGCAACCATAGGTTCACTAATGTTTCTGTATCTATTTTTCTAATCCTTGCCTGTTTTTCAATCGATGACAACAAATCAGGTTCAACCGATATCTTGCAGGATATTTCAAAGTTGACATCGGGAGAGCTTTCCTCGTCGAATTCCGTGAAATCATGTGAATCCCAGAATTCCCCCATTTTTTCATATGTATTTGCTTTCGATATACTGCTTAGTTTATTTTTTTCCATATGCTTTTCTCTCTTTTTGGCTCATATCACGAGCGCTAATAATGATACTCGTATTGTTTTCCGGCTTATAAATAAGAGACCGCGCCTATTACTGAATTTGAAATATTACTTACCAAGTCTGACTCTCCGTATGCCTAAAGTCCGGCTAAACAGCGCGAACGTAGTGAGCGTCCGGCGCAGCGCAGCGAATTTGAGCCGTTTGTTAAGCCTATGGGCACTCAGCAGACTGAGCAGATTGTCGGTTGGTCACCTCATTCTCAGTTTTCAAATATTTCCTACCGCTTGCACTTGTTGAGACAATTACCGAAACCGACTTTCCGTTCATACTCACATAGAATCTCCATTTCCCAGACTCGATCCCTTCTATAGCCCGGTCTAGAGTTAACTTCCACCGTGTCCGTCTCCATTCACTCCACCGACGTGGCTGATTCGTTCATGAGCACTTTGACGGTCTGTCTTATTATACATTTAATCTGGTGATTATCGGCCATGTAATTCTCCTTTATCGTTTAGAGGCTTAACGTTCCGCATAAGCCGTCCGGTGGACTGGCTGGGTTATGCGGCTGCACTATCGTGAAGTACGATGTCTTTACCTGGAGCAACGGCTTGATACAATTCGACCAATTTCTCCAAGCTTGGCAT
Organism: Desulfobacteraceae bacterium; assembly: GCA_011389745.1. GTDB lineage: Bacteria > Desulfobacterota > Desulfobacteria > Desulfobacterales > SKZT01 > SKZT01. The sequence goes on along the minus strand of JAABTQ010000001.1, from coordinate 191,010 downwards.
TGATGTTCCTCGCTCGTAACGAGCATAGGCATTGCGAGACTTGGCACCAAGTCGCTCGGCAGCTTCTGATAGCGAAAGACCGCTTCTCTCCCGCTGTCTTCGCAGAAAAAGGCTTATCAGAAACCGAGGATCGTTTGCACTCACCTCAAAGTCACCATGTTTGCCCGGGTGCACACTAACTTTAAAACTTGGGCGGTTCACTAAGCTTTCCAAAAGGTCCTCAACCATGGCATAGGCCTCCTTTCGTGTATGGCCTTGTGTCATAGCATCGAGAAGAGGCAGTTCCGCCAGCCAAACCTTGCCGTCTTTGTATACTTTCCCGTAAAAACGCATATCAGTTTCTCCTCTCGGCTCGCCTGAGAATTGTTCTTGCAAGCTTTTCGTTTATTTCGTTGTGACGAGGAATTGCTTCTTCACGTTCTCCGTCGGTCCAAATGTCATGGCGCCTTCCATGGCGAAGATACGCCCAACCGATCCTCCCATGCGCCTTTTCTAAATCGCGTTTCTTCATAGACCTATTGTACACCTATGCGTGTACAGTGTCAAGGTATCGATTTTTCGCATAAAAGCAGGTGGGGAGGCAAAGCAATGGTGATTATGCCGAGCTCGGCATAATCGGCACAGTTTTGCCACCCATTTGCTTGAGGCCAATTATGATATCCGCACAATCCAGAAACTTCTGGGTCACAGTGATATGACTGAAAATCAAACTTCAGGACTCTTGATCTCCGGAAAATTGTAGCGGCACCATATTATTCTCATTACCAGGGACGGCGCGGTTGCGAGCGGTGCGGAGGTGTGGGTTTCAATTTCCAGGGTCAATCGCTGCTGATATTTTATAGCTCATTGATATGAAATAAATAACACTCTATAACCTGTCTTTAGGAGATCAGGAGTACAGAACTTCCGCGAGGTTGAAATAACTGATATGGAAGGCTGGTGGGGAGATTTTTCATCTCCCCTTGGCCTGGTTTTCATTCATACGGACTAATATGACCTGGTTTAGTGGTAAATTCTTCAGCTGTGTTTGTGGTCGTGTTGGGTATCATCCTTGGGATGGTGGGGTTCATCATGAGGATGAGGGTGGTCGTGAGTGTTTTCACCGTGACTATGCGTGTGGGAGTGAATGATGATTTCTCCTTTTCCATCACAAGTACTGCAATTAGATGCGCTGATTTTGCCGGTTCCCCTGCATTCGGGGCAGTCTTCCGTTTTTTCTTCTGTGTGTGAACTCATTTTCGGTTTCCTTTCTTTTTTCCCTGAATAGATTAGCAAAGCACATAAAAGATCGTCCTGCAATTGTATATGATGTAATTATTGAGTGATATATTTTTTCAAGAAAGCATCAAGATTATGTACAACATAAGCAATATTTATTTTTATGCAAGGGCGCTTTAAATACTACAAGGTTGTGCTTACAAGGTCAGTGTTTATGTATCGGATGTCAGGTGTATTCGAAAGGATGTGAGTAATGCCGTCAAAAATTCCAGGATTTTTTCCACTGAAAGAATGTGTCCGAATCAGGAATCAATTCATGGCTTGCAAGTGCCTTTTCCGGGGAACCGCCGGATAAACTCTTCGCTTCAAGGGCCATCGGTTTTTTGCGGTTTCCATCGGATCGGTCCCGGTATGAAAATGTGACCTTCCCGTCCTGTAGTTATTCAGGCAGTGCAGATGAAAATGGTCCGTCAGGGTCTGGGACCAGGTATGCAGGACCCCGATGAACCCGATTTTCCTGTCAGCCGCCATTGAGGATCTTTGGCAAACAGGGTCCGGGTGCTATCCATCCTTTGCGAAGCATCCGTCGGGTCAGGGGCGCATCAGGATAGATGCGAACCGTGTTGAGAATCACAGCTCCCAGGTTTCCGGCCTGCTGATGAATTTCCAGAATCCTTTACAGGGTGTCATGGGCCTCGGTTTCATGGGCCGGAAACTCGCCGGGCAAATTGACAAGAAAGTGGCACATGGTGAGTACGCCGGCGGAAACCGTCAGGCGGGAAGCCCGGAAAAGATCCGCTTTGGCCAGACGTTTGCCGAGCAATTCCAGACCGTGCCGGGTAAGGGCGTCACCGGAAAAATAAATGGCGGATAATCCGGCCCTGACCGCCAGGTCGCATTGGGATGCGCTCAGGCAGTCTTCTCTGAAAAATCCGGTCCATTAATCAGGCTTGATAGCCGGGCAAGTCCCAGGGGATAGACACGCTCTCTTGCGCCCATATGAGATGTCGGTACTTGAACAAGCAGTATTTTCAGTATTTTCATAATGTTATTCCATCAGCAGCAGGCCGAAATATTTGACATAGCCTTGTTTTTCACAGACCGGTTCAATTCTGAACCCGGCATTGTGGGCGGTTTCATACACGTCGATACCGCAGGCTTCCATGGAAGGCCGGGCTTTTTCCGGATTTCGGCAGACTGGGTCCCCGGGGCAGGAATCACATACGGGGCATGGGCCTGCGCCGAAAACCAGCGCCTTGTGAAATCCGTCCAGAAAGGCTCTTTTTTCAAGTTCGAGCAGCTTTTTATGAAAATCACGCCCCGGAGGTGACCCCTGAATCATAAGCACCAGTGAATAGGAAGCAAGAACTTCCCTAAGTTCGGAATGGCTTAGGGTATGGGGGGGACATTGCAGATTTTTACCGTACCCTCCACATCCGAACCGGCATTTTATCCTGACCCAGGCGGCTGTGACGATATCGGACGAAGCGAGAAATTTTGCATCGGCAAATCCCATATTCCTGGCCACATGGCGCCAATGTTTCTTCCGGTCTTTACAGGATAGGGGCAGGGGATTAAAACTGCCGATAATGACCGAGGTGTCCGTTTGAAGATCATGAACCGCCAAATGGTTCATCCCAGCCGTTTTGAGCCAATCCATAATCTTTGCCGTGTCATGGCATTGGCCGTCGTAGGTGTTGAGCATCATATTCAGGTCGTATAAAGGTCCCTTGTGGGGTGATTTTCCAAAACGGTCCGGCATATAGTCATGAATCAGAACAAAGCCGTCGGGGCGAAGAAGCTTTATAGCTTGTTCCAGCAAATGCCGTGCGGTGTCCTGGCTGTAAGCATGGAGAAAATTGCTCATGACAATCAGGCCGAACCGTCTTTCAGAAAAAGGATAAAACCGGAAATCACCGGCTACGGCATGAATTTGTTTCCAATCGGCTGAATCCGGATAAATCAGGCGGGCTGCTCTGATTACTTCAGGAAGATCAACCAGCACCGCATGGTCATTTAAACGAGAGTTTGTCAGTTCCCGTGCCAGGGTTCCGGCACCGCCTCCGATATCGAGAACAGGGCCTTTCCAGGGCAGGTGGCTGAAAAGGGAGATAATTTCCCGCGCTTTTTGCCGGATCAGACGATCCAGGGACCGGACATAGTGAAAATTCCGGACTTCATAATCATCATCTGCAGATAATGGGGTGCTGTGAACATGGTGGGCCCGGGAAACCTTTTTGAGAAGATCCGACCATTGGGGCTTCATATATTGCCGGTACAAAAAAAAATCACCCATATAGTCCGGGCTGGAGTCAACCAGGTACATTTGGCTGATCCGGTTGTTGAACCATTGTCCGTCATAATCGTAAACCAGTTCAAGGCGACGGAGAACACGCATCATGCGACCGAATTCGTGCATCCGGCAACCTGCGGCCTCCGCTAAAGTTTCCATCCGGTGATATCCTTTTTCGATCCATCCGAACAAATCCAGTTCAATGGCGGCAAACAGCACCTCGGAATACCAGTAGGCGGTGGCTAGATCCTCGAGAAACTGAAAATTTTTATGCACCGGATCAGATTGCTGAAACGGAAGTTGCTTCATTACCTGAAAACCCCATCTTTAAATTTGGCATATTCCAAGAATGGCCGATATTTTTGTACAGAGTCATGACAAAATGATCAGGATCTAAAATATCTTTGGAAAATGAACGGCTCATAAATGGTTCCTTTATTGCCGGGTTTATTTTGAGGATGTCAAATCGATATCTATTTTCCGGGTAATCAAGGGAGACAACAGGTAGGAGAGCATATGCACAAATGCGGCGTGGCCAAAATATGGTGTAAAAATAAAGATAAAAAGAAAAAGAATACATGCCCAGGTAAACCAGGGATGTTGATCCATGAAACGGCCTACGTGCAGATAACGAATCGGGTAAAAATTCATCATTATCGCAATGAAAATCATCCAGAAAAAACAGAAATTTCCCCAGAAAAGTATCATACCGTTTTCAGAGGTTAAACTTTGGTTAAAAATGATCATGGGAGCTGTCACAAGCAAAGCCGCCGCAGGGGTAGGCAACCCTTTAAAAAACCCCGGAATGGGATTTTTGTCCAGAGTGAAATAGATAAGACGGGCGATTCCCATAATTGCGTAAAATATCGATATGACACCGATGGGAAGAAGAAAAGTGATACCGTTAAAATTTTCGGAAAAAACAATATAAAAAATCCATCCGGGGCATATACAAAAACTGATGGCATCGGAGATGTCATCCAATATAGCCCCCATAGTAATTTTTCCGTGGTTGCCGTATTCATTTTTAGGCTGTGTCAATCCAAGTTTTCTTGCAAGGGCGCCATCCAGTTTGTCAAAAAAAGCGGCCCCGATCAAAATCAGGTAGGCTTCCTGTATTCTTCCCTGGTAAGCAAAAAAAACCGATAACAAACCCATGATGGCGTTCATGACGGTCAGTGTATTGGGAAAAAACGACAAGATTCTCGTTCTGAGAATATCATTTTCAAAGCACAATTCGTCCAGGCATAAGCTTCCGTATTTTTTACAATAACGAGCAATCGAACCGAAATTGATAACAAGAAAAAGAATCTCTATAAAAAAAAGAAGTCTTAGGGAGATATTGCCGAACCAGGAAAACCAGCCAAGAACCGGAAGGTGCGAAAAACCTGGAATATAAAATGCGTGTGCATATAAAATGGCGGCAACAGGCGCTGCAACCAAAAATCTCAAACGGCTTAATTCGCTGGGCTTAGGTTGCTCACCCTTTCGGATGGAAAAATTGCGCATATAATGCGCAAAATTGTCTCTTATTAATACTGTAATGCAAAGTATGAGTACAAAGATGGCGTGGAGCCGTTCACCTCTGGTAACTTCCGTGACCATCTGCTGTAGCCGCCACATTTCCCCGACAGCCACCAATGGAAAAATAATTGAATAAACCAGCTTGTCCATGACCCGGTCGGCCAGATGGGTCAGGGCCGGAACCTGCTCGAAACGCGATGCAATCCAGACACCTGAAACATCGAAAGCCATGGATATGAAAAGAAGGGAAACGCCCAGAGTATATATGATTGGATCTTTGGTCCACATGACACCCAAAGCGCAGATCAGTCCGGCGAATATGAGAGGTACGCGGCCGTAAATCATCATAGTGGCCAGCCGCTTTGAATTGTCCGTGGTTTTATCCATTATCCAACAAAACTCCATAAAATACCAGCTCCGATTGCGGAACCGATAACACCTGAAATATTGGGTGCCATGGCATGCATCAACAGGAAGTTATTGGGATCTTCGGCCTGTCCCACCATCTGAACAACGCGTGCGGAATCAGGAACGGCGGATACACCTGCTGCGCCCAACAGCGGATTGATCTTAGCTTTCAAAAACAGGTTCATGATTTTAGCGAAAATCACTCCGGATGCGGTGGCTATGCCAAAGGCAGTAGCGCCAAGAATAAAAATGCCCACGGATTGGGGTGTCAGAAACACATCGGCCTGGGTACTGGCACCGACAGTCAGCCCCAGAAGAATGGTGACGGTGTCGATAACCGATGTTCGGGCGGCTTGTGCCAGACGCTCGGCAACAACACATTCTTTGAGCAGATTACCGAAAAATAGCATGCCCAAAAGGGGTAAGGCCGCAGGCGCCAAAAAGCAGCAAAGTAAAAAGCCTAAGATAGGGAATATGATTTTTTCTCTTTTGGAGACCTCCCTGGGTTCTTCCATCCGGATCAACCGTTCTTTTCTGGAGGTCAGAAGCTTCATAATAGGCGGCTGAATCACCGGGACAAGGGCCATATAGGAATAGGCGGCTACGGCAATGGGACCGATAAGGTGCGGGGCTAATTTTGCGGTTAAAAATATGGCGGTAGGCCCATCCGCCCCGCCGATAATTCCAATGGCGGCAGCTTCATTGGGTGCAAAGCCGAGAGCGAGCGCACCGAGAAAAGTGAGAAAGATACCCATTTGAGCTGCAGCGCCCAAAAGCATCAGCATGGGTCTTGCCAGCATTGTGGAAAAGTCTGTAAGGGCTCCGATCCCCAGAAAAATAAGAGGAGGATAAACACCGGATGTCACCCCCATATAAAGGTAATGAAGCACACTGTTGTCCTCATATATTCCAAGGCCGAGGCCTTTAAAAACAGGGATGTTGCCTACCAGGATACCAAATCCGATAGGTACCAGCAAAAGAGGTTCGTAATGTTTGGCGATACCCAGATATATGAAAATGATCCCGATTAAAATCATGATGAAATGACGATAATCAGCAAGAGCAAATCCGGTATTGGATAAAAATTCAAGAAAAAGTTGTCCCATAAAATCTTCCCCTTTAAATCCGATTTTTCTGATTTTTCAGATCTTGTGAATTAAAATTGTAATTTCCAAATAAAATAACCTTTTCCATCTGAAACAATAATTTTTTTAACCAATAACTTATTGATTGTTGAATGCGGCCGTTCCAACCCGATCTTTACCGCAATATCGAGCAATTTGGGAAGGGAAAACGGTTGTTCGAGTCGATCGACTATTAGTTTGTATTGGTGAATGTCTTCGAGGTTTTCGGCAGGCATGCCTGGTTGGGGGGCGACATCAGCCGGGGTGGAGGTTAGTGTCTTATGGTTCCGATTGTTTATATATTTATCCTTATTTTCCCACAAATCTAATATTTTGTGTAACTGGGCGATGGTTAACGACAAAAGCGTCAATCCCGTAAAAACAATGGTAATGCCTACTAAAGATATGGCCCATCCGTTATGCGCGGAGATATTTTCTAATCCGTACAATGTTATCCTCCTTGAAATGAAAGTTTTATATCGCTTCAGGCCTCATGATAAGGTGTTCTTGAGGCAATTATTGAATTGATTTCATCCATGATTTTACTGCTCAACACCGACTCGCTTTGAAGCAGCAGGTAAAATTCCTGACCCGGCAGTGTCAATACTTCTCCCTTGGTCAGAGCGATGACGGTACCTCTGTATTGAAAAGGTGCGACTAAAGTGGACCAACCCATGATATCTCCCTTGTTATGGAGGGTGATCGCTTTACCATTTTCAAAAGAAAGCATGAAGTTACCCTTGATGACTATAAAGAAAGTGCGGGCACGGTAACCTCTTCCGGCAAGGATCTCACCTTCCATAACCTTCATCGGATTTACCAGGGGAGCGATCTTTTCCAGTTCTTCCTGTGTAAATGTTGAAAATAATTCGATTGATCTGAGAAGCTCAAGGCTGGCGGGCATTCATTTTTCCTTTCTTTTTCTTTTCAGGTCTGTATTTTTCTATATTTCTTGATCCCATTGCACTTGAAAAAATTACATCTGTTCATTTTGTTTAACCTTGTTCAGATTGTCAACAGAAAATAAAGTGTTACGGACGCATTTTTTTGTCCGGGTTGACCCTTGATGGCGGGATGATTAATATAATACTGCATGGGTCACTAATAATGCCATTTTTTTGTTACCAAGCAATAACTGGCTTTAACTCCCTTCCCCCCTGTGACCCATGTTTTATTCTTTTTCAGAAATTTGTTTCAGGTATTGATCCCATTCCATTGGCAGGAGTTGTTTCTTTTTATTGTTACATGTTTTGCATGTGGGAACCACATTTCCTTTGGTGCTTAAACCACCTCGTGAGACAGGTACGATATGATCCATTGTTAAGTCCTTAGGTTTAACAGGATTTTTGCAATAATAGCATATCCCCTTTGCGATTTTTCGTTTCCACCACTGGGTGGCTCTGAGAAGCCGGGCTCTGTCTTTTTCTTTCCTGATCTGTTCAATTTCAATATGAAAGTTAATTGGATCCATAGGTTGAATAAAATTTCAATGATACAAATGTTTTGTTTTAATGGGGATCAAGCTCAAGACAATGAGAAAATCCTGAGGACTTTAGCCACTGGTTAATTTCTTCTATAAGAATCTTATAAAATTTTTCAGATCCGCCTAAGCCTCTTCTGCCGAAAAAATAGTTAATTTCAATAAAATAGGGTTTTGGGGATAAGGGTGAAAAAAGAAAATCAAACCCGGCAAGGTTAATTTTTGTTTTTTTCATAAAAAGCCTAAGATCATGCTCCGCTTTTTTGATCAGTTCAGGATCGGATTGGTAATCAATAACAGCTCCGGAGGACAGACCTGTTTTAAATTGGTTCCGGTGTTGCTGAATCCGCCAATAGGAATATAACCGTTCACCAACAACAACGGTCCTTAGAGATTTTAAGTCGGCCGGTATCCATTCCTGGATTAAAAAGCCTTTCTGGCCTGTAGTTTCATAACGCTGAGCCATTTCCATAAGGGATGAAAAATCGGAAATCGTGCGAATCAAAAAGACCGTCTCTCCTTCACCTCCCCAGTCGAATTTAAATACGAACGGTAAGTCCATGGGCCATTTTTTTCCTGAATGGCTCAATTGCAATTCAAAGGATTCTAAATCGACATAGGATTTGGTGTCCGGATGGTTGACCCCCATTTTTCGGAAAAGCTCGATTTGGCCTATTTTACCGGGAAAATCAAATCGCATGTCATAGTTGGGAAATACATCCCGACAGTTTTTCCGGACCAGCTCATAAAGATTTTTTTTGCAGCCTATGGGCAAAATGACCGCATCAGCCTGTTTAATCGCTTCAAGATCATGCTCGCCGGGATTTCTGCCCGCACACAGAATATTCTTATCAGCGCAAATCAGCGGATGAAAAGACAAAATCATTAATATCCAAACTTTCTTAGCGCCTTTGTGTCTTTGCTCCAGTTTTTCTGAACCCTGACAAATAAATTAAGAAAAATTCCGTGGCCTAAGAGCTTTTCAATATCTTTTCTGGAGTCCTGGCCTATTTTTTTTAACATTTGTCCTTGTTTCCCTATGATAATTCCTTTTTGAGAATCTTTTTCAACATGAATTACGGCATGAATAACGGACAAATTTTTTTTTTCTTCATATTTTTCTACGGTTACGGCAATAGAGTAAGGTATTTCTTCTCCGGTGAGGCGAAAAACTTTTTCACGGATAATTTCAGAGACGATAAATCGCATGGGCATATCGGTGAGGGTGTCTTCCGGGAAAAAAGGGGATCCGGGAGGAAGTATATTTACAAGAGCCTTTATAAGCTTTTCCATTCCAAAGCCGAATTTTGCAGAAATCGGAACTATGGCTTTAAAGGAATACATACTGTTCCATTGTTCCGAAATTGATGGGATATCCGGGGATTTTTTCCGGTCGATTTTGTTTAGGGCCAGAACCACGGGTTTATTTGTTTCGGACAATATTTTTAATAAAATTTTCCCGGAAACATGATCAGGCTTGTTCACATCGCCAAGTAAGAGCACCACATCAACGTCACCAATGGAAGAAATGGCAACCTCTACAATTTTTTTGTTGAATATATCCTTAGCTGCATGGACCCCTGGAGTGTCCAGAAAAACAATTTGGGCATCCGGCATGTGGAAGACGCCTAGAATTTTATTACGGGTTGTTTGAGGTTTTCGGGATGTAATCGATATTTTTTCACCAAGCAAACGGTTGAGAAGGGTGGATTTGCCCACATTGGGCGCACCTAGAATTAAGGCAAATCCTGATTTAAAATTTGTTGTCGGATGATTCACGTATGGACCTTTTGAGAAGCGTCGTTAATAATTGTTTCAAGTCTTGTTAGAATATTTTCTTTCCCCTGAAAGTTTTTTGCGGAAAATAGAAATAAGTCACTCTTGTCAACAAAAAGGGATTTAGCATAGACGGATTGCTGTTGAATCTGCTTGTTTTTCGATAATTTATCGGATTTTGTAAGAACAAGAATTTTTCTCAGATTCAGGTGATCAAACCACTTCAAAAGATTTTTTTCATCATCTGTCGGGGTTCTTCGAATATCCATGGCAAGAACTACAGCATCTAAATTGTTACGATTAAAAAGATAGGACTCGACCATGGGTCCCCATTCCCTTTTTATTTTCGGAGGGACTTTTGCATATCCGTAGCCCGGAAGATCCACAAAATAAAATAATTCATTGATCATGAAAAAATTGATTAATTGAGTCCGTCCGGGGGTACGGCTGGTTTTGACCAGACTTTTCCGGTTGAGTAACGTATTGATCAGTGAAGACTTTCCCACATTGGACCGGCCGGCAAAAGCAATTTCAGATGACAAAGGGTCAGGGTAATGGGATGGTTTGGTGGCGCTTTTAATAAAGACTGCGGATTTAATAATCATGAATGTGTTTGTATAAGCGTTAAATTAGAGGTTGTTCAGATAGTTTTCGAGCCTGTCGAGACCTTCCTGAATGTTTTCAAGAGAATTGGCATATGAAAAGCGAAGGTATCCCTCACCGTTATTTCCAAAATCGATACCCGGAGCAACTCCCACAAATGCTTTTTCCAAAATATCAAAGGCAAGCTTGTAAGAATCGTTAGAAATGTGTTTTGCGTTGGCAAAAACGTAAAAAGCTCCCGTAGGTTCCACCGTGATTCCGAGTCCCATTTTTTTAAGCCGGTCAATCATGTAAAGACGCCTTTGGTTATAAATATTTTTCATGTTTATGATATCATCTTGCGCTTCCTTTAAAGCGGCAATGCCGGCTTTTTGAACAAGGGAATTGGCTGAAATGAAAAAATTCTGATGTATTTTTTGCATCGGCCGGATAAAAGGTTTCGGAGCAATGACATATCCGAGACGAAGTCCGGTCATGGCGAAAAGTTTTGAAAAGCCGTTTAAAACAAATGCATGATCGGTAAATTCCAATACGGAATGTTCTTTTCCTTCGTAAACCAGTCCGTGATAAATTTCATCTGAAAGAATGTACGGAGAAAATTCGGCTATTTCAGCCATACGATCAGGAGATAACAGGTTACCGGTTGGGTTGGACGGAGAATTTATAAAGATTGCTTTTGTTTTGTGGCTGATTTTTTTTTTGATGGCTTCCGGACGGTATTGAAAACCATCTTCTTCAAACACCTTAACCGTCACGGGTTCAGCATCCAAAAATTTGATAAAATTGGGATAACAGGCATAATGAGGATCTGAAATGATAACCTGGTCGCCTTTTTCCAGCAATGCAGCGAACATGATGAACATCGCAGGAGATGTGCCCGAACACACCAGTATCTGGTCGGGGAATACGGTCACCCCATATTGTTTGTGGTAGTTTTCACAAATGGCTTCTCTGAGCTCAATAGTACCGAGGCTGTGAGTGTAGTGAGTCTGGCCGTCATCCATAGCTTTGCAGATAGCGTTTTTGATGCAGGCGGGAGTGTCAAAATCGGGTTCGCCAACTTCCAGGTGTATTACGTTGATGCCTTGCCTCTCAAGCTCATGCGCCTTTTCCAGAACATCCATGACAATGAATGAAGAAATGTCTTTTAATCTGCTTACACTCATTTTTTGATCCTGTTGAAGGGTCCGGGAAACTTCCGGAGTTTTTTCGATGAATTGTTTAGGGCGTTCTCTGCTTCCTGCTCACCGCTCACTTCATTTATACACTTCTTTCGGATTGAATACCGGTTCACCCATAATTGTTATTTGACCGTCCTCGATTTTTTTATAAAAACAACCGGCATACCCCGTATGGCAAGCGGCACCGCCGATTTGTTCCACCTTTAGCAATACCGTGTCATTATCACAGTCGATAAAAATTTCTTTGACAACCTGAATATGCCCGGAGGTTTCTCCTTTGACCCATAGCCCTTTGCGGGTCCGGCTGTAAAAGGTGGCTTTTTTTGTGGAAACAGTATGAAGCCATGCTTCTTCATTCATGAACGCCAGCATCAGGATGTTGTTTGTTTTATAATCCTGTACGATGGCAGGGATAAGGCCATTCATTTTGTCAAAATTCAGATCCGCCATATTTTGAAGCTCCGTTGGCTAAAGTGCCTGTATGAATAAAATAAAAATTCCAACTAAAAGAATTTATTGATAGAATATTCCTGCGAAGTCGGTATTTCAAACCGGATCTGTTTTGTTATCCATGCGCTGCGGAAATGTCAATGAACATTTTCAGTTTTCGTGCAATTCATGCATGGTGAGCTTGCTCAAAGTGTCTTGTTTTGTTAAATATAAAATCATTTTAAAAAAAGCCGAAAAAGTATGCGGCCATTGAGTTTTAAAAAAATCGAGGATATTCGTAAATGATAAGAAAGCAAAGAAGTAAACATGAAAATTATAAAAAAGGATCAAAACGAAAAACCAAGAATATTTTCTCCTTGCTGTTGGGTATTACAGTCTTAGTGGGATTTTTGATTTTGATCACTGCAGCACTTATCTTAGCAGGCGGGTATATGTATTTCAAGCAGGATCTTCCCAGGATATCTTCACTAAAGGACTATAATCCTCCCACGGTTACTACCTTTTATTCCGATGATAATCGAAAAATTGCAGAGTTTTTTCAGGAGCGTAGAATTGTGATTCCTCTTTCCCATATGTCGGATATGCTGAAAAATGCATTTATTGCAGCGGAAGATGACCGGTTCTACCAGCATAAGGGTATAAATTTGCTAAGTATCCTTCGTGCATTTATAAAAAATATTAAGGCAGGAACTATTGTTCAGGGCGGAAGCACCATTACCCAGCAGGTGACCAAATCTTTTTTTCTATCTCCCGAAAAAAGTTATCAGCGAAAAATAAGGGAGGTGATTCTGGCTTACAGAATCGACAAGACATTCAGCAAGAATGATATACTTTTTCTTTATTTGAATCAGATTTATCTTGGGCATGGAGCTTATGGTGTTAAGGCAGCGGCTGAAAATTATTTTGATAAGGATGTTCAGGAACTCACATTGGCCGAGTGCGCGATTTTGGCCGGTCTTCCACAAGCTCCCACCAGGTACTCTCCTTTTAGGTATCCTGAAAGGGCTCGCAACAGGCAGGTTTATGTTTTAAACCGAATGGTTTCGGAGGGCTATATCACCAGCGCGCAAGCAGCCGAGGCCTTAAATGAGCCATTGAATATAAAACCTAGGCGAAACTGGTATCTGGAAAAGGTTCCTTATTATACGGAGTATGTTCGCCAATATGTTGAAAAGAAATATGGGAGGGGCCTTCTTTACAACGGAGGGCTGCAGGTCTACACCTCGGTAAATATCGATATGCAGAAAACTGCTGAACAGGAAATTGACAAAGGGTTGAGAGATCTGGATAAGCGGCAGGGATACAGAGGTCCCTTAAAGACGCTGGCTAAGGAAGAAATCGAAACGTTCAGCAAGCAGATTAAAGAAAAGATGCAGGAAAAACCCCTCGAAAAAAACCAAATTGTGCAAGGAGTGGTGGCAGAGATTAATGATTCGAAAAATGAGACCTTAGTGAAAATAGGGGAAGATTTTGGAATCATTCCACTCAAAAGAATGGCCTGGGCCCGGAAGCCGAATCCCAATATCGGTTATTCTGGGAACAGTGTAAAAAAACCGGGAGATGTTTTGAGAACAGGAGATGTGATTTATGTCAAAACCATTGAAAAACAATCAAACAAGAATACCTGGGAATTAGCTTTGGAGCAGGAACCCAAAGTTCAGTCGGCTTTATTATGCCTTGAGGCCGGCACGGGACATGTCAAAGCCATGATGGGAGGCAGGGATTTTGAACAAAGTCAGTTCAATCGTGCCATTCAGTCGAGACGACAGCCGGGAAGTGCATTTAAACCGGTAGTTTACGCCGCTGCACTAGATAAAGGTTACACTCCGGCATCGGTCATTTTGGACACTGCTGTGGTTTATGAGGATAAGGAGCAAAATTATGTCTGGAAACCGAAAAATTACAGCCAGAAATTTTATGGCCCGACTTTGTTTCGGGAAGCTCTGGCCTATTCGAGAAATCTGGTTACTATAAAGATTCTTAAAGACATCGGGGTTGGATACACGATAAATTATGCTAAAAAATTGGGAATCACCTCTCCATTACAACGAGATCTATCTCTTGCGCTGGGTTCTTCAGGTGTTTCTCTTCTTGAACTGGTTAATGCTTATTCTGTCTTTGCCAATATGGGATATAATTTAAAACCGGTTTTTATCACCAAAATTGTTGACAGGCATGGAAACATTCTTGAAGAAGCGGAAATTGAAATGGAAAGAGTTATCGAAAAAAGCACGGCCTACCTGATAACTAGTCTTCTGGAAAGTGTAATAAAGGAAGGGACCGGGAAAAGTGTTCAGGCACTGAACCGTCCGGCAGCCGGTAAGACCGGAACGACCAATGATATGAATGATGCATGGTTTGTCGGGTATACTCCCCAGTACATTACGGGAACATGGGTAGGATTTGATGAAGAAGCTTCCATTGGAAAAGGAGAAACCGGTGCAAGCGCAGCTGCACCCATCTGGCTCGGTTTCATGAGTCGGATACTCGAGGATGAGCCGGTCAGGCTATTTCAGGTCCCGGACGATATTGTTTTTGCAAGGATAGACGCGGAAACCGGATTGTTACCGATATATGAGAGTAAAAAAACGGTATTTGAATGTTTTAAAGAAGGAACTGTTCCTAAACAGCATACGGCCGGCAAAAGTATGACGATTGGTTATGACGAATTTTTTAAGAGTGGTATGTAAAAATAGCGGTACACTTAAAACCAAGATGCTTAGAGAAGGAGATATCAGAAAATGATGTTGCCGAGTGTGAAAATAAAAAAAATCCTTTATGCAACGGACTTGTCGGAAAGCGCGCATTATGCTTTCGCTTACGCAGTCAGTATGGCCAATCTCTATGGGGCGGCTATAGTTATCCTGCACGTATTAATGGAGATACCCAATCTGAATACTTCAGTGCAAGCCTATATCGGCGTGGACCAGTGGGAGGAGTTAAGAGAACGAAACCTAAAAGAGGCCAGAGAATCTCTTACCGGGAAAAAGCGTGAACGTGGTGTTATTCGTGAAGCTTTGGGTCGGTTTTGCGAAGATATAAAAAGTACTTCCGGGGAACATTTTGAAACCGATGAGATACTTGTCAAAAGGGGAAAGCCCGCTGAGGTGATTCTGGAACAATCACAGGAAAAAAACTGTGATTTGATCATTATGGGAACTCATGGGCATGGGTTTTTGGCTGATGTCGTGATGGGGTCTACGGCAAAAAAAGTGATTCGCGGGTCAGAAAAGCCGGTTTTGGTTGTCAGGCTGCCGAAAAAGTAAAGGCCATTGTCGGGAAATTTTCAATTCATATCAATCCAGTGATCATCAACGGATAAACCCTCCGGAGATAATGAGGAGTTGGATTTAACCGTTATTTCATCAAGGTGGAATCTTGTTTTCAGGTTTCGAATATTCTCATTTTTAATTCCTCTGATGCGGGAAATGCATTTTGGATTGGCCATAATGGTAGCTTTATTTTGGATGGGGGGATATTTTTGATAATAGGTACAAATGGTATCCATAAAAATTTCTGAAAATACCAGATGGCCGAATGCAGGATGATATGGGCCTGCAATGACATTTTTTTTGTCATCTAAATCATTTGAAGATTGAAGTCCCATACGAATGACCGGAATGCCGGAATTTTTAAACAAAAGATAGATTTTTTTTGTCTGAAATACAGCTTCTTTCAGCAAAAGTGGATGGTATTTTCCCTCTTGATACCATCGTGACAAGACACTTTGATTTAACACGAGTGTCGGGTAAATGCGAACGAAGTCGGGAGAAAGCGAGGCTATTTGCTCTGCTGTGTCAAAAGCGCTTTCAGCGGTTTGTCCGGGCAAACCGATCATCAATTGCACGCCCACTTTGTACTGATAGTGTTTTAAGAGTGTAACCGCATTTTTCGTATCCAAAGCACAATGGCCCCGTCGACAGATATTCAGCACCCCGTCATTCATAGATTGTACTCCGAGTTCTATTTCGCTGACAGCAAAATTCTCCAGCTGTTTCATTCCGGATTCTGATATGGTATCAGGCCTGGTGGAAAATCGGATGCCCCGGATATTTCCTTTACTGATAAATTCATCGGCCAGTTGCAGAAGCTGATCGATTTTTTCTTTGGAAAGACCGAGAAAATTACCACCGTAAAAAGCCATCACAGATGGTTTGTGATGTCTGTTATAGCTTAAATATCTGTTGGCTTCGTTCCGAAGTGTTTCGCGTGAGGGCCACTTAATCGGATGGCCGGTAATAGCGGATTGATTACAAAAAACACATTGGTGGCGACAACCCTGCTGGGGGATAAATATGGGTACAATGAAGGGTGTTTCCCTTCGTTTCATGGTTGGTTAAGATTCCTTTAAAATTTCCAGTGCGTTTCGGGCGGCATCCTGTTCAGCCATTTTTTTACTTTTGCCGACACCGACCGATACGATATCAAACACTTCGATTTGCACATTAAATGTCTTATTATGGTCAGGACCGCTTTCTTTAATAATGATGTATTCCGGCATTTCGGTTTGCCGGGTTTGAACAATTTCTTGTAAGCGACTCTTAAAATCAAGGTTTGAATCGGGTGAAACCGCATCGATCAATAATGGGTCGAAGCATTTTTGTACAAAACCGAATGCGGCGTTAAACCCGCCATCCAGGTATACCGCCGCAACAACAGCTTCAAAAGCATCAGCAAGTATCGAGTTTTTTTCCCTTCCGTTTGTTAAAATTTCACCCTTGCCCAAAAGCAAATACGGCCCCAGGTAAAGGCCTCTTGCCAGATCGGCGAGCTGGGTTTCGTTGACAAGATTGGCCCTTATGCGAGAAAGATTGCCTTCATTGAGTTCAGGAAACTTTTCCATAAGACAGGTGGCAACAGCCAGATTAACGACAGCGTCGCCTAAAAACTCCAGACGCTCATTATTCCGTAAATTTTTTTCCGGATTTTCATTGACCCATGAACTGTGTTGGAGAGATTCTTCCAAAAAACTTTTATTTTTAAAAAAATATTGAATTTTTTGCTCAAGTTCAAAAAAATTAATATCAGCCAAGATTTTGCAATCCCTATTTTAATAAATTGATGATATTTTCATAGATTTCATAGGGAACAAATAAATCCCCGAGCCCTGACCCTAATTTTATTTCCGGTTTGATGTCCCCATGAAAATCGGTACCCCCTGTGATAAACAGGTTATATTCCCTGGCGATGTTGGCATAAAACCGAACAGATTCCGGCGGATGTTCGGGATAATATATTTCGATTCCCTTTAAGCCCATGGATTTCAGTTCGCCGATCAGTTCCTCAAAATCAAAACCTTTACCAAGTTCCAGTAAATAAGGATGGGCCAGTACAGGTAAACCTCCTGCATTGAGAATAAGGTTTATGGCTTCCTGACAGGAAATCCGGAATTTTTCGACATAAGCCGATTTTCCTTTTCCTAAATATTTATCAAAAACCTCATCAATTGAACCGGCAAAGCCTTTGTAGACAAGATATCCGGCAATATGTGGTCTTCCAAGCCGACATTTACCCGAAAATTGTTTGACTTGATTCAAATCAATTTTAATTCCAAGAGCATTCAGTTTCTGTATTATTTGTGGATTACGGTTTTTACGGGCATTCTGAAGGGTAATCAGTGTCTGATTCAATGCATGATCTTCTATATTGATTCCATAACCGAGTATATGGAAACTTCCAAAAACAGGAAAAAGAGATGGGGGTAGCGCACTGATTTCTACACCGGTTAAAAAACCGATAGAATCAGGAACTCCTTTTTTCAGGATATCTCTATTGCCATCTAAAGCATCGTGATCGGTTAGGGATATGGCTCCAAGATGAAGAGTTTCAGCAAGCAATAGAATTTCAATAGGTGTGAGAGTACCGTCCGACGCAGTAGAGTGAATATGAAGATCGATTTTTACCTTATTTTTACAGCCCAAGGGCTTTCTCCAAAGCCTCCTCTTTGGTTTTACAATCGATGCATTGTGTTGTCACAGGTCTTGCTTTGATACGTTCGATATTGATATCCTCACCACATTTTTCACAGATGCCGAAAGTCCCGTTTTCAATTCTTTGCAAGGCTTTTTTTACTTTTTTGATCAACTTACTTTCTCTGTCCCTTATGCGAAGCATGAAATTTCGGTCTGCCTCCAAAGAAGCGCGGTCGGTGGGGTCGGGAAAGTTATCCCGGGTGTCGGCCATGCCGACCACTGTATCATCTGCGTGGTGTAAAAGTTCCTGGAGCCGGTCACTTAAGAGTTTTTTAAAATATTCCAGATCTTTTGCGTCCATGATACATCCTTTCCGATCAAATAAGCACAATTATATAAAAGGATATACATAACAATTTTAAATTGGATTTGTAAAGATAAAATTTAAAATTTGGAAAAATCTGGAATAACAGATCACCTGATTTCCATAACAAAGGATTCCAGCGCCTTTAGGCTGTTGATGTTAAATAATGCGGCTGATGAATTTTTCGGTAATATTTTTTTTACCAGCCCTGTGAGAACTTTGCCGGGGCCTACTTCTGCATAGTTGATGACTCCCATTTCATTAAGTCTGCATACAGAGTCATACCACTTTACCGGATGGCAAAGCTGTTGCCTCATAATCGTGCGGATTTGAACGGGATCGGAAGGAGATATGTCCGCAGTAAAGTTATGAACGACCGGGCGCTCTGGTAGATGAAATTCAGATTCATTCAGAAATTGGTTAAAGTCTTCCTCAGCGCCCTTGATCAGTTCACTGTGCCACGCGCCACTTACCTTCAGAGCAATAGATTTTGCTCCTTTCCGGGTTGCAATTTCAGAAGCTTTTTTGACCGGGTTTGGGGATCCGGTGATAACGATCTGATTTTGCGTGTTATGATTGGCAATGGACACAACGCCTTCTCCGGCGGCCTCATCAACGATGTCCTGAACCTCATTGATATCAAGTCCGACAATAGCATGCATGGCACCTTGATGCCGAAGGGATTCCCGGTGCATCAATCTGCCCCGAACATCCACCACCCGGATCGTATCCTGTCTCGAAAGTATTCCGGATGAGCAGAGTGCTCCGTATTCTCCAAGGCTGTGACCGGCGACAATATCGGGAAAGATTCCTTCTTTTTCCAGGATTGCCAAAAACGACAGGTTCACACAAGTTACTGCGGGCTGAAGGTTAACCGTCTGAGTTAATGATTCCATGGGTCCTTCAAAACAAAGGCGTGCGAGGTGGTTTTTGGTGATTTCCTCTGCCATTTCAAATAGTTCCCTGACGAAAGCAAACTCATTATAAATATCTTTGCCCATTCCAACAGCCTGTGAACCTTGTCCGGGAAATAAAAATACTGTTTTATTCACAAATCCTCCTTTATTCGTCATCGAGCCTGAACAGTTTACGGGCAAAATCAATTGAAGCCGAAGTGGGGCCATGATATCCGTTTTGCTTTAAAAACAAGGTCGGATCGTGCAAAATTTTATTGATAATGGCATGTGTCATTCTGTAAATTGCCTGGCAATCGGTTTCTGATAAATGGTGAAGGGATTTGAATGTTTTTTTAACCTCGTTTTGGACTATGGTTTCTAATTTTTTTCTCAAGTCTATAATGGTCGGAACAACCTCGAGGTTTTCATGCCATTGACGGAATTTTATAACAGCTTGGTCTATCATTCTTTCGGCTTTAACTGCTTCTTGTTTTCTGTCCTCTAAATTTTCTTCGATAATGCCTTTCAGGTCGTCGATATCGTACACATATGCATTTGATAACCGGTTAATTTCGGGATCAATATCTCTGGGGACAGCGATGTCAATAAAAAATAGCGGCCTGTTTTTTCGTTTGCGTAATATTTTTTTAACCTGATCCTGATGAATAATGATATCCGGAGCGCCGGTGGAGGAGATAATGATGTCCACCTGTTCAATCGCCGTGGAAATTTCTTCGAACCGAATGGCTTTTCCTTTAAAACGGTCAGCAATTTTCAATGCATTTTCGAAGGTTCGATTGGCCACGAAAATGTTTCCGCTCCGATTTCGAATCAGGTTTTCCACAGCCAATTCGGCCATTTCCCCGGCACCAATGAGAAGAACTTCCTTATCTTCAAGAGAGCCGAAAATCTTTTTTGCCAACTCAATGGCTGCATAGCTTATCGAAACGGCATGATCTCCAATGCCTGTTTCATGGCGTACCCGTTTGGCAACAAAAAAGGTTTTATGCAAAAGGCGGTTTAAGATAACTCCGGAAGTTTTTTGGGAGGTAGCTCTTCGGTAAGCATCTTTAATTTGTCCTAAAATCTGAGGTTCTCCGACAATTAAAGAATCAAGGCTGGAAGCCACTCTAAAAATGTGTCGGATTGCATCGTCTCCCTGATGTATGTAAAGCGAATTCTCAAATTGTCTCAATGCCATCTGTTTGGAATCAGATAAATATTGTTTGGCAGCTTGAATCGCTTTATCCGGATTCGGCGAGGTCATAAGCAGTTCAACGCGATTGCATGTGGAAAACACCATCAGTTCTTTGATTACAGGGCTGTTCTTAAATACCGAAAAAGCGTTAAGCATGTCTTCCTCGCTAAAAGCGAGACATTCTCTCAGCTCAATGGGAGCTGTCCTGTGATTTATTCCTATTAAAACAATGTCAAGCATTGGTTCTTTGTTTCCAACAAATATAACTATTCAAAAAGTTTACCATCGTGTGAATACCTTATGGTGTCCTTCAAGTAGAAAATTAACGCCAAGAAAGGTGAACAGAATCACTGCGAACCCAATGATGGCCATAACAGCGGATCGTCTGCCTCTCCATCCAATCATAAGTCTGCCATGAAGCAGCGCGGCATAGAGCAACCAGGTGATAATCGACCAGATTTCTTTGGGATCTGCACTCCAGAATTTTCCCCATATGGTCTTGGCATAAACAAATCCGGTGATCAGTCCAATGGTCATGAGTGTAAAGCCTGCCAGAATGCAAACATAGCCGATGGTATCCAGCAAGTCCAGGGAAGGTAACCGGTGAAAAAAGAAACCAGGCCGCTTGCTTTTAATTGCACGTTCCTGAAGAAGATAAAGCACACCGACCCCACATGCCAATGCAAAAGATGCCTCACCTAAAAAAATAAAAAGTATATGCAAAAAAAGCCAGAAACTTTTAAAAATTTCCGGGTCATGAAAAGGTGTTTTAGGCAGCATTAAAGAAATGATCATTATTAATGAGGCCAGAGGTGCGGCATAAACGCCTAAAATTTTAAGATTAAATTTATATTGCAAAATCAAAAAAATACATAAGACAGCCCAACCGGCCACCGATAGTGTTTCATGAAGGTTCCTGACAGGTATATGACCTGATGAAAAAAATCCATATACCAGCGCTGTGGTATGTATGACAAAACCCGCTGTTAAAAAATAATGACCTGTTTTTTCCCTGCTTTTTTTCTGATTAAAGAAAAAAACCAGGTAAGTCGCTGTGCCCATCAAATAAAAAAAAATGACAATACTGTTAATAAAATTCATTTATGGCACCAATTTTTAAAGAGGATGGTCATTTATTGGAAAAAGATCCTCAAATCGATAACCGTTTCCGAGCTGGTTGTAAAGCTCGGTGTTGATTGCTTTCAGGTCTTTTGATCGGATATATTCCAACAGGTTCGAATGAATCAGTTTTTCAAAAATGGGTTTATGGGCTTCGGGCTCATGCTTTTCGGAAAGAAGTTTTTTTCTGATGGCTCCCATCATTTTCAAAAACACGGCATATTCATCACCAAATTGTTTTTCCAATTCTTTTCTTAATTTTTTTGCAAATGCGGGGCTTTTTCCCGATGTGGATATGGCAATGATTAAATCATCTCTTTTAACAATGGCCGGGAGAATAAAATTGCACACTTCCGGTCGATCCGCTATGTTGCATAGCTTGTTTTGTTTTTCAGCATCCCGGGATATTTGGATATTTAATGCTTCATCATCCGTTGCTCCGATTACCAGAAAAGCACTATCCGGATCTGATGCTTCATAGGATCGTTTATGCAAGGTGATCTTATTGTTTTCAGCCATTTTTGCAAGCTTTTCCGTGGCAAAAGGGCTGACCACCGTCACTTTTGCACCACACTCAAGAAGCATTTTTACTTTTCGGGTTCCAACGGAGCCTCCTCCCACGACAAGACAATTCTTTTTTCTGATATCAAGATTAACCGGATAGTATCGCATGTGTAAAACCTGTAATAATAATTATAGTGAGATTATTTCCTGAATATTATGAGAGATCCGGTGGAAGTTCAAAACTCATTAGATCCTCAGCCAGAGCAAGTGTGCCATTATAGGTTCGACGGCACTGCTTTACAATATCGACCTGATCACATTCAGGATAAAAGTGGGTTAGTACCAGAAGGGATACTTTGGCCTGTGTGGCGATTTTTCCGGCCAAAGATGGGGTGAGATGTCCCTGCACCTCCAGGCTGTCGGGAAGCGCGGACTCGCAAATGAAAAGGTCGGTGTTTAAAGCTATGGTGATAAGGTTTTCGCTAAAACCAGTATCCCCTGAATAGACGAATGAATAACCGTTTACGGTCGTGATTTTAATCGCGATGCTTTCCGGCCGGTGGTTTACCGGTATGGAATCCATTCTGAAATCCTGAAAATCCAGGGTTAAAGCCTTTTTGTTATCCAACTCCAAAACATTTACAATTCCCGGGGAAAGTTCAATCCATTCCCCATATACATTCTTGAGGTTATTAAAAAAGTCTTTGAAACCTTTTCCGCCGATAAGCGTTAATGGAACCTTTCTTCGGTTACTGTTCGGATATTTATTGGCAAAAATAAAAGGGACAAATTCTCCGGTATGGTCCGGATGAAAGTGGCTGAAAATAATATGGGTAATGTCAAAAATTTCATTTCCTGTTTCCAAAAGTCTGCGCATGGTTCCCGGTCCGGCATCTAAAATGATTTTCTGGTTGCCTGTTTCAGCAAGAACGGAACAGGAACTCCGTTTCAGGGACGGTACACATGTGCCCGATCCCAGAATGGTAATCTTTATGTCAGGATTGCCCTTCTTTGGTTTCACCCGATTTTCGTCCCTTTTTTTTGGGTCTTGGTTCAATTTTACTGATAATCCATTTTCGTACAACCTTAGTGTCGTCTACATCGATAAAATCCGAAAACGTTTCCAAAGGCAGTTCAGCCCGTGCCATGCTTCTGTGTCCTCCTGCGGAGCCATCTGCTGAAAAAGCGTTTTTGGCAACTTTTCCGGCATTTTTTCGAACCCCATCATTTCTTATAATGATGATAAGTTTATTGTCGTGAATACCTGAAACAATACTCCACTTTACGGGATTGACCCGCATGAAAAAGTCCGCCAGTAAAACACAAACATCAGGGGTGACAACCGGCCCAAGGTGAACATAAATTCTGCCTCTTCTTAGCTGTAAATTCGAAAGGGCATTTCGAAAATATTTGAGATAGTCGAACCTTAAGTCGGCACACTCAATTTTTCTGGTCAAATGAGTGTTAGAATGCTTAAAAAGAAATTGAAACGCCCGTATATCTTCCATAATGGTTTGTCTGGCAAAACTGTTCGTATCTGTTTTAATGGCATAAAGAAGTCCTGTGGCAAGCTTTATGGAAGGTTTGATCCTGGCTGATCTGAGGTACTCGGTTAAGATACTTGCGGTCGCACCGTAATCAGGACGGATATCCCTGAAATCAGCCTTGATACCCGTATCCGGATGATGATCGATAACAGCATTAAATGAAAAAGCTGAGAAAAGATCATGATGATCGGGTTGGGAGTCGACAATCACAAATTTTGAAAACCTGCTGCTTTCGATATTATCAACATGGGTAATGGCGACTCCCAACAGTCTGAGCATGGCTGCATTGTCAGGGCGGCTTATCACGTTGACATTGGATATGGTCACGCCCGCAACCTTTCGCCACAGCAGTCTTTTGACGGCCATTGCGCTGGCAATCGCATCCGGGTCTGCATTAATTAAAACCAGTACGCGATCTTCACCGGAAAAAATTTTATAAAACCGTCTCAGTTTTTCAGCCGCTGAATGTCCCATTTTTTATACCCTATTATATAATTATATTAATCTTATAAAGAATCAATAGATTTTACAACCCAATTTTGGCGGGAACACAATTTGAATTGAGTGTAACCTGTTACTCAGTTGTATTCTTGGGCTGGAGCTGTGAATTATCTTCAAATAATAAATTTAAAATAATACAAGTATCTCCTTGACAGCTTCGAATGTTCTCTGCTAAGCATCCCTGTTGTTCATAACCATATAAATCATCGATTTGGTGAGTACTCGGAACAGCAAAAATATTAGCCTGAGGTTTTATTGAGAATTTTTATAATTAAGGAAAGGCTTTGATGGATTATAATGTCTTTTGATTATAAAAAAAACCGGGTTTGGGCTGAAAATTTCCAGATTGTAATGCAGTTGGGTCTGACGATGGTCGGCTGTATTTTATTTTGTCTTTATATCGGTTACAAGCTGGACCAATGGCTGGGAACAAAGGGAATTTTTGTGAGCATCTTTATTTTATTGGGAGTTGTCGGCGGTGGGGTTGTGTCATACCGTCAGATTATCGATGTATTTGAAGAGAAGAAAAACCGTGACAACAAAAACGGGGAAGACCAGTGAAAGAGATTAGAGAGACCCAGAAAAAATATTGTTCCTTGGCGTTGGTAACAGCGATTATTATAGGCTTTTTTTTAATCATAGCAGGGCAAAGTTCGCTTGGAAAGGGGTTGATATTAGGGACCCTGTTCAGCTCAATAAATTTTGCCTTAATGGGAGAAGTGCTTCCCCATAAAGTCGGGAAATCCCGAGGCAAAACATATCTTATTTCGTTAGGTTCCATTGTTTCCAGATACGTACTTTTGGCCGTACCCATAGTTCTGGGCATAAGGTTTCCGGATAGATTCGATCTCATCACCGTGATCATCGGAATTTTTATGGTTCAGTTGGTAATCCTTTGGGATTATCTCAAAAGTGCGATTTTGTTAACCCATCGAAAAAAAATTTAGAGGCAATCTATGGGAGATTTAGGAAGAATTCATCAACTCATTATTCCGGTGATGGGGCATAACATCACCTTAAACCTGGAAGCCATTGTTATGACATGGATCGTTATTGCCCTGCTGATCCTTTTTGGCTACTATTCCTCCAAAAACCGGGGAATGCGCCCTGGAACAGCTCAGATTTTTGGGGAGATGATCGTAACCAAGCTTTATGGTTTAACCGAAGATGCACTGGATAAGGAAAAGGCAAAAAAGTATGCTCCTTTGATAACGGCACTTTTCATGTTTTTGTTGCTCTGCAACTGGATCGGAATGTTTCCCCATATGCATGAGCCGACAAAAGATCTGAATACGCCGTTGAGTCTGGGTATAATGGGATTTTTCATTGCCCATTACGCCGGCATCAGGAGCAAGGGCATTAAAAAGTACCTTAAAGAGTACTGTGAACCGATCTTTATCATGGCTCCTTTAAATATTATAGGAGAAATGTCAAAGATCGTTTCTATTTCCTTCCGTTTGTTTGGAAATATTATGGGAGGATCGATTATCATACTGGTGGTAAGTTACCTGGTCTATAGCCTGGTTCTTCCGCCATTGCTGATTGCGTTTTTTGGGATTTTTGTAGGTGCAATTCAGGCATTTGTGTTTACGATGTTGACCGTTGTATATATTTCAGTGCAGGTAAAATGACCTATGATAAACGACGTTCAAACTTGGGTGAGTGTAGCTGCTTATACCGGTGCCGGCTTGGCTATGGGCCTTGGGGCTATCGGTGCGGCAATTGGCGAGGGGTATACCGCAGCACAGGCTAACTTTGCGGTATCACGTAATACAAAACTTTCAGGCGATGTGTTCAAATCCATGCTTGTAGGCCAGGCAATTGCCGAATCAGCATCTATTTTTGCACTTGTCATCGCTGTTTTGATGTTATTTTACAAAATGCCGGATGCTACCATGATAAAAGCCGCATCACTTCTTGGAGCGGGCTTTTGTATGGGTTTTGGGGCGATTGGTTCGGGTATTGGCTCCGGCCTTCCGGGCGGTCAGGCATGTATCGGTCTTGCCAGGCAGCCATCGATTGGAAACAGGCTGACGACCAATATGCTGATCGGGTCTGCCGTATGCCAGACGCCGGCCATTTTTTCCATGGTTGTTGCCCTGATGTTGATCTTTATAGACTTTTCAAAGGCCCCCCTTTTTCCCACATGGGCGGCTGTGATTGGGGCGGGGCTTAGTACCGGTTTGGCAGCCATCGGCTCAGGTATGGGCGGCGGGTTTGCAGCCGGCGCCAGTTGTGAGGGTGTCGCCAGGCAGCCCGAAACAGCGGGACCTGTGACAACAACCATGCTTGTTGGCCAGGCAGTGGCCCAGACACCTTCAATATTCGGTCTCTTAATCAGTTTTGTTTTGATGTTCAAAGCTTTTCCCGAATCCACCACTTTTGCGGCATCGGCGGGACTTTTAGCCGCGGGTATCAGCACGGGATTCGGAGGTATCGGACCAGGTGTCGGCAACGGTATGGCCGCTGAAGGCGCGGTCCGTTGGGTCGCCCGCAGTGTTGAAAATGCGGGAGGCCTCATGAGAATAATGTTGGTCGGTCAGGCGGTCTCGCAATCTACGGCGATTTATGCCATGGTTGTGAGTCTTTGCCTAATTTTTGTTGTCTAATCTTTAAGTTTTTTATATCTTACTTTTAAGGAGGATAAAATGGCAATCGAAGGAGCAGATATTGTCAAAGCAGCAGCATTTTTAGGAGCAGGTCTTGCAATGGGGCTTGGAGCCATTGGGCCGGGGGTAGGGGAAGGTATGGCAGCTGCAAAAACCTGTGAAGCCATCGGAAAAAATCCCAAGGAGGCCGGACTGTTAACCCGTACCATGCTTGTCGGACAGGCGGTATCGGAATCCACGGGTATTTATTCTCTGGTTGTCGCCTTGTTGCTGTTGTTTGTCGTATGATTTATTGACAAAAACAATACGATGAAAGACAGGTATTATAAATGGAAATTATCAGCAATATTGCCCTGATAAGCATTAATGAAACATTGATAGCTCAGCTTGTTTCCTTTCTGATTTTTCTTTACATCATCAATCGTGTGATGTTTAAACCCCTTCTTTCAGTAGTAAACGAAAGAAATGACCATATTGATAAAATGTACGGTGAAATCACTGAAGCAGAGCAGGAACTTGACAATGTTAAACGGATGCTTTCGGAAAATGAAGCAGCTGTAAAAGAAGAGGCCTTTTCCATTAAAACTAAGCTGGAATCAGATGGAGACCTGAAAGCCACTGAAATTTACCGGGAGGCCAGAAATAAAATAGAGGCCATGAGGGAAAGCGCAAAGGTAGATGTAAAAGCGCAGCTTGATGAGGCCAAAAAATCCATACAAAAGGAATCTGAAATTCTGGTCAACCAAATAATGGAAAAGGTCCTGGAACGGAGGCTGGCTTGATAGCAAACAAGTACGCAAAAAACAAACTATTTGCAGCCGTCATCGTTGGACTTGCCGTTATGTTCCTTTTCATATGCCCTGCAGCGGCTGCGGATGATGCAGCCAATTGGCGTCCCACATATGACATGATCATGATGTGGGTTAATTTTTTGATTCTGGCCGGGGTGCTTTACAAGTTTTTGAAGAACCCGCTAATGGATTTTATCCAGGGCAAAAAGTATGAAATGGAAAAGGAAATTCAGAAGGCCGAGGATATGAAGGAACAGGCTGAAGAGAAAATTCAGGAAGCCAAAAAAATGTTGGAAGAGGGCAAGGATCGATACAACCTTATAAAAGAGCGTATTATTTCTCAAGGTGAAAAGAGAAAAGAGCAACTTATCGAAGAAGCCGAGCAGCATATTAGTTATATGCTGATTGAAGCCAAACGGAGAGTTGACAACCAGATTGTTCGTGCACAGGAAAAATATCGTGCAGAACTTGTTGATACCGCTTTTGACCTTGTATTGGAAAGGCTTCCAAAAGAGATCACGGAAGAAGACGGTGAAAAGCTGGTACAGAATTATATAGAAAACATAATTCCCAGCAGCATTTAAATTCCTTTTCAAAACAAAAAAGCCCGGAAAAAGCCGGGCTTTTTTGTTTTGGGATTGGTGTATGGTCTTATTTGTTTTCCATTCTAAAGAACAGATTATGGTCATTCGCATCGGCAAATATTGTGCTTCCCGAAGCAACTTTACCTTTCAAAATTTCCATGGATAAAGGATTTTCGAGATAACGCTGAATGGTTCGTTTCAAAGGACGGGCACCGTAAATCGGATCGTAGCCATTTTTAGCCAGAAATTCTTTTGCCTTCTCTGATATTTCTATTTCAATCTGTTTTTCAGAAAGACGATTTTTAAGCCTTTCGAGTTGAATATCAACGATCTTGATAAGTTGCTCGGATGAAAGACTTTGAAAGATAATGGTTTCATCTACACGGTTTAAAAATTCCGGCTTAAATGCCGCCCTGAGAGCGTTGGTTACCCGTTGTTCCATTTCTTCGCGCCGATTCGAACCCAATTCCTGTATCCACTGGCTTCCAATATTGGATGTCATAACGATGATGGTATTTTTAAAATCGACTGTCCTGCCATGCCCGTCGGTCATGCGGCCATCATCAAGTATTTGAAGCAGGATATTGAAAACTTCGGGATGAGCCTTTTCAATTTCATCGAAAAGAACTACTGAATATGGCCGTCGCCTGACACTTTCCGTCAGATACCCACCTTCTTCATATCCGACATATCCTGGAGGAGCGCCGATCAGACGTGCCACAGAGTGTTTTTCCATATATTCAGACATATCGATTCGAATGATGGCTTGTTCATCATCAAAGAGAAACTCTGCAAGGGCTTTGGCCAATTCAGTCTTGCCAACACCTGTCGGGCCCATAAAAATGAAAGAACCAATAGGACGGTTGGGGTCCTGAAGGCCGCTTCTGGCACGACGAACCGCATTGGAGACCGCCAATACGGCTTCCTCCTGTCCGATAACCCGATGACTGAGCCGGTCTTCCATCTTTACCAGCTTTTCCCTTTCACCCTCGAGCATTTTGCTGACCGGTATACCAGTCCACCTTGAAACCACTTCGGCAATGTCTTCCTCATCAACCTCTTCCTTGAGCATTTTCTTCTCGGCTTGGAGTTCAAGAAGTTTTTGTTTTGCTTCTTCCATCCGTTTTTGCAATTCAATAGCTTTACCGTAACGTATTTCCGCTACGCGTGTTAAATCACCGGATCTTTCAGCCTGCTGCTCCTCGATGCTAAGTTGTTCCCTTTCTTCCTTAATCTTACGGATTGCCTGAATCTGATCCTTTTCATTATGCCAGTGAGCTTTCATTTTGTGAAGTTCCTCTTTTTGTGATTCAAGAAGCGCTTCTATTTTTTGTAATCGATCTTTGGAGGCATCATCGGATTCTTTTTTTAATGCCTCCTTTTCAATTTCAAGTTGTGTGATTTTGCGTTGAATTTCATCAATTTCCACAGGCATGCTGTCGATTTCGATTCTGAGCTTTGAAGCGCATTCATCCATGAGATCAATGGCCTTATCAGGCAAAAAACGATCGGTAATGTATCTGTTGGACAGCGTAGCTGCAGCTACGATTGCCGAATCTTTAATACGAACACCGTGATGCACCTCATATTTTTCCTTTAAGCCCCTGAGAATGGATATAGTATCGGCGACAGTGGGCTGCCGAACCAGTACGGGCTGAAAGCGCCGCTCAAGTGCGGCGTCTTTTTCAATGTGCTTCCGGTATTCATTTAAGGTGGTGGCTCCGACACAGCGAAGGGTTCCCCTGGCCAGGGCAGGCTTTAGCATATTGGAAGCATCTACGGCTCCCTCGGCTGCACCGGCACCAACCAGAGTATGTAGTTCATCGATAAAAAGAATTACTTCTCCTTCGGCACTTTCGACTTCTTTTAATACCGCTTTTAACCTGTCCTCAAATTCTCCACGGTATTTGGCACCTGCAATCAACGCACCCATATCAAGGGCAACAAGGCGCCTGTTTTTTAAACTCTCGGAGACATCTCCTGCAATGATTCTTTGCGCCAGTCCCTCAACAATGGCGGTTTTCCCAACTCCGGGTTCACCGATAAGAACCGGATTGTTTTTGGTACGCCGGGATAACACCTGAACAATCCGGCGGATTTCTTCGTCCCTTCCGATCACCGGATCGAGCTTGCCGAGTCGGGCCAGATCCGTAAGGTCCCGGCTAAATTTATCCAGGGCTTGATATTTTTCTTCAGGGTTGGGATCGGTAATCCTCTGAGATCCTCTGATATCCATGAGGACCCTCAGTATCGAATCCCGTGTTATTCCATAACTTTTGAAAATTTTATAGGCTTCTCCCTCTTTTTCATCACATATAGCCAGAAGGTTATGCTCGATGCTCACATACTGGTCTTTCATCTTGGAAGCTTCACCAAATGCCGAATCAAGAACTGTTTTGGTCCGGGGTGAAAGGTAGGTCTCGGAAACTCCGCTGATTTTAGGAAGCTTATCAACAACTACAGCAATCTCATGATAAAGACTTTCCGGTGAAACCCCCAGCTTTCTAAAAATCGAACGAGCAATTCCTTCTTTTTCATGAAGCATAGCCAAAAGAATATGCTCCGGCTCAATCTGCTGGTTATTCAGATTGGATGCCGTTGTTTGCGCATTTTGAATCAGCTCCTGCGATTTTATTGTGAATTTATCAAATCTCATTCAATCCTCCATGATATCAAAGTGATCCTTGGCACTATATTTGCATAATTATTGTTTTTGGATAAACTAATTTAAACACGAAACCGGTTTAGTCAAACAAAGAAGATTTTGTTTTCCATATCCGGAAAAAGAAGATAAAAGCGGGAATACGTCATTTCGGCGAAAGCTTGTCAGTGTCGACCCCGGAGCAGGCTGAAGGGTCTTTCACAAAGGTTTCAGTGTTCAGGTGTCAGTAAAGATCTTGGCAGATACCCAATTTAAAACTTAAAACCTAAAACCAAGTTACTTAAAAGAAGATCGTGTAGTAATTTATAGGTGGTTAAAACTCTCTGATTTCGGCTGGAATATGGATTATCCGGGCAAAGACGCATTCAATCTGTTTAAAAGCTCTTTAGCAATTCGTTCGGTAACAGGCGTTACATCGGTATCTTCCAGAGTTTTTTCAGCAGAGCGGTAAATAACTCGCAAAGTAATGCTACTTTGCCCTTTGGGGATCGGGTCTCCTTCGTACAAATCGTATAACAAAACCGCTTCAATAAGAGATTCATTGGCATTTCGGACCATTTCCACCACTTCTCCGGATTCGATATGTTTGTCGATAATGATGGTGACATCTCTATAGGTGGCGGGAAATCTGGGCACAGGCTGAAACTGCTTGGTTTTAGGGGTCAGAAAAGACATTATGTTCAGGTCCAGTTCAAAGATAAAGGCTTTTTGCTTCAGATCAAATGCCGAAATTACTTTGGGGTCAACTTCCCCCAAAAGCCCTATATCTTTTCCTTCGGACAGGATACGGGCGCTGTGGCCTGCTTTGGTGTATTGACAGGAATTTTCCGGCATTTTGGTGAATATAACGTCCTGAATTTCCAAGGATCGTAATAATGCTTCCGCTGCACCTTTGATATCATAAAAGTCACAATCAATATCTTTCATGTGCAGGGAGTGATCACTTCTTGATCCTGTCCACAGAACTGCCAGGTATTCATTTTCCACAGGAAGACAATCATTTCCCTGACTGATAAAAGTGTTGCCGACCTCGAAAATTTTGAGAGTTTTCATCTGTTGGGAGAGGTTTAGAACCATTGCTTTCAGAAGGCCGGAGATGAGACAGGTTCTCATAACCGCCATATCTTCGTTTAGTGGATTTAAGATTGGTAAAACTTTCCGGCGTTTGTCATTTGCATCCAGTTCAAGCAAATCACAAGCTTTTTCATCCATAAAACTATAGTTGATCACCTCGTTAAAACCAAGGCTTTGCATTAAATCCTTAATTTGGCCTCTGAAATCCCATTGTCCCGAAGGTATTCTTTGTTGGGCAGGTATCAGTGGAAAAGTGGTGGGGATTTTGTCATAGCCGTAAATACGGGCGATTTCTTCCATAAGATCCTGAGGACGGCTCACATCGACCCGAAAAGATGGAGGGGTCACCACAAGCTGCAGGTTATCTGCGGATTGGACCAGAAATCCGACAGACTCCAGAAGCGTTTGCATATGGGAGGCATTCAGGGAGAGTCCCAAAACCCGATTGGCGTAGGCGGTATCGAGTTCTATCGATTTAGTCCCGGATTGAACGGGATGCTCGTCTATAAGCCCTGGAACAATGTGTCCGCCTGAGATATCCGACATGAGGGATGCTGCACGATTCAAAGCTTTCACAGTCCCGCCCGGATCGACACCACGTTCGAACCGGTGAGAAGCATCGGTGCTCAGGCCAAGATATTTTGAAGTTTTCCGGATACTGACAGGATCAAAGCATGCACTTTCAATGAGCACGCGGGTGGTGTCCATTTGAATTTCGGAGTTTTCACCGCCCATGACACCTCCGATAGCAACGGGTTTTTCACCGTCACAAATCATGAGTGTTTCCGAATTAAGTTCGCGCTTTTTTCCATCAAGGGTAGTAAATGCTTCTTTGTCTTTTGCAGTTCTGACAACGATACGGTTTTGGGCAAGACGGTCAAAATCAAATGCATGGAGAGGCTGGCCTGTTTCCATCATAACAAAGTTGGTAATATCCACGATGGCGTTAATGGGTCGCAAACCAACCGAAAGTAAACGATCCTGCATCCAGAAAGGTGAATGGCCGACTACCATATTTTCTAAAAGCCTTGCGCAATAGCGGGGACAATGTTCAGGATCGTTTATTGTCACTGAGGTCATATGGAAGACCTCACTCGATTTGTCTTTCAAGGAACATTCAGGATATTTTAATGTGGTTTTCTGGATAGCGGCAATTTCTCTGGCAATTCCCAGAATGCTCAAACAATCCGGACGATTGGGGGTAAGGCCGATTTCCATGACATGATCGGACAGTGATAATGCTTTGGCTAAGGCCGTTCCAGGCTGAAAGTTACCGTGAAGTTCCATTAAACCACCGGTTTTGTTTCCAAGAGCCAGTTCGTTTTCGCTGCAGAGCATACCCTCGCTTTTTATTCCCCGGATTGTGCTGTTTTCCAGGATCTTTCCATTGGGTAAAACAGTGCCGGGAAAAGCCAGAGCTGCCAGCATTCCTTTTCTGGCGTTGGGTGCACCACAAACGATATCAAGTTGGCGGTCGCCGGTGTTTACCTTGCAAATGGTGAGTTTGTCAGCTTTCGGATGAGGGAAGACATCGTCAATTTTGCCCACAACAACAGTGTTAAGATATGTATATCTATCCCATACCGCTTCAACTTCAAGGCCGACCATGGTAAGCGCATCAGCTAAAGATGATACATCCATTTGAATTGAAACATAATCTTCAAGCCAGCTAAGACTAACTATCATAACAAAATAATTTCCTCTGAAAAAAACGTGGATCGAATACCCTAATCAAAATTGTTTCAGGAAACGATAGTCGTTTTCAAAAAATTTTCGAATATCATCAATGCCATATTTCAACATGGTTATTCGCTCAACTCCCATTCCAAACGCGAATCCGGTGTATCGGGAGATGTCGTATCCAACATTTTCAAAAACGGCAGGATGAACCATTCCGGAACCCAGAACTTCGAGCCATCCGGTCTGAGAGCAGACCCGGCAGCCTTTTCCTCTGCACATGACACATAAAATATCTACTTCAGCACTGGGTTCAGTGAAAGGAAAGAAGCTTGGACGGAATCTCAGAGAAGTTTGCTCGTCAAAGATTTGCTGAACAAAAGCTGTGAGGACACCTTTGAGGTCACCGAAGGAAATGTCCTGATCCACGAGAAGACCCTCTACCTGATGAAACATCGGTGTGTGCGTAATATCCGAATCGCATCGGTATACTTTGCCGGGTGCTACGATTCTTACAGGTGGCTTTTGTTTTTCCATCATGCGCACCTGAAGGGGTGAGGTATGAGTCCGCAAAACGATATTTTCGGATACATAAAAAGTATCCTGCATATCCCGGGCAGGGTGATTTTTGGGGATGTTCAAGGCTTCGAAATTGTAATAATCCGATTCAACTTCGGGACCCTCGGCAATATCAAAACCCAGTTTTTGAAAAATTGCACAAATTTCACGGATAATTTGCGTAATGGGATGCAAAGTCCCTAATGGAACAGGTCTTCCGGGCAAAGAAACATCAATGGCTTCAATGCGATGTGCTTCCGCCAGATCCATTTTTTCAAATGCAGACTTGAACGCCTCTTCAAGCCGCTTTTTAAGAATATTGGCTGATTTTCCTGCATCCGGCCGCTTATCAGGGGGTAAATTGGAAATGTTCCGGAGAAATCGGGTTAATTTTCCTTTTCGTCCAAGATAAGTGACACTGAGCTCTTGTATTTCATCTTTGCCCGCAGCTGCCGCAAGTTCTTGAAGCGCTTCGGCTTCAATTTCTTCGATACTGTTTTCCACTGTATTGCTCTTGCTTATAATTTTAGACAGGTGGTCATAGGATTGCGGTTGCCATCTGACTCAAGGTTATTAAGCTTGCGATAATTGCTGGGATGCCAATCCGGCAATCTTTGAAAAACCGCCAGGATCTGAAACAGCAAGTTCCGCAAGAACTTTGCGGTCCAGTTCCACATTGGCAAGTTTTAAACCATGAATAAATTTGCTGTAGCTAAGATCGTTTATACGGGCGGCGGCATTTATCCGGATGACCCAGAGTCTTCTGAAATCACGCTTACGAACCTTTCGATCCCTGTATGAATACATGAGCGCTCTGTCAACAGTATCTGCCGCTGTTCGAAACAGTTTGCTGTGGCCTCCCCGAAATCCTTTGGCCAGCTTTAACACCTTTTTGCGTCGTCTTCTCGCCTTAAATCCTCTTTTAATGCGCATAACAAAACTCCTTATTCAATTCAAATTGTACTGGGGCAGACTTTTTTAAAGTGTTCTATGAGTTAGGTAAAAGAAGTCTGATTAATTTTTCATTGCTTTTGTCAATGACCATGCTTTTTCGCAATGATCGTTTTCTTTTACGGGTTTTTGTGGTCAAAATATGGCTGCTGTGAGATTTACTGTACATGAACTTTCCGCTTCCGGTCCGCTTGAATCTCTTGGCAGCGGCACGATTGGTTTTAATCTTCGGCATTATTAGAATCTCCTTTATTCGATATCAATTCATTATGGGTATCAAACATAAGATGGCGTGAGGATTCATAAATTTGAATACTCACGCCACCAGAAAAGGTTCAACGCAAAATAACATTATCACCCATCAAAAAGGCAATCGATGTAATGGAAATGAATGGTATGTGCGAGCTATTTCGGCGCTAAAATCATAACCATTGTACGGCCTTCAAATCTGGGCTCTTGTTCCACTGTTGCGATTTCCTCTGTTTCATGTGCAATAGTGTCGAGCATCTCTCGGCCCTGTTCCGAAAGGGTGATTTCCCTTCCCCTAAACACTACGGTCACTTTAATTTTATCTTTTCTTTCGATAAATCGTTTGATGTGACCGATTTTAACCATCAGGTCGTGCTCACCGGTTTTGGGACGGACTTTTATCTCTTTGATTTGGAATGTGGTTTGTTTTTTCTTGGCCTCCTGCAGTTTTTTTGTCTGTTCATACTTATAGCGGCCATAATCCATAATTTTGCATACAGGCGGAACCGCATTAGGAGAAACCTCAACCAAATCAAGTCCGGATTCAGCAGCTGACGCCATTGCCTGCTTTGCAGGAACCACACCTACCTGGTTGCCGTCCTGGTCGATCAGCCTGACCTCTTTGGCCCTGATTTCCTTATTGATGTTAGTCTTGTCTTTAGTTTGTTTGTTAAAGGGTCGTTTCGGGGTTGCTATACGTTTTCACCTCCTAATAATTTTTTTTAAGGCATAAACTAGCCGCAGGGCGCATGCCATCAATATAATTCAATTGCAAAGAATATAAGACCGGTTAAATAAATGCAAGAAAAAAATGAAATAAAAATTACTGTTTTAAGGTGTATTCTGCCAATAGGCTATTCTTCCAATATTGATGAAGCGGATTGGAAAAAAAGGTTTTGAAAATTTCCAAACTTTCCTGTCGGCGGACATAAGGCACGACCGAAACCCGACTTGTGGCGTACAGTGGCGGAAGTATACTCAGGTCGCATTTGGTGCCGCCTCCCATAATATCTTCATATGCCCAGACAATGCGACGAATACCGGAAAGAATTAATGCGGCGTAACACATTAAGCAGGGTTCCATAGTGCAATAAACTTTAACACAATCGTATTCATAAAAGCCATTTAAGGAGTTCAATTTGCGTAAAGTGACAATTTCCGCATGATCAAGTTCATTGGTGTTGCACCCTGAACTGTTTGCTCTGGCACCTGATACCAGCACCTGATCCCCCATTACCATCAAACAGCCTACAGGAAATTCTCCAAAAGAAAGCGCTTTTTTTGCCTCTTTTAAGGCAAGACTCATAAAATATTCGTCGTTTTTTTCTATTGCGGTCATCTCTTTTTATAGTCTGCAAATATTATCATCACAAGGACAAGCGTCGTCGACTTCATAAGCATAAAGAATCCGGGATTCCAATTCAGCTCTTTTGGCGGAAATCGGTTTAAACTCGAGATGATCGAATTGGTTGGTTACCTCGGATCGGCTTGGAACAGCCTGCAGGCCTTTACCAATGATTTTTCCGGAAACCCCATCCAGGATTTCAGCTTCGATTCCGTTGGTAACCACGACAAAAGGGATTTGATAGGATTCGATAAGCCTTGACGATGCCAGTGACGGTCTTCGTCTTGTAACCAGAGATCCGGGGCCGTATTTGACAAGCACGCATGTCTTATCAAGAATACGAATCTTAAAATCCACCTTGACGTTCGCCTTTTTTTCCCCTGCGCTGACCCTTAGTTTGATATGGCTTGTGATGGTTTCTTTTGTGTATTTTTTTTCTTCGACTAAAAATCTGGCCAGCTTTTGACGAAGACGTTCATCGTGGTTATCCTCGATTGTTTTGCCGGTGAGAAAATCCTTGAGTTCTCCCAGCACCAGATGGTGTTTAAGGCTATTCATTTTTTTCAGATATATATTTAATGGTTAGTAACAAGGCATAAATTTCATTAATCCGGTGAAGACTTGTTATTGTCAATGTTGAATAGTTGCTGACAAATCCCAGAAAATGATTATAATAAACGATGATTTCTTTACAAATCAATCAATTTATGAAGATAATACATGTTTAATTTTTTAAATGATAAAAAAAATATAATTAGGATATTGCTTTGCTGACACTGCTTGAAAAAGAAAAAAAACGATCTCTAATCGATCCCTTGCCAAGTTCATTGTCAATTTGCGAAGATTTTCAGAAAAGGGAAAAAACCTTCATTGCCTCCTATGGATGCCTAAGCGCTGACTCCAGAGGGAGAAAACGCAAAGAGGCTCCATGTCCCATCAGAACTCCTTTTCAGGTAGACAGGGACAGAATTGTATATTCCAATGCTTTCCGGCGCATGAAATATAAGACACAGGTTTTTTTATCTCCCCTTGGAGATGTTTACCGCACACGTCTGACCCACACACTGGAAGTGTCTCAAATGGCCAGAACCATTGCGAGAGCCATGCGGTTAAATGAGGATTTGGCTGAAGCTATCGCTTTGGGCCACGATTTGGGACATCCTCCTTTCGGCCATAGTGGAGAAATGGCTTTGAAAGAAATTGATTCCGGTGGATTTTCCCATAATAAACAAAGCCTTCGGGTTGTAGATATCCTGGAAAAAAACGGAAAAGGACTCAATTTAACCTGTGAAGTCAGAGACGGGATTTTGAAACATTCCAAAGGATATGGGAAAATACTTCCGGATAATCCAAAAGAGCTTGCAATTACCATTGAGGGCCGTGTGGTTCGTATTGCCGATATTATGGCCTACTTAAATCACGATCTAGATGATGCGATACGCAGTGGTGTGATTCAAAGTGAGCAAGTGCCTGATTTTTGCGTAAAAAACCTGGGGGAAAGCCATTCCGAGCGTGCGACGACAATGATTCGTGATTTAATTTTTTCAAGTTACGAGGAAAACAGCCGCTTTTATCTTCGCATGAGTGATGCGGTATCTGATGCTATGACCATTTTGCGGGAATTTCTTTATGAAAATGTTTACAGGTCCAATCGTGTTCACAAGGAATTTTTAAAGGCCAAAAAAATATTATCCGAACTTTATGGCTGTTTTATGGAAAATGAAAAACTGCTTTATCAGGAAATGGCCAATATGGAGATGATAGCCTGCAGTAAAAACGGACAGCCCAAAGAGAAGTTTATCTGTGATTTTATCGCCAGCATGACCGACCGATATGCCTTAAATCTTTACAAAAAAATTTTTTTCCCATCGCCCCAGGTATAATTCAAATTTAAAACAGCCATGAAAAATCCAATGCACTCTAAATTAATATTAATAAGGTAACCATGGACATGGAAATTAAGCCGTTTTTAGAAAAGCTGGAAAATCTTTTCTTATCCATGAATGAAAAATATGATGAAGCAGCTTCCTATTATGATTTTCATTGTCATGGTTGTGATGAAAACTGTTGCATGACGCTTTTTTATCATCACACATATTTGGAGTTTTTTTATCTGAAAGAGGGTTTTGATATCCTGTCTTCTGAGCTTAAAAAGCTGATATATGAACGGGCCACGGAAAATTGTCGGAAAAAAAGGGAATCCGATCAAAAAACAGCTCCGGCAAGAACCATGTGCCCCGCTAATTTTGAAGGCAAGTGTGTTGTATATTATCATCGTCCCATGATCTGCAGGCTTCACGGAATACCCAGTGAATGGAGTTTTCCCTCCAAAACAGGTGTGAATAGAACTGTAATAAGCTCTGGCTGCGAGGAATTCACCCGGCAGTGCAGAAAAAAGGACTACTTTAAATTTGATCGCACGCCTTTTTACCACCAAATGTCCCGGCTGGAAAATCAACTTAAAGAACATTTCGGGTTTAAGCAAAAAATCAAAAAGACGGTTGCGGAAATTATACTGGGTGAAGTACCTTTTTAAATGATCCTATGAAAAGTGTTGAAATAAAAAATTTAGACCATTTACCCGGAAAAAAGCTTTCTGAAAATTCCACATTTTCATTTCGTTGCTATCCGGGTATTTCCTGCTTCAATCAATGCTGCCGTAATTTAAATCTTTTTTTATACCCCTATGATGTCATTGGATTGAAATCAAGCCTTGGTATGTCATCAGATGAGTTTATAGATAAACACGTGGATGTTGTGCTGAGGCCGGGGACTTTTTTCCCGGATGTTTTGCTGCGCATGGATGAAGACCGAGAAATGGTATGCCCCTTTCTGTCTGATTCGGGATGTCGAGTTTACCCCGACAGGCCGGATGCTTGCCGCACTTTTCCCGTGGAACAGGGAATGATTTTTGATCCGAAGAAAAAAGAAACCCGGTTGGTGCAATTTTTCAGGCCACCTGAATTTTGTATGGGGCAGTATGAAAGTCAGGTTTGGACTCCAAAAGCCTGGGAAAAAGATCAGGAAGCTGAAAAATATCATAAAATGACAGCCCAATGGGCAAAATTAAAAGGGTTGTTTCAAAATAATCCCTGGGGCAATGAAGGGCCCGATGGGCAAAAGGCACGGATGGCTTTTATGGCCATCTATAATATAGATGGTTTCAGGAGCTTTATTTTCAAGAGTACTTTTTTAAAGCGTTACAAGCTAAAGTCCGCCATTATAAAAAGGATAAAAACGAATGATGATGAGCTATTAAAGCTGGGATTTGATTGGGTGAAATTTTTTATCTGGGCAATTCCTTCGGATAATTTTTAACCTCAACCGGTTTAAATGATCAATTCAGGCTACAAAACCCCGGAGGGCATCTTTCCGACTTTTTCACCTCCTAGCACATAGCCTCCATCCAGACGTATAACGCTTCCTGTCATAAATGAAGCATCTCTGATGACATAAACACAAGTCTTGACCACATCATCGATATTTCCGGTTCTTCCCAGCAGCGTATGTTCAACGATCGCATCTTTTTCCTGTTGAGACAGTATCCCCCAGCCGCGGGTACCTTCAGCATGTCTTGTTTTAAAAAATCCCAACATGATTTCGTTGACACGGACTTCCGGCGCACCCATCCTTGCCCATGTTTCGGTCAAAAGGGATATACCCCGGTTGGCGGCACAATAGCCATCGTTAAATACCATACTTGCCGGCCCTGTCCTCCCCACCATTCCTGCTATGGAGGAAAAGTTGACAACCACGCCATCCCCTGATTTTTTTAAATGGGGCAGTGCCGAATTGAATATCCACCACTTTGCTCTCAGTGTGGTGGCAAATTCCAGGTCCCATTGCTCCTGAACATATGGGCCATGCACAACCGGCCATCCGCCTCTTTCAATGTTGTTGATCAGTATATCCAGGCGACCGAAATGATCAACCACTGAATTGACCAGACCGGCTATCCTCTCGGTGTCAAGCAGATCGGTTTTTAAGATCAGATGATCTGTCCCGGTATTGTCGAAATCTTTGCTCATTTGATCCAGTGACTCCGGCCAATCAAAATAGTTTAATGCTACTTTGACCCCTTTCCGGGCAAGACCGAGACCGATTCTTTTTCCAATTCCTTTAATGGCTCCCAGCACCAGTGCCACTTTGTTTTCTAATTTCATAGGGTCAGCTATCTTCTTAAAAATAAGGTTTCAGGATTTTCATATTATCCGGTTTGGCCAAAAATCTTTTTTTGTAACCATTTAAGACTGATCTTTAAAAGAGCTGTATCGTCTTCTTTAGCCTTGGAAAGCAGGTGCTCATCATAATTAGCCGAATTTAAAAGCCCTTTATTAAAGATTTTATTCCTGAACGAATCAATGTCATAACCGGCCATATGAAATAAGTGGCGCGACTTGATGTCGAGATGGCCGGGCATGGTTACATTTTTTAAACTGATAATCTCCATCAAAAGATCATTCATTTTATTGTATATCATCAGCCCCTGATTTTCGATCCACTCATGGACAGAGTGATGCTTTCCGGTTTGAAAACCTTTGCAGTGAGGTTCTTTTAAAAGCATGAAATGCTCTGTAAGTTTTCCGGTCTGCCGGTTTCGAACCACGCCCCTGGCGATGGGGTAGGCCCTGCAGGATGATGGTCGGTCATGATATACAGAGCAGCCTTCAGAGGTGACAAACGGGCATTTGAATCCATCGTCGGGTTTTTCCCGAAGTCGAACTATAGGAAAGCCGGATTCAGGTCCGGTATGCTGAGAAGTGTAACGTTCCAAAAAATCATTTGCGCAGATGCCCAGGCTGTTTTTAAGGCGAAGGACATCATAAGGGGTTAATAATTGATTCAGGTTCCGGCAGCATTCATTAAAACAGGGGATATGAGATCCGCAGGAGAACTGAAAAGAATGGCTTGAAGGGACAGAGAGAAAATCACTTTCCATGTTGTAGCTTCCTCAGGTTTGTGTTCATAGAAATGTTGAGCATTTTTGTTTTGATTTTTATTTTATAGAACGAAATGTGGGCATTGGCAAGTAGGCCTTATGAAAATCAGACCGGTATCTGCTGAGTGTAAACCAAAAGGGAAAAAATATAGGCATTAATTCGAAATAAAAATATCAGGTTTTTAATGAACAGTGTTCATTAAAACTCAAGCATAATACCACATATGGTATTTAATAGTTTTTTAACGACAACTTATGGGATTAATGCCGTTAGAAAAGAGTAATAATGTTCAATATTGGAAATTATCTGATTAAAAGTTCTTGACATTCAAAATTATGAATGATAAATTTGCTCTTTGATTTTAGAGGGTAGTTATCTATCTAAAATTATTGGATTTTCATATATCTGGTGACGTTCAAAGTTTTTGGATTTTGAAAAGAGACGTGCTCAGGACTGAGCAAAGTATGGAAGGGGGTGGATGGAACTCGGATATATAGGGATGGTGAATGGTTTTTGATTGGATAATACCAATAACCAATTAACGCTAGGAGGAATAATTAATGCCAAGCTTTGTAATTGACGAAAAATGTGATGGCTGTAAAGGTGGGGACAAGACAGCATGTATGTATATTTGCCCCAATGATTTGATGGTTTTGGACCCGAACGCAATGAAGGCATACAATCAGGAGCCTGATCAGTGTTGGGAATGTTTTTCATGTGTGAAAATTTGTCCGACTCAGGCAATCGAAGTTCGTGGATATTCTGATTTTGTACCACTAGGAAGCAGCATTATGCCGATGATGGGTACAGAGGATGTTATGTGGACCTGTAAGTTTAGAAATGGCCTTATTAAACGCTTCAAGTTCCCCATCCGGACAACTCCGGAGGGAGAGGCAAATGCTTACAATTCTCTGAAGGGTAAAGATCTGGATAGCCAGCTTTTGAGCACAGAGGAAGCTGACGGCTATTCAATTCCCAAGCCTCAAGCACTTGCTTAATTAGCGAAAGGCTGGAATTCCACATTGTTTAATATGGAATAATTTTTAAGGAGGATATAATATGGCATTACCAAATAAGGTCGTAGGTGAGCTTAAAGCAGTAAAGGACCCTGAGGTCGACGAACGCGAAGTTGATATTTTGATCGTAGGCGGTGGTATGGCAGCCTGCGGGACCGCTTTTGAAGTAAAAAAGTGGATGTCTGATGATCAGAAAGTGTTGCTTTGTGACAAAGCAGCAATGGAAAGAAGTGGCGCTGTAGCCCAGGGGCTTTCAGCTATTAACACATATATCGGTGAAAATTCCCCTGACGATTACGTTCGCATGGTGCGAAACGACTTGATGGGTCTTGTTCGTGAAGATCTCATTTTTGATCTTGGCTGTCACGTAGATGATTCTGTTCATCTGTTTGAAGAATGGGGACTACCCATTTGGAAAAAATCCGATGATGGAAAGAACCTGGACGGCAAAAAAGGCTTGAAGGTTGGATCACTGAAAGGTGGCGCCAAACCGGTACGCACAGGTAAATGGCAGATCATGATCAACGGCGAATCCTACAAAAGAATCGTAGCTGAAGCCGCTAAAAAAGCCATCGGCGAGGATGATATTATTGAACGTTGCTTTATTGTCGAGCTTTTGCTGGATGACAAAGTTGAAAATCAGATTGCCGGAGCTGTCGGATTTTCCCTTCGTGAGAACAAAGTATACATCATCAAAGCAAAGACTGTCATGATCGCATGCGGCGGCGCGGTAAATATTTATCAGCCCCGTTCGGTCGGTGAGGGCAAAGGCCGTGCATGGTATCCGGTATGGAATGCAGGATCCACATACTACATGGGTATGAAAGTTGGTGCTGAACTGTCCATGATGGAAAACCGTTTCACCCCGGCCCGTTTTAAAGATGGATACGGCCCGGTTGGTGCATGGTTCTTGCTGTTCAAAGCCAAAACCCTTAATGGTTTGGGTGAAAACTTTGCGGCCAGTGAAGCAGCCAAAAAAGAGCTGGAAAGATATGCTCCTTATGGAACTGCCGCCATTACCCCGACCTGTCTGCGTAACCACCTGATGCTGTTTGAAATGAAAGAAGGCCGCGGGCCCATTATTATGGACACCGTGACTGCTTTGGCCGAACTTGGCAAAACCATGGACAAGAAAGAACTCAAGCACCTCGAAGCCGAAGCTTGGGAAGACTTTCTGGATATGACATGTGGTCAGGCCAACCTGTGGTGTGCAACAAATACCGAGCCTGAAAAGAAAAACTCTGAAGTTATGCCGACCGAGCCTTACCTGTTGGGTTCACACTCTGGTTGTTGCGGTTTCTGGGTTTCAGGACCTGATTTTGACTGGGTTCCTGCCGATTATAAATGGGGCGACGGTGACAAAGTTTACAACCGCATGACCACTGTCAAGGGTCTGTTCACCGCTGGTGACGGCGTTGGTTGCTCGGGTCATAAGTTCTCTTCAGGTTCTCATGCTGAAGGCCGTATGGTCGCAAAAGAAATGGTTAAGTACGTACGTGACCATGCTGATTTCAAACCGACTATAGGCCAGTCAAAAGATGAACTGGTTGATATGACCTACAAACCGGTCAGACTGTTCCTGGAAAACAAAAGCTATACCACGGCAGTCGACATCAACCCCGCGTATGTCAAACCTGCAGGAATGGCACTGCGTCTGATGAAAGCCACCCATGAATATGGTGCCGGAACAGCCACTTACTATATGACCACCAGCAAAAACCTTGAAATTATCATGGAAATGCTG
Source organism: Desulfobacteraceae bacterium (assembly GCA_011389745.1). Taxonomy (GTDB): domain Bacteria; phylum Desulfobacterota; class Desulfobacteria; order Desulfobacterales; family SKZT01; genus SKZT01. Next base: position 146,712 of record JAABTQ010000001.1, on the reverse strand, counting down.
AACGTTATGAAAGAAGACTGTGAAAAACTGGCTGCCGGTGACCTGCATGAACTCATGAGAGCATGGGAGATCAAACATCGTATCTGGACTGTTGAAGCTCACCTGCGACACATTCAGTTCCGTAAGGAAAGCCGCTATCCTGGATTCTACTATCAGGCAGACTATCCTGGCCAGGATGACGCAAACTGGTTCTGTTTCGTAAACTCAAAATACGATCCTAAAGCCGGTAAGTTTGATACCTTCAAGAAAGACTATATTAAACTTATCCCCTAATTCATTGAGAGGGATTGGTTCAGTAAAAAATGCCTTTTTTTAAGGACTTGAAATAAAAAACCTCCAGGTGCCGAAAGGCGCCTGGAGGTTTTTATTAAGTAACGGTTGAGTGATTTTGTTTTAGGCGATATCCAAAGGAAGTACGAAATTTGAAACTGGAAATTTGAAATCTAAGCTTGAATATACTTTCATGTCCTTCCAACCCAACAAAACCTGAAAAATAATTCATATTGATGATTGAAAAGGTTTCAAGCTTCGAGTTTCAAATTTCAGAAAAAAAGCATGGATTGAGGATATCGCCTGAATAATGAAATTTGACTGGTTTAAAAAAACATTTTACCGGTTTCGAAATTGAAACTTAAAATTCACGGAGGGGATAGTATGACAGAGAACAAAAAAGCCTCTGGAAGCGGAAGCATTATGGTTGTTGGAGGGGGTATCAGTGGCTTGACCGCAGCCCTCGAAGCGGCCGAAGTAGGTTACGAGGTATTCCTGGTTGAAAAAAATCCTTATCTGGGCGGAAGAGTATCACAGTTAAATCAGTATTTTCCCAAGTTATGTCCTCCGACCTGTGGTTTGGAGATAAATTATCGGCGCATTAAGGATAATCCTCTGGTTCACACCTTTACTCTTGCAGAAATTGCCAATGTGGATGGCGAACCTGGAAACTACAAAGTATCCGTTAAATTAAATCCCAGGTTTATCAATACCAACTGTACGGCATGCAACGAGTGTGTAGCGGTTTGCCCCGCAGAGAGAAATAACGAATTTAATTTTGGAATGGACATGACAAAGGCTGTTTATCTGCCGTTTGAAATGGCTTTTCCAACCAGATATGTCATTGATCCTGTGGCATGTCATGGTGTTGATTGTGGTAAATGTGTCGATGTTTGCAAATACGATGCAATCGAGTTGGAAATGAAAGAAAAAACAATAGATCTGCAGGTGGGATCTATTATCTGGGCAACCGGATGGACGCCTTATGATGCTACACGTATGGATAATTTGGGGTTTGGTCAGTATCCCAATATCGTAACCAATATGATGCTGGAGCGGCTGGCTTCCAAAAACGGTCCTACCGCCGGAGTTATCCAGCGGCCTTCCGACAAAAAAGCGCCTGAAAGTATCGCCTTTGTGCAATGCGCCGGCTCCAGGGATGAGAATTATCTCCCGTATTGTTCCTATATATGCTGCATGGCATCTTTGAAACATGCCACTTATATCAGAGAACAATATCCCGATGCCAAGGTCTATATTTTCTATATCGACCTGAGGGCGCCGGGGCAGCGTTATGAAAAGTTCTATGACAAAATTAAAGAAGATGAGAATGTATTTTTTATTAAGGGAAAAGTTGCCGAGGTTATTGAAAATCCGGATAACAATAATATCACCGTGGTTGCAGAAAATGCCGTTACCGGCGAAAAGGTAAAGCAGGAAGTCGAAATGGTCGTTTTAGCCACTGGAATGCAGCCAACAGCAGCTCTTAGCAAATTGTCCGCCGATTTGAAAATTAGCGAAGACGGTTTCATGATCAATGATTTTGATAAAGGCGGTATGTTTGCAGCCGGATGTGCCAATAAGCCGGCAGATGTGGTTTCATCGAACCAGAATGCGACGGGTATGGCCCTTAAGGCAATTCAAACCCTGGTGAATAGGTAGGAGGTTATCCATGGATAAAAAATATGGTGCGTATATCTGTACAGGATGCGGCATTGGAGATGCTCTGGATATTGATGCATTAAAAGATGTGGCTGAAGAAGAAGCTTGGCCGGTAAAAACGCATCCGTTTTTCTGCAGCAATGAAGGCGTAGATATAATCAAAAGAGATATCGAAAAAGGAATTAATACCGTTATCATCGGAGCATGTTCACGACGGGTTAACTTCGATGTCTTTCGGTTTGACGGATGTTTGGTGGATCGTTTGAATTTACGTGAACAGGTGGTCTGGTCTCATCCGAGATCACAATTTCCCCCTTTAACCGAAGATCAGAAAGATGATGGCGTTAATTTTGATCGGCTCCAGATGCTTGCCGAAGACTACCTTCGTATGTCCATGGCAAAAATGGAGAAGGTGAAAGTTCCTGAACCTTATAAGCTGGATGAATTTACCAGCAAGATCCTGGTCATCGGTGGTGGTGTTACGGGTATGAGTGCGGCATTGGATGCGGCAAAAGCAGGGTATGAAGTGACCCTTGTTGAAAAAGAAGCTGCACTGGGAGGCTATGCCAAAACACTTCGAAAACAGCTTCCCATGAAAATACCTTATGACTCATTGATTCCTCCCATCGTGGATGATCTGATCAAAAAAGTTAAGGCTGACTCTAAAATTACATTAAAAACCAAAACGGAAGTGGCACGACTAGCGGGTCAACCGGGTGATTTTACGGTAACATTTAAAACCCCGGGTGAAAAAATTGAGTTTGATGTTCCATATCCGCTTCCCGAAGAAATGAAAGTTGATGAAAACGGGAAAGAACTGGATCAGGAAGTCCTGGTAGAAAAATATAAGGAATATAACAAAGGGCGAGTCGACATTCTCACCTTTGATCCCAAGGGTGAAAAATTTGGTGCAGTTGTTCTTGCTGCAGGATGGCGTCCTTATAAACCGGCCGCCGGAGAATTCGCACACCTCGGATATGGTGAAATCGCTGATGTTGTTTCCAACCACCAGTTCGAACAAATGGCCGCAAGCGGAAAACTGACCCGTCCTTCCGACGGTAAAGAAGCTAAATCCGTGGTTTTTGTTCAGAGCCCCGGATTGGGAAATGACCAGGATTTTGAATATGGCGGATCGGTTTTGAGCATGGTGGCATTAAAGCATGCCAAATATGTTCGTGAGTATTTTCCCGAAGATGGTAAATCCTATATATTCTATCAGCATATGAGAACTCCCGGACTCCTGGAAAATTTCTACAAGACCATCCAGCAGGATCCCGGAATTTTCATGACAAAGGGCGAAGTGATCAAAGTCGCACAAAATGGCGACGGATTGGTTATTGAGGCCGACAATACGTTGCTCGGTGAAAAAATTCAGGTCAAGGCGGATCTGGTGGTACTGGCAATGGGAATGGTACCGAAAACCGTTGATGAACCTATTGTCAACATGGCTTATCGTCAGGGGCCCTCATTCAGGGATATCGACCTTTTCAACGGCTACGTTGATTCCAATTTTATCTGCTTTCCATATGAAACTCAGCGCACAGGAATTTATGCTGCAGGGCCTATCCGAAGAACCATGACTATCGAGGAGTCCCTCGAAGATGCCACAGGAGCTGCTTTAAAGGCCATCCAGAGCCTTGAATGCTCTGAAAAAGGTAAGGCTGTACATCCCAGGTCCGGTGATGTTACCTTTCCCGATTTCTTTTTCCAGCGTTGTACGCAATGCAAACGATGCACCCAGGAGTGCCCCTTTGGTGCATTGGATGATGATGAAAAAGGTACGCCCAAACCCAACCCGACAAGGTGCCGTCGATGCGGAACCTGTATGGGCGCATGCCCGGAACGTATCATTGCCTTTGCTGACTATAGCCCGGATAGCGTCGGTTCCATGGTCAAATCGGTGAAAGTTCCGTCCTCGGATGATTATGAAGAACCGCCCATGAGAATTCTAGGTCTGGTATGTGAAAATGATGCATACCCTGCGTTGGATATTGCCGGTCTGAATCGGTTGAGCTATTCTGCGGATGTTCGGTTTATACCGGTACGTTGCCTTGGTTCCATGAACGTGATCTGGATTAAAGATGCGCTGTCACAGGGAATGGACGGGGTGTTTTTGCTCGGGTGCAAACATGGTGATGATTACCAGTGCCATTTTATGAAAGGTAGCGAACTTGCGGAAATTCGTGTCAAGAAAATCGGGGATGCTTTGACCAGCCTTGCTTTAGAAGAGGAGCGTGTTGCCATGTTCCAGGTGGCTATTGATGAATATGACAAGCTTCCCGGCATTATCAATAAGTTCGTTGAAGAAATTGAAGCAATTGGGCCTAACCCGTTTAAAGGATTTTAAGTCTATGTGCACAAGAGATACTTTTCCTGTAGTCAATATAACTCTGTCCAGCGAGGAGGGACCGATATGGCAGAACCCTATATGATAGATTCGGATATTAATTTTATTAAAGAAATTGGGATCCTTGGTGCCGAAGATCTCAAAAAATGTTATCAGTGTGCGACATGTTCCGTGGCATGCCCAATCTCACCGGATAGCCATCCTTTTCCGAGAAAAGAGATGATCGCCGCCTCCTGGGGGCTCAAAGACCGCCTGGTAGGAAATGCCGACATCTGGCTTTGTCACAACTGCGGAGACTGCTCAACCCATTGCCCGCGTGAAGCAAAACCCGCTGACGTTCTGGCCGCTTTAAGATCCTACGCAATTACCGATTATGCCGTTCCCAAGAAATTGGCAAAAATGGTCAACGATCCCAAGAAGCTTCCGGTGCTTTTAGGTATTCCGGTGGTGCTTTTTCTCGCTCTTGGTTTGATCCTCAAAATGTTTGGCATCCATTGGCTTAATTTTTCACCCGGGGGAGATGAAATAGCACATGCCAAATTCTTCTCTACATGGCTGGTGGACTTAATTTTTATACCGGCATTTATTTTTGCAGTTGCGGTCTTTTTTATCGGTGTCAAACGCTTTTTGAGTGATATTCACCAGAACGCATTGATGGAAGGTAAAACCGACAAAGAAAAAATCGATCCTGTTGGTTTTGTCCAGGCCTTAGGGCGTGTCATCCCTACCATTTTAAAACACCGAAAATTCAGTGAGTGTACGGAAAATCGAGAACGAAGTACTGCACATATGATGGTGCTTTATGGGTTTATCGGGCTTTTTGTCGTCACCAACATTTTCTTTGTTACACTCTATGTGTTCCAGATTCATGGTCCATACTCTCAGTTGAATCCGGTGAAATGGCTGGCCAACGTGGCTGGTGTGGCGCTAGTCATCGGAGGCTTGCTGATGGTTAAAAGCAGATTTGATAAACCTGATCAGAGCACGACTTACAAAGACTGGTCACTTATCGGCCTTGTTCTGGCATTAGGCCTCACAGGTATGCTGACGGAAATGACCCGTCTTGCCGGAGCAGCCGGATTGACTTATTTCATATATTTCATTCACCTGGTCTTTGTTTTCTGCCTGTTTGTTTATGTTCCGTATTCAAAACTGGCACACCTGGTTTACCGAACCCTGGCCATGACCTATGCGGAGTATTCCAACAGGAAATAGATAAGCCGGAAATTTGTTTGTATTTGGAAAATCAAAAGGGAAGTCGATTTCGGCTTCCCTTTTTTTATGTGCGCCCGGCATAATGAGAGTTTCGAGTGATATCTTGACAGCCATTGTATCATTTATTAAAGTTCAAACTCAAAATCACTGTTGGCAATCAGGAGCTTCATTAACGGTGGAGCGTATGGTACGTGGTACAGTAGAATCAATCGACGTTCTTATCGGCCACACTCAGATTTTGGAGGTTGGGGAGATATGAAAGATGAAGAATTGATTAAACTTCTTGATGACATTGAATCCGACCGAGTGGAACGAAAGGAGTCAATTGTTGATGGCAATAAAATTCGCCAGGCAATATGTGCTTTTGCAAACGATCTTCCCGGCCATAATCGTTCCGGAATCCTTTTTATCGGCGTTGATGATGCAGGTATTCCAACAGGACGACCAGTTACGGACCGGTTGCTTCAGCAGTTGGCTTCCATGCGAGCGGATGGAAATATATTGCCTTTTCCTTCGATGACCGTAGAGAAAAAGATTCTAAAGGGACATGAAATGGCGGTTGTCATTGTTCAACCCGCGGATGCTCCTCCCGTTCGATTCAAAGGTACGGCTTGGGTGCGGGTCGGACCCCGACGTGCAATTGCTAGTCCCCAGGAGGAACGTATCCTTGCTGAGCGACGACGTTATCGTGACGCCCCTGCAGACATTCAACCCTTGCGAGATGTTGACATAAAAGAGTTGGATCGAGCACTATTCAGAGAGACATACCTGCCGGCCGCAGTCAGTGCGGAAGTGCTTGCCGGAAATTCGCGCACTTTGGAAGACCAGATGGCCTCTTTGCGTCTGGTTGATCCTGGCCCTCCTTTGGTTCCTACTGTGCTCGGGTTACTGGTTCTTGGGAAGAAGCCATCCGATCATCTGCCCGGGGCCTATGTCTCTTTTCTTCGCCTGGTCGGCGAAAAATTGGGTTCTGATGTGATCAGCAGTCATGACATTCATGGGCCTTTACCCCGCATGATGTCCCAGATTGACGAATTGCTCAAAATACACATCATGGAAGCTGTCGATATAACGTCCACAGACAAGGAGCGCCGCTACCCGGATTATCCATTAGCAGCTCTTCAGCAAATCGTTCGCAATGCCATCATGCATCGCACTTACGAAGCAACCAATGCCCCGGTCCGTATTTACTGGTACAGCAATCGAATCGAAGTGATCAGCCCCGGCAGCCCTTACGGTCAGGTAACCAAGGAAAATTTCGGTCTGCCGGGGATAAATGATTACCGAAACCCGAATTTGGCGGAGGCTATGCGTCATCTTGGGTATGCACAGCACTTTGGTGTGGGCATCCAGATCGCAAGAGAAGCGTTAGCCCGTAATGGTAATCCACCACCTGAGTTTCAACTCGAGCTCGGCCCTGTCATGGCCATTATTAAAAAAAACAAATGACAAGCTCCTGATCTGTCCCATGCCCGGACTGATCGTGGAGGTTTTGGGGGTGCCGGAGATTCTTCATCGGCCAGGGTTTACGTACTGACTGATAATCGGTGATTTCGGCCTCCTTGGAATGACAACCTGGAATGTGTTGTCGGCACCTTAATTCAGGGTTTATGGGGTTGGGCGTTGATGGGCCCAACCCCCCCATCGGATATAAAACCGTTGGTGACCCCAGTGAATTTATTGTTGAATCATTTAAAAAATGCCGCCGGCTATGCTTTTAGTGAATATTTATCAGCAATCAGGTCAAAATAAGCTTTATCAGCCACGGTACCCCAGATCCCCACTTGTTTTTTAAAGGTTTTATAAGCCTCATGCACTTTGCGTGACATGGCATCCTTGTTTGCTTCCTCCTCCAAGACTTCTTCAGCCATTACCCGCAGTTTGTTAAGCAATTCTTCCGGAAACCGCACCAGCTCGACTTTGTGTTTGGTGATTAATTCCTGTAAAGCAGCACCGTTGGAGGCTTCAAATTCGGACAGACTCCAAAGATTGGTTTCCATGGCAATGGCATCCAGGATGGTTTTGAGATCTGCAGGAAGGTCATCATAAACTTTCTTGTTGAATATGACCTCCAGACAAGTGCTGGGTTCGTGCCATCCGGGATAGTAATAGTATTTAGCGGCCTGGTAAAATCCCATGCGTAAATCATGCAATGGCCCTACCCATTCCGTGGCATCAATCACGCCGCGTTCCAGAGAGGTAAAAATTTCTCCTCCGGGCAGCAGGACTACAGTTCCTCCGGCTTTTGCCACTACCTTGCCGCCCAGCCCGGGGATACGCATTTTAAGTCCTTTAAAATCATCAATGGTGTTCATTTGTTTGCGGAACCATCCACCCATCTGTACCCCCGTGTTTCCCTGGGGACGAGGTACCAGATTAAAGGGAGCATAGGTTTCCTCCCATAGTTCCAAACCACCGCCGCTGTAAAACCAGGAATTAATCCCCTGCGGATTGAAACCGAAAGGTACTGCTGAAAACCATTGGGCTGCCGGGACCTTGCCGGCCCAGTAATAACCAGCCCCACTTCCCACTTCCACCGTTCCGCTTGAAACGGCATCAAAGACTTCCAGGGCTGGAACCAGTTCGCCTGCGGCAAAGACGTGAATTTTAATCCGCCCATTGGTTGCAATTTCCACTCTTTTGGCAAAACGCTCGGCACCTGTTTGCAGAATAGGCAAATTGGGTGGCCAGGTGGTAACCATTTTCCATTGATAGGTCTTTTCTTTTGCCCATACTGTCGGGGCTGCGATGGTTGCCGATGCGACAGCAGCGGCAGAGATTCCGGTTTTTTTTAAGAATTCTCTTCGTTTCATTTTTTTCTCCTTTCAGGGAAAAGATCGGATAAGATTTTTAAATGCCGGATATAGCTTAGCATTAACGGGAATATACAACCTCGGGAAGCCAGTTCACCAGCACCGGAAAAAATACAATCAACAACAAACCTATTAATTGAAAAATAACAAAAGGAATAATACCCCGGTAAATATGTCCGGTGGAAATTTCAGGAGGTGTAACCGCTTTTAAGTAAAAAAGGGAAAAGCCAAAAGGCGGGGTCATAAAAGAAGTTTGAAGATTTACAGCAATGAGGATACAGAGCCAGACCGGGTCAAAACCGAATTCTATCATAATGGGGGCAAGAACAGGGACATGGATAAAAGTAATTTCGATAAAATCCAGAAAAAAACCTATTACAAAAATTAGTCCCATGACCATGGCTAAAACAAACCACTTGCCATGAGTTTCGGCATAAGTGCTTAGAAAATTTCGCACCAGTTCATCTCCACCGGTCCCCCGAAAAACAAGCCCAAAAGCCGCGGCACCTACCAGGATAATAAAAACCATACAGGTCAGCTGCGTGGTTGAATCCATGACCTTCTGCAGAACTTTAAGATTGAATCTTCCATTGGCGATGGTCAACAAAGTGGCACCGACAGCTCCTACAGCCGCGGCTTCGGTAGGGGTGGCAATTCCTGCAAAGATGGAACCTAAAACGGCAACCATCAAAAAAAGCGGGGGAAAAAGAGCTCGTAAAACTTTGAGAAATAATTTTTTCGGTGTGTAGGCGGCTAGTTCCGACCGGGGAATGGCCGGTGCGCTATCGGGCCAGATAAAAGAAGCTATCATGATATACAAAATATAGAGCAACACCAGAACAAGACCCGGGAACACCGCCCCCATAAAAAGGTTTCCGATCGGGACTCCCACAATATCACCGATCAATACCAAAACAATGCTGGGAGGAATGATCTGTCCCAAGGTACCTGCTGCTGAAACGGTACCGGTGGCCAGTTCCTTTTTATATCCCCTGCGCATCATGGTAGGCACGGCCAGAAGGCCCATTGTTACAACAGTTGCACCCACAATTCCTGTTGAGGCCCCTAGCAAGGCACCGACCACCACCACCGATATGGCCAACCCTCCGCGCAATCTGCCAAATAAGAGTCCCATGGTATCCAGCAACTCCTCTGCCAATCCGGATCGTTCCAGCATTACTCCCATGAAAACAAAAAGCGGTACGGCCAAAAGGGTGACATTGGTCATGACACCCCAGATACGCAATGGAAGTAAATTAAAAAACGACCATCCGAAACCGATTAGACCAAAAACCAGGGCTGTTCCCAGCAATGTGAAAGTTACCGGAAAACCGAACATCAGAAGGATTGTCAAAGCTAAAAACATCCACGCCGGGAGATATTCCATTCATGATTTCCTTTCATAGCCTTCAAATTTTCCAAGAATCTCTAAAAGGCTTTTTAATCCAAGGGAAAATCCCTGTAATAAAATCAACGTGAAACCGATAGGAATCATGGATTTGATCACAAAACGGTAGGGGATACCTCCAGGGTCGGGAGATCCTTCCTGGATCAACCAGGATGTATAGGCAAATCTATAGGATGTGGTGATGACAAGATAGCAGCCCGGGATCAGCAGCAATAATACGCCCATCAGATTAATCCAGGCCCGTGCTTTGGGACTAATACGCTGATAAAAAATATCCACCCTCACGTGGCCGTCTTTTAAGAGGGTATATCCTGCACCCATCAGAAAAATAAATGAAAAAAGATGCCATTCCATTTCCTGGGTAAAAACATAAGTGGTTCTGAAGGCATAGCGCATCACCACATCAACAAATACAACCAGAACCACCAGTAAAGTCACCCAGGAAACGAATCGGCCCACCCAGAAGTTTAATGCATCTATCCAACGGCAGAGCATCTCGGCAAGCTTCATTGATCATCCTTAATTTAGGGAAGAAAAAAGACGGATTATGGTGCATTTAAAAACAGCTCTTAATAAATGGCGTTAGTTTTTTAAATAAATAGTATTCATAAATAAATGCAGTAAAGTCCTTTATCTTATTTTGCATTTATATTCAATCAAAAAATCAGGCTCCAGGAACAATTTATAATCCTGACAACCACTAAAGCCTATTATTTCCCAAACTTTTTCGTGCTGATCAGAATACCGGTAAAAACCAGCATGATGCCGATCACGTGATAATAGGCCACTTTTTCTCCCAGGAAAATAATGGCAAAGATTGTTCCGAATACAGGCATCAGATGTACGAAGGGTCCGGCATTACTCGCGCCGATTTCCCGCACGGCCTTGTTCCAGAAGATAAAAGCAAGAACAGAAGCAAAAAGGCCGACATAAAGGATGCTGACAATGGTTGTCGGGTTTATCGGGAAACCGCCCACGAAATGAAGTTCCGCAACATAAAAAGGGGTCAGAATGATCAGACCAAGAAAGATAATAGACTGAAGAAAAACCAGCGGATGCAGGTCTTTGGGAAAATTTCTCAACAATACGGAGTAGGCGGCCCAGGAAAAGGCTGCTATGAGGACAAGCAGATCGCCAGTGTTGAAGGAAAGCTGAATTAGTCGGTTGATGTCCGCCTTTAAAATAATTGTTGCAATTCCGGTGATAGAGACCAGGATTCCGATCAGTTGAATCCGCGTTGGTTTTTCCTTGTATACCCCTGATGAGATGATAAGGATCAGGATCGGGATAAATGAGGTGACCAAAACCGCATTGATGGCCGTGGTATAATGCATTGCTCTGTAAATGAGAGTGTTGAAGGCGGCTACCCCGAGAAACGCCAGTGCCAGAAGATATCGGATATGTTTTATAATCAGATGGTTATGCCGAAAAACCAACCTGAATGTGAATGGAAACAGTATCAGAAAAGCCGTAATCCATCGAAAGTATCCCAGGGCAACCGGAGGAATGATTTCGGCAATTCCTCTGCTGAGAACAAAGTTGCCCGACCAGAAAAGGGTGCTCAATATGAGAAATAAATATGCCATGGAAATTCATTTAGTGGATTCTTTCATGAAAAGCAAACAGAGATATCGTAATTGTCTGATTATTGAAAAGAAGCAATAACTTTCCAATTAATTTTTCCATCCTCTGATATGTCATATTCCAACAACATTTCTCCGCCAATATGTCCGTCTTCAAAATGTGCATAAACCCACTTGTAGTTTAGAATATGGATACTTTTATCATCATAAAACCCCATTGTGCCACCCAGAACTCCCTTATATGGTATTAGATCTTTTCGTTCTTTCAAATCTGTTTTTAAATGGCTTAACAGATCGTCAATATTGTTTGTTGTTATATCAGGGGAAGGTGGAACAGATTGTAATACCTGGTCAAAATCAGCAATTTTTCTGCTTAATTGGTTAATTGTTGTTGCGGAAATTCCGTTTTTCTTTTCAAGATCAGTAATTTTATTGATCAAGCTTTTTTCCTTATTTTTATGTTTATATAAACTATTTACATTAAGAATAATAATTATAAATAATAAAGAAATCATTAGTGATGCGAATATGATTACATATATTTTTATGGTAATTTCTTTATTGATTAAATTTATATAATTTTTGTTCATAATAATGCTTACCCCGCTGGGTCGTGGGTGATTTCCAATCGGGAAATTGATCTTCTCTCACATTGATTTTTCTGATGATTGTTATACGAGGATCATTGTTCTGGTAATGTTTACTCAGCCATTCGAATGCGGCAATCTTATATGTATCGAATAAATTTTTCAAGGATGATAGTTATCGGAAATTAAGGCGAGCAAAGGGAAGGCTATACCTGTTAAATCATGTGAAACTCAAGAAAGGTTCCATTTCCATAACCTTGTCTTTTTCCGCGGCTTGGATTTTGCGAACATCAGGTGCCCACCCGTAAGCGGTAATTTCTTCGGTTTCTATTAACGGCAGGGTCCGGCTCACTGATTTTGGAAATTCTCCGGCTGATGACTGCATGCGGAGAATTGTCGCGGTTTTCGGAACTTTTCGAATCTCGAAAATATCTTCGACGTAAACCGCGGCAATATCCGTAAAGCTGCTGTTTTCCACTTTCATCTTCTTAATAAGAGACTGGAATAATTCAACGGACATATCCACGTTATCCGTGTCAACCATACAAGTAAAGTATCCATGGTGTCGTTCCGAATTTTCACTGATCTCGTCAAAAGAAAAATGTCCGATATACAGCATGCTTTACCTCCGCAATGGAATGGTTAGATTGGTTTGGATGCGAGGAAAATCGGTTTCAACCATCATGTTTTAAGTGCTTCAGGGTTCGAAAATTGTCCTCTTCCTCCTGATATTGATGGGAGAAATTAAGACTGCCTCAAGTGTTAATCGATTGGTATACGCTTTTGTAGTTCGCATACAGGTCATAAACTCTTTTTTTGAGTTCCTTCAGCTTTTTCGAGTCCACCGGATCAGACCAGCGAGGCTCGCTAATGGAAAACAGGGAATTGGATAGTTCATCAATATAATGCTCGGTGGCCTCACACCACTCGTTGGTGCATACACCGGCCATCTCAGAGGCTTCCTTGATATCTTTATCCATTTTATCCATGGCGGTCTGAAGGGAATTCAAATAGGTTCTCCATGCATTGATCATTTCACTTTGAATTTCATCTTTTGGCATAGACATGATTAAAATTTCTCCTTTTTTTTGGGTGAGAGTTGTTAAATCCTCGATAACCAATTAATTTATATTTCTTATGGAACTAAAATAAGTCATAAGCCCGAAAATAAAATCAGGAATAGAGTGTATTTTATCCAAGTTTTCACTGTATTATTTTTGTGAATACCAGATTGAGTGATTCCATTTCGGCAAAGTTTTTTTGTCATACTGTTAAACAGTAAAAAGCGCCGGATTTTCATGATGATATGAAAATCCGGCGCTTTGAGTGAGAATAAAATGAGTTTTTAGGGGCTGTATCAGATTTTACTTTCAGCGTCTTCCGTGACTTTGTGTACTGCCTTGGCAATGTCTTTTGGAAGAGGTTCCGGTTTATGTTCCTGAAGGATGCGATCGACGTCTTCTACGGCTCTTTCCCCTAAAGATTTTCCCCCTTTGGCCTGCCATCCGTCGTAGCTGGAGCGATCAAACAGATTCGGATACCAGCGTTCCCGGAAATGGTCCAGAGTGTGCCGGCAATCAAGGTATTGGCCCTCGGGGCCGATTTCATCAATTAAATCGAGACACAGGGTTTCATCGGAAATTTCAATACCTTTCATGAAAGCATCCAGCCAGCTTAAAATTTCATTACAAATGGCCAACTGTGGTAAAGAGCCGCAAAGGCCGGATTCCAGGTATCCGACATCATGGACAAAGTTGCCGCCGAATATGGCATCGGTAAAAAGGGTAAGCGCAGCTTCGGCCGCAGCTTGCTCATCCACCAGTTTGGATTCGCTGCAACCTGCCAGACCAAAAGTGGGAATTCCCAGAAAGTGGGCGAAATCGATTGCCTGTCCCCGTTTTTCAGGATCAGCATAGGGCTGAATTGTGGTGCGCATGTCAAGCATATTGCCGCCCCACCCGGGCATGATAAAAGGAGCACCTTCACGTTTCAACTGGGATATGACCAGCCCGGCAAGTACGCCCGCATTATTGACGGCCATGGTGGATGCAATGGTAATGGGTGCTGTTACACCACCCTGCGCTGAAGGAATATAGGTAAAAGGAAGCCCTTTTTCAGAAAGGTACAAAAGCTTTTGAAGGGCCTCTTTATTGTGGCGAAGTCCGGTTGTAACATTGATATAGCAGGCGGCAACAGGATTTTGCGCCAAGGCATCCGGTCCTCCGGCAACGATTTCAGCCATTTTGACGGCATCCATGCAACCTGAAAACTCCGTGGTCACATAAATGATCGGTTTGGTCGTATAGTTGAGCATGGCCTCCATTTCATAGCGGTCCAGGGTCTCTTGAGGGACATCTGATGGAAGAAACATGCTCATGACAAAGTCAATATGTTCCAATGCGTCGCACAATTTCATGCCTTCTTCAATGTCTTTCAAGACAGCCTGTCGGCGTTCGCCGGTACGATGATCCAAAATGTTCAGACAATCTGAACCGGTTCCGAAATAGCTCTGGTGCCCTCCTGCCTGTATCACCCGTTTTCCGTTTCGATCACAAAGGGTAATCTTTTTGGGTGCCGTAGCAAAGGCCTTTTCCACCAGGCCTGCCGGTATCCGGACACGATTTCCGTCCGAGATGTGTGCACCGGCTTTTTTCAGCAAGTCGACGGCTTCCTGTTCAAATAACTGGACTCCGGTTCGCTCCAGAATTTCGAGACATGCCCAGTAGAGTTTGCGGCATTGGTCCTCGGAAAGCTTTTTTGCCAACGGGCTGTTCAATGCCTGTTGATTGCTGCAGATGGTTGTCATATAGGGTTTCCTTCCTTAATTTTATTAATTAGTCATATATTCTTTAGCAATTCTGACAGCAGATCCTGCATCGTAGCCATATCCGTCGGCGCCTATTTCATCGGCATAATTTTCAGTGACCGGAGCACCGCCCACAAGCACTTTAACCTGATCGCGTATGCCGGCATTTTCCATAGCCTCCATGGTTTCTTTCATTTTGGGCATGGTGGTGGTTAAAAGGGCGGACATTGCTACGATATCGGCATTATGTTCTTTTATTGCATCCACAAAAGCCGCAGGCGGAACATCCGTACCCAAGTCAATCACTGAAAAACCGGCTCCTTCCATAAGCATTTTCACCAGGTTTTTACCTATGTCATGCAGATCGCCCTGAACTGTTCCAAGGATCATTGTTCCTGAAGCGGCGTTTTCTTCATCGGTCAGCTGAGGTTTTAATATTTCCACACCGGCACTCATGGCCTTTGCGGACATTAAAACTTCAGGGATAAACATTTCCTCGGTTTCCATTTTTCCACCGACAATGTTCATGCCGGCGATCAAGCCGTCATCCATGATTTCCTTGGCGGGAGTGCCCGCATTTAAAAGTTCCAGAATTGTCAGTTTAATTTTATCTTCATCTCCTTTTATCACTGCTTCGGTAAGATCCTGAAGATTTGCCATGGTTATTTTCTCCTTTTTATCAACAAGTAGTATAGTAATATTTATTCCGTAAAAGCTTTTCCCGTATTTCTCAGGGTATGATCATCTCTCATATAGTTGGGGTTGCTGCTGTTTCGTGCAATACAATCAAAGCCTTCGGTATCATAAGGTTCTAAGGTAAATTCCGGAGCCTGGTCAGGTGTTGTTTCACGGCAAAGATCGATATGTCTTTCCAGCTTGGCGATGGAAAATGAAATCAGTTCCCGCAAAAAACCAAAGCAATGGCGCATATGGTGAAACCCGTACTTTTTCATTATTGAAAATCCATTGACGGCATCCTGCTCGGCTCGTTGATTGGGATGATCCTGGCTTGTGGTGCAAGCGGTCTGGATTGATGGAAGGCCAAGTTTTCGGTTTATTTTATCCTGAAGTAAATTGGCCACATTGTGGGATACCATTGCCAGGTCCACCGAATAGTTTTTCTGGATGTTGGCAATGGACGGCAATCCTGCGTGTACGACCGTCACACCAGGATTGATGAGCTGGGTAAGAGCAACGCCGAACAGCCCTTCAGCATGGGTCAGCGTCAGGAGGCCGGACATGGAATAAGGGGCCGAAAGTCCCGCCATGGGCATGGTGGAGACATAAATGGGAATCTTGTTTTCCACGCATGAAAAAAATGAATCCATCATACTGTTGATCAGGTTTAACGGACTGTTGATAATGGAAAATTGAATGGTCAGTTTTCCGCGGGTATTAACAATCTCTTTGGCCCTCGCAATACCTTTTTCGGTAATAACAGCGGCATATATTGGTTTGTCACAGTGCTCGATGATAGTATCCAGGACTTTGACTTCTTCACCTTTAAGAAGTACGCCCCTTGCCATGAAGTTCACCACATCGGCTTCATTGGCAATGGTGGCGATTTTTTTCAGATGTTCAAACGTAGGTGGTATCAAGTCGCGGGTCGTATCGTCGTATACAAAAGGAGCGGTTCCGCCTATGCCGAATGAATTTTCCGGAATCCAGTATTGATCGCGCTTAGGTGCGGTTGAAAGTGTCTGTTCGATTAATGGTGAAAGAATATGCAGATGTCTGGTTTCCTCATCGTAAGCCGCCATTCCGGTATCTTCAAAAATTTGTCGGACACGTTGTGATTCAACGCGAACTCCGACTTCTTCCAGCACCCGAAGGGCATCCTTATGAATCAGGTCAAGAAGGTCTATATTATCAAGGTCTTTATTTCTCTCATTCATTTTGGTTTTCTCCATATCGACGGATTCTGTTTTAATGTCATACATGATATATTTCCTCTTATTTGATATGGGCGTGATATCCGTCGTGGGCAAAATCGATTCCATCGATATCATTTGTGATGTTCAGGTATTCGTCATGACTTCGGTTCCAGTATTCCTCCAGATGAATAAAAAGCACACGCTTTGCACCGATTCTGCGTGATAATTCCAGAGTTTCTTCAAATGTATACAGGGTGGTTCTGGAAATGTGATGCTTTGGATAAGCAAACCCGTGTTTCAGACCAGTTTCAAAAATCCCTGGCTGGATAACCAAAAGGTCGGCATCAGCAATCTCAGGGCGGTTTTCGGGAAATGGCTTGATATCGCAGGGGGCATAAACAATCCTTATTCCCTGTTTTTCAATCACGTATATAAAGGCAATTTGCGTACCCCTGTCCACCCCAATGCCGGTGATATCAGTGTCACCGACTTTTATATGGGTTTTAAAAAATGTTGTTTCAATAAACCCTTGTGTTTCATAGTATTCAAGCAGCGGGCCGTAAGCGGATCGGATTTTTTTCAGCCGATTGTAAAGGTATTCCGGAAGAATCAGCTGGATTTTCTTTTCCGGGTAAGCCTTCCAGGTGCGAAAATCAAGGGCGATTTGTTCCACAACCCTGATACCCTCGATATGATCGGGATCCAGATGCGAGAATATCAGATAATCCACGTGCATGATTTTGCATCGGTTGAGCTGTAATGCAATCTCCGCCGGAGTGTCGATCAGCAGGTTTTCATCGTGAATAAATGCACTTGGACCTGTTCGTTCATAGGGAACACCTCTTTGCCGGGCTTCGACACAGACCGGGCAATCGCAGCAGGGCTTGGGGATGACCATGCATCCCCCAGAGCCCAGTATTGTGATTTCCATTCCCGTTCGTCCTTCACGAATTATGCTGCGGAAGCCTCTGTGCCTTCATCAGCCAATTCTTCCATCTCGAAGTTGCCGGCTTCCTTCGAATTTTCTTCTGCATGATTATGCTTTAAATCACCATCTACAGTGCCGGAAACCCTTTCTCTTTCCTCGGCAAAATCGAATCCGGTCCAGATGCCGATGGATCCTAAGATCGATTCCTGGGGATGATACTGTTTGAAAATTTTAAAGTAATAGGCAGCTTCCTTACTGTTGATCACGGCCTTGGGATTTTGTTCTTTAATTTGATGGTATTCATCATCGGTCATCATTTTTTCGGCCATTTCTTCACCAAGACTTTCACATCCGGCACCCTGTGTATACTGGACCTTATAACGCCACAGGATTTCATCCGGAAGATAACCCGTACCTTCAAAAGCTTTTCTCAGGATCCATTTTTCGATACGAGCGCCCCGGTGTTCACGGATTTTAAGTTCCGGCGGTATTTTCATTCCCAATTCGATCATATCGACGTCCAGAAAAGGTACCCTCAGTTCGAGGCTGAAAAGCATTCCCATGCGGTCTGCCCGCTGAAGATTGATATTGTGAAGATTTCCGATACAGCGCCTGGCTTCTTCGTTGAGTTTATCTTCCGGAAAATGTTTCATGTAATGGTAACCGGTAAAAACTTCATCCGCTCCTTCACCGGTCAGTACCACGGTCACATAATCCGCAGCCAGCTTGCATGTGAAATAGCAAGGCACCGCACAACGAACCAGTGATGGATCATAAGTTTCCAGCTTGTTGATAACCTGAGGAAGTGCGTCATAGTATTGCTGCTCAGTAAAAACCAGCTCATGATGAGTGGAACCGATATGTTTTGCTGCGATTTTCGCAGCTTTGATATCATCGCTGAAATTGCCGTTTTCATCTTTCATTCCCACCACAAAGGTATGCAAATTAGGAATGTCATCGGCTGCAATGGCTGCCACCAGACTGCTGTCGAGCCCTCCGGAGCAAAAAGAACCCACTGGAACTTCAGGATCGGCCAGCAAGCGCTTTTTAACAGCCTGGATAAAAGTTTTTCTGATCAACTCTTTGGCTTCATCGATATCGGTGAGCAAATGGTCTTCCACGTCGGGAACCCGGTAATACTCGACAAATCCCTCTCTGGGCGTGTAGTAATGCCCTGCCGGAAATTCGTGTACTTCATCCACACCTGCAAAGCTCATTGCACCCAGCTCGGAGCTGAAGTACATGTTGTCCCTGTAGTAACCGTAATAAAGAGGCTTGATACCAATAGGGTCCCGTGCCAGCATGTAATTATCTCCATCATAGATAGCAAAGGCAAACATGCCGTCGAGATCTTCGACACACGAGGGACCTTTTTCTCTGTAATTGTGAAGAATAACTTCCGAATCCGAACGGGTTTTAAAGTTATAATCGTCCCTAAGCTCTTTTCGGATGTTTCTGAAATTATAAATCTCACCGTTGCAAATGAGGCCCAATCGGCCATCTTCGGCAAGAAGGGGCTGATGGCCTTTGGCCACGTCTACAATAGACAGTCGGGTGTGACCAAAAACAGCCTTGTTTCCAAAACTGTGTATACCCCGGTCATTGGGTCCCCGATGCACTAAGGCATCCAGCATTTTGTTGATGGTTTTTTCGTCTTTGGTGCCAAAACATCCGGCTATACCACACATATGTTTCTCCTTTGGTTTCGTATTTTAAGATTGCCGCCTCGCAATAGGCGCAAGAAACGGGCTGTTTGATTATATTTACCGGCACTTTTGTCAGGTGACGGTTTCAAATTTGATCAGATGAGCTATTCAACAAAAATTTTGCCGATATTCGCAGTCGTCAGTGGATCGTCCATGTACATTCCAAAACCGGTTCTCTGAATCGACTCCATGGCGCGAGGATCATAAGCAGGCATTTCCACATCGGGCGTATCTTCGGGTGTGACATTGACAGCCATCTGCGATGATTTTTCCAGTTTTTCTATGGAAAAGTCGATCAGGTAACGTAAAAACGCAAAAGGATGCCGAATCATATGAAAACCATATTTGATGCACAAAGCCTGTCCCATTTTTCCATCTGCATAAGCCCGCGGTGTCGGATGTTCTTCATGGGTTGCACCCGCATTCTGGCACGTAGGCAAGTCAAGAATCATATTGAGATGACTCATCAGAATGTTTAATAAATTATGGCTGACAAGCCCGTAGTTTGGGTTGTATTCGATCCTTGGATCTGCAATTGTAGGAAATCCCGCATGAATACAGGTGATTCCAGGATTGATCAATTGAGCTGCGCATATACCGAAAAGTACCTCGGCATGGGTCATGGCAAGCACACCGTTATAGGAGTAGGGTGCGCTGATTCCTGCCATGGGCATGGCAGAAATAAACAATGGAAGACCTGCTTTTGCAACTTTGTAAAACGCTTCTGAGAAATTTTCATTCACCTCAAGCGGGGGGCGTGTCAGACAGAAAACAATCATGATGTTTTTGCGGGATTCATAAATTTCACAAGCCCTTGCCAATGACTTGTCGCTGGTGACTGCAACATATAGCGGTTTGGAACAGTTTTTTACCATGATATCCATCTGTACGGATTCATCATTGAGTTTTACCCCGCGGCCCATTCCGGCAATAATATCTTTAGATTCGGCGATTTGAGCTATTTTTTTTACATGATCCGGAGTCGGTATCACGCCTCCGATGCCGGCTTTGTCATCGTAAATGTAGGGTGCGGTTCCACCCACAAAAAAGGAGCTTTTTGGAACAAAAAAATCCTTTATGCCGGGTACACTCTCAAGACACTGCTTTACCAAATCCTCCATGAGATAGATGCGATTATCATAAACAACAGCCAATCCATCCTTTTCATAGTTTTTAAAAAGTTCCAGGATATCCGGCTGTTTGCAGCCCACACCCATATTCTCCAGTATCCAGAGAGCATCTTGATGTACTTTCAGAAGCATCTCTACAGTTTGATCGCCCAATAATTTATTTGATTCTTCTATTTGTTTGTTATTCACACTTTTCTCCATCCATGGGTTTAAATGCCACTCCCACCTTGCCGCTTCACGGGCTTCATCAATATTGGAACTCTTACCAGGATGTTATGCAGCGGGAGGGCGTTATCCTTTTCCAACGCTTATGAAAGGATTTGGTCAAAGTCAGCTAAATTCCGCATAAAGGAAATTTTTAAAAATAACTTTTAAACATTGTACATATTACGCAAAAATACAACATAAATCAATGTAGCTGATAAATATTTTATTAAATTAATTTCATCTCAAACAATATTGGATAAACCGTAACATACTCAGATCAAATGTCAAGGGATTTATTTTCTTTATTGAGGATGGCTTTAGAGGCTGTTGATGTGCGCCTCGATTTTTTTTTCAACCCATTGAGGATCTTCCCTGTCCAGGCCTTCATGGTAAAGGTCAATAATCATATCTTTGCCGCGTCTGGCCGTGTCATGGCCAATGGAGACGGCTTTTTTAATATCTTCCCAATTGCCGGATTTGGAAAAATGTTCGAATGAGGCTCTCAGCTCCGGAAAAAGACTGCGTGCAAGTCCATCAAAAAAGGCGGCATATAATCCCAGAGATATATCTTTATGCTCCCGGATAATATGGTGCAAGGTTCCGTAAGCATTGGTATCGGCCAGGAGGTCTTTTATGGTTCTTGTAAAATGTTCGACAATGCTCTGTGGGTATGCACCAATGATTTCTTGCCAGATATTTTTGTCGAAATCCTTATCTTTGATTTCTCCGAGTTCGTGATAAATATAGGTGTATTGGTAAAAGTCCAGAAGAGAATTCAGATGTTGCCGCAAAAATTTGGGCGTTGCCTTTTCTATGCCGCATTTTTTCAGGGCATACCATAGAAAAGGTTGTCCGGATTTTTTCAGATAAAAGAGCTGATCCCATAAAAACAGCCTTGCGGAATCTTTCCTGAAAAGCACCTTACTGTCTTGTGAAAGTGCTGGTAAGGTCAACAAATCTCTGGCAAGCTCCTGTCCCAATACAAAAACATCAAGGCCTTCAATAGTCATTTTTTTATCAATAACCGCCAGAAAAAAAGTGGGCTTTAAACTTTGCGCGTACCCGGCTCCGTATAGGATATTGTGTGAGGCCAACAATTTGTTGATGTTTTCGGTATCAAAAGGATCAAAGGATTTTCCGTTAATTGACAAGCGGCAATAATCCTGATCAGCAAGATGGGCCCAGAGATCTTCCTTTAATCCAATCCAATCGAGTATTTCAGCTGAATCCTTTTCAATCCAGGGGTCGAGATGTTTTTCCCATTTATAAAGATCCCTCAAACGAAGAGCCAGTCCGCAAATAGAGTAAAGCCCGGCGTGTTTTGCATCGGAGATGTCACAATTTTTCAGCACTTGCCGGGTAATATGATCTTTGTTATCCATAGAAAAGTTCTTTCGAAAGATATGTTTTTAGAATTGGTAGGAAATACCGAGTGATCCGTAATTATGAGTTTGGTCCTGATCATCAAATTCTTTTGATCTGAAAATCTGAGTGTAGGAAACCCGCAAACGGTCATATTGGATAACAACGCCTGCCTGTAAATCGCCGACCACTGGTTTTTTATCTACCGAATGGCTTTCCTTGAAAGTGTTGCCATCCAGGAAAATATTTTGAAGCATCAGCCTTGTCTCAGCCCCTGTAAAAACGTACCAGTTAAATCCTTTCTTGGGTGAATAAAAGCCGCTTCCCGGAAGGCTTGGTCGAATCCGTGGCGGCCCGAAATCTCTTGCCAGGTCGGGTCCGAATCTGAAAGTAACCCCGAGCTTGGCAAATGTGAACACGTTGCCGATACTCCCGCCAATATGGGGGATAACATCCCATTTTAAGCCTAAAATCAAGTCTTTGGTTTCAAACCGGCGGGCCTGTTCATAAAAAAGTACTACCCCGAGTTCATCATTCAGTTGGTTTTTCCAGCCCTTGGGCTTGGTGATACCAAATAAATTATGCCATTCGGTCTGAACTTCTTTAGCCTTGGAAGACGGGCCGACAACACCGATATTGAGTTCAAGCTGGTCAAACCGGTTTAGACCCTGGTTGGCCATAACTCCCAGTCCTAAATAAAGCCATCCTGCATAGGGAACATCATCTTCAATTAACTCTGTTTCTGAAATGTCATCAGGTGTAAAAATATTTTGTCCAAGGGATATACTCGTTCTGGCTTGCAGAATATCCTCGGAATCTTTCAGGGCTTTTTCTTTGCTGAACCATGGAAACTTGTCCGCAAGATCGGTGATCCAGGGGATAGGTTCGGTAACTGCCTGAATACGGATTCCATTGGTAAAATAACGGTCTGTGCCTCCCCCGAATAAGTCGTTTTCAAATTGTATGTTAACCAAATTTCCTTGCTCCCCTGCAAAAGCAGGTTTCATTGTCCATGCCCCTGAACAGATGATCAGATAACTGATCACCAGAGAGAACAAATTAATTGAAAAGCGTGAATTTATGGAAAGCATTATTTTTATCAACCCATTATGATTGAACTTTTTATAAAACAGATTACAATGTCCTTTTATCGGAATAAAAAGCGCTTGTACAGAATTTTGAAAGGTTTTTACCATTGAATATCTGTTATAAACACCCCGACAGGCAAACGCCCTATATTTGCATGAAGCACCAGATCAGCATGTGTCAGGAATGCCTCAAATGCAAAGATCCTGAATTATATTGCAAATATCGCTCTTCCTGCGCCATTTATTTTCTGACCAGAAAATCAAACCGTAAAAAGGCAATCTGAATTGCCATTAACGGCTTTTGCTTTTATTTTGACAAAACAGGCGTTTCAATTTTATATTTTCATTTTTTTCTTTTATACTCAACTTTAAGGAGCAGCATGGATTATTTTCTGTGTGTCATTGGAATGGTGATGATCATCGAGGGACTTCCGTACTTTGCATTCCCGGACAAAATGAAAAGTTTCGTTGAAAAACTTTTGGAAATAGAAGACAGGTCTTTGAGGTATTTTGGCTTTTTCCTGATGAGTTTGGGACTTTTTTTAATTTTCATAGGAAGAACCTAAATTCGGCACACGGCAAAAACAAAATATTGGATTTATAATCAGGATGTATAACTTAAGCGACTATTTCTACCATTTGCCTGATAATTTAATTGCGCAACAACCTATGAAAAAAAGGGATCATTCCAGGTTGCTCAGGCTGGGCCGGAAAAGCGGACAGGTTGAACACCATTTTTTTCACGAGGTTGCTGATCTTTTAAGACCCGAAGATATCCTTGTGGTGAACAATACACAGGTTATTCCTGCACGTCTGTTTGGAACAAAGGAAAGCGGAGGCAAAGCCGAAGTGTTTCTTCTGGAATACTTTGAAAATTCGGGGGATAAACAATTCAAAAACAATTGTGTGATCAAGTGCCTTATCAGAGCATCAAAACATACAAGACCCGGAAATATCATTTATTTTGATGAGAGCCTTAGTGCAACCGTGGTGAATGCTGAAAATGGGTTTTATCATTTAAGATTTTCCTGTGCGGGTAATTTTAATGATACATTGCATCGCGTGGGCAAGATGCCGACTCCTCCTTACATCCGTCGTGATCAAAAATCGGAGGATTTTTGTGATGATCACACATCATATCAAACAGTTTATGCAAGTCGAAAAGGAGCAGTTGCAGCACCCACGGCAGGTCTTCATTTTACCGAAACACTTCTCGATAACATTCGTAATAAAGGCATAAAAATTGTACCCATTACACTCCATGTAGGATATGGCACATTTGTGCCGGTCCGGGTTTCGGATATCCGGAAGCACAAGATTCATTCCGAGCGTTTTGACATTTCCGAAAGGACCGCTGAGATAATCAACGATGGTATAAGACAAAAACGGAGAATTGTCGCCGTAGGCACAACCTGTGTCCGTACTTTGGAATATGTCTTGAAAAAGAATGGACAAATTGTGCCGGGTTCGGATGCCTGTGACCTTTTCATATATCCCGGATACCTTTTCAAAGTTGTCGATGCCCTGATCACTAATTTTCATCTTCCTGAATCCACATTGATTATGCTGGTGTCCGCTTTTGCCGGAAGGGAAAACATTCTTGCCGCTTACGAAAACGCCATTGTCAACAACTACAGATTTTACAGTTATGGAGATGCCATGTTTATCGACTAGTCAGGCTTTGTGTCTTGCCACGGCTACCATTGACCATTATGTTGATAAAATATAAACGGGATTAAAATCCATTTGGTGTAAGCGAAACCTATGTTTGAATTTACAATTAACTGTAGGCCTGAAAGCGGAAGAGCCAGAACCGGTATACTAAAAACCTGCCATGGCATGGTTGAAACCCCGGTGTTTATGCCCGTTGGAACATTGGGAACCGTCAAGGCATTGTCTGCCGAAGAACTAAAGGAAATCGGGGCACAAATTATATTAGGAAATACCTATCATCTGTACTTAAGACCGGGTTGCGATGTTATTGATCGGTTTTCCGGCCTTCATGGTTTTATGCACTGGGATCGTTCTATTCTGACGGATAGCGGTGGATTCCAGGTGTTTTCTTTGGCAAAACTTGCCAAAATTCAGGATGAAGGGGTTACTTTTCAGTCCCATATCGATGGCTCAAAGCACATGCTGACTCCTGAAAAGGCCGTGGAAATACAATTAACCCTTGGCTCGGATATTATCATGTGCCTGGATGACTGTATTCAATTTCCCTCTACACGCAATGAAACCGAAACAGCCCTTGACCTTACAACAAATTGGGCCAAAAGGTGTAAGATCGTGTGGGAAAGCAACGGACGGGAAGATATCGCTTTGTTCGGAATTATTCAGGGGGGAATGTTTGAAGATCTTCGAAAAAGATCCGCTGAATCTTTGACAGATATCGGTTTCAGCGGCTATGCTATTGGGGGGCTAAGTGTTGGTGAGCCCAGAGAAATGCTTTATGAAATGGCGGATATATCCCTTGCCTGTCTTCCGGATAATTTCCCCAAATACATTATGGGCGTAGGGACTCCTGAAGATCTCGTGGAACTTGTCGGGCTTGGAGCGGATATGTTCGATTGTGTTTTACCCACCAGAAATGCGCGAAACGGTCAGCTTTTTACCCGAACAGGCAATCTGAACATAAGCAATGCGCAGTTTAAATTCGATACCCGACCTATTGATGAAAACTGTCATTGCTATACCTGCCGGAATTACAGCCGAGCATACCTGAGACACCTTTATCTGGCAAGGGAGCTTCTGGTGTATCGGCTAAATACCATACATAATATTCACTTTTTTTTAACCCTCATGAAAGATATAAGAAAGGCCATTAAAGAAAATCAATTTCATGAATTTAAAAAACAATTTTATTCCTTACGGCAATGTTGAAACTTGAAAACCTGATCTCAAAATGCAAAGAATACAAAACAGGGTAAATAAACTCAAATACAAAAGAAAAGGGGTGTAATTATGAAAGAGAAAGTACAGGCGGTTATGGACAAAATTCGGCCCATGCTACAGGCGGATGGCGGAGATGTTGAGTTGGTTGACGTGGAAAACGGCATCGTAAAGGTGCGTTTAACAGGAGCATGTAAAGGCTGCCCAATGTCTCAAATGACTTTGAAAAATGGAATCGAAAGGCTTTTGAAAAAAGAGATTCCGGAAATTAAAAGTGTGGAATCGGTTTAACGGCCGGTCAAAAAAGACTTAGAGGGAAGGATCGGCACAAAATTGTGACACATGTTGAAATCCCCCTGGCCCCCTTTTGAAAAGGGGAAGCTAATAGTCCGCCTTTTAAGGGGAGAAGCCAAAAGTCCCCCTTTCAAAGGGTGAAGTTAAAAGTCCCCCTTTGAAAAAGGGGGATTCAGGGGGATTTCTATTCCAAAAATCAATCATGGGGGGCAAAAAATGACTGTGGCACTGAAAATTGCTGGTTTTATGGAAAAATCCTCATGGATTCGGAAGATGTTCGAGGAGGGTGCAAAGTTAAAAGCCGTGCATGGGCCTGAAAACGTTTATGATTTCAGCCTGGGAAATCCCAATGTTGCACCTCCGAAAGAATTTATCAGCGTTTTAAAAGAGACTGTGGACTCTCTTCGCCCTGCAGACCATGGATACATGCCCAATGCAGGGTATCCTCCGGTCCGGATGTCTGTTGCGCAATATGTTTCGAGGGATCAGGGTATTGATATCATGGCTGATGATGTTATCATGACTTGCGGTGCCGCAGGGGCCCTCAATGTGATTCTCAAAACGATTTTAAATCCGGGCGAGGAAATTCTGACTCCTGCGCCTTATTTTGTCGAATACGTATTCTATGCCGATAATCACGGCGGAACCCTGAAGACAGCTTCCACAAATCCGGATTTTACTCTGGATTTAAATGCCATCTCCCAGGCGGTTACCGAAAAGACAAGAGCCGTACTGATCAATTCGCCCAACAACCCCACAGGGCAGTTATATTCCGAAAAAAGCCTCAGGGACCTTGGCAGCCTGTTAAAAGAAAAAAGCAGACAATTCGGAAACATCATATACCTCATTTCAGATGAACCTTATCGTAAAATTATTTATGATGGCCATTCGGTGCCGAGTATTTTTTTATCTTACCCTGAGAGCATTTTGGCGACTTCATATTCCAAGGATTTTTCGATCCCGGGAGAACGTATCGGCTTTATTGCGGTAAGTCCCAAGGCAACCTATAAAAAGGGGTTGGTGGCTGGTATGACCCTGTCCAACCGCATTTTAGGTTTTGTCAATGCCCCGGCACTGATGCAAAGAGTTATCGCCCAACTTCAGGGATTTTCCGTGGACATTGCCGAATATACGCGAAAAAGAGATCTGCTGTGTGACGGCCTGATGGCCTGCGGATACCGGTTTACAAAACCGCCGGGTGCTTTTTATCTTTTTCCTGAAACTCCCATCCCCGATGATGTGGCTTTCGTCAAAGCGCTTCAGGAAGAACTTATCCTCACTGTACCCGGAATCGGTTTTGGAGGTCCCGGGCATTTCCGTATTTCCTATTGCGTGGATGATAAAACCATTACCCGGGCCATGCCGGGATTTAAAAAGGTTATGGATAAGTTTCACTAATGCAGGCAACTCTGTTTGTTGTAAGCGCTCCACCCGGCTGCGCCGGGCCCAAACCGACAAGTAACTGCTCGCCCCTTTTTCAAAGGGGGACTTGTGGGAAGTTACTTAGAAGCACGGTATAAATGCTTTTCGCTGTCATTCTGAGGAGGTCTGCAACATCTGCGAGTCGCTCCCTCAGAATAACAGACAATAGGAAGGTTCCGGACTCTGAAATTTTAAAACTTAAAACTTAAAACCTGATACCTAAAACCGACTTACCACATGAAAGGAGAATTGAATGAAAATTTTAAAGATTGATCATCTGGGAATCGCTGTTAAAAGCATTGATGAAGGAAAAAACTTTTGGACCGATGTGCTTGGGCTTCCTTTTGAAGGTTCTGAAACCGTTCAGGAACAAAAGGTAACCACCGCATTTTTCCCGGTGGGAGAAAGTGAAGTGGAACTGCTGGAGTCTACTGCACCGGATGGTCCCATTGCCAAATATCTGGAAAAAAAGGGTGAGGGTATCCAGCATGTGGCTTTTCGGGTGGAAAATATCGACCAGGCTCTGGCTGAACTCAAAGAAAAAGGCATTCGTCTTATCGATGAAAAACCGCGAATTGGTGCGGGTGGAGCAAAAATCGCATTTCTGCATCCAAAATCGACTAACGGGGTTCTGGTGGAATTGTGTGAAAGATAAAGTTTGGTAAATCCTTTGGTTTTTCAATTGACATCTGTTTTAGTTTCTTATATGGAAGATTTTTGACTGAGCGCTCGTTCACTAAAAATCGAACCAATGAAATTCAGAATCAATTTGTTCAATTAAGAATTTTAAGGAGTATGCCATGACAGAACAACCGGACAAAAATAAATGGGCGGAGGTTGCCAAAAAACAGATGAAGGGTAGGTCTCCGGAAGAGTTGGTGTGGGAAACCCCGGAGGGTATTAAAGTAAAGCCGCTTTATACCGCCGAAGACACTGTATCATTGGAAAATGTAAATACCCTTCCGGGATTCCCCCCTTATGTCCGTGGTCCAATGGCCACCATGTATGCCGGAAGGCCCTGGACTATCCGCCAGTATGCCGGTTTTTCAACCGCCAGGGAATCCAATGCGTTTTATAGAAGGTGCCTGGCCGGGGGGCAGAAGGGACTCTCGGTTGCTTTCGATCTGGCCACACACAGAGGATACGATTCGGACCATCCCAGGGTCCGGGGCGATATAGGTAAGGCTGGGGTCGCCATTGATTCCATAGAAGATATGAAAATACTCTTCGATCAAATCCCGCTGGACAAAATGACGGTATCCATGACCATGAATGGAGCTGTCTTACCGATTCTTGCAGGTTATATCGTAGCCGCTGAAGAACAGGGAGTTAAGCAGGAGCAGTTAGCCGGTACCATCCAGAACGACATTCTTAAAGAGTACCTCACCCGCAACACATACATCTATCCTCCGGAACCCTCCATGAGGATTGTCTCCGATATTATCGGCTATTGCTCTCAGCACATGCCCCGGTATAACACCATCAGTATAAGCGGATATCACATGATGGAAGCCGGGGCAAACTCTGTTTTGCAGTGTGCGTTTACCTTGGCCGACGGAGTCGAATATGTTCGGGCGGCGATAAAAGCGGGCCTTGATATTGATGCTTTTGCTCCGAGGCTTTCCTTTTTCTTTGGCGTAGGTATGAATTTTTTTATGGAAATTGCCATGCTTAGGGCAGCCAGGTTTCTGTGGCACCGTCTCATGAGTCAATTCAACCCCAAAGACCCTCGCTCCAGTATGCTCAGAACACATGTGCAGACATCCGGCTGGTCTCTGACCGCGCAGGATCCATACAACAATATTATTCGAACCACCTTGGAGGCGCTGGCCGCGGCTTTGGGAGGTACCCAGTCGCTTCATACCAATTCTTTTGATGAAGCTGTCGGTTTACCGACCGAATTTAGTTCAAGAATTGCCAGAAACACCCAATTGGTTATTCAGGAAGAATCCAAAATTTGCCACGTAGTTGATCCCATGGGTGGCTCATACTATGTTGAAGCCCTGACAAACGACATTGTCAATGATGCGCAGAAGATTATTGATGAAGTGGAGGAAATGGGCGGTATGGCCAAAGCCATTGGAACCGGATGGCCAAAGATGCGCATTGAAGAGTCTGCTGCGCGCAGGCAGGCTCAGATAGACCGGGGAAGTGAAATTATTATGGGTGTAAATAAATATCAACTTAAGGATGAAAAACTTGATCTCGAAGTTCTTGAAGTGCCCGAGGCCGTTCGTGATGAACAGATCACACGGTTAAAAGAAATTAAAGCCAAAAGAGATAATGACGCTGTGAAAAACGCTTTGGATGCTATCACCAAAGCGGCTGAAACAGGTGAAAACCTTCTGGCCGCATGTATTCCAGCGGTTCGGGCAAGGGCTACAGTGGGAGAAATTTCAGATGCCATGGAAAAAGTATTCGGACGTTATGTGGCGACGACACAATGTATTTCCGGAGTTTATGCCGCAGAGTTTGGAGACAGTGAAATTATTGATGCCATCAGGAAACGGACTCAGGACTTTCTGGAAAAAGAGGGCAGACGTCCCAGAATTCTTCTGACCAAAATGGGTCAGGACGGCCACGATCGTGGAATTAAAGTTGTTGCTACCGCTTTTGCCGACTTGGGCTTTGATGTTGACATCAGCCCTATGTTTCAAACGCCGGAAGAGGCGGCAAAGATGGCTGTGGAAAATGATGTCCATGTCGTGGGAGCATCCAGTCTGGCAGCCGGTCACAAATCATTGGTACCGGAACTTATCGAGCATTTAAAAAAAGAGGGCGGAGATGATATCCTGGTGGTTGTGGGAGGAGTTATTCCTCCGGGAGATTATCAATTTCTTTATGACAAAGGTGTTGTCGGCATATTCGGACCGGGTACGCCGATTACCCAATCAGTTAACCAGGTATTAAACGCCCTGGATAATCGTAAATAATGCTGGAAGATCCAAAAATATATATCGATGGCGTGATTGAAGAAAATCGGAGAATTCTGGCCAAGACGATTACCCTGATAGAAAGTTCTCTGGACTCCCATCGTGAAATGAGCCGCCGGATTCTGGAAAAACTCCAACCCCTTTCCGGTCGGGCGGTTCGCCTTGGGATCACCGGTGTGCCGGGGGTGGGCAAGAGCACCTTTATTGAGAGTTTTGGTTTGTACCTTGTAGACAAAGGACATCGGTTAGCGGTGCTGGCGGTCGATCCCAGCAGCACCCGAAGCGGCGGGAGTGTCATGGCTGATAAAACCCGCATGGAAAAGCTGTCTGTTCATCCCAATGCTTATATTCGGCCATCTCCCTCCGGGGGAGCCCTTGGAGGGGTGGCCGTTAAAACGAGAGAAACCATGCTCGTGTGTGAGGCAGCCGGTTTTGATGTGATTTTTGTCGAAACTGTCGGTGTCGGCCAATCTGAAATCACGGTGGCCTCAATGGTTGACTTTTTTCTAGTGTTGATGCTCGCAGGGGCAGGGGACGAACTTCAGGGAATCAAAAAGGGTGTTCTCGAAATTGCCGATGCCATTGCTGTCAACAAAGCAGATGGCGATAATGTGAAAAAAACCGAACAGGCAAGAAACGCCTATGAATATGCCTTGCATCTTTTGACGCCTGTTTCATCGTTGTGGTCTCCACCCGTTCTTACCTGTAGCGCCAAAGAAATGACCGGTATCCGGCAGATTTGGGAAACTGTCCTGGACCATAGAAAAAAGCTCACCGATGCGGGAGAACTTGATATCAAAAGAAAACAGCAGTCGCTGGCATGGATGTGGTCACTTGTGGAAGAAGGGCTTAAGGAGAGATTTCGTAAAAACCGGGAAGTAAAAAAATGCCTTGGAAAAATTTCAAGAAAAGTTGAAGACGGAACAATGACACCGACCATTGCAGCAGAAGAACTTCTTTCATGTTTGGAACAGAAACCTCAATGATTTTAGTAACCGGCATAAAAAATTTTAATTTCATATAAAGTAGAGGAAAGGAAGTATTCATGGGAATTGTTCAGGATAAAATCAAGGATCTGAAGAACCGGGAGGAGAAGGTTCGGCAAATGGGCGGTGAGAAAGCCGTAGCAAAGCAACATGGCGATGGAAAACTCACGGCGCGAGAACGTCTGGATCTGCTCTTCGATCCCGGTACTTTCCGGGAATTGGACATGTTTGTTAACCATCGGTGCGTCAACTTCGGTATGGAAAAAGTGGAGATACCGTCAGATGGTGTGATTACCGGCCATGGACTTATAAATGGCCGTCCGGTTTTTGCATTCGCGCAGGATTTTACTTCCAGAGCCGGAAGTCTGGGTGAGATGCATGCCAAAAAGATTTGTAAAGTCATGGATCTTGCGTTAAAGGCCGGAGCACCTTTTGTGGGAATTAACGACTCGGGCGGAGCCCGTATTCAGGAAGGTGTGGATGCCCTGTCCGGGTACGGACAAATTTTTTACCGCAATTCCATTTCATCAGGCGTTATTCCTCAAATATCCGCCATCATGGGCACAACCGCCGGCGGAGCGGTCTATTCACCGGCCATGACTGATTTTATTTTCATGGTGAAAAAAACCAGTTTCATGTTTATTACCGGGCCCCAGGTCATCAAATCGGTGACAGGAGAGGAAATTACTTTTGAAGAGTTGGGTGGGGCCATGACTCACAATGAAAAAAGTGGTGTGGCTCATTTTGCCTGTGAAAGTGATCAGGATGCCATTGATCAGATTAAAAAGCTGCTGTCTTATCTGCCCTCCAATAACATGGAGGACTCTCCGGTAATCGACACCGGAGACGACCCCAGGCGGCAGGATCCTGAACTGGATTCCATAATCCCCGATAATCCAAACCAGTTTTACGATATGAAAAATGTGATTCGCTCAATTGTGGATAATGGAGAGTTCTTTGAACCACATCAATATTTTGCTACTAATATTATCGTTTGTTTTGCCCGCTTAAACGGAAGAACTATCGGTATTATCGCCAACCAACCTGCAAGCCTGGCCGGATGCCTTGATATTGATGCATCCGATAAAGCCACCCGCTTTATTCGATTCTGTGATGCCTTCAATATTCCATTGCTGACCATTGCAGATGTTCCAGGGTACCTTCCCGGAAGCAACCAGGAGTGGGGCGGAATTATACGGCATGGAGCCAAGTTGCTCTGGTGCTATTCAGAAGCAACCGTACCGAAATTGTTGCTGGTGACTCGCAAAGACTATGGCGGGTCATATCTCGCCATGTGTTCCCGGGATTTGGGTGCAGACATGGCCTTTGCCTGGCCTATGGCTGAAATTGCAGTTATGGGTGCCGAAGGTGCGGCCAATGTTATCCATCGCAAAGAAATCCAGGAGGCCGAAGACAAGGCTGCCAAAAGGAAAGAAAAAATCCAGGAATATAAGGACCTTTTTTCCAACCCCTACTGTGCGGCTGCCAGAGGATATATTGATGCGGTGATCGTGCCGCATGAAACAAGGCCGAGACTCATTGAGGCTCTTGAAATCATGTGTACCAAACGCGAGATCCGACCGCCTAAAAAGCACGGAAATATACCCGCATAAATCTGAAACCAGCAAAAAAACTCCAATGGGTGATCCTATGGAAGAAAACAAAAAAATGGTTGCCGCTGTTTCTGCGGTGTTGAATTATCTTAAAGAAGAAGATGAGATGAAGTTCATCTGCATGCAAAATTTTGCTCTGCCCGGGTTTCCCACCCCATTGAATGCTCCTGCCGCCTCCGTGGCTGCAGGGCAGTGGGCCATAAGCGGGCGGTATGATCAGATGCAGATGCGCACCATGATGCAAATGAAAGCATTTCACCGATAATATGATTTTAGAAAAATTAAATATAAGAGGAGAACCTGAACATGAGTGATCACACCCAAGTCAAAATGACGGAAATGAACTATGGCAAGGACCGGCCCAAGGCGGAAAACCCGGTGAAAGTTGAAGACCTGTCTCTTCGGGATGGTCATCAGTCTCTGTTTGCCACACGAGGCCGCACTGAAGACATGATCCCGGTTGCTGAGCTAATGGATGAAGTCGGATTCTGGGCCGTGGAAACCTGGGGTGGTGCCACATTCGATACCATGCACCGGTTTTTGAATGAAGATCCCTGGGAAAGAATCCGAACCCTGAAACGATACTTTAAAAAAACCCCTTTTTCCATGCTGCTCAGGGCTCAAAACCTTGTGGGCTACAGAAACTACGCCGATGATCTGGCCAAATCCTTTGTAGATCGGTCTTGTGAAAATGGAATGGACATTTTCAGGACTTTTGACGCCTTGAACGACTACCGGAATTTCGAGACTGTCGTGGAACGAATCAAGGCCAACGGCAAGCATTTTCAGGGATGCATCTGCTATACGATGACTGAACCGCGAATGGGAGGAGAAGTCTACAATATCGACTATTATGTCAATAAGGCCAAGGCCCTGGAAGAAATGGGCGCAGACACCATATGCATCAAGGACATGGCCGGCCTTTGTGCACCCTATGATGCCTATCAGATAGTCAAAGCGCTCAAAGAAACCTGTAAAGCCCCTATTCATCTTCACAGCCATTTTACGTCCGGCATGTCTCCCATGACCCATTTAAAGGCTATCGAAGCCGGTGTGGACATCATAGACACTTGTATGTCGCCTTATGCGTACCGGACTTCCCATGCTGCCATAGAGCCTCTGGTGATGACCCTTCTGGGAACAAACCGTGACACCGGATTTGATATTACTCTTTTAGGGCAAATCAACGAGATCCTGGAAAGAGAGGTGATGCCGAAGTATGCACATCTTTTGGATGACTCCAAGATGTCCACTATCGATATTAACGTGCTTTTACACCAGACTCCGGGGGGCATGCTTTCCAACTTGGTCAACCAGCTGCGGGAAATGGATGCTCTGGAAAAAATCGGTGATGTTTATCGAGAACTCCCCAGGGTAAGAAAAGAGCTGGGACAGATTCCTCTGGTGACACCCACCAGCCAGATCGTGGGTATCCAGACAGTTAATAATGTGCTTTTTGATGATGAAAAAGAACGGTACAAGATGATTACCGCTCAGGTCAGGGATTTATGCTACGGCTTATATGGAAAGACTGCGGTACCGATTGATTCCGAAGTGCAGAAAAAAGCTTTGAAAGGCTATAAGCGAGGTGAAGAGCCAATTACCTGCCGTCCGGCGGAAGTCCTCGATCCTGAATTGGAAAAGGCAAAGGAAGAAATCGGAGGCTTGGCAAAAGATATCGACGATGTCATTACCTATGCACTGTATCCTGTTACCGGTAAACGGTTTCTCAAGTGGAAATACGGGCACGAGGATGTTCCCCCTGAGGTGATGCCCAGGACCCTTACACAGGTGAAAAAGGAACAGGACCTGATCAAAAAGGCCAAGGCAGGCTTGCTGGAGGAAAAGAAAGAAAAAGAGGTACCGGAAAAAAGTGAAAACGTAAGAACATTCAATGTGTTTGTTGATGATGAATATTTCGAAGTCGGTGTCGATGAATTGGGCGAGTCTCCGATCATAAGTTATATACAGCAATTGGGGCAGATGCCGGCTCAATCGGTTCAAATGATGCAACCTGTTCAGACACCAAAACCATCGGCAAAGGCAAAACCTGCTGCAACGGTCGTACCGCCACCGCCAAAATCTGCAGCACCTGCGACATCTGGATCGCCTACATCACCAAAGCCTGCTGCAGCAGTTGCAGCTGCACCTGCTGCACCGGTGACTTCAACCGCCGAGGGAACACCGTTGAAAGCTCCCATGCCCGGCATGATTATCAGTTTTGAGAAAAAAGTCGGCGATGCGGTTAATCAGGGAGAGACTGTTGTTATCCTCGAGGCCATGAAAATGGAGAATGCCTTGCCGTCACCGGCAAGCGGCACACTCAAGGCCATTAATTATAAATCCGGTGATTCTGTGGCCAAAAACGATATTCTTTGCATCATCGGATAAATAAAAATCAAGGATACCCATCATGAAAATCCATGAATATCAGGCAAAACAATTGTTCCAAAATTTCGGCATTCCGACTCCGGCAGGAGAGGTTGCTTTCAGCTCTGATGAGGCGGTTAGAATTGCTGAGGGACTTGGAAAGTTTCCGGTGGTGGTCAAGGCCCAAATTCACGCCGGCGGCCGCGGAAAAGGCGGTGGAGTCAAACTTGCCCATTCCGTGGATGAGGTCAGGACTTTAGCCGGGGAAATGATTGGAATGAATCTGGTCACTCATCAGACCGGTCCCGAAGGCAGAGAGGTTCAAAAACTTCTTATCGAGCAAGGGTTGGATATCGAAAAGGAATTGTATCTGAGCATCATACCCGATCGCGCTACCGCCATGATTGTTATCATGGCCAGTGAGGCCGGAGGAATGGATATTGAGCAGGTGGCGGAAGATCACCCGGAAAAAATTATCAAGGTCTTTATCGATCCCCTGCTAGGAATTCAAAGCTACCATTGTCGGGCTGTGGGCTATAGCCTCAACCTTTCCCCCGCAGTGCTCAAACAGTTCAATAAGATGCTTTCGAGCTTATATAAACTCTTTGTCCATTATGACTGCTCGTTAATGGAAATCAACCCATTGGTCATTACCAGGGAAGAAACCATCATTGCTCTGGATGCCAAGGTCAATTTTGATGACAACGCTCTGTTTCGCCACAAAGATATCATGGAGTATCGTGATCTTGATGAAGAAAACCCGCTGGAGGTTGAAGCTTCCAAATATAATCTCAATTATATCAACCTGGATGGCAATGTGGGCAACATGGTCAATGGTGCAGGTCTTGCCATGGCCACCATGGATATCATCAAGCAGGCCGGAGCTGAGCCTGCAAACTTTCTGGATGTCGGTGGCGGAGCCAGTGCCGAAATGGTGGAAAATGGTTTCAGGATTATTCTGAGCGATAAGAATGTCAAAGGGATACTGATCAACATTTTCGGCGGGATTCTTCGGTGTGATGTGTTGGCGGACGGAGTCGTAAAAGCAGCAAAAAAAACCGGTATTGCAGTGCCTGTGGTGGTTCGTATGGAAGGCACCAATGTCGAAGAAGGCAGGAAAATTCTTACGGAGTCCGGTTTAAACCTGATTACTGCTGTGGATCTAAAGGATGCAGCCCAAAAAGTAGCCGCGTTGGTCAAATAACTATTTTTTGCATCGAATTATAGAAGGCGAGGAAAGTAAATTGAGCATTTTTGTCAATAAACAAACAAAATTATTGGTGCAGGGAATCACCGGTCGTGAGGGGCAGTTTCATACCCGACAGTGCGAAGCTTACGGGACCAAAATCGTTGCAGGTGTCACCCCCGGAAAATCAGGTCTGAAAATGGACCAAATTCCGGTATTTAACACGGTAAAAGAGGCCGTCACAAACACCGGTGCCAACGCAAGTATGATTTTTGTACCTCCCCCCTTTGCCGCAGATGCCATCATGGAAGCCGCGGATGCCGGAGTGGAAGTCATTGTTGCGATTACCGAGGGAATTCCAGTCCTCGACATGATGAAAGTCAAAAACTTTTTACGGAATAAACTGTCGAGGCTCATTGGACCTAATTGTCCGGGGATTATTACCCCCGGAGAGTGTAAAATAGGCATTATGCCCGGCAAAATTCACAAACCGGGTGGCCCCATCGGGGTCATATCCAGAAGCGGCACCCTGACTTATGAGGTTGTTCACCAATTGACCCTTCAGGGAATTGGTCAAACCACATGCCTGGGCATTGGAGGCGATCCGGTCAATGGAACCAATTTTATAGACTGTCTGGAGGCTTTCCAGAATGATCCCGATACCAGGGGCATAGTGATGGTGGGTGAAATTGGTGGTAATGCCGAAGAAGAGGCTGCCGAATATATCACAACACACGTCAAAAAGCCGGTTGTTGGTTTCATTGCAGGTCTCACCGCTCCTCCCGGAAGACGTATGGGGCATGCCGGTGCCATCATATCCGGAAAAGGAGGTACCGCTCAGGGCAAAATAGACACTATGAAAAACTGCGGAATTCATGTCTGTGAGGATTTAGGCACTTTTGGAGAATTTTGCGCCAGGGTATTTTTGTAGGCGTTTTTATTTGTCGCCTTGAGGTGTCATTCTGAGGAGGCCAATGCTGCAGTTGGTGATTTGGCACCTTATTTTATCTTTCCCTCCCCCAGCCCCAGCCCAGTGGGAGGGGAGTTTTCATTTAAGCACTAATTAAGGTAGCGCAAATGCTTCCCTACGCCTTTCTGTAAAGCAAGAGCAGTTCTTTCCGGTCCCTCATTATAAAAAACTGCTTTAAAGATTACATGGCACTTGTCGGTGAATTTTTATCTGTTCATAATCAATCCGGACATCATAGGCCAATATTTCGACACCGTTGTTCACTGCCTTTCGAAGTTCTCTGCCGTACCCCGGATCAATTTCATCGGCAGTAGAAAAACCTTGAGCGTCCATTCTTTGGATCAGGTAAAACATGACGCACCTGTATCCCTGGGTGACCAATCCTTGAAGCTCCACAAGGTGCTTTTTTCCTCTTGAAGTGACGGCGTCTGGAAAAAGAGCCTGCCTGTTTTCCACAAGGGTGCAGTTTTTTACCTCCACATAACAGCGATCCTTTTCACTATTTTCCAGAAGAAGGTCGATTCTGGAGTTTTTCCCGACTTTGATTTCGGTAAAGACATTACTATAGCCAAGAAGGTCACCTATCAAGCCTTGTTTGATCGATTGAGCCACAAGACGGTTTGGTATCATCGTATTCACCCCCACAAGTGAGGTAGGCATATCAATAAGTTGCCAGGTATACTTCAGCTTTCTTCGAGGGTCATCATGAAAGGATATGAATACCTTACGCCCGGGTTGAGAGCATCCGGTCATGGCGCCGGAGTTCGGGCAGTGGGCGGTAATGATTTC
This sequence comes from Desulfobacteraceae bacterium, assembly GCA_011389745.1. GTDB lineage: Bacteria > Desulfobacterota > Desulfobacteria > Desulfobacterales > SKZT01 > SKZT01. Next base: position 108,274 of record JAABTQ010000001.1, on the reverse strand, counting down.
TCCGCTTTCAAGCCGCACATCGGCAAGAAACCGCTTGTAGCGACTGATAAGTGTGCCTGAGATAAGAAGGGGCCACTTGACTCCATCTTCTTTTTCACTGTTTGCCGGACAACTCAATATATAGTTCAGTCTCCGCTAAAGCATTATTTTAAAAGTATCGTTTATCTGAATTACTCAGGACAGGTCAAGGCAAAAAGGCTGTTTTTATTACCCTTATTTATTGACAATAGCGAATCCCAACTTAAATTTCGTTTGGTCTGTGAAAAGGTAAAGAAGTTTATGCCATAAGGAACAATAGAAATAATAACATGTTCCTTTTTTGGGTTTCCCATGAAATTAATAGTGGGAGAGTCGGATCAGGAATTACATTCAGGAGGTAGTTTAATGACATTTGAGACCAAAGAGCAGGTTCTGGAAAAAATTATGACCCAGGATAAACCTAATTGTCCTCACTGCGGTGTGCCTATGAGCTTGTGGGAGGTGCCGCCGATGAATTTCAGTGACGGATTGGGTTGGGGCACTCCTTATCTGTACCTGTGCTTTAATGATGAATGTCCGATGTATGTTCAGGGGTGGCAGCATCTGGAAGAAAACTATTCCCACAGAGCATCTTATCGATGCCTTTGCTATCCCGGCACGGAGCAATATGAATGCATGCCGGTATTCAGCCCCGTGGGAGCTACGGGACAAATTATTGATGATGAAGTTCTGGCTCAGCAGGAAACTCTGAAAGAGAACACCAAGAAGGGCTTTAACATTCTGGCAACCTGCATCACGGAGCAAGACTGGGTGGCAGTGGTTCGAATTTTACTGGATGCGTCCGAACCGCCCCGGGTGCGGGTTAAAGCTGCGGAAATCATCGGTGATTATGGAGAAATTGAGGCGATCGATCCAATTCGTAATTATCGGTTTGGAAACGAAATACTTCAGGAAAAATGCAACCAGGCTATCGCAAAAATTCACGAGCGATTCTTTACCCGTGAATGTCCTTTTTGCGCGGAAATCATCAAAAGCAGGGCTAACCTTTGTAAACATTGCGGTAAAGAGGTTGCAGGAGTTTAGAACTGCTCTATTAACATGACGACATACAAGCAAGTCCATTTATAGACATATAAAAAAGGGGGGATTGCCTTTTTAACCGGGTTTTCCCCCCAAGGTTTTTGTTTTGAAAGAAACGGGTAATATAATCGTTTACGCCGGATTAATTCTTGCCGTAATTTTTTGGGGATTTTCTTTTGTAGCGACCAAAATGGCCCTGGAAACTATTCCCGTTTTTACATTGATTTTTATCCGGTTTCTTTTAAGCTCCGTTTTTTTTGGGTTGTTGATTTTAAAAAGAGGCTTTCCGAGATTTTCCCCTGAAGGTCACCGGCTTGTTCTGCTGACGGCTTTTTTTGAACCGGTGCTTTATTTCTTATTTGAAACCAAAGGACTACAGTATACATCCGCTCCCAAAGCCTCTTTGATTATTGCTACGATACCCCTTGTGGTGCTTTTTCTGGCAAGTTTTGTGTTAAAGGAACGTGCAAAGAAAGCTGGTTTCTTTGGAATTGTTATTTCACTTTTCGGGATATGGCTTTTGATTACCGGATCCCGGGATTTCAGTTGGGATTTTCAGGGTGCTCTGATCGGGGATCTACTAATTTTCGGGGCCGTATTTTCCGCTGCGATTTATATCATCTGTGCACGTCACCTTGGCAAAAAGTATTCTTCCTTCGAGATTACAACCATGCAGACACTTTACGGCACAATATTTTTTACGGTGCCTTTTGTCTGGGAACTTCCCGAAGTTCAATGGTCGCTGATCTCAGGACGTTCCATGGCGGCTCTGGTTTACCTGACTATTTTTGCTACCATTGCAGCCTATTTATTCTACAATCATGCATTGACAAAAATTCCCGCTGCGCGGGCCGCTGTATTTATTAACGGTATTCCATTAGTCACCATATTCGGCGCATGGTTTTTTTTAGAAGAAACACTGACTCTTGTGCAGACTAGTGGAGGTTTTCTGGTACTTACCGCTATTTTTATCACCAGTCTCCCGGATTTTAAGGCGGCTGATACCCGAATTAACCCGGTGAAGTAGGTGAAGTAACATGTCTGTTCTCCTGACCAAATTACCTGAATGGCTGATTGAGTGGATGAAAGTAAATAATGAAAGAGAAGAAGGCCATGCGGATACCCGAAGCAAAAATTTCGAGTGCGAAGGGCCTGATGAGCATCTGGGACGTGACCTGGGCATTGACGTGCAGGGATAATTCGAATCACAACTTCTCCATAAAACACTGACAAATGATACGTACCATTGCGGTTAAGATAAAGGCAGGGTATACAAAATACCCTGCCTGATTTTTTGAGGGTGATGGGGTTAGAGCAAATCAAGATGAACATTGTTACACAAAAAAACACGGTTCAAATATCTGTTCGCAAACTGGTGGAGTACCGTCAGCGCACCGGAAATCTGGATTTGACTTTTTTTAGCGGCGTATCTGCCATGGAGGGCATAAGGCTTCATAAAAAAATTCAGGAAATCCGCCCGGAGGAGTACTCACAGGAATTTCCGGTTTCTATGGAACTGGATTTCGAAGATGTTATTTTGAATGTTTCAGGAAGAATCGACGGCGTTTTTGAATATCCCGACCAGGCTTGTGTGGAGGAAATCAAAAGCACAAGAAAAGACCTCGATAATATCGATATCCCGGAGGATCACGTTTTCTGGGCTCAGGTAAAGTGTTACGGTTATTTATATGCTCGGCAAAAAGGTCTTGAAAATATTATCTTGCAACTGACACTGTGCAATGTCGACACCGGAAAAATTCATGATGTAAAAAAGGCTTTCACAACAACTGAACTCGGGGCATTTTTTCATGTCCTGGTGGATGCCTGTCTTCAAAAAGTCAGGGCCGTGAATGCCTGGAGGCTTAAGCGCAATCAAACCATAACCTCGCTCGATTTTCCATTTGAAACATACCGTACCGGACAAAGACAAATGGCGGTGACGGTTTACAGGGTTATTCGCGACAATGGGCAGGCAATCATACAGGCCCCTACCGGAATCGGCAAAACCATTGCCGTTCTTTATCCTGCTTTGAAGGCAATGAACGAAGGGTTTGCAGAAAAAATATTTTATCTGACCGCCAGAACTACAGGAAAATCCGCTGCGGAATCAGCCCTGAAATTGCTTACAACTCATGGCCTGAGCGTTAAATCCGTAACCATCACTGCAAAAAACAAAATCTGCTTTAACCCGGATCGTCTCTGCAACGCTCAGGAATGCGAGTTTGCCAGAGGCTATTACGACAGGCTAAATGCCACCCTTGACGAGCTGTTCGAACAAGATATCGTCAACCGGATGCGAATGGAATCGGTCGCAGCCAAACATGGGATATGCCCTTTTGACCTTACTCTGGAAGCCTGCGATATGGCTGATGTCATTATCTGTGACTACAATTATGCCTTTGATCCCAGGGTGTACCTGAAACAGTTTTTCCTGAATGAGAATAAAGATTATGTATTTCTTGTGGATGAAGCCCATAATCTGGTGGACAGGGGACGGGAAATGTTTTCAGCGTCACTTGAAAGAAGTCTTTTTGTTGAACTGCTTCGCCAGGGCAGGCCGGAATTTCCCAAAATTTCAAGGATTCTTGGTCACATCATCCGATGGTTTTCTGGAAAAAAAACACGAATCGGCCAGGAGGGAGGATTTTGGTCAACAACAGAGGTCCCGGAAGATATTCTTCCGCTTTTGGGAAAATTTGTCCAACTGGCTGAAACCTGGCTTTTACACAACCCCCAAAGCCCTTTTCGTCAAAAAATAATTGATGTTTATTTTGAAGTTTCCAATTTCATTAAGATCGCCGGTCATTACGATCAAACCTATGCCACCATATTTGAGAATTTTAATTTTGATATCCGGGTCAAGCTCTTTTGTCTTGATCCTGCAGGCCCTCTGGAAAAAGCACTTAAAAGGTGCGGTTCAGCCGTATTTTTCTCCGCTACGATGACGCCGGTATCCTATTTTAAAAAAGTAATGGGTTGTCGGGAATCAAGCATAAATATGCTTTTATCGTCACCGTTTCCCAGGGAAAACTGCCTGGTGGCGGTTTTGGACCGAATATCCACACTCTATAAAAGGCGATGGGAAACCAGGGAGCGGCTCGCAGAAACACTGACATCCCTGGTTGGGCAAAAGCGCGGAAACTATATGTTTTTCTTTCCATCCTACCAGTACCTCAATATGGTGATGGAGCTTTTCAAAAGTATGAATGCCGGAATTTGCACCCTGACACAGCAACCGAATATGAGAGAAACCGAGCGTGAAAAATTCATTGAAAGTTTTAAAACTGAAAATTGTTATACCCTGGTCGGTTTTGCTGTTATGGGCGGATTTTTTGCAGAAGGAATCGACCTGGTGGGTGACTGCCTCTTAGCAGCAGCCATTATCGGCGTGGGGATCCCAATGATTTGTCCTGAACGGGAATTAATTCGACGGTATTACCAGCAAAAAATCGGCGCCGGCTTTGATTTTGCCTATAAGTACCCTGCAATCAATCGGGTGCTCCAGGCTGCAGGTCGGGTGATCCGATCCGAAACCGACAAAGGCGTTATTCTTCTTATCGATGAACGATTTTCAAAACCCGATTATGCATCCCTGCTCCCGAATCACTGGAATACGGTCAGAGTCAAAAGCCATTCTGATTTTCATACCATCCTGAAAAAGTTCTGGTAAAAGGTTTCAGGAGTAGGTCACCGAAATCAGAAAAAGGCCATGGGCTGGGGCTGTTGCTGATGCGCGGCCGCGGTCTCTGGAAAGAAAAATTTCCTGAATATCCTGAAAGCTTAATTTTCCCAAGCCGACATCAACCATTGTTCCTACGATATTGCGAACCATAAAGCGTAAAAATCCGTTAGCCTCGACATCAAAAGTTATTTTTCCGCCATGCTCGACAGATAGTTTTGACATGGTAATATGTCGCACAGTATGGGCCCTGGGACTTCCCGAGCCCTCAAACGCCTTAAAATCATGAGTGCCCACAAAATACTGCGATGCCTGTACCATGGCATGGGTGTCCAGCGGACGGCGAATCTGCCAGACATACTGCCTTCCGATGGCCACGGGAGGGTGATGATTCAGGATATGGTAGCGATAGGCTTTGCTTTTGGCATCAAACCGGGCATGAAAATCTATAGCTGCCGGTTGGCAGGATCTGATGACAATATCTTTGGGAAGAAGGCTGTTTAAACCTTTTTGAAACGTTTCAGAGGTCAGAGATGTATCACATTTGAAATTGGCTGTCTGGCCTGAAGCATGAACACCCGCATCGGTTCTTCCGGAGCCGATCACGGTAATTTTCCGGCGCGTCATTGTCATGAGAGCGGTTTCAATTTCTCCCTGGATAGTGCGGTCGCCTTTTTGCCGCTGCCATCCGGAATAATGGGTGCCGTCGTATTCAATCACCAGTTTGAAATTTCTCATTACCTCAGCGCCTCGATTAAATTATGAGCAATACTATTGAAAGGGAAATAAAGGACAGGAGAGTTGAAAGCACAATGGATGCCGAAGCCAACTCCGTATCACTGTTAAGCTGTGAGGAAAGAACATAAATGGCCGATGATGTGGGGAGTGTGAAAAAAATCATTCCCACCTTAAAAGCCATACCGGTAACATTAAACCATTTCAAAAACAAAAATCCCGTGATGGGGTATATCAGCAGTCGGAAGATCGACCCCAGAAAAGAAACCTTGAAATGGCCTTTCAGGTTGTTTAATGTGAGCACACCGCCGATGGAAAAAAGAGCCAGCGGAAGTGTTGCATAACTCATCAACTGAAAGGAATTTTCCAAAAATACGGGAAAAATGTTAATGAATTTTGCATAAACAATCCCGGCAATGCAGGCCAGAATCAAAGGGTTGGAAATAATAGCCCTTAGTGTGATCCGGGCACGATCCATAGGTGTGAAACTTTTACCCGAAAACCATATCAGGGTGGATACAGCCAGCACATTGATGACAGGGATTAAAAACCCGATTACGATCCCGAAAAGCCGCACCCCGTCGCTTCCAAGGGCATTCATAACGACAGCTACTCCAATGTATGTGTTAAAGCGATAGCAGCTTTGGGAAAATGAACCGGCCTGAAAGCTGGTCACATTAAATGTTCGAATTGCCATACAACTCAAAAAATATATAACAAAAAGAGCGGATAGAGCGGCCAAACAAAGCCTTGCATCCACAGCCGACACCGATGGGGCGCTGCCTATTTTCCAGAACAGCATGGTCGGGAAAAAAATAAAATAAACCAGCCGGTCCGAAGTTTTTAGAAAGGCGTCATTGCTTAAATGATAGCGTTTCATGAGATTGCCCAGCAAAAGCAATGTGAACACGGGAAACAGGCTGTCTAAAACCATCATTTGTCCAACTACCTCCGGGGTATTCATATGAATCCGCCCTCAAGGTCATTCTGAGGAGGCCAACAATATCGCTCCTAAAATGAGCGATTTCAATTGCGGAATTTTCCTGACGTCAGGACTCTTGATCTCCTAAGCTAAGTTTCCACAGATCAAGAGTCCTGAACGTCATACCGGCGAAGGCCGGTATCCAAGTCCGATGGTGTTACCCCATGGATAGCGCCGTTCAAAACCGGTCACACCGGACATTGGCCAACAAGCTTTCGAATTCGTCATCTAAAAGATTTTTGAAATGCTCCAACGGGTATTCATGTCTGCAGAACCTGCAGCAAAGGAGAACCTGCCGTCATGTTTTTTTAAGAAAAAGCGGACCGCCACATTTTTCACATTTGGTTGTTTTTGTTCCCATCAATACCTCTGAAATTTAAATTTTCCATTATTGACAAGGCGGATATTATCTGTCAAATGAAATTTCTTAACAAGATTAATATGGTGGTGCTTTGTTCAAAGTAAACTGTTATACGCTAATAATTATCTGGAAGCTTCTTGAGGCCGCCGGAATTAACGTATACTCCTTGATATGAATACCAACAATTCAAAAGGTTATCAGATATGGAAAAAATCAGTTGCCCAGGTTTCCAGGCTGCAGGAGTGGAAGCGAATATCAAAAAGCAAGGGATCCGAGACCTCGGGCTGATTTTTTCTGAAAGACCGGCAAAGGTCGGGGGAGTGTTTACCCGCAATTTGGTGCAGGCCGCGCCGGTTGTTTTAGACAGGGAATTAATTCAGTCCGGACAAGCCCGTGCGATTGTCGTCAACAGCGGTAATGCCAATTGCTGCACCGGTGTTCAGGGCATGGAAGATGCAAAGACCATGGGACAATCCGTGGCAAATGATCTCGGAATTTCAAGTGATCAGGTGCTTGTGGCTTCAACCGGCGTTATCGGCGCCCCTATGCCCATGGATAAAGTGACGGATGCCATTCCTGAGCTTGTTAAAAGCCTGAGTCCAAATGGTTTTTCAGACCTTGCACTGGCCATGATGACCACCGATACGGTGCCGAAACTTGTCAGCAAACAGGGCAAAATCAATAGCAACAAATTCACGGTGACAGCCGTGGCCAAAGGCGCGGGGATGATTCACCCGGATATGGCCACCATGCTTTGCTTTGTCTGCACCGATATCGATGCAGACCCCGACTACCTGTCCTATGCGCTTTATATGGCCTGTGAGAGATCATTTAACCGGATCACCGTCGACGGAGACACCAGCACCAATGATACCGCACTGATTCTTGCAAACGGTTTTTCAGGCGTTTCTATCGAAAACTCGATTCATAAGGCTTCCTTTCAAGGAGTGCTCGATGATGTGCTGTTGTATCTCGCCAGGCTGATGGTCAAAGATGGGGAAGGTGCCACAAAGCTTGTGGAGATCAATGTTAGTGGCGCGCTTTCCGATGGGGATGCCCACGCTGTGGCCGGAACCATCGGAAATTCCAACCTGGTCAAAACCGCACTTTTTGGTGGAGATGCCAATTGGGGGCGCATTCTGGCTGCCGCGGGCCGTTCAGGGGTTTATCTGGAACCTGATCGGATCAATATTTCTTTCAATGATGTCCTGATGTATCACAACGGTATGGGATGCGGTCCCGAAGCTGAAAAAATAGCCACCATTGTTATGAAAAAACCGGAATATGCTATCCATGTGGATCTTCAAATCGGAAACGGCAAGGCCACCATGTATACCTGCGATTTTTCTTATGATTATGTAAAGATTAATGCGGATTACCGCTCCTGAACAATGCGACTTCAAAAATTTATTTCCAGAGCCGGATATTGCTCCCGGCGGCATGCTGAAGAGTTTATTTTAAACGGTAAGGTCACTGTAAATGGGCAAATTGTCACTCAACTCGGTACAAAAGTAGACCCGGAAAAAGATAAGGTCGTGGTGGAAGGAACCCCGATTTCTCCGGAAGAAAATCTTGTCTATATTGCCTTAAATAAGCCCAAAGGGTACGTGACAAGCTGCAGCCATCCGGGAGAAAAAATTGTTATGGAACTGGTGAACATCCCTCAGCGAATTTATCCGGTAGGGCGGCTTGACAAGGATTCCACGGGTCTTTTACTTTTGACAAACGATGGAAAACTTCATTTGAAACTGACCCATCCATCTTTTGACCATGAAAAGGAATATCTGGTGACCGTGGCGCAACCAATCCCCCAGGGTGCGCTGCACTCACTTGAAAAAGGGTTGACCATATTAGGAACCAAAACCCGCCATACCCGCGTTAAACGTATTTCCGACACCCGCTTTAAAATTATCCTTAAGGAAGGCAAAAACCGTCAAATCAGGCGAATGATTCAAAAGGTGGGAAATCGTGTGTCCGACTTAAAGCGCATACGAGTCGCCAATGTTCGGCTTGGCAGACTTCCCGAAGGAAAATGGCGACACCTTGATGAAACAGAAAAAAAATACCTTATTGAAGCCGTTCCAAAATAAAATCAACCCGTTGCTTAACTGTTAACACAGGAACATGAACCACCGGATAACCGAGCATTTCATAACTTTGCCTTAACAGGTTTTCCAGATTTTCTGCCATCCGCTCATCTTCGGCTCTCACATGATCATTTTGAAGCCGTAACCTTTGAAAATGAAAAATCTTTCGATAACGAACAACCCGGCTTTTTTCAACAGGCTCCGAAGGATCCAGCCCTGCCGATAGAAAGTAGGCGATACTGTCGGGTATGCCGCGATCTAAAAAGATCATTTTGTTTTCAGGAAGATTGGCTTCGATTGCGAGTTTTCGGTAAAGAATCGTCCTTTCAAAATTAAGCGGGTCGGCTTTGATTTCCTGAACGCTTTTTCCCGATGTCAACAACTCATCAATATAAGCCCGGGCCGTTTCGTGCACCACGCGATATCCCTGAGCCTCCAGACTTGAAATCACAGAGGATTTCCCTGAACAGGGAGCACCGGTTATCACAATCCATTCTGTTTTTCTCATTCGGTGATCCATGGCAATGGCCGTTGATGGTTCCTTTAAATGATGGTATTTTATGGTTAATATATTGTCTTGTGTGCAGGAAAGAAAGATAGAATTTAGATTACGAAAATTATCCACTGCCTGTCATTCTGAGGGAGCGACTCGCAGTGGCCTGATGATTGAAAAGAAAATATTTTCCAATATGTTGATCGAAATCCAGGCGACCGAAGAATCTCTCGCTCAAAGTTTGTACCGGTCATCCGATCCGACCCGGAAGGCGGCAAATGGAAACACCCTGCGGCAGGAAAGAAAGATTCTTCGTTGGCCAATCAAACTTTTTAAGGAAATTATCTAAAGCAAATGCATTATGAAGGTCCCATATACCGCCCGCCCAGCGAGGCGAATTCTCTTTTGATTCAGGTCACCGCAGGTTGCCCCCACAACCGTTGCACTTTTTGTATGGTTTATAAAAACGGCCCCAGTTATAAAGTCCGGCCTGTTTCCGAAATCAAAAAAGACCTTCTGGAGGCCCGGCAAATTTATGGGCCGGATGTTCGTACCCTTTTTTTCCCGGCAGGCAATACCATTGCAGTAAAAACTGAAGACCTGTGCGAAATTTGTCGTTTTTCCAGGGAAGTGTTTCCGGCCCTGGAACGAATCACCGTTTACGGATCTTTCCAATATATATACCAAAAAAACTATGAAGGCATGAAACAACTGGCCGAAGCCGGACTCTCAAGAATACATGTAGGTCTGGAATCGGGTGACGATGAAATCTTAAAACGAATCAAAAAAGGAACCACCAGCCGGGAACAAATTCAGGCAGGGCGCATGGTTATGGAATCCGGAATTGAACTTAGCCTTTATGTGATCCTGGGAATCGGGGGAAAAGAGCGCACCGTCCATCATGCCCGTGAAACAGCAAGGGTTATAAACGAAATATCACCCGATTTTGTGCGGCTCAGAACTTTTGTGCCCAAAATAAACACCCTGCTTCTCGAAGATGTCAACACCGGGGTTTTTGAAATGCTCAGCCCCCACGAAGTCCTGAAAGAAACCGCCGCCATCATTAGAAATATTCAGACCCCTACCTGTCTGACAAGCGACCACTACACCAACTATATCAACCTTGAGGGAAAGCTACCTGATGATCGTGTAAACCTTTTGGAAAAAATATCATCAGCTTTAAAAAGAGATGAAAAAACGTTTCGGTCCTTTTTTGTGGGCAACCAGTAGGAAAGTTTAGGAAAAATCAAGCGGGCTCTTTGCCTCTTTGATTGTCCGGCTTTCAATTGTTTGTTTATAAATCATGGTGGTCCTGACATCGCTGTGCCAAGAGTCTTTGGTTAATACCCTGAATGCCCAACAGCTGACATCAGCTTTCAGTCCGACTCGCTTCGTTCGCGGCTGAATCTGGGCATTATGCAAAATCGGAGAAACAGATGAAAGAGACGTTGAAACCAGGTATCATTTACGAACATCGGTTGGTGGTTCCGTCCTCAAAGACTGTCCCGGCTCTATACCCGGAGTCGGAAGAGTTCGCAGCCATTGCTTTCAAGGGGGAGTTATGAGTGGACAAAGTGGACACAGAGGACGGAGAGGAACAACCGGACGAAAAATCGGGGGTGGTTCCGGGGGGTCGGGGGAGTCGATTCTGGCGGTCCATGGTGGATACCGTTCGCTGCGGAGTTTCCAGGTGGCGCAGCTTGTGTATGATTTGACCGTGCGTTTCTGTGAGCGTTATGTTCCACGGGGCAGCCGGACCCGGGATCAGATGGTGCAAGCGGCCCGGTCCGGGGTGCAGAATATTGCCGAGGGCTCGGAGGCGTCGGCCACATCGAAAAAAATGGAACTGAAATTGACCCAGGTGGCCCGGGCCAGTCTCGAAGAACTGAAGCTGGACTACGAGGACTACCTGCGTCAGCATGGTCTCTCCCGCTGGGACCGCACCCACCCCTTACGGCAAGCCCTGGTCGATGCAAAATGCCGGAGCGCCGATGACGTGGCGCAGTGGGTCGTCATGACGGCGAGAGAGCTTTGTCGGGAGAGAGTGGGGGATGGACCCAGTGGACTTGGGACGTCCACTGGGTCTTCTGGGTCCACTCCGTCCACTTTTTACCCTGAGCTTTCCGCGAACACGGGCTTTACCCTATCCACGGTTGCCGGCTATCTGCTGGATCGGCAGGTGCAGGCACTCGCGGCGTGCTTTTACATGAACCTTGAGGGAAACCTATGCTACGATCGCCAATACCTTCCGGAAAAAATTTTATCAGTCCGAATCCTTGACTCCTTTATTTTTGTTGGCTATGCTCCGGATAGTCATTAAGGGGCTTTAACACATGTATGCAAAAATTCAGAAATGGGAAAATTAACAAAGGAGGTTAGCAATGGGAATATTATCCTGGATCGTAATGGGGTTAATTGTAGGTTTGCTGGCAAAATTAATCATGCCAGGCAAAGACCCCGGAGGAATCTTCATTACTATTTTGATAGGAATTGCCGGCGCTTTCGTAGGTGGATTTATTGGGTCGTTTCTGGGGCTTGGGCCAGTCACAGGATTTAATATAGGAAGCATTCTGCTGGCTACCTGTGGAGCTATTCTGCTATTGGTTCTGTATCGGTTTATGAAAAGATAGAATTTCGTCAACGCCTAACCCCTTTATTCAGGTTTCGGGGAGTTGCTCAGGTATTCCATTGGATCAAAAATGGCTGTAATCACGCCCATCAAGCTGATGATGGGTATTAAAATGAATTAAAGCTAGCGCCGGCATTTGGGAACTCGTTTGGTGCGATGAAAATTCAGGAAACATTGATTGCCATTATTTTTGGGGCCATGATACTGGTGGCGATGCTGGCCGGACAAAAATCCAACGAAAAATATTTTCCTCTTCGCGAGTGGGCCGAAAAAGATAAATTCGTGCCGGATTTATCAGGTCCTGTTTGGGTTGACCCGGAAACAGGCATGGAATTTGTCCGGGTAAATGGTGGGTCTTTTGAAATGGGCTGCATAGATGATACCTGGCAATGCAATCCCAATGAGTATCCGGTGCACAAGGTTTACGTGGATGGTTTTTGGATAGGCAGGTATCCGGTGACCCAAAAGCAGTGGCTACGAATTTTCGAAGTAAATCCGTCATTTTTTCAACGAAATCATGATAATCCGGTGGAGAAAGTTTCCTGGCACGAAGCCCGGGAATATATCGCAGAACTGAACATCCGGAAAGGCAGTGAAGTCTTTCGGCTCCCTACCGAAGCGGAATGGGAATATGCCTGCCGGGGCAATGGGAGCGCAATGAATTATTCCGGAAGCATGGATTCGGAGGAAGTTGCTTGGTATCGAGGAAACAGCGGAGGCTCCACGCGACCTGTGGGTTCTCGCATGCCCAATAAGCTGGGTTTGTTCGACATGAGCGGCAATGTTTTCGAGTGGGTGCAAGATGTCTACGATGAAAAAGCCTATAAACGCCACAATCCCTATAATCCGCTTATAGATACCGGTTTGGGTTCTGCCTATGATCATTACATTTCCATCATTGAACCCTATATCGGCGGCGATTCGTTCCGGGTGATTCGTGGTGGGTCCTGGCGACATCTTTCAATGGTTGCGAGATGTTCCAACCGCTATTCCATGGCCGCCGGAAGCAGACAAAACTATCTGGGATTCCGAATTGCAGCCGATCGGCTTGGTCCTCAAAGCAACGAATGACCTTACATAGTGCTTGAAGGTAAAGTCCATAATTCCCCCTCTTCCATCGGGAGAGGGTCAGAGTGGGGTTAGGGGAGGGGAGTTTTCGTTCAAGCACTACATATATCTTTTGAGCGTTTCCACCAGGCCCGAAGCTCCGTCAAGAAGCACGTCAAAAACCGGCATCCCTAATGTCTTTTCCATAACGGAGCAAATGATAGGTACCTGAGTCCTATCCAATGCTTCATGGTTTATGGTAACAGCAGCTACGGGTTTTTCAGACAGAAGTTGGGCTACTTGGATTTGCTGTGTGAGTGGGTGGATCGGAAATTCGGAAAAACCGTCGTAATATTTTCGTGCCGGAGCATGCTGAAAAACGATCACATGTGGCTTTGCCGCCGCAAGAATTTCAAATCCCCCAGGGTATGCCGGATTCATGAGGCTTCCTTGTCCTTCAATGATCATGACCTGCGGTTTTTTTTGATCCCATGCACTCCAAACCGCGTGTTCTATTTCTCCTGAAACAAAATCGTTGATCAACGAATCCAGAATAACCCCGAACCTTGCCCCTTGTAACCAGGCGGTCTGACCGGTACCAATCATTTCCGATTTGAAACCGGCTTGCTGAAACTCTCTGGTCAGAATCCATGCAGTCGTCCGTTTGCCGATCGCAGAATCTGAGCCTAATATAGCCACTCTAAAAGATCTGACGTCATGAATCTTACCGGAAAAAAAATGGAGGTGATTCCGGGATGGAGGTTTTCGTATATCACGGATTGAAACCTTTTTTTCTCCGGCTATCATAATCATTTCAGGGTCTTCGGATAAAAAATTGTGAAGTCCGCAATCGACATTAAGCCCTTTTGACAGGGCATTTTTGACATGTTGCCTGGCCATGGAGTTTAATTGACCGCCGGCAGGTGCAAGGCCTATGACAAAATGGGTCGGCCTGATTTTCCCCCCCGTGTTTATAGCCTCATCAAGAGTCGCTACCACCGGGATCCCGTTGTCTTTACCATCCAATATCCGCCCGGCATCCTGCCCCGCACAATGAGAATCGATAACCGCTATGACCCTGTAGCGATTGGTAAAACGAACGAGACCATGTGCGGTTTTCCCATCGGTGGTATCGAATGCTCCTTCGCAATAAACAACAGCATCAAACCGTTCAACCATTTTTTTCTTTCTGTTGTTTCTGTTTGGACAATAACTTTTTTTGTTTGGCTCCGGCAAATTCCATGATGATAAAACGCTTACAAAACTGAGGGTGAGAAAGGTAAGGAAAAAGACTTTCTATCAAAGAATCCATCATTTCCCGGGTGATCTTGTCTTTTTCTTTTTCATCGATAAAAAACCGTTCCATTTTTTTTTCGAAACGCACGGATTCGCCCAGCAACTTTTTCATTTCGTCAAAGTTTGCCGTCGCGTTGGTATTTGTTTCTAAAAAGGCTTTTTCCACGGGAATGTCAACTTGTGCGATGACGATTATTTTCCAACGATCACCCACCATTGACCTCGATTTATCCCACAACTCCAGCGTCAATCCATTTTTTAAATCAATGGATTTTTCCAGGCTTTCCCTGAATTTTATAGTTTCTTGCATAAATATATTCCATTTTCTGGTTGAAAACTCACTAAAAGATGATTTCTTATACCCATCAGCAAATAATGGGTCAAGAATTCCTTTAATCAAGTTTTTATTATTTAAGATCCAATTTTACATACGGATATTGTCAGGTTAATATTTGACACACTTTGGGCTTTTTGTCATATTTAATCGAATCCTGAAAGTATTAGGATGATAACCTGAATCTCGGGTTTAATAACAGATTGATGAAATCATCAAAACAAAATAAAGGAGCAGGCAGTCAGGGATGGAAAATAAAAATCAGGCTTTGAGGGAGAGGTTAATAGAACTCATATCCGGTTGGAAAGATAGCGGAAAACCGACCCGAACCGGGTTTCAATCTGCGGCTGAAGAAATAATTCTTTGGAAGAAAAAAAATCGCATTTCCGGTTTATGGAAAATTCCCCCTTTGTTTGTAACTGCCACTATAGATGACGGCTGGGGCCATGGAATGCAGTTGATTCAACTTTGGGCAAAGGCCATGGGCCTGAAGGTTCGATCCCTTGGCCTGTTAGTAAAACCAGAGGAAATAATACGAAAGTGCCGCAAATTTAATCCTGATTTTTTGGGTATGACGGTTTTGCAGTTCGATTCGGAAGATGATCTGGTTTTAATTACCCGGAATCTCCCGTCAAAAACTCGTGTGATTGCTGGAGGACCAATATTTGGCGCAGATCCTGACCTGGCGGAAAGGGCCGGAATTTATTTTGTAGCCGGAAATGCTGCCGAATTTGTGGCCTTCATGTTAAATTTTGAACCCATTGAAAAGTAGTGAAGGAATTCTTATATGCCTTATACATTTGAACCCATCAGTATTGACCTTCAGGATGACTATTTAAAGCGACTGGCTTCCTGTCCGGTAAAGACATCCGATTACAGTTTTGTAAATTTATGGGGTTGGGCCCAGGAATATGGGCTAGTCTGGGCATGGGAAGAAAGGCTTGTCTGGATAAAGCAGACAAAGCCTCAAACGGTTTATTGGACCCCTGTAGGGAACTGGAAAGATATTGACTGGAAAGAGTCACTTGTGAATTTTCAACAGGAAAAACTTCAATTTGAAAGGATTCCGGAATTACTTTTGCAAAATTGGAAGAAACATTTAGGGGATCAGGTTTTATTTGAAAACGATCGAGGCCAGTGGGATTATCTGTATGATGCTCAGGATCTGATAGAGCTGAAAGGAAATCGTTTTCACAAAAAGAAAAACCTTTTGAATCAATTTCTGAAAAAATATGATTTTGAGTACATTTCTTTTGGAAAAGAAATGATTGAGCATGTGCTTGCCATGCAATCGGACTGGTGCCAATGGAGAGATTGTGACCTCAATGATGCACTTGCCGCGGAAAACAGGGTGATCGAAAAGGTATTAAATGCATGGAATAAGCTTAAAGAAATCAGCGGCGGTGCAATTATCATTGATAAAAAAATCGTGGCCTATACCTTAGCGGAGACCCTTACTCAGGATACTTTGTTGATTCATTTTGAAAAAGGAAATCCGTCATATCAAGGGTCCTATCAAGCCATCAACCAGATGTTTGTCTCGCGTGCTTTCAAAGAGACCAACGAAAAATTCAGGTTGGTAAATCGTATGCAGGATCTGGGAGATAAAGGCCTTCGAAAGGCAAAGTTATCTTATCAACCAGCTGATTTTAATCGCAAGTTTAAAGTTATCTTGTCCAGGTTAAATTAAAA
Source organism: Desulfobacteraceae bacterium (assembly GCA_011389745.1). GTDB lineage: Bacteria > Desulfobacterota > Desulfobacteria > Desulfobacterales > SKZT01 > SKZT01. The sequence continues at coordinate 91,880 of JAABTQ010000001.1, read as the reverse complement.
ACCGTCTTGTTTGGAAGGGAAATTTTAAACACATGAGCATTCGTCTGATAGCAAAGGATCTTTATCGCATCATCAATGAAGTGGAAAAGCTGGAAAAGGAAATGGAAAATGCCCCATTTGAAAAACGCGAGACAATGGAAAATAAACTTCGAAAGGCCAGGGCTGAAGAAAGACAGATACGCGCCATGCTTGATGCAAAAAAAGAACCTCCTCAAAGATCTATACTGTAAATATGAGTTAAAGCATTTAATAAAAAGTCCTCAAAACCATCAATCAAAAAACCGGAGAACTACCCAGCGGTTCGCCTTAAAAATCAAACTCATGCCTTAAATAAATTTGACATTTCAATTCAAAGGTCAAATTATAGAGGATAAATTGATTCAACTTAAAATTTATCTCCAGCCATCTTTCCAAACCCGGAAATTAGATGCCAGAATGGCATTTAACGTTCCTGCTGCGTTGATAATGTTATTTTTGTAATCAATAATGAAATACCACTATACAAGTTGAATCAATTCGCAGAGGTATAACCCGGTTTAGGAGCCGGCGATCGCAAGGCTAAATCCGGGTTAAAAAAATGACGATCTCATATTTCAAGGAGGAAAATAAAATGGCTGAAACTCAAAAAGCAGAACCCGTAACAGTCAATGGGGTGAATGTGGACCAGCTTTTCGAAACAATAGATGCTGTAAAAAATGCTCCAATTATTGGAAAATTCAAGTTCCGGGCTAAAAATAAATGGATCAATGGCGGACTGAATAGCACTGTAATTACAAACTTTCATGGTACACAAAAAGATCATGATCACAATACCCCGTTCCAACTGGATGCGGATGAACCTGCCTTGCTTCTGGGAAATGACCAGGGACCTAATCCGGTGGAATATCTCCTGACCGCTTTAGCGGCCTGTGTGACGACTTCCATAGTTTATCACGCCGCGGCCAAGGGAATAAAACTGAATTCGGTGGAATCCAGGCTGGAGGGCGATATTGATCTTCAAGGTTTTTTAGGACTATCCGACGATGTTCACCGGGGGTATGAACAGATTCGGATGTTTTTTAAGATTGATGCGGATGCTCCGCCTGAAAAGCTCGAAGAAATCCTTAAACTGGGCCCGACCTATTCTCCGGTTTACGATACCATAACCCGGGCGGTTCCTGTAACGGTAGAACTGGAAAAATAGTTGTTTACTTCAACCAATAAAAAAAATAATAAAAAAGCAGTGATATTAATATCACTGCTTTTTTATATCATAAAATTGATTCGATTTCGAAAAAACTCAACCACAGGACACGGAGGGTTAAAAGAATTAATGGCCGATGAACCAATTCCCCAGGCTTCTTTTGAAGAAAAAAGAGCAGAACCTCGATTTGCAGCCGATCAATTTCATAGTGTAGAAATTCATATCCCCGATTTGACCAGCCGATACAAATTTAAACTCCGGGACATTTCAACATCAGGGATGGGTATTATTATCAAGGACGATTCACTATCATTGAGTCATCTTCGGGTGGGAGAAATTATGGAAATGCTATACGCATCTCCTTCACGCCATGCCGTACCCGAATTGTTAAAAACCCGGATTGAACACGTTTCAAAGTGCGAATCCGGGCGATTTAAAGGTCACCACATCGTAGGGCTTTGCATCATTGAAAAGAATATTTCCGAACAAAATCAAAGTTGATGGTTTCGCAAAAGAATAAACCTTGTGCGCTTGTATGAGCAACTATCCGGCATTCAGGCGAAAAGCCATAATCAATGTGATTCCGGCTTCACTGATGGCGATCGGTCATGTTTTTCAACGGGTTCTGACTTCCAGGGGACGGTCAGGAAAATGACGATAAGATAAGAGAGGAAAAGGATGACCAAAAGACCGCTGGTGGGCGTTGCTGTGATCATTATGAAAGACCGTAAGGTATTGCTTGGTAAAAGGAAAATGTCCCACGGAGAAGGAACCTGGGCTTTGCCCGGCGGACATCTGGAATTTAATGAAACCATCGAAGACTGTGCCCGACGAGAGGTTTTTGAAGAAACAGGGCTTATCATTAAAAATATCCGTTACGGCGCTTTCACCAATGATATTTTCAGTGGCGATCAAAAGCATTATGTCACATTGTTTGTCATCTCAGAATACGATTCTGGAATTTTGGAACCGAAAGAACCTGATAAGTGCCATGGATGGGTTTGGTTTTCCTGGTGTGATTTGCCTGAGCCCAAATTTTTACCCTTGGAAAATTTATTAAAACAGGATTTTGATCCTGAAGCACTAATTTCAGACAGGGATTAGAAATTGAGTATAATTTTTATTGAGATTGATAGCTTCTCTTATAGATACCGCCATTTTGTGCATATCAATCGGTTTCATAAGAAACCCCTTTATTCCCATTTTTAAGGCTTTATTTTCATCCATCCATTCACTGTAGCCTGTGCATAGGATCGTAGGCAGGTCGGGTTTTATTTTTTTTAATTCCTGAATAAATTTATCTCCTGTCATTTTAGGCATGGCCATATCCGCAATAACCAAATCAAATCTGTTCGGGGCAATAAGAAATTGTTCCAGGGCATATAATGGACTGGTGAAGGTTTCTACCCGATACCCGAGACTCTTCAGAATTTTTTTCATCATTTTTAAAATGATTTCGTCATCATCGACAATCAGGATAGATTCATTGCCGGTAGGACACTTTTGTTTTATGTCTGACTGGAATTTTTCCCGGGCTTCAATCGCCGGGAAATAAATATCAAAACTCGTTCCCAGATCGAGAATGCTGTCGACCTTGATCACACCTTCGTGGTTTTTTACGATGCCGTGAACTACCGCAAGCCCCAAACCCGATCCTTTTCCGATATCTTTAGTTGTAAAATAGGGCTCAAAAATACGTTCAAGGTGGCCTGGCGCAATGCCGTGGCCATTATCACTGATGGATAACTTTAAATATCTGCCTGCTTTCAGATCCGGGTATAATTCCTTGTTCTCCGAAGATATTTTTTTATTCTCCAGAGTAACATCCAGATATCCGCCGGTTCTTTCCATGGCATGAACAGCATTAGTACACAAATTGATCATAATTTGATGGATCTGCGTAGGCTCCGCTAAAATGGTATATGGATGTCTTGAAATATTTTGTCTGAACTCGATATTTGCCGAAACGGAAGATCGAAGCAGCTTCAAAGACTCATCGACAACAGGCACGATATTGACAGGATAGCGGTTTTCTCCCGATTTTCTGCTGAAACTGAGAAGCTGTTTGGCAACATCCTTTGCTCTAAGGCTTGCCTTTCGAATCTCCTCTAAAAATGAATATAAGGGTGTTGATTTGGGCAAACCATACAGGGCCAATTCACTATTTCCAAGAATTATGCTTAAAATATTGTTGAAATCATGCGCAATTCCACTTGCAAGAGTCCCGATGGCTTTCATTTTCTGGGAATGGTGAATCTGTGCTTCCAACCGTTTTTGTTCGGAAATATCGCGAAGAATCACGAGCAATCCGAAAAGTTTTCCTTCATGATCGTTATAAGCTGAGGCGCTGATGCTGACATCGACCAGGCGGCCGTCTTTTTTGTAACGTTTGCTCTCGAAAGCCTGGCAGGAAATCCCTCGCTGGATGACATTATTGATATGGGTAATGCTTTTTTCCAACTCGGCCTCCGGAACATAATCAATACGCTTTCCCTTCAGCTCATCCAAAGACCATCCGAATAATTTGGTAAAAGCTGAACTGACATACTGGGTTCGACCATCCAAATCATAAATAACAATTGCATCAGCCGAAGAATTAATTAATGAGAAATAAACAGCCTCGGCTTTTTTGGATTCGATATATAGCCGGCGATATTTCTCCTCACTGTATTTCAATTCTCTTGTTCGCTCGGAAACCATTTTATCAAGGGTGCTGCGATGTTTTTTTAATTCTTTTTCCATCAGTTTGCGTTGAGTGATGTCAATAATCACAACCAGGCAACCGATCAACTGCCCGTTATTATTTTTAATCGGGGTGGCAATATGATCGATATAGATTTTTTTTCCCGAAGCATCCGTACGCTGATGTTCCGACCTGCCGCTTTTACAACCATTGTAGACCATTTTGGCGGGACATTTGCGGCAAATTTTATCTCTTTTGGCGGCAGCATAATAACAAAAATTTCCAACTGCATCCTCTCCGTAAATTTTTTTTGCTTTTTTGTTGGATGCAACAACCGTGTAGTTCAAATCAAGTTCCCACATGGCGATATCCATGACATCGATCAGACTTGGAAATAATTGATTCAGTCTTTCGTGTTGCGTTATTTTATAAAAATTTTCCGTGGGTTGTGCTTGACCTGAATTGGTAGAAATCATTTTTCTTGCAGGTTTTTCCGATTCTGTTTTAATACCCATGATAACAACTACCTCATGTTGAATAATGTTCAAAAGGGAAGTCACAGAATTGAAATATTGAAATCCGAGCGGTTAATCATTTCTCATTTATTTAATTAAATCAAGTAAATTTATAAGTTATTGTAACAATGTTAGACTTTAATTGTAACGATATTAGACTTATATTATCAGTTTTTATCAATGTCTTTTTTCTGATAAGATGTGCTAAAAACTTTAATAAAAATATATAAAAACCTTGAAATCTTTTTAAATCCCTTTATATAGTTGGCTTTTAATTTATTCAAAGATATATGAAAATCTATAATTTTCAGAAAGGTTTCTAACATATGCCTAACAATGAACCTTCATATGATTTTATCCGGGAAATTGTCGCGAACGATCTGAAAACCGGAAAACATAAATTTATCAGGACTCGATTTCCTCCCGAACCAAACGGATATCTTCATATCGGACATGCCAAGTCCATTTGTTTGAATTTCGGAATTACATCCCAGTTTAATGGGCAGTGCAATTTGCGTTTCGATGATACCAATCCGAGCAAGGAAGAAGTCGAGTATGTTGAATCTATCAAGGAAGATGTTCGATGGCTCGGATTTGATTGGGGTGACCGTGAATATTATGCATCCGACTATTTTGACCGGTTGTATGAATTTGCCATCAACCTGATTAAAAAAGGCAAGGCTTATGTATGCAGTCTGAGTGCGGAGAAAATTCGTGAATATCGCGGCACACTCACAGAACCGGGGAAAGACAGCCCTTACCGCGAACGCTCTGTTGAGGAAAATCTCGATTTATTTCTGCGGATGAAAGCGGGCGAGTTCCAAGATGGTGAGCATGTGCTTCGTGCAAAAATCGATATGGCTTCATCCAATATCAATATGCGTGACCCCACACTATATCGGATCAAGCATGTCCCTCACCATCGCACCGGAAATAAATGGTGTATTTATCCCATGTATGATTTTACCCACTGCCTTTCCGATGCCATCGAGACAATCACTCATTCCATTTGTACGTTGGAATTTGAAAACAACCGTCCTCTTTATGATTGGGTGCTGGATACGCTGGAAACTGAATGCCATCCTCAACAAATAGAGTTTGCCAGGCTTAATCTGAATTATACAGTCCTGAGCAAACGAAGATTGATACAGCTTGTGGAAGAAGGTCATGTTACAGGGTGGGATGACCCTCGTATGCCCACCATATCGGGTATTCGACGACGGGGCTATACACCGGAGTCCATTCGTAATTTTTGTGACAGGATCGGAGTTGCCAAACGCGACAGCATTGTCGATATGGAACTTCTGGAGTTTTCCATTAGAGAGGATTTAAATCGAAGTGCCCATCGGTTCATGGCAGTATTGGACCCTTTGAAAGTGGTCATTGTCAATTACCCTGAAGGCCAGGTGGAAGAACTGGAAGCGATCAACAATCCCGAGGATGAAAGTATGGGAAAACGGATGGTTCCTTTTTCCAGGGAAATTTTTATTGAGCGCGATGATTTTCGCGAAGATCCGCCCAAAAAATTTTTCAGGTTGTATCCCGGGGGTGAAGTGCGCCTTCGATATGCTTATTACATTACTTGCCGGGAAGTTATCAGGGATAAAAATACCGGAGAGATTGTCGAACTTCGATGCACTTATGATCCGGAAACCCGTGGAGGCTGGTCCAAAGATAAACGTAAAGTCAAGGGCACTATTCATTGGGTTTCCAAAGCTCATTCAGTTCCGGCCCAAGTCCGGCTTTATGATCGTCTTTTTACGGTGCCTAACCCTTTGGATAAGAAGGACGGCAAAGATTTTAAAGATTATTTAAACTCAACATCCCTTGAAGTCTTAACGCATTGCAGGGTGGAGCCGGACCTGAAAAAACTTAGGCCCGGAAGCAACTGTCAGTTTGAACGCCAGGGATATTTTTGTGTTGATATGAAGGATTCTGAAGCGGATTTGCCGGTATTCAACCGAACCGTTACTTTGCGGGACAGTTGGGCCAAGATTGAAAAAAAAGCTAAAAAATAGAGTCCCAAAAGGTATGTTATGGACAAAGTCCTTGTTGTTGACAAAGATCCCGCTTTTCTCACAAATTTAAAAAAGACATTTTCCAGTCTTCACCAATTTGATATGAGAGGCGCTCTGGACGGCAAAGAAGCCTTAAAGATTCTTTCTTCAGAGCCGGTTTCGGTCTTTGTTACAGATATCAACGCTGAAAAAGTGGACGGTTTAGAGCTATTGGCATATATTTCTCAGACTCATCAGGGTATGCCCTGTATTGTCATGTCATCTTATGGAAGACCCTGGTTTTATAAGCCATTGGAGCAAAAAGAAATCCTTTACCATGTGGAGAAACCGGTGAGCATGGTGAGCCTTGTTTCGGCCATTCTGGTCGGTTTGTCATTAAAGGATGAAGAAGGTATCAGCCGGGGCATGTCTTTAAATACTTTTTTACCCTTAATCGAGATTGAGCGAAAAACCTGCCGCCTTGAAGTCAGGTCTCAGGCCAAAAAAGGGTATCTGTATTTTGATGAAGGGGCCTTAATTGATGCTCACTATAAAAATTATAGCTCTGAAACGGCTGCATCTGAAATGATGTCGTGGGAAAATTGTTCACTATTTCTAGGTGAGCTTCCCAGAAGACGCTATCAAAAAAGAGTCAATGTCCCTTTGATGGAAATGGCCGGAGCCACTTGGAAAAAAGATTTTTCAGATCAAAATATCAGCTCTGATCAGAGTTCCGAAGTAAAATCTGATTCAAATCAAGATATCGCCAATGCCGCCACCAGGATAAGATTTGGAATCCCGGTATTGGTCAAACCGAACCTCTATGAAAATATCGGCATCGCCGAACAGGTTGGTGCAAAAATTTTAAACTCTCAGGTTGAAAAATTCAAATCAATTCGAGGTTACGTCGCCATTGGTGTCTTGGACCGGAATTTTGGTCTAATCGCCTGTGATTATGCCGGTAGTGAGGTGGTTTTAACGGATCTGGCCAGGTCTTTTAAGTCTGTTTTAAACCAGTGTTCGGAGATAACCTCTAAGCATGGTTTTTCAGAATGCAGACTGTCTACTTATCATACAAACAGCGCAGTTATCCAAATTCTTTTTTCATCTCAAATAAATCTTCCACCTTTTTATCTTATAGGAATTACCAAAAGCGGTGGCAACTGGTTTTTTATGAAGTTTGAATTGGAGAACCTGGAAAGCCAGTTGATAGAAGCCATGAAAAAACCGATCAATTTAAAATAATAATAAACCGTGAAGGAGCTTTGGTTCTGAATGAAACCGCGAATTATAGAAATCATCATAGATGGATACGGATATAATCCTGATGTTGAAGTGGATATTTTAAAGTCTGCATTTTCAGCGTTGTCTTCACACGCAAAAACAGAATTTAAAGAAACGATCTGCGGGGAGTTAAAAAATGCCGGTGTCAACATCTCACCCGAGTTGGCCTTCGTAATTATCTTTAACCGAAACCGGCTCAATGTTCATTTTTGTAAAATGCTCAAAGGGGAAATTGAAAATATTCCGCCTGAGTCAATGACATGGCTATGTCAAAAATTATCCGGCATTCAAAATACGTATCCAAAACTCGTAAAGGAAATAAACGATCTCATTTCCAGTATTGCAAAAGATAAACACTATGCTGCCTGGGCGGCTCGAACCCCTTTCATTGATTATTTAAGGAACCATTACCCTTCGGTATCCACGAAAGCTTCAGGAGTCGATGCAGGCTATGAAGATTTATTTCCTGAGGTACAGGGAAACTCAGAAACCGGACATCAGCAATTGGGCAATTTTGTAGTAGCACCTCAGGTGCCTCTTGAAATTTCAATAGATATCGAAAGTGGATCATTTTACGAGAATCCGACACTCAATGGAGCAATCGAGGAGGCGAAAACAAAAAACAGTAACCTTAATGTTACTATTATGGTTTCGGGAGAATATGGTGACGATGGCCGGGTTCACAGCTGTTGGAATCATCTGGAGAGTTTTTTAAAGATAGTGTTTATACATCACGGTTTTAATCCTGAAAAATTTAGAATTCAGGCCATTTTGGACGGAAGAGATGCCCCGTTGAAAAGTTCTCTGGAAATGGAAGGTGAAAAATACGGATTCTTGTACAAACTCAGAGATTTGATGCAATCTTACAATGCCTTAGACTCTGTTGCATGGATCATTGGACGCGGGTACGCTATGGACAGAGATTTCGAAGAAGAGCGGACACGGTTGGATTATAAACTTTTGACGCAAGCCGAGGGCATTGAGGCGGACACCTATGAAGATGCTATCCAAATCATAAAAAATCTTCACCAGGAAAATACCTATGATCCCTTCGTAAAACCCATTGCCATTAAAGATAAAAATAAAAATCTGAGAAAAATCGAGGCAAATGACATTGTGGTTGATTTAAACTTTCGGGCTGACCGGCAAAGGGCGAGAATAGCAGCCTTATTGAATGCTGAAAAATTTCTTCAAACCGAAGCCGGAAAGAAAAACAAAACCTGGAAATTGGGCTGGCTAAATAAAGATCTCAATCTTTCCGTATATTGTATTACCGAGTATCATCCGGATTTAATAAACTATGGTGCAAAAATTGCCTATCCAATTAAACCTCAGCCATTTAATTTTCTCTCCATTTTGAGTAAATATTTCAAAAAATCGCAGCGCTCATTCAAGTATCTGCTGGTTGCCGAAAGCACCAAAGCGGTTCACATGGGGTATTTTATTAAAGGCCGAAGAGAATCCATCGAAGTACAAGATGTCGAAACTCGTTTTATTATTCCCTCTTATGCCGAGGACCAGGGAATATTTACCGATGACGATTATTACAAAACACCGCATATGAAAGCCTTTGAAATCGCTGGAAAACTCTTAAATGAGTTTGCGCTCGGAATTTATGACCTGGTAATCACCAATTTTTCAAATCCGGACATGTTGGGCCATTTGGTCAGCAAACATTTCAGTGAGGGCGTCCGGGGTCTGGAAGTGATTGATCATGTTATCGAGTCTATTGTAAAATTTGCCCTGAAAGAAGGCAGTTATGTCATTATTACATCAGACCATGGAAATATCGAGGATTTCAGTTCGTCACACTCACTGAATCATATCGTCACCACATTTATTTCGCCTGATCAAAATATAAGACTCAAAAAAAAGCCGGGAGAGTATATCAGGCCCTTTGATATTCCATGGGCCATTACGGAACTCCTTGGGGTGACATCGGAAATCAAAAACGTGATTCCCGAAATTCCCGAATGGATAAAGCGGAAAAAACTGGTCGGAGAAACTCCCATAAAAGTGTTGGGTGAGGGCACAGTTTAAGAATCCAATGACTGAGACAAAAGTCGATTGGTGGAGATAATCGGATCTTTTTTCAGAATTGTTTTCATATATTCAAGGTTCAGAATACCTTTCATCTCCTCTCTGGTGAGTTGGTTCAGATATTCCGGGCCTGTGAAAAATTCTGCCAGTTTTTTGTCCTTGAATACATTATCCTGGTGATACCGTGCTTTAAGTTTAAGAAAATACCCGCCGATTTCATTTCTCATATCTTCAATGGACAGTTTTTCGATTTCTGAAAATGCGTCGGCAAGATCATTGGGTTTTGGAAGGTGCGGATTTTCCAAAACCATTTTAAAGCCGGTTTCAAATCGCTTAATGCCTTCCTGGATGTGGTGTTTTTTGACCATGTTGATATTGGCGGCGCCGGCGTTGAGCCATTTGAACATGGCGCATTTGACCGAGGATTTGTCGGGTTGTTCCACAAATACGGTGATGGAAAATGATTCGTACATATAGGGTGTTACCCATCCCATTCCGGCTTTGTTTACCCCGGTTTCCTGAGTATACAGATAGTTCCAGTCTTTATCGCCTCCCAAGGCAAAAGCCTTCCTCCCGGGCGCTTTGTCCTGTTGTCTGGAGATGGAAAAAAAAACATTTTGATCTTTGTAGCGGCTTAAAATTAAAAGTTTTTCCAGATCGTAGGTATAATAGGTCCAGGAAGAAGCATCGGGAGACGTTGCTTCACGTTGAATTCCCCGGATGATTTGAAATTGTCCTTCAGGGGCCGGGTAGTTCCAGTACCAGGGATTGCCGTCTTCGGCTCCGCTGAAATGTTTCCAATAGGAAAGCCGGATAGAGCTCGGTATAACCGCCTGAGATGGAATTTTCCGGGTGTATGCGTACTTTAAAATTTGCTCCAGCCCCTGATTGATACGAAATTCATGATACGCCGATTGCGCATTAAAGTTGTCTTCCGAATAATATAGGGCCGGCCATGTTTTATCCCTGGAAGAGACAAAATCGATCGTGGGTGCAATCTTGGTCATGATAATATTTTCGCCGTTGTCAGTATTGAGTTTCCCAAGGAGGTATTGGAGGCTTTCTGTGATGGGATTTGGAAGCCGAATTTCCTGCCGGCTCGAATTTGCCATAGCCTGAGAAGGCAGGATGTAAAAAAATAACCCCATAAATGCCAGGCAGAAAAATATTTGGGAACTTTTCCAAAATGAAACATTAATTTTGGTTGTCATATTCATATCGTATTCACCGTTTTGGTTGGGTGTAATTTTTAAACGACTTTTCATTCAAGCAAGATTCTGATTATAATAACATTTTAATGTCAGTAGAATCAATGATATTGCAAAAATATCCATTGTTAAATAATTAATCAATCAACTTGACAATCCTGAAATTATTTTGGAATTCGAGGGTTTTAATGTCATGGGGGATTCAAAGTTGACCTTTTGAAAATGCAATGCTAAAAAATTCCGAAATAATGCTCGGAAAGGAAAAATTCATTAATGAGGTTCCTTAAAAATATCCATAAATTGCTGGAAACACCGCGAAGACAGCTTCCCCGGCTTTATCTGGTAGGTGGTGTGGTTCGGGATTGGCTTCTGGGGAAGGAAACCAACGATATTGATATTGTTTGCAGGAATGCCAAAAAGATTTCTGAAACCGTTGCTATGGTAAAAAATGCGACAGTGGTGGCGTTTGAGAAAAAAGCTGATGAGCCATGCTATCGGATAATTGATCGGGATAACAAAGACTTTGTCATAGACCTCTCAGAAATGCGGGGAGACAATATCAATGAAGATCTCAAATGTCGTGACTTCAGTATCAATGCTATTGCTATGGAAATCACCCCAAAAGGTGTTTCAACGACCCTGATCGACCCATTGGGTGGGCAAAATGATCTGGAGCAGCGGTTAATCAGGTTATGTTCGGATCATGCCATTAAAGATGATCCGTTGAGGATGCTTCGGGCAATCAGGTTTTCGGCGGAATTGAAATTTACTATTGAACATGATACGGCGGTTTCTATTAGTAAACAAACTTTCAGGCTTAAAGAATCAGCGACTGAAAGGATTATGTCCGAGATGATCCGAATTTTCTCTGTATCGAACTCTACTCCCTATATTCGAAAAATGGATCGACTGGGTCTTTTGGAGGTTGTTTTTCCAGAGATTCAACCCATGAAAACCTGCTCCCAGAACTCATTCCATCACCAGGATGTTTGGAATCATAGCATGAGTGTATTGGAAAACTGTGAAACCATTTTAAATGTTCCTGAAAGTTATTTTGGTGATCAAAGTTGTTTTGTATTAGATTGTCTCGGGAAAAACGACCGACTTCCGCTATTAAAAATGGCCGGACTTTTTCACGATATCGGAAAGCCGCACACCCGGAAGATCAAACCTGAATCGGGCCGGATTAGTTTTTACGGTCACGATGCCAAAGGAAAGGCTATGTTATCCGATATGGCTGTTCGACTGAAGATGTCCAAAAGAAGCCGGATGTTTCTTGAAATGCTCGCGGCCGAACATCTCCATGTAGTTAACCTTTCTGAAATTGGGGTTAAAAAAAGCACTATCATTCGTTTTTTTAGGAATTTGGGAGATGATGCCATCATGTCGATCATTTTAAGCATGGCGGACACCCAAAGCAAAATGGGTCCATCGGCAATAGAATCAGAAAAAAAAGCACACCTGGACTGGTGCAGGAAAATTATCGCCGAATATTTCATTTCCATCAAAAAACAGATTGAAAGAAAGAATTGGATTAATGGAGAGGATCTTATCAATTTGGGCGTGTTACCGGGTCCGGACATGGGAAAAATTTTAAAAAAAACAAGAGAGGCACAGGATTCCGGAATGTTTAGGAATAAACAGGACGCTTTGGCTTTCATCCAGGCACTACATAAGTAATATTTTTAAGCTGAATCGATAGTTGGAAAATAAAGAAATGACAAATTTAATGGAAATTCTTAGATATAATGAAATGGATCCCAAGGGACTTTCAAAACAGTTGGATAAGGTTGTGGGCCTGCTTCAAGCCGGCGACTTCAGTGCCGCTGATGTAAAAAAACTTAAAGGCACCCGTTATTACAGAGCAAAACTTAGCAGCAGGGATCGTCTGCTTTTTACCCTTGGACGCTATAATGAGTCCTGCTGCATCCTTTTGTTGGAAATAATCAAAAATCATGCTTATGAAAAATCACGGTTTCTTAGAGGTGCCCAAATCGATGAAGACAAGATTGATTTTAATTTTTCTACCGCACAAATACCCACTGGGGATCTAACCCCTTTGGTTTACAGGAATCCGGAGCGATCCGATTTTCACCTTTTGGACAAAATTATCTCATTTGATGATATTCAGCATGAGATTTTCAATCTCAGTCCTCCACTGATTGTGATTGGATCGGCTGGCAGTGGCAAAACAGTGCTTACCCTGGAAAAACTGAAACACCTGGCAGGCGATATCTTGTATGTCACCCTTTCGCCTTACCTGGCTGAAAACGCGCGAAGTCTTTATTATTCCAATGACTACGAAAATGATCGCCAGAGTATCGATTTTCTCTCCTTCAAAGAGCTTTTGGAAACAATTCGAGTACCTGAAGGCCGTGAAATCAACTACATGGAATTTGAACGGTGGTTTGAGCGCTATAAGCATCATGCTCCCATTAAAAATACCCATCAGCTTTACGAAGAATTTAACGGGGTGTTGACAGGCTATCCCGTGGATCGTGCCATTCTTGGTCGCTCTGACTATCTGAATCTTGGTGTGCGAAGGTCGATTTTTTTACACAGTGATCGTGAGGCGGTTTATGATATTTTTGAAAAATATCTCGATTTTTTAAAAAATAACAAGTTTTATTCACCTAACATGGTTTCTTACGATTATGTCCGATTGTGCCGTCCGAAATATGATTTTGTGGTGGCTGATGAAGTCCAGGATCTTACAAATATACAAATCCAGCTGATTCTAACGATGTTGAGATTCAGAAATAATTATGTGCTCTGTGGTGATGCCAACCAGATTGTGCATCCCAATTTCTTTTCCTGGTCGTCCGTAAAATCGATGTTTTATGAGCAGCGTGCCAAAGGTGGATCTGAAAAAGGAGGTGACAGGTACAGAGAAATCATCAGGGTTCTAAACGCCAATTACCGCAACTCATTATCCGTAACTGATCTTGCCAATCGTTTGCTGTTGATCAAAAACGCTCGTTTTGGATCCATTGACCGGGAGAGCAACTATCTGGTGCGATGTGTTTCTGAAACAAAAGGAGACATCGATTTTCTGGCAGATAAGGACAAGACCAAGCAGGAGCTTAATTCAAAAACCGGTCGTTCCGCCCGAACAGCGGTAATTGTTATGCGCTCTGAAGATAAAAAGGTGGCGCGCGCATTTTTCAAAACACCGCTTTTGTTTGCCATCCATGAAGTTAAGGGGTTGGAATATGATAACATTATTTTGCTTAATTTTGTTTCAAGTCACACTCTTGAATTCAATGCCATCATTGAAGGTGTCAACTCCGGAGATCTCACGCATGAACTTAAATACGCCCGGGCTAGAGACAAGGAAGACAAATCTCTGGAAGCCTATAAATTTTTTATCAACGCCCTTTATGTAGCCATTACACGGGGTATCACCAATGTTTACATAATCGAAAACAACCCGAACCACCGCCTGTTTTCCCTTATGGGGCTTACCACCAGGTCCGGCGATATCAAAGTTGTTTCTCAGGTGTCCACTTCCGGAGAATGGCAAGAGGAAGCTCATCGGCTCGAATTACAGGGTAAAAACGAACAGGCTGAAGAAATTCGCAGAACCATACTAGCCCAAAAAGAGGTGCCGTGGAAAATCATGACACCTCAAAACATTGATTCGCTGAAAAAAGAGGCCCTTGATCCGAAACATTATAATCGTAAAGCCAAGCAACTCCTTTTTGATTTTGCGGTGTTGCATCAGGTTCCTGAACTTTTCGAATCCCTGGCAGCATTGAAGTTCAATCCCGCAAAAGATCCTGAAAAATTCAGGGCCTCCATCGAAAACAAGTATCATTTGGATTATCAGGGTAAAAAGCTGACGGAGATCAAGAAAAAAGTCGAAACCTACGGCGTGAATTTCCGCAATCCTTTCAATCAAACACCCTTGATGATAGCTGCTCAATTAGGCATGGAGGAGCTTGTGAAATGGCTTATCGGCAACGGGGCCAATTGCAAACTGACTGATAACTGGGGACGAACCCCCCTTCAGATCGCTTTGCGTCAGGCATATCGATATGACTTTTTTGCCAGGGATAGTATCGGACGGATTTATGCCGATCTTTCACCTTCCAGCATCAAGGTAAAAGTGGAAAAGAAAATGATCAAAATCGACAATAAACTCATGGAATTTTTTCTGTTGAATTCAATGCTTGCCCAGTTGCAAGATCTTTTGCGGAACGAGACCCGTTGGAAAACCCCTTCTTTTGAAACCGCCACTTTTCTTTCAGCCCTTCAGTATTTTCCAAATCACGTCATAGCGGAATATCGTAAAAAACGGCCATATCTGTCCGCCATTCTTTCTAAAAACGAAATCAATCGTCAAGATCCCTATAACCGAAAACTTTTTGTCCGGATTGAAAGAGGCCGCTACATTATCAATCCAAATCTACAGATTGCGATTCAAGATGACTGGTTCAATATATATGACTTAATTCATATTGACTTGCTCGAAAAGGAATCCCAAGACCCCGTTCTTAACCATTTTATCCGATTGGTCCGAGAGATACAGGACAAGGCAAACAAGGCAAGTTAATTAGAGTTTCTGACCCCATCCCAGCAGATTTTTTTGCTATACGTGGTTTCGAAGCTTCAAATCCACCGGATGAGGGTTAAGATAGGTTTGTTTCATGAGATAAGGTTCCTGGTATTTTCTCACAAAATGATTTAAAAGTGTTATCGGGACTATCAATGGAACGTTGCCGATTCGGTATTGCCCGATGATTTCCAATACTTCCTGTTTTTCATCAGCAGAGAGTTGTGTTTTAAAATACCCGAGAATGTGTTGAAGTACATTTATATTCTTTTTTAAGGTTGTTTTCAACTTAAGCGTTTCCAACAATTGGGTTTCATACCGGGAAAAGAGTTCATCCCGGGAGTATTTTTTCCCTTCGGCCACAAGTTTTCCCATATTTCTGTAGTGGACTGGGCTGTGAGAGAGCAAAAGAAGTTTTTGCCGGGTGTGAAAATCCACTAGGCTGCCTAAACTTTGGTCTTTCTCTGTGGTTTCACGCCATTTTTTCAACGCAAAAATGGATTCGATAAAATTTTCTCGAAGTTTGGGATCATGAAGCCTTCCTTCTTCCTCAACCGGGATAAGCGGGAAATGATCCATAAACGCACGGGCAAATATACCGACCCCGATTTTTTGTGGCATACCCTTTTCCGAATAGACTTTAACCCTTTCCATGCCACTGCTGGGGGATTTGCTCTTGAAAATAAACCCGCACAATTTCTCTTTTTCGAGTTCCCTGACTCTTGTATGGGCCCAGTTAAGCATCCCTTCGGTATGGTCTTCATCGGTTTTTGTAGTCTTGAGCCGGGGGTTTTCAGGATTACCTACCAGGCGTAAGGATTCTCTCGGAACCGGAAAGCCGACTTCCACCTCCGGACATACCGGGAAAAAATCCATATGTTGCCCTAAAGTATCCGTAATAAAACGGTCATGTTTATGTCCTCCATCAAAACGGACCTTATGCCCCAAAAGGCATGCACTCACGCCAATCTTGATTTTATCCCCCATGCAATATTCTCCCAAAAAATTCATTTTCTGAAAATTTTGAACCCAAAAAGGCAGGGCTTGTATTTTGGCCCTGCCTTGGAACGTTGAAACAAATGCATTTGTGAAGAATGAAAAATACAAAAAAATTATGCGGAAAATCCATTGATGGCTGATGCTTTATAAATTGGGAACAAGCTTTCAAATATCCCTGAGATATCATCGGCGACATTAATGCCTTTCTCAACAACTTGCTTTTTGTCCATGGTTTTGGCGATTTGCAAATCTATGCGGCGAGATCCTTCTGACAACTTTTTTAAAAAATCGGCAAGAGAATCAAGAGGTTTTTCCTGTCCCTTTTTATCCAGTCGCCATTCGTCACCGCTTGAATCAATTTTCCAGGCGATATCACCATCTTTATTAAACTGATAAATGCACAGATTTCGGTCGAAAGCTATGTCCTTGAGATGTTGTTCGTTCTCATTGTCTGCAAGCCATGCTAAAAAAACATCCCAATCTCCCAGGTTCTTTTCAGCTTTTTTAGAGCGTTCAATGCAGTAGCCACAGTAAAGTTTATCCTCATTTAAACGAACAAAAAACTTTCCCTGATAACTAAAAATATCGGGATTTCGATGCCGAACATCGGCCCATTGAATCATGGGTTTGCGAGCAATGGACCAGGATTTGATATCAAGGTGATCAGAATCCAAGCGACCAGAATCCGAAAAAACTTTGACAGCTCCCCCAAGACATGAGCGGCGTCGCCAAATTGTTCCTGATACCTTTTTGGAGAAATCACTTTCCTTCAATCCTTCAAATTTAACACGTGCGCCTCCGGCTGCTTTTTTAGCCTTTTTGGCTTTCTTTTCAATGAGCCTTTGTTGCTCAAATTCCATACGCTCAATGATTCGCCGCTGAAAATCAATATCCGTTTCAGCTTCTTCCCCGGTTTCCCAACGGATTTGCATGGTCTCATCATTTATGGAAAGTACTTCATAGGTTCCCTTCATGTTTTCATACTTGCCGCCGACTTCAAATTCAATTTGGTTCATTTTTTACTCCTTCACCCTTACTATACCGCTAACGTTGGTTCAGTCTGACTATCCGAAAATACCCGCAGGGCGAAATGATTTTCGGTTTATTTTCAATGAATCAGTCCGAACTTTTAAAACAAAAAAGGCACCCTGCCGCTATTATTGCAAGATGCCATTAAGGTTAATAAAAAATCGCATGTTTTTTCCAGAGCTGTCGTCCTTATTTCGCCATCTTCTTGCATTAAACTTTGCCTAACCGGGCGAATGTCATTTGCCTTCCTGACTCGACGCATTTTGATCGATATTTTTCCGCCCTTATCAATCGGACAACAAAAAACGGAATAAGACCGCTTTTGCACCCATCATTATAAAAAATAATCATCTTATAAATTGATTTAACAATAAACTATATTTTTATTATAATTCTGAATAAAAATCAAGGCAAAATTTTTTATGAGAAATCGGTTTGCAAGGCTCTGAAGTGATGGTTAAATCCGGGTTTGATTCTGACCGGCAAATACCGGTGTCGATTTGATACTTTTTATCATCCGGTCAGATCAACCCTTATGTGTGATGTGTTAGGTGATGGCTTTTATTTCTTGAAATCTCTTACAAGTATGCTGAGATCAGCCTCCTTTTACGCTCTTGGCAATGCGATCGCCGATCTCCGCGTCGATGTTTCTCCAGTATTCGAACGCACGCTCCAGCACTGGTTCGGACACGCTATTCTTCAGGTGCCCGACCACGTTGGACACCAGGCGGTCGCGCTGGGAGTCATCCATGACCTCCCGCACCAGGGTGCCCGGCTGCCCCCAGTCGTCATCGTCTTTACGCTTGGTATAGGCCGCACGGGTGAACTCGCCGCCGGCACTCCAGATGGCATTCTCGGGATACCGCTCAGGGTCGGCCTTCGGGCCGCCCTTGGAGTTGGGCGCGTAGACCGGATCGGAGACGTTTTCCATCCGCATCGTACCACCCTTGCTGTAGCTGTGCACCGGGCTCTTCGGCCGGTTGACCGGGATCTGCTTGTAGTTGACCCCCAGGCGTGCCCGGTGGGCATCGGCGTAGGAAAGCAGACGGGCCAGCAGCATCTTGTCCGGGCTCGGGCCGATCCCGGGCACGAAACTGTTCGGCTCGAAGGCTGCCTGCTCGATCTCGGTGTGAAAATCGCTTGGATTGCGGTTCAGGGTGAGCCGCCCGACCTCCTGCGGCGGGTAGTCGCCGTGGGGCCAGACCTTGGTCAGATCAAACGGGTTGAACCGGTAGTTCTCGGCCTCTTTAAAGGGCATAATCTGCACTTTGAGCGTCCAGCTGGGATAGTCCCCCCGCTTGATCGCATCGGAAAGGTCCCGGCGGTGGTAGTCGGCGTCCTCGCCGGCAATCCGGTCGGCCTCTTCCTGGGTGAGGAAATCGATGCCCTGGTCGGTCTTGAAGTGGTACTTGACCCAGAAGTGCTCGCCTTTGGCATTGACCCACATGTAGGTATGGCTCGTGTAGCCGTTCATATGCCGATAGCTCTTGGGGACGCCACGATCGCTCATCAGGATGGTGACCTGATGGGCCGTTTCGGGAGACAGAGACCAGAAATCCCACTGCATGTCGTGGTCGCGCAGGCCGTTGTCTGCCCGGCGCTTCTGCGTATGAATGAAGTGCTGGAACTTCATGGGATCGCGCACGAAAAACACCGGTGTATTGTTCCCCACCATGTCGTAGTTGCCCTCGGTGGTGTAGAACTTGAGCGCAAAGCCGCGCACGTCCCGCCAGGTGTCGGGGCTGCCGGCCTCGCCGGCCACCGTGGAGAAACGGGCAAGCACCTCGGTCTTTGTGTCCGGTTGGAACAAGACCGCTTTAGTGTAGGCGCTGACGTCCCGGGTCACCTCGAAGTGTCCGAAGGCTCCAGAGCCCTTCGCATGGGGCTGGCGGTCCGGAATCATCTCCCGGTTGAAATTGGCCATCTGCTCCATGAGGTAGTGGTCTTGGAGCAGGATGGGGCCGTCGGGTCCCACGGTAAGGGAAAACTCGTCGCTGGATACGGGGTTCCCGGCGTCGTTGGTGGTGGGTTTTCGCTCGCTGTCTTTCATACAAATACCTCCTTTTTTAAATCAGATTTATCTATTAAACGGCATTTTTTCCCAGACAATCCTGGCATATACCGAAAAAATCGAGTCTGTGGCTTAGAATCTTAAAGCCGGTTTCATCGGTAATTCTTTTGGCCATATCTTTCAGATTTGAAAAATCCCAATCCAAAATTTTTTTACACCTGACGCATACAACGTGAGGATGTGAATACGGCTTGTTGCCGTCATAGCGGTTCCTGCCGTCCGGAAACCCCAATTCCAACACCTCCCCCAGCGATTTTATCAAGATGACATTGCGATACACTGTCGCCAGACTCATCGTTGGAAAATCTTTCTGAAGCTGCTCATAAATTTCTTCCACGCTCGGGTGCCCTTTGCTGAGAGCCAGAATTTTTGCTACAGCCAAACGTTGCGGCGTGATCTTATGATTGTTCTCCTTGAGCTTTTCAACAATCGAATGGAACCTTTCTTCGAAATCCGCCATAAATATAAACCCTGATAATTTGTTAACAATATATCCTATATGATAATGATTATCATATAATAACAATTTGCCATTTGTGTCAAGTGACAATTTAAATTCCTGGTGCCCAACCTTTGACTATTCGCTTAAATAAAATCAAATTTAGCGGGAAAAAATTTCTTTAAAATAACTGCATATATTTCCATGAACGTTCATCTGCTTTGCGATGATATGCTATTCCCTGAAGACCTGCCTGGTCCGCTGCAGGATTTGTAAATGAATGCACCGCCCCTCCGAAATAAATCATCTGCCAGTCCGCCTCGGCAAGCCGCGATGCATCATGGAAAGCCTTGATTTCATCCGTGGAGATAAAGGCATCTTCAGCTCCGTGGCAGATCAGAATTTTTGCTTTGATCCGATTGTATCATACTTTTTGTTAAATTTGAATCGCTTGACAACCTGCCACTGCTTCCAGTATATGAGATCGTTTTTGGCAGAGTCAGAATATTCTGATTCCCGATCGAATCTTTTTAATCTGCTAAAAAAATGGCTGAAATTGCAATTTAATAAACCTGTAGACAATTAAGGAATGAAAAGGAGAGGGTATGAAAAAAAGTTGGATTTTATTGATGATTCTGATGGCGGGAATGTTGCTCAATCTGGGGGCCTGTGGCGGTTCCGAAAAACCTAAATATACCGAGGGCCAGGAACTGACCGTGAGCGGAACAATGAAAATTATCGATAATGATGGTACTTTTTATGTTCTGGTAACAGATCAGAACGAATATTTCGAAATTCCAAATATTAAAGATGAGTATAAGGTAAAGGGGGCTCCGATCAAGGCGGTGATAAAAATAAAAAAGGTGGTAACTTTGACTGGACTAGGGCCTTCCTGCGAGGTTAAGGAATACCTTGAATAAAAATTATCCCCTATTCACTAGATGTTACATCCTATAACATCTCGAAAAGTTACGGTTGTTTTAAACAACCGGCCATAGCCGGATTCCGGTGAACCCGGGGTCCGGTAGTTTTATCAACGGGATCTTTTAATTTGATACAAAGCGGTCCATACCAAGTATACCAAAACCAGCAAAAGCCATCGTTCCCTCAAATAGAAAGATCTGACTCAGAAGCAATATGTCATCCCGGCAGAGGCCGGCGATACACGTTCACCCAAAGTATCCCGAAGCATCGCAACAGCAAGTTCACCTGTGCAATGGCAAGGAATTACCATATCCGGTTCAAACAGATGCAACGCGGTCATGGTCTTCTCCAGACGTTCACGGTCTGCGTTGATCAAGTGAAAGCCCCCAATAATGGCTCAAAGCCTGAATCCATGATTAATGCTCCGAACGTAGTTTAAGGTGTTCACCAAGCCCGCATGGGAGCAGCCAACACAAACAATAAATCCATCGTTGGTGCGGACCCAAAGAGCCTGGTCATCGTCAATCGGGTCAGCGCGTTTTCCTTCCGGATCGAGATAGAACGGTCCCCCCGGGTCCTCCCAGTTTATCATACGGGGAATAGGACCGGTTATACCGATCTTATCAGGCACCCAAGTCGGTTGCTGTACCCAGTGGAGATGTTCCACAGACAATTTCTCAATTGCCTCCATGGAATCGGAAGGTATTTGAATCGGTTTCGCCGTTCCATTGATAATGGTATAACGAGGGTATACAATCCCCGGATTGCAATAAACATCGGTTTTCTGTGCCTGTTGAAGGACTTGAATAATGCCGCCGGTGTGATCGTAATGGCCATGGCTTAAAACCAGAATATTGGCCTCGGCCGGGTCGATGCCAAGTGTCAGGGCGTTGTTTTCTAACGCAATTCCTTGCCCTGTATCAAAAATGATTCGTATGTTTTCAGTTTCAATCCACATTGCTGTCATTTAATGCTTTGTGTGGAATAAATTGTACAGGCTAGCGGCATAACATTACATATTGGATCTATCAAAGTGAATCCGTGTTGAATGTATCGCATTCACTGATTTTGCCTGATTCAAAGCCGCGTTTGAACCACCTTACTCGTTGCGCTGAACTGCCATGGGTAAAACTATCCGGGGTAACCGTTCCCTGGGATTGCCTTTGCAGACGGTCATCACCGATCGCAGAGGCCGCTGTAAGAGCTTCCTCAAAATCTCCGGAGTCGAGCAATTGTCGATTGGTATGCGCGTGATAACCCCAGAGCCCGGCAAAACAGTCCGCCTGTAATTCCTGCATGACTGACAACTGGTTGGCCTCTGTTTCAGAAGCTTTGCTGCGTGCAGCATGTATCTTGCCGGATATTCCCAGCAACGCCTGGACATGGTGGCCGACCTCATGGGCAATAACGTATGCCTGCGCGAAATCCCCCGGAGCGCCATGACGGTTTTTCAGATCGTGATAAAATGACAGATCGATATATACTTTGCGGTCACCAGGGCAGTAAAATGGTCCCATGGCCGAGTGGGCCGATCCACAGGCTGACTGGACCCTGTCCGTGAACAGAACTAGTCCGGGGTGTTCATAATCCCGTCCCAGTGAGTGAAATACAGATTCCCAGGTCTCTTCAGTATCGGCCAGAACAACAGAAACAAAATCGGCCAGTTCCTGTTCTTCAGCAGAGAATGATTGGGTCTGGATAGTACCTGGCCCGGTCTGCCCGCCGGTAAGCAAAGGCATCAGGTCAAAACCCAACATTTTGGCTCCAAAGAAAATGACTACGCCCAATACCAGCACCCATCTTCCTATCTTGGATCGGATCAACATAGGAAGAAGTCTGAATACCATACTGCTTCCAACCACCCGACCAGTGGACATTCCCCTCCGGTCTTCAACATTACTGCTTCGTCTGCCGTCTTTCCACCGCATGACTGCCTCTCATTGTTGAAAGGTTAATCTCAATCCACGTCACCTTTAGTTGCGACGCAGCGTTCCCTATGCTTTGCATAGGCGATTATAGCATTATTTTTCCAACCCTCGATAGCTTTTTTCCTTTCTTCAAAAGGGTTGGCTTCGTAGTCACTCTCTCCTTATTTTCCGGCGCTTTTGAGTCGCCAGATTTCGCCGGCGTCGGTGGCGACATAAAGTGCGCCGTCCGGACCCAAAACAAGAGAGCGTATACGTTGCGCCGGCAGATCGGGGACGGTGGTTGCTTTGGTTGTCATGCCGATCGCATCCATCTGCAAAAGCTCGATGCGCGCGCCACGGAGAAATCCGACCGCCAGACGGCCCTCCCAGGCTTTCCAGTGTGACCCTTCCAGAAAGACACACGGCCCCATCCCTTCGGAAACGCCGCGGTTGTTCCAAGATGGTTTGAGCGCGTCGGGGAATCGGGATAGATCTGTCATGGGCGTCGGTGAGCCGTCGGGCTTATTGGACGTATAACCGCAATAATCGCTCGGGCATGTTACCCCTTTTGTGGGTGCGGGGTCCCAGCCGCCGTTGCCTCCTGCTGTAAGCGGCGTAACTTCATCATTATGGCCCGGGCCGTGTTCACTGGCAAACGGTTGGCCGGTGCCGGGGTGAAAGGCAATGCCCTGCACATTGCGATGTCCATAGGTAAAGATGCGAGGATCACCTCCCGACGGTGTATTGTTGCCATTCGGGGCCTTGCCGTTGCGGTCGATCCGCAATATCTTGCCTCCCAGGCGGGAAAGGTCCTGGGGAAGGGGCCCGTTGTGGTTGTCACCGGTGGTGACATACAGGTAACCGTCAAATGGGCTGAAGCGAATGCGGCCGCCGCTATGCGCACCTGCGCCGCCCCATCGGTTGGAGGATTGTTTAAACGCAATGTCGGTGACAATGTCTTTACGATTGGAAACGGCGGTGTAGGCTTCATCAACGGTAAGGCGCACGACGCGGTTGGTTTTGGCCTTGCCCATATTTGAGGCCATATAGACGTATACGCTACGGTTTTCGGCAAACGTCGGATCGAGCGCAACGCCCAGCATGCCGCTTTGGCTCTGGCAGAAAAAGTCGTCCGCCTCCAGGGCGGCGCCGGCAGTTCCGAACAAACGCCGGACCGTCCCGTTAGAGGTACGCACGGACAGCCCACGGCATTTTTCAGTAAACAGCATGGCTCCGTCGGGCGCAAACGCCAGATCCCACGGGTCGCTAAGTCCCGACATCACCACTGTGGGGTTTATCCGGAGTTCGCTGTCCTCCGCCGAGGTTGACCGGCCGAGGTTGAAATCGACAAAAGCTGCTACCAACAAGACCGCAACTATGACGTGCCTCGCCCTTGTTTTTTTGTGCTTCATAATTTCCTCCTATGGTCTTACCTTTATCGGACATGGCCTGTGCCGGCATTTACCAGAAACACCCAGCCTGTTTCTTCAGCGGTATATTCGAAGGCATTATACCCTTCCATCTTCTGTTTTGCTATGAAGACTTTCCAACGATAAATCTTCGGTTCCTGAACAGAATGTGAAGTCAGATGTTTCAGAAACTCATTTGTTTCTTTCGGGTAATACCGGAATTCACCTTCCGAGATGTTGATATCAAGATTGTTAGATGTCGTATTGTCTTTTGCTGATTTGGGATATGACTTGGTAGCCGGCCTCTCTCAATTAAGTTGTCTGTTTCAGCTTGGGCACGTGCCTGGTAAGCAGGGAAGAACGAAGAATGAACATCGGCGGAACTTGCTGTCTACCGATCGATGCGCTTGGTTCCCTGCAACAATTCCTCTGAGCACACATCCCCGTGAAGCACCGAAACATCGCCAGTCGTTTCCAGTATAACCGCGCGAACCTGAGACAGGTCAAGAACGTTTGCCTCGCGAAGCTTGGCGATCAGATCGTCTTTTGCGACGCGTGTATTGGTAAGCGCCTCGTGGATTATCACTCCGTCGCGCATCAGCACGACTGGACTGTTTTGCACAAGCGTTTTGAACGTGTTTGAAGCTTTGCGGAGCCGCGCGGACAGATATTGTACGAGGAACAAGGTAGCCATGGCTGAAAGCGTTTGTGCGAAGGCATTCCAATTTGTTGATTGGCTCGCGCCCGCAAGCAAAGACCCCACCGCCACCGTCATAACAAAGTCGAAATTCGTCATTTTCGAAAACGACCTTAACCCATTCACGCGCACAAGCATCACAACCCAGACCATGGCAAGTGAGGTCAGGACCAGCCCTCGGAGAAATACATCCAGTGTCGGCTCAGCAATGAACATGGTAGAACTCCCTTTCCTAAATTCTGAATCATTTCTTTAGTAGTAGCGCATAACGAAAAGCTCAACCGCCGAGTTTACGAGGTCGGCTGAAGCGACATGTTCGCCAGCGAACCTTGCTGTGAATTCATCCATTCAGGCAGAGGCGAGTTCGTTGCCTCAGAATAAAGTGTTTCCGGTGCAATATCGATTTCATCTCCCCAGGTCAGTACTCCGAGTTCCTCATTAATTTTAAAGTTCTTGAAAAATTCAACATCCTTGAATTTATCAAATACCCCGCCTTCAAGTAAATATTTTGAGAAATCGACAATCCCGGAGGCACCATCCTCAAATATTATTTCAATTTTATATTCGCCCTTATAATTTGCTGAGATTACATCCCTTAGCATGACTCACCTCCCTTATTTCAACGGTTCAATTTTATTTGGTGGCTGATTGATTTTCGCTAATTCCCAGTTTTGTCGAAGCTCATCCCTGTGCTGAACGGCCCATTCGATTACAAGACCTAACGCACGGGGCGAAAAATGACCTTCCAGAATCCGAAGTGAATCTATTTCTATTGCCACCTTCTCCCCGCCATACCGTGCATGAAAATGCGGCGGGTTGTGATCATCGAAAAACATAGCAATGATTATACCATAAAACCTACTGATCTCAGGCATTTTAGTTTACCTTTTTAATCCGGCGAACGCTAGCGCTCAGCCGACGCGAGACCGCGCAGCGGTTGAGCGGTCGGTTGGAGCGCTTTGTTCGGCATTCTTGCGCAACCGCAATTCAGTTCGTCTCAATGTCGTAATCGCCCTTCTTTCCGTTGAACACCATTCGGGTTACGTGCGGGTAATCACCTGCCGCCATCAGGAACAACCTACGAATTTCCACAACGGGAACGCGCCAGATGCAATCTTTTCTGTCGAAATCCGCAACCACAAAAACATCGCTCCAGTTCATGCTCTCGTCTTTTTCAAAAAAACTTGTATACGCATGAATAAACTGATGCGACCTACAAAGGCTTCTTTTGTTCTAGTCGTTCTTGCTCCATATCGTAGAGATCCCAGATGTGATGCCCGTTCAGTCGATTGACGTTCTTTCCAACCACCTTGTATGAGAATACGCACAATATCTGGTCACTGGTTCGCCGCGAAACCTTGTGCAGTTCGATAAGGCTCCAAAGCATAAAGGAGCTCAGCATGAGGTCTCTCTCAAGAATGCAGTATGCCCGCTCACTCCAGCGAGGCGGCCGAGCAACCTTCTGCAGACCTTGAGCTATCCGCTGATTCTCTTCTTTCCAGTTCCGAGACTCGATCATTTCTTGCTTGCCGAACAAGTTATTATAAAGTTTCTGATAAATTACTTTAAAAAAAATAGATTCACAAGAAATATCTTGATCATTTCTGATTTCTCCACATGGATAACATGAATTTTATTCTAATATATCGCAATCGGATAACTTCGAATATGATTCAAATTCCTTCCCACATTCAATCCCAATTCCATACACTAACGACCCATATGCGAGGTTATGCACCTCCCATGCTTTTCATTAATTCATTCGCAATATTGGAACTTTCAATTCGCATGATGCTTTCCTGTGCGCCTCCATAGCTTAAAAGATTGATGCTGCCATACCACACAACCGTTTGATCCATGATTGCAAATTTCTGGTGGATATTTGATTTAAAAACGATACTTACTCCGTTACTTGTCAGCAGGTTCAGCGTATTTTGCAAGGCGGCATGATCTTTCGGTGTAAAATCCTCTTTAGGCCGGGTTACGGCTATAACGCGGATATTTTTGGCGGTTTGGATTTTCAGGTGTTGCATCATTTGGTGGGTGCGTTTTTTCCTGACAAACGGGCTTACGATGACAATCTCTTTTTTAGCGGAAAGGATATCCTGATTGAAAATCGGTAAAAAATTATCTTTATTAAAAATGATATCCAAAGACGAATTCATGTTTTCCTCGCCTTTGGCTTTATATCCCATCGATGCATATCCATTTAACCGTTTTTGATACATTTTTTCCATCACCTTTACCTGGATATCTACATAGTCATAGATTCGCACTTCTTTTTTCGTTTTGAACAGCCGGTGAAGCCTCCCGGCGTATTGCTGCAGCGTGCCTTTCCATGATATCGGCATGGCTAAAAACAGCGTATCAAGGCGTGGCTCGTCAAAACCTTCCCCGATAAAATGACCGGTAGCCACCAGGATGATATTTTTGTCATCAGGAATATCGGTGAGGTGTTGAAAAACCGCCTGCGTTGTTTTTTTTCCCATACCGCCCATCATTGTTATGACATCCGGAACTTCTTCCTTTAATTTCTTGGCAAGCAATTCAACATGGGCGGTTCTGAGCGATAGAACAATGCAGTTTCTGCCTTGATGATAATTTTTCAGCACATCTTCGATAATTTGTTGATTCCTGAAGTCGTTATCCATGATTTCGGTATATAAATCCTGGATAGACAGATCATTTTCATCGCTGTTCACAGGAACCCTTAAAGAGGTAAATCGCGGAACGATATAGTGGTCAAAGGGTCTCTTCTCCGCTTGTTTTTTGGGATTATCCCGATATCGAATGGGACCGCAATGCATGAACAGAATCGGATGATGCCCATCTTTCCTTGTCGGTGTGGCGGTCAGACCATAGATATATTTCGCATGGGCGGTTTTCAGAATTTGTTCATAGGTAAATGCTGAAGCATGATGACATTCATCGGCAATGATCATGCCGTAATTTTTAACGCATTGTTTGACCTCTCCCTTTCGGCTCAGCGATTGCATTACGGCAATATCCACAATACCGCTTAACGCATTTTTACCTGCGCCCAATTGACCGATAACCCTTATTTCCCTCTTTCGTCCCCTTTTCTTGCCTCTGGCAGCAGGCTGTTCCGGCAATGGTTCATTTACAACCAGAAATTCCGACAGCTTTTCTTTCCATTGCGACAGCAGTGTGACCTTGTCAACCAGGATCAGGGTATTTACTTTTTTCTCGGCAATCAGCTTAATTGCCACAATTGTTTTACCAAAGGCTGTTGTGCCTGAAAGTATTCCGGTATCATGCTGCATCAGGGCTCTGAGAGCCAAGGATTGTTCATCTCTGAGTTGTCCGTTGAATTCCACATCAATCCATTTCCCGCTATAAGTTTTGTCAATAAACCGAATATCAATTCCGAGTTCTTCAAGTTCATGGGACAATTCAGACTCGCATCCTCTTGGCACACACAGGTAATTTTTGGTTTCATCTGCGCAGGAGACGACTCTTGAATGCCCATAAGTCGGTAAACGCATGGCTTGCTGTTTGTAAAACATCGGGTTCTTAAAAGACGCGAGCCGTTTTAACCTGTTCAGCGCCCTTTGGGAAATCATTGCCTTTGGAATAAAAAGCATATTTGCTTTAACAATGTCCAGTTGCTTCGGAAAATCAATTTTTTGCAGTGGGATTTTTTCTTTATTCGATACCCAGGGTTTTTCCTCTTCCTCGTCGATTTTTAAAACTCCCAGTTCATGACCAGGACAAAGATCCATAATGAGATTTTCAAGACGGTTTACGGATATTTTCTGGATTGTGGACAAGAATGCCCATTGGTCAGAATAGGATCGAAATTTTTCATCGGTAAATTCGCTGTTACCGTTTTCTCTTGCCGCTTTTTGCAGGGGCAGTGCAATCAAATTTCCTAAACCACCTCTGGGCATGGTGTCCTGACTGGGAAACAGCCTGTCATATGATTTAAACCGGATTTCATGTCTTCTGCTCATGGAACAGGTAAGCAGGGCAGTGCCGAATTTGCGTGCCAAAGCAGCCGAAACCCAATTTTCAAAGAAAAACCAAACATGACCGCCTTTTCCGGACCGGGACCGTTCGACAGCAACAGGAATATTGAACTCGATGCAAACATTTCTGAAAACAGCGATATCATTTTGCCAGTCTGCTTCGTCAAAATCCATTGCCAAAAAACAGCACGTTTCATCCGGAAGCATTGGATAGATGCCTACAACAATATTTCCTCTCAGGTGATTCTCAACGACATCTTTATCCAAAGCGGCATACAACTTGTGTTCGCATTTGGAACAGGACATTTTTGGTTTGCCGCATATCCCTGTTTGCCACTGATTCAGACAAACAGGTGAATAACCCGATGTCCCCTTATTCTTATTTTCCCATCGTTTCGCGTAGACATCATCACGGCCTTTGAAAAGTGACTTGAACAGACCGATCTTGGAGATAGTATCCGATTGGCTGTCCACATCTGAAAAACAGTTTCTGTCTGTCGGTTTATCGTCAGGTATACATTTTTCTGAATTTATTGCAGAGGCAGTATTTCGGGAAAGCTCTGATTTCGATAGTCCAAGTTGTGCTTTCAATTGAATGTTTTCTTTTGTTAAGCGATCTGCTTCCTCCAAAAGTATATTATATTTTTCGAGTAATTCCTTGTAATCCATCGTCATACCCATGGGAAATTTGCCGATATCATCATTTGGTGCTCCAGGATGGTACTTGAGGTTCCGAGCGAATTGGAAGCCTGTTTTTATAAGGTTCGCATATTCCCTCTAAGGGTGCAAGAAAGGTTGTCGATCATGCATGATTTTTTTTGAGGTACCCGGGAACTTGATTGATAATGTGGCAGGTCGTTTTCACAAAACAGGCCCAAAGAGACGCCAAAAAGCTATGCGCCGCCGGTTTGCGTCCAAAAGCCGAACAACTGATTGAAATCCTGCATGAAAATCCTTCTTTTTGTATCGTCATTCCAGCGGAGGCCGGAATCCAGGTGGATTCAAGAAGCTGGTTTTTCTGGATGCCCGAGCAAGTCCGGCATGACAAAGAACCTTGGACTGTCTGGTTCAATATATTTTTTATTTCCCAAAATTTATCTTGACTTTTGGGATAACCTCAGATAAACGAACTCTTTAAATTTTTTGGCGCCTAACATGTGATTTCGATATAAGTCTACAAAGGAAGCCAAAAAATTTCCTGATTGTTGTTGTTGTTTCTTAAGAGCAAACCTCCGGATTAGATAATGCGAGGATTTGCTTTTGTAGTCGATCTTCTGCACCTTTAAGTAAATTACTTTATCCATCCTATTGAATTTTCCGCTTCAAAGCGGCCCACCGGTTTCCGGGTGCGGTTTTGAATACCGCACCCGCTCACCTTGGATCATGTCTGAAAGTTATGCTCTTCACGAAAAATTATTAAGGGATCTTGATTTCTTGGTTATTGATGCGCAAAAGAAGGTCTTCCAGAGTGCGATACATACAAGAACTTGTAGATTTGTCCGAGGTTTATAGGCTTTATGCAAACCGGAGGCATCCCGGCAGAACCTGAAAAAATTTGCAGTAAAACACTCAGGGAGCAAGGCTTCATAAAAAGGGTGGTAAAGGCCGGAATCTGGAATAAAAAGTGATCAAAAGATGTAACGGGATTTGATGTTTTGGATATCATGAGGGTTGCGGTGAGTCGGATTTAAGTTTATAGTCGTCAATAAATACCCATTAAACATTGCTTGGTTGATAGGCCTATGGCCATTTTAAAGAGGCATTAAAAATCATGCATAAAAAGGAAAACAGTCAGGTCAGCTGGCATCAGATTGAACCAAAGGAAGTTCTGGAAAACCTGAAATCATCCGACAGAGGGTTGACCTCTGAAGATGCCCAAAGTCGTTTTGAGCAATATGGTTCCAACGAACTGGTCGAGAAAAAACGTAAATCATTGTGGATGATGTTTATAGATCAGTTCAGAGATTTTATGATTCTGGTGCTGATCGCCGCCGCTGTTGTAGCCGGAGTGATCGGTGAGCCTACGGATACCATCGCCATCGCCGTTATTGTCATATTGAATGCCGTGCTTGGGTTCGTTCAGGAATATCGCGCTGAAAAAGCAATGGACGCTTTAAAAAATTTGTCCGCTCCTTCGGCAACCGTCATTAGGGATGGACACCCTGAGTCGGTCAGTGCGCAGCGGCTTGTTCCCGGAGATCTTGTGATTCTTGAAGCCGGCAATGTCATTCCGGCGGACATGAGGCTGACGGAAACGGTACAGCTTAGAATCGATGAGGCGGCTTTGACCGGTGAATCCATGCCGGTGGAAAAAGACATCAAGGCACTCAGAGAAACGGACCTGCCTATCGGGGATCGGAAAAACATGGCTTATAAAACCACCCTGGTTACCAATGGCCGTGGAGAGGGAGTTGTTGTAGCCACCGGGATGAAAACGGAAATCGGACGAATTGCTTCACTGATTCAGGACCAGGATGAAGGACGGACACCGCTTCAGAAACGGCTTAGCTCTTTCGGTCAGAAGCTTGCCTATGCTGTCCTGGCCATTTGTGCCATTGTTTTTCTGTCCGGTCTTCTTCGTGGAGAACCTCCGCTTTTGATGCTTCTTACTGCAATATCTCTGGCGGTGGCCGCCATTCCGGAGGCTTTGCCGGCAGTCATTACCATCTCATTAGCCCTGGGTGCCAAAAAACTTGTCAAGCAAGAGGCATTGATCCGAAAACTGCCGGCGGTAGAGACCCTGGGATCGGTTACCTACATCTGCTCCGATAAGACCGGGACACTGACCTTGAATCGGATGACCGTGGAACAACTCTATGCAGGTGGCCGGTTGAAAAGCTCAGAGGAACTGTCTCCCAGGGATATAATGGAATCCGAGGATAGTCAGCTTTCAGCCAGTGACCCTTTCGATTTACTGATCAAAAGCATGGCCCTTTGCATTGATGCCCGTCTGGAGGGTTCAGGAGAGGTGATCGGTGATCCTACCGAAAAGGCCCTGTTCGATTTGGCCCGGGAGAAAGGCTACCCCAGCGAGAGACTTGACAAGAAATACCCCAGGTTGGCCGAAATTCCCTTTGATTCAGGCCGAAAACTCATGACCACTTTTCATCCATGGGAAAATGGGGGGATTGTTTCTTTCACAAAAGGGGCAGTTGAAGAAATATTGGAACGTTCCGGAAAGATGTTTACTGATCAAGGCCAGGAAGAAATTAACCGCTCAAAAATCACGGAGACTGCTGAAGATATCGCCGGAAACGGTTTGAGAACGTTGGGTTTTGCAATGCGAACCTGGGAGGCCATTCCTGATCCGCTGAGCACGGAAAAAGCGGAAACAGAGTTGGTCTTTATCGGGATCGTCGGCATGATGGACCCGCCCAGACCTGAGGCTAAAGAGTCGGTGGCCATGTGCCGCTCTGCGGGTATCCGTCCGGTAATGATCACAGGAGACCACCCTCTGACAGCCGAGGTTATTGCCAGGCGGGTTGGAATTATCCGGAATAATGGAAAGGCTGTCATGACAGGCCGGGAACTGGCAAAGCTTCCGCTAAAGGAATTTGAATACAAGGTTGAAAAGATAAGGGTTTACGCCCGGGTCGCTCCCGAGCAGAAGCTAAAGATTGTCAGTGCCCTGCAGGATAAAGGTCACTTTGTGGCAATGACCGGGGACGGCGTCAATGATGCCCCGGCTTTGAAAAGAGCGGATATTGGGATAGCCATGGGTATTACCGGCACCGATGTTTCCAAGGAAGCATCCCATATGATCCTGCTGAACGACGACTTTGCCACTATTGTCAAGGCGGTCCGGGAAGGACGGCGCATCTTCGACAACATCCGCAAGTTCATCAAATACACCCTGACCAGCAATTCAGGCGAGATCTGCACCATTTTTCTGGCGCCTTTTCTCGGCCTCCCGATTCCCCTGCTGCCGATCCATATTCTGTGGATAAATCTGGTGACCGATGGTGTACCAGGTTTGGCTCTGGCTGTCGAGCCCGGGGAAAAAAACATCATGAACCGTCCCCCCAGACACCCTAAGGAAAGCATTTTCGCCCACGGCCTTGGTACCCACATCATCTGGGTTGGACTTCTCATGGGTGCCGTTTCCATCATAACCCAGGCCTTGTTTATCGACGGAAGCCAGACCCACTGGCAAACCATGGTCTTTACGGTCCTTTGCTTAAGCCAGATGGGACATGTCCTGGCCATCCGATCAGAAGAGGAATCTTTTTTCAGGCGCGGGGCCTTGTCCAACAAACCGCTTATTGGGGCAGTCCTGCTGACAATCGCCCTTCAGATGGCCACCATTTATGTGCCGTTTCTGAACCCGATATTCAAGACCGCACCGCTTACTGCCGGGGAACTGGTTTTAACAGTACTGCTTTCTTCGATAGTATTTTGGGCGGTAGAAATCGAAAAAACAATCAAGCGCTCAAAGAGAAATAAGTTTTGAAAAGTGCCTATATTTCTTTATTTTCGTGCTGCAATAATAAATTTGGTTTGATAAGGAGGGAAAAATGAAGATAACATTGAAACAAAAGGAGGCAGGAGAAGTATTTCCGACAGATATTGTTTTCCAGACCGCGTTCTGGAGCGCGGTTAAATCTCGGCTTGGATGGGAGTCACTTGCTTTTGATCTGGCTTCCCCAGGATTGCAAGGTGATGTCCTTGTACTGACAAAAACCTCACCATCCGGATTCTCGTTGGCTTATGTTCCGCAGGGGCCGGAATTTTGTCCGGAAACGGATCAGTACGGTATTTTCCTGGAAGCACTTTCCGAGGCCATAAGCAAGTATCTGGATACGGGAACCGTCTTTATCCGGTATGATCTTCCCTGGGAATCACCCTATTCGGCTGAACAATGCAATGCTTCAGCTCAGACTCAGGTCTTCCAGCGGCCTGAAGCTCGATTGCAGGAACTGCGTATGAATTTCGGCACCAAAGCCTGGAATCTCAGAAAATCGGCGGTGAATCATACTTTCGCCGACAAAGTTATCCTGGACATTGACCGGGAGGAAGTAAAAATTATGTCGGACATGAAACCCAAAACCCGGTATAATATTCGTCTGGCTCTGAAAAAAGGTGTCAGGGTATGCCAGGCTTCACCTGCTTCACTTCCGGCTTTCTACGACATGTATCAGCAGACGGCAAAACGCAACCATATTCATCTCTGTGGATTCAGGCACTTTTCCGCACTTTTTTCGCCATTATCCTCGCCATCCAAACCGTGCGAAATTATCTTTCTTCTTGCCTGCCATGATCATGATCTGCTCTCCGGTGCTATTATTGCCATCTCCGGCCATACAGCCACCTATTTGTTCGGAGCTTCTTCAAATCGAAAAAGGAATTTGATGGCATCTTACGCAATTCACTGGAAGGCCATACAACTTGGACGATTGAGAGGGTGTCTGAGCTATGATCTGGGGGCGGTTTCACCCTCTAAAGACCCTGAACACCCCTTTTTCGGCCTCTATCGTTTTAAAACCGGTTTTAGTGGTAAAATTGTTCATCAGACCGGCTCCTGGGATTATCCTCTGGACGAAAAAAACTATAACATCTTCCGCAACTGCGAAACGTTTGACAGTCTATAAGATCATTTGATTGACATTGATTTGCCTAAGTAGTATTTGAAACAAATTTTTAAGATGGAGGAGGCTGCCATGAAATTTTGTCGTTTTGCCATGATGTTTCTTGTTTTACCGGCCTTTCTCGTTTGGTTTACTCAAAATCTGTTTGCCGCTACAGAAAATGAGATGTCAGCCGGCGAGCAATGCCTGAAATGCCACCTGCAGAAAACACCGCAGATCGTCACGGACTGGAAACTGAGCATCCACAGCCAAAACGATGTGACCTGCATTTCCTGCCATGGAAAAGAACACATGTCCGATGACGACACCCAAAATGCCAGGCTGGCCACACATGAAACCTGTGCTGCATGCCATGAGACTCAGGTTGATCAGTTCAAAAAGGGGAAGCATGCGCTGGCATGGGCTGCCATGAAAGCCATGCCGACATTTCACTGGCAGCCGATGACCCTCACGGAAGGCATGAAAGGGTGCGGCGGATGCCATAAACACGGAATTAAAACCGAGGAAGAAATCCAGGAGTTGAAAAAGGATAGTCCGGGATTTGGATTGGCATCTTGCGATGTATGCCACACACGGCACCTGTTTTCCCGCGAAGAAGCCAGGCAGCCCCAGGCCTGTCGGACCTGCCATATGGGCTTTGACCACCCCCAATGGGAGATGTATGAGTCATCCAAACATGGTGTACGCTTCCTTTTAAAACAAATCGGCAAACTGCCTGAGGACGCTGCGGCACCCACATGTCAGACCTGTCACATGAGCAGTGGCAATCATGAGGTCCGAACCGCATGGGGCTTTCTTGCCGTACGTCTTCCCATGCCCGAAGACAAACAGTGGGCATCAGATCGGGCAACGATTCTGCAAGCCCTTGGAGTGCTTGATCCGGAAGGCAATCCCACCGCCCGGCTGGAAGTTGTCAAACAAGCGGATATGGCCCGTCTGACCCAGGAAGACTGGCAGGCTGAACGGGATAAAATGCTTAAAATCTGCAATGAGTGTCATTCAATCAACTTTGTCAAAGGAGAGTTGGAAAAAGGCGATGAGATGATTCGCAACGCAGACCGTTTAATGGCGGAGGCCATCAAAACTGTGGCGGATCTTTATAAAGAAGGCATTTTGGCCAGACCCGAAAATTATGCTTACGCATTCCCGGACCTTCTGGCATTTCACGACGCTCCCACCGTAATTGAACAGAAGCTTTTCCTGATGTTTTTAAAACATCGTATGAGAACTTTTCAGGGGACTTTTCACGCCAACCCTGATTATGCATTGTGGTATGGATGGAGTGCCATGCAGCAAGATTTAACCGAAATCATAGAGCTTGCCGCAAACATGAAAAAGGTATCACGACAATAATCATTTTTTCCGTATCCGGGAAAGGTTTGTAAAAATTTTCCAAAACATGTTTATGGAATCATTGTTTGCCAAATCACTCCCGTCATAGCACCCACTGGCACCAGATAGTGGATGGGCAAATGAAATCTCAAAAGCAGAATCAGCGAGATAACGGCCGATGTCAGGGCAAAAAAATCGACGCTGCCACTGGGTAAAATAACTTTGTGCCCGAACCAGACCGCCAGGTTGAGCACCACACCCACCACCGCTGCAGTGATACCGGTGAGTGCAGCCTGCAGACGCTGGTTACCGGCCATGGCTTCGATAAAGGGAGCTCCGGCGAATATAAAGAAAAAGCAGGGTAAAAATGTGACATAGGTCGTGGTTAAAGCACCGATAATTCCCGATGTCAGAGGGCTCAGTTCTCCGGGCAGATTCCAGGCTCCGAGAAAACCGACATATTGTGTCACCATGATCAGCGGACCCGGGGTCGATTCCGCAAGGCCCAGGCCGATGAGCATCTGCTCGATTGCAAGCCAACCTCTTGTCACTGCCACATCGGATATGTAGCTGAGCACGGCGTAGGCACCACCAAAGGTGATAAAAGCGGCCTTGGTGAAGAACAAACCGATCTGTGTCAGTGTGCCATGGTAACCATTCCAGGCCCATAATGCCCCAACCGGAACAGCCCACAAGCCAAGACAGACAATAAAGACCCGTGCGACATAGGCTAAAGATGGACGGGTGTTGTTTTTTTTATTGGCTGGATCTTTTTCGATGCGGCATTCCCGGGTTTGTGGGTCAAAAACGCCCCTGCAAAAAGCATGGGGGTGCCGGCGCCTCATGAATAACCCTCCAAGGGCGGCTGCGACAATAATATAGGGAAACGGGATTTTGAAAAAGAAAATGGAGACAAACGCCAAAGCGGCAAATCCATACAGCACATAATATTTGAGCGCTTTTTTGCCGATACGCAGCACGGCTTCAACCACCACGGCCACGACCACCGGCTGTATGCCGTAAAAAGCCGCAGCCACTGCCGGGATATCGATATGGGCCACGGCCAGGTAGCTTAACAGCAGCATGACAAATATCGAAGGGATAACAAAAAGTGCCCCGGCCGAGATACCACCCAATATGCCGTGCAACCGCCAACCGATATAGATGGCCAGTTGCTGGGCTTCGGGTCCGGGTAGCAACATGCAGAAGTTGAGCGCCCGCAGAAATTGGTTCTCACCGATCCATTTACGTCGTTCCACCACCTCATGGTGCATGATGGCAATCTGGCCGGCAGGGCCTCCGAAACTGATAAAACCCAGCTTGGTCCAAAATTTCAGAGCCTGCTTGAATGACACGGTCATTACCGGCTTCAAATTGGATCGCATCGTGTTCCATCCTCCCTTGGGCTCGATTTCGATGTGTTTTATTAATGATTCATTTATGATTTTTCTTTTTGCAATGGTGATGCTACCGGTATTTCGCGGCCAAAGACTGCAAATCCCACAGTACCGATAACCCCGAAAACAAACGCGGTGACAAGATTTGTTTCCGGGCTGATTTGCCATAAAAACGCACCACCCAGAGCAGCGACCGAAACAAAGACATCCCGTATCAGGTAGTACAAACCGAACATGCCTGCCTTGCAAGAATCGGGCGACAAATCCATGATCAGAGCTTTCCGGGTGGGCTCGCCGAATTCTTTCAGACCTCTCAGCATAAACGCCACAATCAGCCACTGGAGAGAACGGCTGTAGAGAAGCATCAGGGGAAACAGCGTGAAAAAAACAAAGGTCATGAGCACAAAGGGTTTCTTGGTGCCGCGGTCGGCCAGATAGGCCACAGGAATATACACAAGCACAGCCGTGGCCATCTCGATAGTGGTCAGCATGCCGAATTGAATAGCAGAAACAGGTTCGGCAATGGTCTTCATGCACCAGACAACCACAAAAGCATAGGGAATCTGTTCGCAGAACCGGATAAGAATATCGGTCACGAGCAGCCCTTTCAAGGACGGATTCATCAATGCGAATAACTTCAGCGGGTTTTTCTCCGGTGTGAGACGACAGGTATCGGATGTAACATTGTTGTTCCGTGGGTCGTCTTCGATCATCATCTGCTGAAGAATCAGCGCCATTGCCGCCATGACCAGGGCCGCGACAAATGCCAGGCGGACCCCATCGCGCTCACCCCACAGGCTGATAAATAAACCGCCGAGCAAAGGACCGAGCGCCATGGGGATACGCCTGACCAGTGAGTGCATGGTCACCCCCATAGTGCGCTTATTTTGGGGCAGCACCTTGTAAATCAGGCTCATGGTGGCAGGCAGGGAGATGGCCGACCAGGAAATAAAGAGCACCGCTCCGGCCAGCACCGCCTGCCATGTGGGGATCAGAATTACCAGGGCAAAACCGGCCATGGCCACCAGGTTGAAAATTAAAAGCGATTTCTTGGTACCG
Source organism: Desulfobacteraceae bacterium (assembly GCA_011389745.1). Lineage (GTDB taxonomy): Bacteria > Desulfobacterota > Desulfobacteria > Desulfobacterales > SKZT01 > SKZT01. Next base: position 53,578 of record JAABTQ010000001.1, on the reverse strand, counting down.
ATGCGGTCAGACAGGTAACCCCCGGGAAATGAATAGAGTGCCGACAGCAGATTGTCCATGGCCTGCAGAAGACCGATAGCCAGCACACCGCCGCCCAGGGCCAGCATATAAATGGGAAGGAAACGCTCGGCCATACGCTCGCCCATGCCTAAAAGTACCACCATGGCCAATAGCCCGGTAGTGCTTCGCTGGAGTCCAAGAAAACCGGTAAGCCTGGAGGCACGAGCCTTTATACTTTTGGATGTATTCATTTAGCTTTCCCTGTGCCGCTGAAAATATGCGTAAAGGTTTTCAAACAATTGTGCGCCTTCCGCCATGCGCTGGTTGTCGTCAGACCGGGATGCCGTCAGACCGGTCAAAAGGGCGTTTAAACCATCCGTTTCAGCACGGCCGAATTTGCCATCTTTTAAATCGATATCGTGTACCACTTCGGCCAGGGTAACCAGGGCTTTGTCCTGAAGCTGAAAACGTTGAATCATGACTTCAAAAGTACAGCGGTCTCCTTCATGGGTAAATTCTCCATCGAACATATCAAACCGGACCTCCCCTTTTTCCGGCGTATAGTGTGCGCCGGAGACAAATTTAAAAGCTGCCTCACTGTCCACGAAGCGCCTGATAAGCCAGCCGCAGGCCATGCGGTCCACAAAAAGGTTTTCCCTTGTGACCCAGATCTTTCCTTTCATATGGTCAATTCTTTCCTTAATAACCGCCTCAAGGGATGGTTCATCGGATAAACGTACTGTTAAATCTTTAACCAGAATTTCAGCAGTACCCCGCTCCGGGGCCTTAAAAAAATCTATGGCCGCGATTTCATCCAGCCTTCGCTGCAATCTGGCCGGTTGAGCCGGCCCTTTTACCATAGGCTCTTCCGGATTGTCATGCTTTGCGGACCACTTCGATAACAAAAGACCGGCATCCTGAATGAGTTTTTCATAATCCGCCTTGCGTGCGTTTTGAAACAGGCTGATAACCTGTTTATCCGTCAGCCCCTCCACAAAGCGCGCCTCGATAATTGAACCATCCCCGCCGCCTTCGATAATTTCCCTGAGAATCCAGCTCAGATCTTCACGGGACTGATCGGAAAAGGGCATGGCATAGACCGATTGTTTGATAGCCACCGCTCCAACCTGTTGTAAGCGTCTCCATATTTTCATTCTGAAGGAATCGGGTTTGGGTGGTATCTGATGAACCAGAAGCAGCCATTTTCCAGAAATAATATTTTCCATAGCAAATATCCTGTTACAATTGTCACATTTAATATGATACGACTGATTCTTGGTGTCAAGTGCAAATTCAGGCCCTATTTAGAAATCTAATTAGGCTTGACAGTGAGGCTTTTTTTCATTAAGAGCGAGGATGACATACTTGATGCCATTCTGAAGTTGCTCAGGCGACGATTAATGGACAATATGGAGCGGGTCGGAAAAGAGAGTCCCCGGGTATCTTTCAGCAACCTGACTCCTTTTAAGAAACGTTATGCCGGCAACCTTTCGGGAGGTATGAAACAAAAGCTTGGACTGGCCTGCGCGCTGATTCATACTCCGGAAGTTTTATTCCTGGATGAACCGACCAACGGTGTGGATCCGGTGTCCCGCCGTGATTTCTGGCGTATTCTATACCAGCTTTTGCTTGAAAAAGTCACCATCTTTGTCTCTACCGCTTATCTGGATGAGGCTGAACGATGCAGCCGTCTCGGACTGATCCACAAGGGAAAACTGCTGGCTATGGGAACAGAAGATAGAAGATATGACTGACGTACTGTTTCCTTATGTCGGAGATGTGAGAATTAACTGACTGAATTGTTTTCTTTCCTGTTTCAACGTGGGTTTTTATCAAAGTTTGTTCGTATTTGGTAAGATTGAAAATAGGGGTATATACCATTCGTAATGGCATAAACCGTTTATTGGTAGGATCAATATCACAAGTATTTGACAATATCATACCGGGTACTTCACCAATATCGGTACTCGGTAAATTTATGTAGAGCAAGTTTTGTATACCATCTCCTTGAAAAATATTTTCATGGTCAGACAATTGTGAAGTATAAATTCTCTGATCAATATTATGAGGAAATTGGCTTAAGTCTTTGAATAATTCTTTCTGAGCTGTTGAAGACAAATATTGTGGAAGATATTTTTTGACTTCTTCAAATGGAATCATATTAAATCCCAAAAATTCTCATCTACTGTTTTAGAAAATTCAGGTTCAAGGTCTTTGATATTGTCTAATATGTTTGATGCAAACTGGTGGATCACATCTATCTGCTCAATTGCAATAGCCTGGTCTTTGTCAATTAACTGATAATAGTCAAAGTTCATTTCTGTTGGTGCTTTAAGTTGAACATTTAGACTATAAAATTCGACAGGATTTGCGGCTGGTGCCCCCAGATAGGAGTAACATAGAACAGCAGCTGTGGTAACACTACCAACTACATTTCTGAATTGAGATAATGGCATGTCATTATTCCTCGTAGACTGGATTCAGTGTATTAAGAAATTCTTGTTCTAACAAATTAAAGAATAATTCCTTTTCTGTTGTATGGGCGCACTCAACAGCGTCTTTAAAGTTATCAAACTTTTCCTGTTGTACGTGAGTGTCTATGTCAACAATTGATCCCTTTATGGCTTGATTTTCAAAAATTGCTTCGGCAAAATTTATTAACTTTAAGTTGCTGGCACCATGTTTATAAGGAATTTCTGCCGTGAAATTAATTTGGTTTGCGCCAAGACTTATATCATTAAGCTTGATACCTAAATTGCTTTTCTCAAAGACATTAATATCCGGTAATATATTGATATATCTTAAAGCTGTACGAAATTGTTTTTTTATCAAGTCTAATTCTGAAACTTTATTGTATGTGTCAAATATTTTTTTCGAGAATCCTTTCCATCCGCAGTATTCTTTAATGTTCGTTAACGAAAACACATTTGGGCCAATCTGAATAATAAAGTTATCCTTCTTTATTTTATAATGTGGGGAGAATTTCAAATTCGGATCTTGATTTCTTATCGCCGCAGGCAACTGCAATATAGGCAATTGTTCTGAAATTCGTCCTTAAATTGATTGAAGACAATTCCAAAAATTGCATCTCCCGGAAAAGAAGGGTCGAATCTAATCTCGAATATTGCTTCAATGATAGGGCAAGGATTTATAGAAAGAGGTAATTTATCCATTTATAGATTCCTGTAAGAAAGTATCATGCTAAGAATATTATCTCTTTTATATTCTTTTTCGCCTTTATAATCAATGGGCAAATTGATGCCAGGTCCGAGCGGCCGAGCGCTAACAAGTTACTGTGCTGATCTGTATATCCTTCAACTTTTAATATATATAGTGCCTGAACGAAAACAAGTATAGCATAAAATAACAAGCGGTTATGCGTTTATTTTCGATTGAAGATTTATAAAAAAAAATTACTACTATACCCAATTTATTGCTTTACTTATCATTAGCTTATGATATAATATCCCGAAATTATTCGGCAAAAATAAATTGTTCATTTTGGGCTTATACAAAAACCACCTGGCCAAACAAAATCTTCGGGAAAAAATATGCGAAAAATTATCAATATGCAAATGAAAATTGGCGAAAAAGCAATTGCTGACATAAAGTTCGATCTGCGTTCAAGAGATGAAACTCCAAAATTACTTATGGGGCTTCAGGCCATATATTGTGACCGGAAACTGCGCGAGCAGGTGTTTGAGGTTTTAGCCGGGATTGTCCCGCCTCATGTTGATACCCAAAATGGCCGCAACGGCATGGATTTGTGGAAAATATTTGTGCTGGGTACCCTGAGGCTGATCTGCAACTGGAATTATGATAAACTCCATGATATTGCCAATAATCATAAAAAGCTCCGACAAATGCTCGGCCATGGCATGATGGATGATGATTATCAATATGGTCTGCAAACGCTCAAGGACAATATATCATTGTTTACCCCGGAGGTATTGGACAAAATCAATCAGATTGTCGTCAAATACGGCCATCAGGTGGTCGGTAAAAAAAAGAGGAAAAATTAACCGGAAGTTGTGACTCTTTTGTTACCAAAACCGATGTGCATTTCCCAACTGATATCAATCTGCTTTTTGATGCCATACGCAAAATGATCACTCTGACCATGCGAATTTGTTGTTCCGTAAGTATTTCCGATTGGCGTCAGGGCAACCACCACATCCGTAAGGCAAAACGCTTTTACCGGAGAGCTCAACAGTTAAAGCGCTCCTCATCAAAGGATGAGGCAAAAAAAGCCCAAAGAGAGCAACTGATCATTGCCGCTCACAATGAATATATCGATTTGGCTCAATGTTACGTTGATAAAATCCGGCAAACTTGTCTTTGCCTTCCGACAGCCGACATCATAGCCCAGTTGAAAATAGAAGAGGTGAAGGCATACATCTTTCATGCCGAAAGGCAGATCGATCAGATTCGCAGAAGAGTTGTCCACGGGGAAAGTATTGCGCATCACGAAAAGGTGTTTTCGCTTTTTGAACAACACACGGAGTGGATCAGCAAGGGCAAAGCCGGTGTTCCGGTGGAGCTTGGTTTAAAGATTTGTATTGTCAAAGATCAGTACGGATTTATTTTGCACCATCATGTGATGCGCAATGAAACCGATGATAAAATTGCCGTTTCCCTGATCAAAGAAACGCAGCGTCGATTACCTGATTTCAAACATGCAGTTTTGACAAGGGATTTCACAGCCCGTACAACCAGAAAGAACTGGCAAACCTGCTTGACAAGGTTGTGCTTCCCAGAAAGGGACGGCTTTCGGCTATAAACAAAGAGATCGAAAATTCCGAAGAATTCAAGCAAGCCAGACGAAAACATTCGGCTGTTGAGTCCTCGATCAGCGCACTCGGCAACCACGGACTGGGCCGTTTGTCCGGACCATGGTCTTAAAGGTTTTAAGCGATATGTTGCTTTGGCCGTTGTGGCTCGCAACATTCAGATTCTCGGTCATATATTGCAGCAAAAAGAGATCAAAAGGCTGCGCTGCCAGGAGAAAAAACAGCTAAAAACAGCGTAATCAACCGGTTTTCAGGACTTCGACAGGATAGTTGCGCATAAAAATCCTAAAATGGTCCAAGGTAATAGATTTTTTTGATAACCAATATGGTTTTGATTGATATTGGTTATATTTTACTCAATATTTTCCTTGTCGGCAAAAATTTCGGCTGAAATTTTTGAATGAAAAATCCAAAATCATGGGTTTTCGTTCGGGCACTAAGTTGGAGTACTATATGTAACTCTTTGGACAAGGAAGAGAAAGAATGTTATTTTGGAACCTTGCGATGTTCCAATGGTTCAAAAGTTATACGACACAATGAAATCTCGCCAAGAGAAACTTAATCTCGACCTAAACTGGATATTTTGACACACCTATTGGTCTCGAAAAGAACAAAGAAAATAGAAGGTCTGTAAGACGACAGAAACAAAAATAATGAAAAGTCTGTGCAAAAAAGCGGATGTAAAATATTTTCGTTTCCACGCATTGCGCCATCTAAAGGCGTCAATCCTTGATGACCTTGGTGTGCCGATAGGATCGATTCAAAGAATACTGGGTCATCAAAAGCGAAAAGGACAGAAATTTATTTGCATTCAGTCGGTGAAGCGGAACGAACCGTCCTCCATTCGACGTCCTTAAGCGCGAGGTTGAAAAATTTGGATATGTCGGCACTGGCAAGAAATACGGGGTAAGCGACAATGCGGTGAGGAAATGGATTAAATACTACGAAAATCAAAGCGGTTTTTATGCCTTGTGAAGAAGAGGAAGCCGGATATATGTATTTCTCACACAGATTCTCAAACGGAATAAAAAAGGGTTGGCTTTTCGAGCCAACCCCTTGAATTTTTTGGCTCCCCAGCACGGACTCGAACCGCGGACTCGATGGTTAACAGCCATCTGCTCTACCGACTGAGCTACTGGGGATCAGCAACATAAAGGGTTCTAGTAGTGTAAAAGATCAAATATGTCAAGAATAATCTGGCGGGTTTTGTTAAAATTTAACGTGTAATCCCATGGCGCCGTCAGGTTGAAAGGAATATGGATATGGTCTTTTTTGCATCCTGTCGCGCAGATAACGGTTGAAAGAAATGATCGCCATCAATGACTTTAAAACTGCTCAACGGACATACTTTTCGGATGTTGCCCTCATATTGTTTATTTTGATCCGAATAAATGTTGATAACCCGATCCTTTTTGGCATACAAACACAAAACAGGGGTTTTAGGCAATATCGTCCCTTTTAATGGCGTGAACAGAAAAAACTCGAGAAACACATCCCACAAATGGGTTCTTTCCCGTTTGAGCACACCAAATGAATCCTTGTCCTTGATAATATCGGGAAAAAGAAATTCCGTATATTTTTGAATTGATTCGGTGATTTTTTTCTTCATGGTATGTTTCAGATCGAGTTTTTGGTAATAGGCAAAGAAAGATTTGATAACAACAAAGGGTTTCAGGTCGGTGAGCGGATTGATCAATACAATCCGGGAAAAGGGTTCGGACAGCTTGTGTGCTGCATAAATAAGCGGTATGGCCGAATAACAGCCGGCAATGCCGAATAAAGGAACTCCCTTATTGCGACATATCTTTCCAGCCTCGGACACCATGATCAGTGTGTTCTCCATGCTTGTTTTTAAGGAAAACTTGTCTGTTGATTTTCCATGGCCGGAATAATTAAAAGAAATAAGATCAAGATTCTTTCCGGCCAGCCATCGAAACAGGTTCAGTTGTTGGGCAAAGCTCCCACCAATCAGCGGTGGAGCAAGTATCAATCCCCGGGTAGCATCGGATTTAAGCCTTGCCCATTCTATCCTGCGGTTTTTTTGATCAAACCAATGTCCTCTTGTTATTTTTACTCCCATGTTTCAAGCTTGGATTAAGAATTAGATCTTGTCTTAAAGTTACTGATAACGGATTTCACTATCAGGATTGTCCATATCTTTTGGAAACTCAGTAAATGGAAAAGGTTTGATGTTTTCATTTAAGGTCAAATATCTCAGCACCCTATAAGCATATATGGTTACCTTGTTAGAAAAATTTCTGACCGGCTCGTTATGTTTTTTTGTTATAAACAAATAGACATATTGAAAAAGCACCGCTACCTGAATAATCGTTTTTACGATTTCGAAGACAATCAGAAATAAAATGGTGAAAAGAAATCTAATGGCAATCTGTTTTCGGCTGGTTTCATAGGGTAATTCGTTCATGACATCTCCTTAAGGTTATTGTGTCTACAAATTTTCAATGGGCCGACAAGCAACGATCTTGTCTGTCAATTCACCGGGGGCAAAGGATAAGTAGGAGAATATTTTCTTTTCAAGTTCAATGGATTTATTCCAAAGCCATGAGATTTTTTCACGGTGCTCCGGAAATTTTCCATAACGTTCGAGAATGTATTCCATACGTTGGGAAAAGGATACGATCTTATCGTGGAGAATCCGCTTATCTGAATAATTGACAATTTCCGCCTCATCGGGAAACATGTCAAAACCATTATACCTTTGCAATCGCACATGCTGAGCAATAATGTCGCCCACTTCCGGATACTCTAAATCCCTGAGCAACTGTCCGCCCGTTTCCGCATGGTTTTCTTTGGTTTCAAAACTCCGATTTTTGGTGATATCATGCAAAAGCGCTGCCGCCAAAATCAGATCACGGTTTAAGCCTGTTTTATTTTTATGGGTTAATTGGTCCGTTAAAAACAAGGCTACCCGGGAGACCTGGATTGAGTGATTGATGATATGCTCGGGCATTTTCATTTTGTAAATGAGTACAAAACAGTCTTTTTTACTTGGTATTCTCATTACATTTCTCCTGAAATTAACGCCTGATTTTAACAAATTATTCTGTAAAATGCTACTGGTATTCAAAGGAGGGATGGCTTACGAACTTTATCAGCGTCGGGGATCACCTTGGCCTGGAATTAAATCCATGCTAATGTGTTTGTGGCCTACTTCGAAAATATTAATGTTGAAATTGTCAAAGGATTTTTGGGTAAGTGCTTTGGCCAGATTCTCGGCAGATCCTGTATAATTAACCAATATTAATGCCTCGTCGGCCATTGTTTCTTTTATCCGAAGATTAGTGACGCCCGGAACCTGTGCCAGACTTTTTCGTAGATTGACAAAACTTCCAAGATTGCTGGTGCCGTTAACAAAAATTTGGATCTGTCCGGAGGTTGTTTCGGCATTTTTCCAGGCTTGAGCTATCCGTGGTGCCAGAGACTTTCCGGCAACGGTTCCTGCATTTGACAGAGCATCTCGTCCTCCGGATGCATTGTTCCCACTCACTGCAAACGATTGCTGATCCATGGACGCAATTTCTTCTCCTGTATCGGTTCGGATGGCCCTGATCGACAATTCAGCCTTGAAAGAGCGAACAGTTGCGCCCATTGTAGCGGGTTCGACTTGTGCAATGGCGGTGCCGACCAGAATGATATCCGCGTTCAGGAGCTTTCCCAGTTCAATGGCTTCCCTATTGCTCAGGTAAGGATTGTTGATGTATGTGGTACCGGACTGATACAGGAGCATTCCCTCATGGTCAATGATGGAAAAACCATGCTTAACAAGCGAATTTGCAAAAGCCTTTTCCGAATGACTCTTTATGAACGAGGGGTCTTCTCCCCACCAGAAAGACGGCAAAATATCGCCGACATTTTGTTCCGCCAGAAAGAAAAGAACTTTTGGAAGCTCCGTTTTGTCTGAAACAGTTTCCAGACTGGATAGCATTTGTCTGATTTTTTTTGCAAAGAGCGTTGTTTCAACCATTATTCGATAGGATTTGCCGGATGAATTTTCGGCAAGGATTTTGTATTCGAGAATATAGTCTCCGACATTTGCAAAAATGGATTCATCAAGTTTTTTAAAATTTGAAATGAAGGTTTCCGCCGGAATCAGATCGGTCATGGCCCGTTGCACTGATGTTACCATGGCATTGGATATGGCTTCTTCCCGGGCAGCCGCAACATCCTTACCACGGATAATGCCGGTGCCGATTGACTGAACCACCATGGCAGTATCCTGAGCTTTTATATTGTCTGAAAATCCAAGCAATAGTGCCGGCAATAAAATAAAAAGGAAAAATTTTGTCTTAAAAAGGTTTAAAAACGCCATATTTATGGTTACCTCCCGGTTTAATTCATGATAGGTTCTGAAAGGCAGATTTTATCATTTTGAGCGAGCGAAGACTCTCGTTTTATTTTATGAGACTCTTCACTTTGTTCAGGGTGACAATTTCAGATTTTTTTAGAGGCCCATTGATCCATAACTTTCAGAAATTCAATTGTTTTAACAATATCATGTCTTTCGCTTGAGGGCGTAATCCGCGATATCCATGAGTGTTTCACGTGTTTGTGTGGGTTCAAATATTCTGATGGCATTTTTTGCTTTTTCAATAAACTCAGTTGCCTGTTTGCGGGTATAATCAATGCCTCCGTAATGCTTCAGCATTTCTAAAAGGATTTGAAATTCTTCTGGTGAAAAATCCTTGTTATGGATAATTTGTTTAATCTTCTGACGGCTTTCGGCTGGAGCATTTTCGATGGCATGGATAGCCGGAAGGGTCAGTTTGCCTTCTCTTAAATCGGCCCCAACAGCTTTGCCCAAAACGGTTGTATCAGCTGTGTAATCCAGAAGGTCATCCGCCATTTGAAAAGCAATACCCACATTATATCCGTATTCGGACAGGGCGTTTTCATGCTCAAAGGGCGCATTTGCAAGTAAAGCACCTACATGGCAGGCCCCCTGAATCAGAACAGCCGTTTTTCGGCGGATAATTTCCATGTATTCATTTTGAGTCAGGTCGAAACGCTCTTTCTTTAATAACTGGTGAATTTCGCCCTGGGACATGTTCTCCGTTATGCCTGCTATTATTTCGATGACCTTTATATTTTTGGTTTTGGCGGCAATGGAAAGACCTCTGGCCAGCAAAAAATCTCCCACCAGAACAGCAGTGGAGTTGCCAAATATTGAATGAGCCACCGGTTTTCCCCGTCGAATGGAAGCTCCGTCCACAAGATCGTCATGAAGAAGAGTGGCTGCGTGAAGGTATTCGAATATGGTGGAGTAGAATTTGTCTTGATTGCCGTTATAACCACACAGGCGGGCGGACAGAACCATTAAAAGGGGTCTTAAACGCTTTCCGCCACTGAAGAGAATGTGTTGGGCTGTTTCCGATACCAGGTCAAGATATGGATTTAGATTTTGAGCCAGGGCTGTTTCGATTTCTTCCAGATCCGCTTTGACTTTAAAGAGAATCCTTAGCTTCAAATCGTTCATAAAGGCTCCCCTATAAGGTCATATTCCATTGTGTCCGTAATTTTTACGCGCACCACTGAACCGATATCAGCATCGAATGTTTTTAAAAATTGTTCGTCAAAAGTTCGGATATAGGTGATTCCGTCCACATCCGGAGCCTGAAACCAGGTTCTTCCGATAAACACGCCATCATCAGGAGCTTCTTCCACTAACACATCCAGTTCGCATCCGATATATTTTTTATTGTTTTTTTCGGATATAAGGGCCTGAGCACTCATAATCCGGTCAAATCTTTTCATGGCGGTTTTTTTTGCGACATGGCCGGGTAGGTTGTGGCTGGGAAGGTCGCCTTCATCAGAGTAAGTAAATACTCCCAGATGATCGAATCTGACCTCTTCAATAAAGGTTAAAAGTTCCTCCAGGTCCTTTTGTGTTTCACCGGGAAACCCCACGATCAGGGTGGTTCTCAGGACGGCGTCAGGAACCATGTGCCGGATTTTCTGAAAAAGCACGGAAAGGTTTTCACGGCTGTAATTGCGGCCCATTTTTTTTAAAATCCGAGTGCTGACATGCTGAACCGGAATATCAAAATAAGAACAGATGCCGGATTCTTTTCCCATCGCACGAATAAGTCGGTCATCAAATCTGTCGGGGTGTCCGTAGAGAATGCGAATCCATGGATTGCCGTCAAGTCCTGACAGTGCTTTTAAAAGTTCAGCCGGATGCCCGGGCGGGTCAAAATCATATCCCCAGGATGAGGTGTCCTGGGCCACAAGATTTAATTCCTTTGCACCCGCCTTAATGAGCCTTCGTGCTTCAGTAAAAATATCTTCCATTGGACGGCTTCGCTGGGGGCCACGAAGTTTTGGAATAATGCAATAGGTGCATCTGCGGCTGCATCCTTCGGCAACCTTGATATATGCAGAGTAAAAAGAGGTGGAAAGTCTTGGCGCATCCGGTGAATCCATGGGTCGTTTTTCCGGAGGAGGAAGCAGGCAGATTTTGGGAACCATATTTTCCCCAACCACATCCACAATCCGCTCATATGCGCCGGTTCCCAGAAAAAAATCGACTTCCGGCAACTCATGAAAGATTTTTTCCCGATATCTTTCAGGAAGGCACCCTGCCACGATCAATTTTCGGCAAGCGCCTTCCACTTTTAACGTTGCAAGTTCCAATATGGTATCGATAGATTCCTGGGCTGCTGCTTCGATGAAACTACAGGTGTTGACCACGATCACTTCGGCTTCGGACGGATCATCGGTAATGTTCCATCCGGCCCTTTCCAGTAACCCCAGCATAAGTTCACTGTCCACCTGGTTTCTGGCACATCCAAGACTTACCAAATGTAGTTTCACTGATGGATCTTACCCTCTGTTTTTCTTTATTTCAGCGGTAATCGCCGGAATGACCTCAAACAGGTCTCCGACAATACCGTAGTCTGCTTTGGAAAAAATCGGAGCATCCGGGTCTTTGTTGATCGCCACGATGACTTTGGAAGAAGACATGCCTGCCAGATGCTGAATCGCACCGGAAATGCCACAAGCGATATACAGGTTGGGAGAAACTGTTTTCCCGGTCTGCCCCACCTGATCACTGTGGGGTCTCCAGCCTTCATCCACAGCCGATCTGGAAGCTCCAACCGCCCCTCCCAAAACAGAAGCCAACTCTTCGATGATTTTATAGTCGGGACCCCCCATGCCCCGCCCACCCGAAACAATGACATCCGCCTCGGTCAGTTCCACCTTTCCGGTATCCATGGTTTTTTCAACAAATTTCATAGCGCCTTCCCGGATTTTTGGGGTGAATCTTTCCATGATTCCTTCCGCTGGTGATTCACTGATACCCATGGCATTGGGCCGGATTCCGATAATTTTTGGAAAACCTTCAAGTACCACATCGGCAAGAATTTTTCCGCCATACATGGGGCGTGTGATCCTGCATTGATCTTTTTGAATTTGAATCGCCACGCAATCTGTTGCCAAAGCCGCATCAAGTCTTGCGGAAAGTCGTGCGCAAAGATCTTTCCCAATGGATGTAGCGCCGGTAATGATTACTGCGGGATGTTCGGATTCCACAATCTGAGTTGCCGTATCAGTGTAAATATCCACCAGGAAATTTTTCAACAAGGGATCATCGGCAATGACAATCCGATCAGCTCCATATTTGGCAAGATCTTTGGCCATTTCTTCAATATTTGAACCCATAACCAGGGCGGTCAGCGTTGTGCCCAGGTTCTTCGCAATTCGTTTGCCTTCGCTCACAGCCTCGATAGCCGCCTTTTTAAAAACACCATCCATTTGCTCGGCGATTGCCAGCACTCCTTCAGCCATATTATTTCTCCTTAACCATGAGAATTTTACCAATAAAATGGTTAACTTTTCCTGGATTCCGGCCTTTGCCGGAATGACGATTCAAAAGCCTATAAAATCCTGGCCTCTTCCACCAGAGCCTTTACCAGTGAAGCCGCCTTGGCCCCGGCATTTTCGCCTTCAATGATTTTTCCTCCTGCTCTTTCCGGCGGAAATTTCATGCCGACAATACTTGTTTTGGGGTTGCCCGTATCATCGGTACTTAAACCGATGTCTGCCAGGGTCTTTATCTCCAGAGGCTTTTTTTTGGCTTTCATGATGCCCGGCAGCGATGCATACCTGGGTTCGTTTAAACCTCTCTGAGTTGTCAAAAGAGCTGGAAGGGATGCTTCCACGACAAAGGTTCCGCCTTCCACAGTTCTGTGGCATCTGATAATACCATCCGAAATTTCTTCTTTGATCACCATGGAGATATGAGGAATACCCAGATATTCCGCCACAGCAGGACCAACCTGGTAATTATCGTCATCCACGGCCCTCATGCCCGAAATGATTAAATCATAGGGGAGTGCTTTGATGGTTGCGGCAAGAACGCGGGCGGTTCCAAGGGAATCACAATTAACGGTCGCAGGGTCATTGATCAGGATACCTTTATCGGCACCCATGGCCAGGGCAGTACGGATAGATTCCGCGGTTTTATCCGATCCCACGGACAAGACGGTTACCGTTCCTCCATGGGTTTGCTTTATCCTCAAGGCTTCTTCCACAGCAAATTCATCGTAAGGATTGACTACCCATTTCAAGTCATCAGTCTTGATAGACTTTCCATCGTCGGCAACTCCGATCATGGATTCGGTTGCCGGCACTCTCTTTAACAAGACAATGATTTCCAATTTATCACCCTTTCTTTTTATGCCGGACTTAAGAACCCCCGCAAGACTATATTCTGCCCTGCATTTGGCATGTTGCTCTCGGTTTATAAATTATTTCGAAACCCATTGAAACCGATAATCCGGCCGTAATTAACTCCAAACTAGTAATGTATCGTACCTCAAAAATATCTAACTCACTTAAAATACAGCATTAAAAAATGACTAATTTTGATCAGATACAGTAATTGAAAGGTATTGTCAACAATAATTACGGGGTCAATGCGTGTGAGTAGTGGTCGGTAAGTGAACCATCGGGGTTACGGACAACGATAAGACCCTCTACATTTTTAAGGTGATTGATCAGATCCAGGCTTTTTTCAGGTCCCATGACCATGACCGCTGTGGCAAGGCCATCGGCAAAGGTGCAGGTTTGGGCGATAATTGTCGCGCTGACCACGTGTTTTTGGACCGGGTAACCGGTTTTGGGGTCTATAATGTGTGAATAGCGCTGTCCGTCAATTTCTATGAGATTTCGATAATCTCCACTGGTTGCCATGGCCATGTCAGTAAGTATTATAACCTTGTGGACTTTGTCAAAGGGGGCATTCTTATCGGGGGTGTTAATGCCGACCCGCCAGGGAGTTTTTTCAATGTTGTTTCCCGCGGCATATACCTCTCCGCCAATTTCGACAATGAAATTTTTAAAACCGTTTTTTAAAAGAAGTTCAGAAACCCTGTCGACGCCATGTCCTTTGGCAATTGAGGCCAAATCCAGTTTAATTTCAGAATCTTTTTTAAGAATATGGCCATCGGTGGAAATAATGATCTTATCAAAGCCTATATGGGGAAGAATTCTATCGATCTCATTTTTCTCGGGGATTTTTGTTGGAAGTTTTTCCGACATGAAACCCCAGAGGCTCACCAGAGGATTGACTGTGCCATCCCAAGCGCCATCGGTAATCTGATGCACGGTTCGGGACACTAAGAGTACTTCCAGGAAATCTTCTGAGATCGCAAATTTTTCATCGGCTTTGTTTAAAGCATTAAATCGGCAGATTTCACTGTCAATTCTATAAGTCGACATGGATTTATTGATGTCTTCGAGTTTTTGATCGATTTTTTCTTTAAGTCCATCAATGGTATGGTCGGAATCGGCTATTACAGTGATGTGATAGGTAGTTCCCATGGTTTTTCCGGTGAATTTGACTTCCCGAATACCGGCAAATGAAAAAACGGGTAAAATTAAAAGACATACAATTAAAAAACAGGGTATTTTTTTCAGCATATTATTCGTTCTTGTCATGATACGGTTTGAATGTTTTCAGCATATTCTTGGAAGCTGTTCTCCCGCGAGCATATCCACAATCCTATGACCGCCGATTCTGGTAATCATAAAAACCTGTTCCGGGTTTTCATCCACCACCTCTCCGATAAAACAGGCATCCTTACCAAATTCATTTTCCCTGACCGTAGAAAGGACTTTTTCAGCATCATCAAAGGGCACGACCGCGATAAGCTTGCCCTCGTTTGCCACATACAGGGGATCAAATCCCAGCAGTTCACAGATAGCGGCTACATCCGGTTTTATTGGAACCAGATGTTCATATATTTGAATTCCCACTTTCGATTGGAGTGCGATTTCATTCAGGGTTGTGCCGACTCCGCCCCGGGTGGGATCACGAAGCACATGGATCTTTTTTGATACCGACAGCATCTTTTTTACCATATGGTTTAAAGGGGCGGAATCGCTGGCAAGTGAGGATTCGAATGTGAGGCCCTCCCGATGCGAAATTATTGTCATACCGTGCTCGGCAATTGCTCCGCTGATCAGCACTTTGTCTCCCGGCCTTGCGTTTTGGCCGGAAATGTGGATACCGTCATCGACAATGCCGATACCTGAGGTATTTATAAAAATTTTATCCACAGCTCCTTTTGAAACAACTTTGGTATCGCCGGTCACAATTTGAATATCGGCTTTTTGTGCGGCCCGTTTCATTTCATATAAAATTCTGTTCAGATCTTCAACAGGAAAACCTTCTTCGATAATGAGGCCTACGCTCAAATAAATAGGAGTGGCGCCGCACATGGCAATATCATTGACTGTCCCGTTTATTGCCAGATCACCGATGCATCCCCCCGGAAAAAAGATGGGATCCACTACAAATGAGTCGGTCGAAAAAGCCAGACGTTTTCCTCCTATGTCAAATATGGCCCCATCATCTAAACCGGCAAGAATGGCATTATCAAACAACGGTAGAAGTATTTCGGAAATAAGTTGATGAGAAGCCTTTCCGCCGCTTCCGTGATCTAAAAGAATTTTATTGTATTTCATAAAAACGCTTTCTATAAACTGTTGCTGTGGTATCGATAGTAAGCTGAGCAAGTGCCTTCGCTGGAAACCATACATGGGCCGACAGGTGAGGTGGGAGAGCAGGTTTTATTGTACAAAGGACATTCAGGGGGTGTGACAGCGCCTTTCAATACATTTCCGCAAGCGCATCCCCTGGGTTCCTCGGATTTCGGAACCTCGACTGCAAAAACCTTTTGCGCATCAAATGCTTCAAATGTATCACGGAGTTTCAGACCGCTCTGGGGGATCATTCCCAACCCTCGCCATGCCGTGTCCTTATTTTCAAATACATGTTCCATTATAGATGCGGCTTTTTTATTACCTTCAGCAGTTACAGCCCTTGGGTAGGTGTTTTCGAGCATGGGATGCCCCGATTCAATCTGATCGACCAATGAACAGATGCCTTTCAGGATATCCACCGGTTCAAAGCCTGCCACAGCACAAGGTAAATGATACTTATCAAAGACAGGGCGGTAGGCATCCATGCCGATAATAACCGAAACGTGCCCCGGCAGTATCAGGCCGTGAATATTGACATCTTCATCTTCCATCAAAGTGGAAAGTGCAGGTATGACACGTTTGTGCGAGCTATGGACAAAATAATTTTTTATTCCCTGTTGGCGGGCATAAACAATGGATGCTGCAATAGTGGGAGCGGTGGTTTCAAAGCCGACACCCAGAAAGATTATTTTTTTATCCGGTATTTTTCGGGCAAGATTTAAAGCATCATATGTGGAGTATACCATTCGAATGTCTTTTCCGCAGGCTCGCTCGTTTTCAAGAGAAGACTCAGTGCCGGGCACACGCATAAGGTCTCCGAAGGTAGCCACAATTGTGTTGTCAATACCGCTCAATGCAATAAACGTATCAATTTCTCTCTGGGTGGTGACACAAACCGGGCACCCGGGTCCGGAAAGCAGAGAGATATGTTCGGGAATGATTTGTCTGATCCCGTGCCGGAAAATGGCCATGGTATGGGTGCCGCAAACTTCCATGAGTCTAAAAGGTTTTCGGCTTGTTTGTTTAATTTTTCCGATCAGCATTGCGGCTATTTCCGGATCCCTGTATTCTTGAGTGTGTTTTATTGCCATGTCATTATTTTTAATGGATGTTAAAACTTGGAGTATTTTCCCCTTTACGAAAAAGCGCCGCTGCCACAACGGCCTGGCCAAGGGATATATTTCCGTCGTTGGGCGGAACCATTCGATGGCTGAGCACTTCAAAGCCAAACTTATTAAGGTCTTCGATCAGGCCTGCCAAAAGCAGATTGTTCTGAAATGATCCACCGCTCAGCGCAGTGGTGTTGATATTTGTTTCTTTGCGGATAAAGCAGCATATTTTTGAGAACATGTGAATCAATGTGTAGTGAAACTTTCCCGAAATTTCCGCCGGTGATATCTCTTTTTCCATGTCCGACACAACGCCGGTGATGATCGGTTCCAGGGAAAGGATATGATGATCTCTGGAAGTCCAACCATAATCATACCCTTGCCGGACCGGCCAATTGGCGATCATTTCTAGTTCCATGGCCGCCTGCCCCTCGAAAACCGTCTGATTTCTGATCCCGATCAAAGCGGCAATTCCATCGAAAAGGCGGCCTAAGCTGGACGTTTCCGGTGAATTGATTTTTTTTTGAATCATTTGGATCATGATTTCAATCTTGTTTCTATCCATATTCCTGACAAAAGGAATGTCGAGATCCCAAATTTTATCTCCGTAGGCATGATAAAGATAGCTGACTGCCATTCGCCAGGGTTCTTTAATGGATGCTGTTCCTCCCGGCATAGGTATGCAAGATAGATGAGCCGCGCGATGAAAGGATTGTTCATCAGCCACAAGGATTTCGCTTCCCCAGATGGTGTTGTCTGAACCATAACCGGTGCCGTCAAAGGCCAGACCGATGACAGGCCCTTTGTTTTGGTTTTCGGCCATGCATGCGGCAATATGGGCATGATGGTGCTGGACCTGAATCACCGGAAGTTCTTTTTGTTCACGGGCATACCGGGTGCTGAAATAGTTGGGATGAAGATCACATGCAATGACTTCAGGCTCAATTTCATTGATTCTTTTCATATGCTCGATGGTCATTTTAAAAAAATTATACGTTGGCAAATTCTCGAGATCACCAATATGCTGGCTCAGGAAGGCCTTGTTGTCTTTGGTCAGGCAAACCGTGTTTTTCAGTTCCGCGCCGCAGGCCAGGACCTGAACATTTTTTTTGTTTATAAATACCGGCATGGGAGCATAGCCTCTGGATCTTCGAAAGAAACGGGTTTCACCAGCCATATTTCGCACCACGGAATCATCGCTTCTCAAATAAATGTCACGGTTGTGAGCCAGAAAATAATCGGCAATGCCGGATAATCGAGCAAATGCATCATCATTGTCAATGGCAATGGGTTCTTCCGAAATATTGCCGCTGGTCATCACCATAGGGGCGCCGACTTTGCGCAGGAGAAGATAGTGAAGCGGGGTGTAAGGGAGTATGACCCCAAAAAACCGGTTTCGGGGAGAAACCTCTTTGGAAATGTTGTTGGGCTCCTTTTTTCGGAGAATTACAATAGGCCGCCGGGCTAGTCTGAGAAGTTTTTCATCTTCCAACTCGACATAAGCAAATTCTTGAATGTTTTTAATGTCCCCGGCCATTATTGCAAACGCCTTTTCTTCCCGGTGCTTTCGCTTTCGAAGTTTTGTCACGGCTGCATCATTTCGGGCATCGACCGCAAGATGAAAACCCCCCAGTCCTTTGATCGCAATAATATTCCCGGCCAAAACAAGTTCAGCAGCCTTTTCAATGGCATGGGAAGCGTCACTGATCTTACCGGATTTATTGTAAAGTAAAATTTGAGGTCCGCACACGGAACACGCATTGGGTTGAGCGTGAAACCGCCGATCCTTTGGATTGTCATACTCTTGTTGGCATTGGCCGCACATCTTGAATTGCTTCATGGATGTTTTTGGACGATCATAGGGAATATCTTCGATGATCGTATATCTGGGGCCGCAGTTGGTACAATTGATAAAGGGATACACGAAACGGCGGTTATGAGGGTCGAAAAGTTCCCGAAGACAGTCTTCGCAGACGGCCATGTCCGGTGAAATCAAAGTCGATGTTTTTTCCGGAGACCTGCTTTGTGCGATGGAAAATGTAGTGAATCCTTTTATTGCTTCATAGTGAACGAAAATATCCGTGATATGGGCAAGGGGAGGGGGGCTAGCAGATAGCTCCTTTAAAAAAAGGCTGATTTTTATCGGGGCCCCCTCGATGTGAATCATGACGCCGCCGGATGTGTTGGCCACTTCTCCTCTGAGTCGATAACGCTCGGCAAGCCCAAAAATAAACGGTCTGAACCCCACACCCTGAACAATACCGTTGACCTGGACTTTTCGGGCTATATGGTCATTGCCTATATCCATCATTTATCAATCTGGTCCATGATCGATGCAGCGTCACGAAGAATTTGCAAGGTCTCTTGCGCAACAGCCTCATCGATTTTGTGAATGGCAAAACCCGCATGAACAATCACCCAATCGCCTACTGCAGGTTCTTCAAGTAAAAGCAGGCTGGCCTCTCTTTGAACCCCATCCACATCGATCGTGGCCATTTCGTTGTCAATTTTCACAATCCTGGAAGGGATAGCGAGGCACATGATTATTCACTCCTTTTTGATATGAAATCCCGATTTTTGTCAGTTCCGCCAGAACCAAATCAATGACGGGGTTTATTTGGGCTTTAATTTCAGGGGTCAA
Organism: Desulfobacteraceae bacterium; assembly: GCA_011389745.1. Taxonomy (GTDB): domain Bacteria; phylum Desulfobacterota; class Desulfobacteria; order Desulfobacterales; family SKZT01; genus SKZT01. The sequence goes on along the minus strand of JAABTQ010000001.1, from coordinate 34,031 downwards.
TTTGTCCTGCACCGTTTCAATATCCCTGGGTTCTACGCCGAAAATAACAGTTTCCGGTACATGGTCCAATGCCCGGCAAAGGGTAAGGGCCTCTAAAAAGTCTACCTGGTGAAGTGAGTTTTTAGCCCGAACCCTATTGGGTATGTCTTTTGAATTTAAACGGTAAATCGTCCCTGGCTTACCGTTGTCTTTTATTGCATCCACCACAATTAAATAATCGGTATCGGAGATAGTTCCCAAAAGACTCAAGCCTTGCACATTTCCGTCAACGAGGCATACGTTTTCGGGAAATTGATAATTTTGCATCATTTTAAGAACTACTTTAACGCCGAAACCCTCGTCCGATAACAAAATATTGCCGACACCCAATACAGTAATCTGTTTTTTGTTCATTTATGATACCCGGAAAGCAAATCGAAAGATCGAGATTTTTCAAAATAATTTCTAATATAACATTGATCTTGTCATCATTCAAGAAATGACTAAATAGTGCCTGAAAGAAAAGTCCATTATTCCTTCTCCCAGCGGCGGGGTCAGGGTGGGGGTTTTCGTTCAAACTCTAAATACAACAATCCCGAAATTTTCTTTACAAGAAATTTATTATCATATATTTCAAGAGTTTGTTGATATGAGTCGTGGTCAACATGAAATATATGCCTTGGATGGTTTTTAATTTTATCGTGTTCAGCCTGAATTAATTGAAGCAAACGTGGAAACTTCATAAAGGGATAGTTTCAAATGACATGGGAAAGACAGCCTACGGATTTTAAGATGGGAGATGACCTGGTTCCTTTGGAGCCTGTTGATCTTGGAAAAATTCACTCTTTTACCGATCTTTTGGAGGCCATGGAAAAGACCTCCTTTTCAGGACGGCAGCTTGGAAAAGCGTTTTATATTTTATATGAATGTTTTACGGACCCGGACACTCTTGTGGTGCTGACCTTGAGTGGTGCCATGACGGTTGCCAAACAGGGTCTGATCATCGGAGACCTTATCGATCGGGGTTGCGTCAATATATTGATATCGACCGGGGCGCTTCTGACTCATGGCTTGATTGAAGGCATGGGAATCAAGCATTATCAGTGCCGCAATGTTGATGATAGCTCGTATTTTAAAAAAGGATACAATCGTGTATACGACACGATTGAGTTGGAAAGCTCATTCCAGGATCTTGAATCTTTGCTGGGAGATCATCTGGATGAACTTATACCTGCTATCGACGGGAAAACACCTCCGGCGGGTTCCGCGGATTTTTGCAGGCGTTTTGGTTTACTGATGGAAAAAAAATTTCCAAATGATCGCAATATTCTAACCTCAGCCTGCAAAAAAGGGGTTCCTGTCTATATTCCCGCATTTACGGATTGTGAAATGGGAGTTGATCTGGCGGTTCGCTATATTCATAGAACAAACGGTTTTCAAAAAGAACCCTTTATAAATGGTCCTGTGCTTCCGTATAATCCCTATGTTGACCTGATGGATTTTTCTCACCGCATACACAACCACAAGGGACGTCTGGCTATTTTTACCATAGGCGGTGGAGTTCCAAGAAACTGGGGACAACAGGTTGCACCGCTGATTGACATTATGTCTCAGCAAGGCTTTCCGGTTGATCCATGTTTTTTTAGTTTAGGGGTGCGTATTTGTCCTGAACCGGCCCACTGGGGCGGATTATCCGGGTGTACCTATAAGGAGGGCATTTCCTGGGGAAAATTCATACCTGAAGCCAAAGGAGGAAAATATGCCGAGGTGTATGCCGATGCCACAACAGTTTTGCCGATTTTGATCAAGGCTGTTTTCGAGCGGATGGAACCGGAAAGATAGCTGATTTTATCATTTACCTTATTGCTGTCATTTGTTTATTCTCTTATACTATTGAGATTTTGCCGCAAAAAATTTTCTAAAGATGCGGTTAATTACCTCCTGTATTTCCGTGATCTTAAAAAGATAGCCGGACATGATAATTAAAACGGCAAATAAAGTGCCGGTACTAGCGCAAATAACTATGTTTCCGGCTAAGGTGTCTTTCCATGCCTGAGGATAAATCCCGCTCCCTGTCCAATTGAGGATAAGCCCTATGGGAATACTTATTAAAATCATTTTGGCATAAGCACCATAGACTTTTTGACTTCCGATATTCGCTGTCCTGCGGTTCCAAAGCATAAATAGGATCATCAACTGTAAGATGGCCGATATTGAAATGGCAAAACCTACGCCGTTGGTACCCATAAAGTGCATACCGATAAAATATACGGGAATACCGGCGGCAACCGCCAATGTTCCGAAAATGGCTGGAAAAAGGGTGTTTTGCATTGCATAATAACCCCTGACCACAACGGTCTGAGAGGCGAAGGCAAAGGCACCTATTAAAAGAAATACCAGAGCCGATGAGGTCAGTTCTGTTGCTGAAGCATCAAAACGTCCGCGTTCAAAAAGAATTTGAACCACTTCTTTTCTTAAAACCATTACCAGGACGGAAATCGGGATCACCAGGGACAAATATCTGAGTGTGTCATTTAAAAGCTGGTTCATTTCAGAGATTTTGTTTTCCGCGGCAAGCCTTGCCATAAAGGGAAATGATGCGGTTCCCACGGCCTGACCGAAGAAACCTACAAGCATCAACGTTATCCTGAGGCCGTAATTTAAAGCAGCGATACTTCCTTCGGGAAGGAAAGAACCGAAAAACTTCAGAAAAAACTCTGCGGAAAAAGTCATGGATAGTCCAACCATCAAGGGTAAGGTGAGTAAGACGTATCGTTTTAAGTCCGGGTGAAAAAAATCCATACGGAGCCGAAGTTTCATCCCAGCCCTTTTTGCTCCCCAGAATTGAAGGGCAAAATTTCCGACTAATGCACCCGCCAGAACGCCATAGGAAAAACCGGCCACTCCCAACCATGGGCCCAGCAATAAACCCCCCAGAATGATTCCAAGATTGTAAATCAATGGAGCCATTGCCGGAATAGCAAAACGTTCCAATGAAAACTGAATCGCCATGAACAGTCCGCCTGCAAAGAAAAAAAATTGGGCAGGGAGGATAATACGGGTCATGTAGACCGCATTTGAAATCATGGCGGGATTATCTAAACCAGGAGCCAATATTGAAATCAAGCGAGGTGTAAAAACAAAAGCAATACCAATACCGATGGCAAGAAGGCTTCCGAAGCATGTCAGAATAGTCGAAACCACCTGCCAGCCATCATCTCTTTTTTCGGCTGCCAGGTAATTTGAAAAAATCGGAATGAATGTGACGGAAAGAAATCCGCTGGCGGCCACATGATTTAAAATATCCGGGATGATAAATGCCACCTGATAAGCATCCACTTCAGCTCCGGCTCCGGCCATATAAGCGATGACCATTTCTCGAACAAGGCCAATCATACGACTTAAAAATACAGAGGCCATCATAATGGCCGATGCGATGCCGATTTTTTTATAAAGTCCGGTGTTCATATAATATTTGCGATAGAATGTTTAATAAGGACAACTCTCTTGACTTGCAAGTATGATTTCTTTATAATTTTTTGTCTATACTTCAAATAACTTCTTTAAAAGGACAGAATCAAAATTAAATTTAATTTGAACAAATCAATAAAGACAGCGGCACCGTATCAGGGACACATACAAGTGTCAACGTGCCCGGAATTCATATTCTCAGTAACTAAAGTGTTTAAAACGATACAGCTGCAATCGAATATTTTTTCCCAAGTCAATTTGAACTGGAGAAATTCATGAATCGTGAAAATTATATTAATTCGCTACGGATGGAACTTGTTGGCATGGTGGCCGATCACTTGACTCCGGTGGCCCTCAAGTATGGTTATAGTGAAGTCCCCCTGGAGGCCAATATCAAATGGCGACCGCAGGTTTTGGTAATAGGGAATTATTCATCCGGGAAATCAACATTGATCAATGAATTTATAGGAGCCAATATCCAGGCTACCGGACAAGCGCCCACGGATGATTCTTTTACAATATTAACCTACGATGATTCTTCCCCTGAGGGAAGCCCTGTTATTGTGACCGAAGAGCGGGATGGTAAATTTTTATTAAACGATCCCGAATATCCTTTTGAAGTATTGAAGAAGCACGGACAGCGGTTTGCTTCGCACTTTCGCCTGAAAAAAATTAATGCGCCATTTTTAAAAAATCTGGCGATTATTGATACTCCGGGTATGCTCGACAGCATCACTGAACGGGACCGAGGCTATGATTATCAGGAGGTGGTCGGAGATCTGGCCCAGATTGTTGATCTTGTGCTGGTTCTTTTCGATCCGCACAAGGCTGGTACGGTTCGTGAAGCTCACAAGAGCCTCAGAGAAACTCTTCCGGCCAAAACTTTTGAAGACCGTGTGCTATATATTTTAAACCGTATCGATGAGTGTTCTTCGCTGACCGATCTGTTGCGTGTTTACGGTACGTTGTGTTGGAACCTTTCCCAGATTACCGGAAGAAAAGATATTCCCATGATTCATCTGACTTACTCCCCCAATGCATCACCGGGAATTGTAAATGGAGATAACTGTGAGACAGGTTTTTTGAATTCCCTCCAAAACCAAAGGGAAGAAATCAAAAAAGCGATTCAACAAACGCCCCAGCGACATCTTGATCACTTGGCCACATTTGTTGAAAACCATAGTGAGAGGCTTGCCCATCTATTGGAGGCTTTGATCAGTTACCGGAAAAAACTTCGGGTATTTAAATTCAAGTTTTGGGCGGTGGGAGTTTTTGTTGCTCTTCTTGTGGGAGCAGCTTCAGGCCTTGGATTGGCAATGGTACCCTTTTTTGCCGGTCAGGGACCGGTCGTTCTTCTGGGTATAGGAGGTGTTATTGCTGTGGGTGCGCTTGTAGGTTGGGTAACTTTTATCCAACAATTTTTCAGGACCGCTTTTCACCGGAAACAAATCAACCTGATTGATGAATTAACACCTTTGGAAAATCAAACTCGCCGGGATGTATGGGAGGCGGTCCGCAAATATGTCTTATCATTTCTTGAAAGGACCAGGGGGCGTTTTTCCCTTAAGGACATTAAACAGGAACATGCAGCCGTACGACAGATTTACGATGAGGGAGCCAGAGAAATTCGGGAAGCACTGAGTGAGTTGTCCACGATTCGCAATGACAGCCCTTTTGGTAATGAAGAACCTGTATAGACTTTAAGAAAAATAAATTGGCTAAGACCTATGAAAGAAGATTGCGTCATAAATAAAAAAAGACTCAGCAATGAGTTTTCAGATACATTAAAAGTTTTAGGCATTTGTTTAGGAGCTTCCACGGTTTCCGTGGTCCATATGGAAATGCAAAAAAACCAAAACGGGCGGCCGGAAGTTATTGATTTTTCGCTTCACGCTCATGAGGGAGATCCCAAAAAGACTCTCTTAAAAGCTCTTGAACTCTTTGATTTGAGTCAATTTGATCGTATTGCCGCCACCGGAAGACGATTTCGCCATTTTGTAAACCTGTCGTCTATTTCAGAGCCTGAAGCTGTTGAATATGCCTATAAATATGTTAAACCCGATGGGGTTTCATGTCCTGCGGTGATTTCCGCCGGGGGTGAAACATTTATGGTTTATGTTCTGGACAAAAATGGACGTATTGCTAATGTGATGACCGGAAATAAGTGTGCTTCCGGAACCGGTGAATTTTTGCTCCAGCAGCTTCGAAGGATGAATGTTTCTCTGGATGAAGCTTTCACTTGGGCAGCCGAAGAAAAGCCTTATCATGTATCCGGCCGATGTTCGGTGTTTTGCAAATCCGACTGCACTCACGCTACCAACAAAGGGGTGCCGAAAAAAAAAGTGACTGCTGGTCTTTGCAAAATGATGGCCAATAAAATCCTGGAATTATTAAAGAAAGTGGAGCGAAAACACCTCATGCTTACGGGAGGAGCCTCTCAAAATCGCATGATGGTGGAATATCTTGCCCAGGAAACTGAAGAACTCATTGTCCCTGATCAAGCACCGTATTTTGAGGCACTGGGTGCAGCCTTGTGGGCAATGGAAAATGAGACTGCCCATTTTTCGGGTTTTTCCAATCTGTTCTCCTCCGATATGGGATCTTTTGATACCTTACCACCCCTTTTCAATTTTGAAAACCGCGTGGAGTTTAAAACAATACAGATGGCGGAAGTGAGGTCCGGAGATGTTTGTGTTCTTGGACTCGACGTGGGTTCAACCACTACCAAAGCCACCTTGATTCGAAATAAGGACAACGCTCTTTTGGCTTCGGTTTACCTCCGCACCAACGGCGATCCGGTGGGGGCATCGCGGGATTGTTACCGAAATATTCTTTCCCAGGTCAAAGACCTGGTGAACCCGGATGATATTGTTATCGAAGGTTTGGGTGTTTGCGGTTCAGGACGTCAAATTGCCGGGCTTCATGCCATGACAAACGGAGTAATTAATGAAATCATTGCCCATGCCACCGCAGCGGTCTATTTTGACAGTCAGGTGGACACCATTTTTGAAATTGGCGGGCAAGATGCCAAATACACCTATATCACCAATTCCGTGCCCTCCGATTACGCCATGAATGAAGCCTGTTCCGCGGGCACCGGGTCTTTTTTGGAAGAATCGGCTTATGAAACTCTGGGAGTTAAAATGGAAGATATTGCCGATGTGGCCATGAAAGGCAAGTTTCCGCCGAATTTCAATGACCAGTGTGCAGCCTTTATTGCATCAGACATTAAAAACGCCATTCACGAAGGTGTTGGCCATGAGGATATCGTAGCAGGTCTTGTATATTCCATTTGCATGAATTATTCCAACCGTGTGAAAGGAAACCGTCCGGTAGGGGAAAAGGTCTTTATGCAGGGCGGGGTATGTTACAACAGGGCGGTTCCTTATGCTATGGCCGCTCTCGTGGATAAACCCATAATCGTACCACCGGAACCGGGATTGATGGGCGCTTACGGTGTAGCCCTGGAAGTAAAAAATCGAATCGACCAGGGATTAATGGAGAAAAATAAATTTGATCTTGAAGTCCTGGCCAATCGTGAAGTTGGGTACGGGAAATCATTTATCTGCGGCGGAGGAAAAGAAAAATGTGATCGTCGGTGCGAGGTTGCCGTAATTCATGTAGAGGGTAAAAAATATCCCTTTGGTGGTGCTTGCAACCGATACTATAATCTCCGGCATAATGTCAAATATGATGTCAATTCGCTGGATCTGGTCAGTGTTCGTCAAAGACTGGTTTACCAAAAATACGGCATTGATCCACACAAAATTGCCGAAAAACCTTACAAAAAAAGAATCGGTATCAATCGTAGTTTTCTCGTTAACACCTATTATCCGCTTTATTCGACTTTTTTTGACGAACTGGGATGGCAATCAATTATCCCGGATGATCCTTCCCGGGAGGGTATTGATCAGAGAAATGCAGCGTTTTGTTTTCCCGTGGAACTGGCCCATGGTTTCTTTTATTCCCTTATCCGGATGGAAAATCCGCCGGACTTTTTATTTATGCCCCATTTTAAAGCAGTTCCTCAGTTAAACGGAAATGTCAGCTCATTGGTGTGCCCTTTTGTTCAGGGAGAAACTTACTATCTGCAAGCGACCTACCGTGAAAGTATTGATCAGTTGAAAACACGCGGTATACAACTTTTTACACCGGTACTTGATTTGACGCAGGGGTTGGAAGCAGCCAAAAATCCCATGGTCGACATGGTTGTTACCGCCGGAGAAAGTCGAATTGACGCTGAAAAAGCATTTTCCAAAGCCCTTGAAAAGCAGAATGCCTGCATTGAAGAAATGAAAGCGATTGGAAAACTATCCTTGGAGGCCCTGAAAAATGACCCGCAAAAAATTGGTGTAGTAATCTTTTCCAGGCCATACAGCGGTTTTGTGGAAGAAGCCCATATGGGGATTCCCCGAAAGTTGGCTTCACGTGGTGTGATGGTTATTCCCATGGATTTTTTACCAGTCGAAGGTGTAAAGGCCCGCAGACACATGTATTGGGGTATGGGACAGTTAATTATGATGGCTGCCAGGGTGGTTAAGGAAAATCCGCGGCTTTTCGGCACTTATATCACCAACTTTTCGTGTGGGCCGGATTCCTTTCTTTTGGGTTATTTCAGGGAACTCATGGGACGGAAACCATCCTTGACTCTTGAACTTGACAGCCATACCGCTGATGCCGGTTTGGAAACGAGAATTGAAGCTTTCCTGGATATTGTTTTGGCTTACCGCCAATTGACATCACAAAAGATCATTGCTGAGAAAAAAGAATCTTTCAGGCCGGCCAATGTTCAGGTTGATCAGGGAAATGTCAGGGTGATGACATCTTCGGGAGAAATGCTTCGGCTGAACCACCCGCGGGTCACCCTTCTTATTCCCTCTATGGGCAGATTGGGAACGGAAGCCCTGGCTGCTGTATTTTGCCAGTCGGGTGTTCAGGCGGTAGCCCTTCCTCCCGCGGATGAATCTATCTTAAAGATAGGGCGTGCAAATACATCCTGCAAAGAGTGTCTGCCGCTGATTTTAACCACCGGATCACTTTTAAATTATATTCGCAACAAAAAGCGTCCCGATGAAGTAGTTGTCTATTTTATGGCTACGGGTTCCGGACCCTGCCGTTTCGGACAGTATTATATTTTTATGGAAGACCTGCTCAAGAGGCTGAAAATTTCTGATGTAGCTATGTTCGCGTTGTCATCGGAAGATTCATACGAGGGCATGGACAAGCACTTCGAAAAGCGTGCATGGTGGGCTGTTATCGTATCGGATGTAATGGAAGATATTCGTTCCATGATCCTGGCCAATGCATCGGATACTGAACAAGGAATTCGTATTTTCGAGCAGGAATGGAACAAGATTCTTCATGAGCTTGAGAAAGGAGATTTTAAGAGTCTTGAAAATCAGGCAGTTAAAACCAGTGAAAATCTTCGTAAAATTCGTTTAAAACTTCCATCGGAACAAGTCCCGATTGTTGCTATAACAGGTGAAATTTATGTGCGCAGGGATAGCCTTTCCCGCCAGAACCTGACGGAAAAACTGGCCGAAAAGGGATTTGCCACAATTTGCTCACCCATAGCCGAATGGGTACATTATTGTGATTTTCTTTTGGATAAGGGGTTAAGTGAAGGCCGGCTGACACTAAAAAAACGTCTCAAATTTTATATTAAAAGGTTGTTCGTGGTGGGGTATGAGCGAAGGCTCAAACGGGCCCTTTCAGCATCCGGCCTGGTCCATGCGGAACCCTTTAATGTCAAATCGATTGTCAAAACTGCAAAACCTTATATTTCAGAGCATCTGACAGGAGAGGCGATTTTAACAGTGGGAAGTTCCCTGTCCGAAGTGGCATCCCATGCTTGTGGTGTGATAGCCATCGGACCTTTCGGGTGTATGCCCAATCGCATGTCGGAATCCATTTTAACCGAAATCATGGACCGTGATAATAAACTGGCATCAGACCCGAAAAATCAACCGTTAAAAGCCTTGCTGACCGAGGTTGAGCAGTTGCCTTTTCTGGCAATTGAAAGCGATGGATCGCCCTTTCCGCAGTTAATTAATGCTAAACTGGAGACATTTTGTCTCCGCGCTCAAAGGCTTCATAAAAAAATGATAAAAGCCAGGTCTTAAAAATTCATTGACGATTTTCCCGAACAAATACTCTCAGGGGAATGATGTGCAGATCCCGGGAGATTTCCCGGGTATCACCCAGTTGCCAATGAGTGATTTCAGATGTTCCGTCCATGATTTTGCGGAAATTTTGAACCAGACCCTCGATATCAAGGGTTGGATGACGTGAAAAAACATTAGGAAGTCCGTAAGTCAGGTTGCAGGCCAGGCATTTTCCCGGCCTGCGTATCAGATTAAATATAAATTCCAGTTGCCCTGAAGAATACCCATTATAGGATAACTCGATATCATAGGCCCCTTCATCTGCATCGCCATATAGCAGCTCAAAAAACTGGTCTGCCTTCTCATTCGGAAAAATTTTCCTCAGCACGTCTTTTGAGAAAATGTCATTTAGTTTAGATTCTTTTTCCATGTCAATTCCGGATTAAATAAAGAACTATTTTAACCAATCCCGACAAACGGGTTGTATCGTTTTTCTTTCCCTATGGAGGTTTCCGGACCATGTCCGGTAAACACTCGAGTATTATCACCCAGAGGAAACAATTTATCCTGGATACTCGATTTTAAGGTATTGAAATTTCCTCCGGGAAGATCCGTTCTGCCGATGGAACCTTGAAAGAGCGTGTCTCCCACAAACAGGTATCCGTCGGTATAAAGTGAAATGCCACCGGGTGAATGTCCGGGGGTATGGATTACTTTCAAAGAGATTTTTCCAAATGTGATGATGTCTCCATCATCGATTGTTTTATCCGGGGGAGGGGAGTTTTCAGAATTTAAACCGAAAGATGCTGCGGCCTGTGAGAGGAAACCAAGCATGGGAGCATCATCTGCATGAATTAAAACCTCTGCTCCGGTGGCTTCTTTCATTTTCCTGTTGGCGCCTACATGGTCGAAATGGCCGTGAGTATTGATAATATATTTGACTTTAAGCTTCAACTCAGCCAGTTTCGACAAAATCATGTCGGCATCATCACCCGGGTCAATAACTATAGCTTCATGGGTTTCTTTACATCCGACAATATAACAGTTGGCCATGATTGGTCCGACCGGCATAAATTCAATAATCAATTGTACCTCCTATTCAATATGTTAAGGGTCTGAACTGAAGACTCCTAGTGACGCTTTTATTTATTTCTCCCGCATTGTTGAATTTCACGAATCATTTCTACAATGCTTACGACTTTTGGTTTGGTCTTTTTTTGAGCCAGCTTATTAAATTGCTCCTCGGGCAGGTGTTCTTTCATATAAGTGACGACATCGAAAAATTCCCACCAGCAGTCAAAAATTTTAAAACACGGCTGGTTTTGAATTTCGCAGGTCCTGCAATAAGAAAATTCAACAGGTCCTCCCAGTCTCGGGCAACGGCGCTGGAGTTGATCAGGTTTTTTTTTCATGTGATACTGATTTTTTAACGGCTTTTTAGCAATTGCGGTTTAGGATAATTTGCAAATATTTTTTCCGATTCCGCAAGCACATCATCGGATAGTATGTAATTTTCAAGCGAACCCGTAAAATATTTATCATAAGAACCTAGGTCTAGAAGTCCGTGCCCGCTCCAGTTGAACAAAATCACTTTTTCCTTGCTTTCCTGTTTGGCTTTTTCGGCCTCCTGGATAACATAGGCCAGGGCATGGGTAGTTTCGGGAGCAGGTATGATTCCCTCCGTCCTGGCGACGGTAATACCTGTTTTAAGGGCATCCAGTTGGCTTACAGATTTGGGTTCGAAAAGTCCTTCCGCCACCAACTGACTGACGGTTGGGCTCATGCCATGGTAACGAAGTCCTCCTGTGTGGATTGGGGGAGGAACAAACGCATGCCCAAGGCTATGCATTGGAAGCAACGGGGTGTATCCGGCGGTATCACCATGATCGTACACAAAGGGTGCGCGAGTTAAGGTAGGACAGGCCGCAGGTTCCACCGGATAGATCTCGATTTGTTTTCCGTTCATTTTATCAAGCACAAAGGGAAACGCAAGCCCTGCGAAATTGCTTCCGCCGCCGGCGCATCCGATGATGATATCCGGATAGTCACCAACCATTTCCAGTTGTTTTTTCGCTTCAAGTCCGATAATTGTCTGATGGAGCATTACATGGTTTAAAACGCTTCCGAGGGAATAGCGGGTTTGTCCGGTCTGATCCGAGACCGCTGCTTCAATGGCTTCACTGATGGCAATGCCAAGGCTTCCGGGAGTATCCGGATCTCGGGCTAAAGCATCCCGACCCGCTTTGGTCTCGGTACTCGGACTTGCCACACATTTTCCGCCCCACATTTCCATCATTGATTTGCGGTATGGTTTCTGATCGAAACTAACCCGAACCATAAATACTTTACATTCAATGCCGAACTGAGCGCAGGCAAAAGAAAGCGCGCTTCCCCACTGGCCGGCCCCGGTTTCAGTGGTAATTTTTTTGATACCAAAAACCTTGTTGTAATAAGCCTGAGGTACGGATGTGTTAGGTTTGTGACTACCCGGGGGGCTGACACTTTCATTTTTATAGTAAATTTTAGCGGGAGTTCCGAGAGCTTTCTCAAGACCGTATGCCCTGACCAGAGGAGATGGACGCCAGATGGCATAAATGTTTAAAACCTCTTCGGGAATATCGATCCAGCGTTCTGAGCTGACCTCTTGCTCGATGAGATTCATTGGGAAAACCGGTGCCAGGTCTTCGGGTTTAACAGGGTTACCATCCGGCCCCAGAGGTGGATTCAGTTTGATGTCTGCAAGGATGTTATACCACTGGCGAGGCATTTCATCCTGCTTTAAAAGAATATTTCTGACCTGCATGACTCCTCCTTAATTACTGTTTTTTTCATTGGTCTGAAAAGAAATAGGTTTGATGTTGATTTCCCCTTTTGTCATTGCTGTGTGAATGCTGTCTAAAATGCCGTTAATAAATGCTCCGGATCCATCCGTCCCGTATTTTTTACCGATATCGATAGCTTCATTAATGGCTACTCTAGGAGGAATGTCCTCGCAAAAAAGAATTTCATATACGGCAATTCTGATAATATTCCGGTCAACACAGGCCATACGGTTAATTTTCCAGTTACTGGAAAACCTTTCAATGACATCATTAATGTAGGGCCACCGTTCAAGGATTCCCCTGGTCAGCTGCTGGAAAAAAAAATCGATATTTTTCGACGGTTGATAGCATCGGCAAAAAAGGTCTAGTTGTGAAACCGAAACATCTTTGCTGATGTCCATAAAAAAAAGAGCCTGCATGGACATTTCCCGTGCCTTGCGACGATTTCCCATTCTAATTGGCCTGAACGACCATCTCCATCAAGTTTGCCATTTCTACAGCCGCCATGGCGGCATCCCAACCTTTGTTGCCTGCCTTTGTGCCGGCTCTTTCGATGGCTTGTTCAATGGTATCGGTGGTGAGAACCCCGAAAATGACGGGGATTTCAGACTCAATACTAACCTGGGCGATTCCTTTAGAAACTTCCGCACTCACATAATCGAAATGGGATGTTGCACCCCTTATGACTGCTCCGAGACAGATGACGGCATTATATTTCTTTACCATCGCCATTTTTTTGGCAATGAGAGGAATTTCAAAAGCGCCCGGCACCTTAACCAAATCGATATCTTCTGATCTGGCACCGCATCGCGTGAGGGCATCCAAGGCTCCGCCCGTAAGCCTGTCCCCGATAAAATCGTTAAAACGGGCTACTACGATTGCAAATTTTTTTCCTTCTGCAATCAGGTTTCCTTCTATAGTTTTAGCCATAAAAAATACCTCCCGGCAAAATTTTATTGAATACGATAATAATGGTTTGATGTAAATCTTTTTTTCATTTCAAATTTTAACATCAGGGATTCGCATCAATATTGAGCAAGTGTCCCATTTTCAGTTTTTTACATTCCAGATAACAACGATTAAACTCGTTAGGTTCCACTTCTATGGGGACCTGTTCCACAACCTCGAGACCATAACCTTGGAGTCCCACCATCTTTTTGGGATTGTTGGTCAAAACTTTCATTTTTTTAACACCTAGGTTAACAAGCACCTGGGCCCCTATGCCGTAATGTCTGAGATCCGGCATAAAGCCTGCGTCGGTGCCGGCCTCAAATGGATCCATTCCCTTATCCTGTAAATTGTAGGCTTTGAGCTTGTTGAGCAAACCAATTCCCCGACCTTCCTGACGGATGTAAAGGAGTACGCCACAACCCTCTTTATCGATCATCTCCATGGCTTTGCGAAGTTGTTCACCACAATCACATCTTAAAGATCCGAAAATATCACCTGTGATGCATTCCGAATGGACACGGACAAGAACCGGTTTGGATGGGTCGATATCCCCCTTGATCAGGGCCACATGCTGAAGATTTTCAACATCGTTTTCATAAACAACAGCCTTGAACATTCCGGTATGAGCGGTGGGAACCACTGCCTCAACGGCACGGTGCACAAAAGACTCGGTCCTCATTCGATATTCAATCAAATCGGCAATGGTACAGATACCAACACCATGTTCCTCCCTGATTTTTTCCAATGCAGGCATTCTGGCCATGCTGCCGTCTTCATCCATGATTTCACAAATCACTGCCGAAGGTTTGAGTCCTGCCAGACGTGCCAAATCGACTGAACCCTCGGTCTGGCCGCTTCGCACCATCACCCCCCCTTTTTTGGCCCGCAACGGAAAAACATGTCCGGGGCGAACCAGGTCATGGGGTTTGGCATTATCAGCTACTGCGGTCAATATGGTGGTCGCCCGGTCGAAAGCTGAAATGCCGGTGGTCACACCTTTTCGAGCCTCGATTGACACAGTAAATCCTGTTTTAAAGGGAGACGTATTATCATCTACCATCATAGGAAGATCCAACGCCTTTATTTTTTCCTCGGTTAGTGAAAGACAAATGAGTCCCCGTCCGTATTTTGCCATAAAATTGATGGACTCGGGTGTGACTTTTTCGGCTGCCATGCACAGGTCACCTTCATTTTCCCGGTCTTCATCATCCACAAGAATAACCATCCGGCCGAGTCTTATTTCCCGAATCGCCTCTTCGATCGTTAAAAGCGGCATATTTTTTTCTAACTCCTTTGTTGTTTAATATTGTGTATTTAAGAAACCGGCTTTGGCAAGAAAATCCTTGCTGATATCAGATTTTCGAAAGTCTTTATCATTGTTTTGCCTGCCGGATAAAAATTTTTCGACATATTTTCCGATCATATCGGTTTCAATATTCACATAGGTTCCAATATTTTTAAGGCCGATAGTTGTCAATTTTGACGTATAGGGAATAATACTTATTTCAAAGCTGTTTTGCGTGCATCCGTTGATTGTCAGGCTGATACCGTCCACTGCAACGGAACCCTTTTCAATCATGAACCTGCAAAGAGATTCCGGGGCACCAATTGTAATCAGGATAGCATTTGACTTTATTTTCCGGTGAACAATCGTACCGACACCATCGATATGTCCGGATACCAGATGTCCGTCGAGTCGATCCGACAGGCGCATGGCACGCTCAATATTAACCCGGTCTCCTGTTTTTGCCTGTGCGAAAGTCGAACGGGCCAATGTCTCCGGGGAAACATCCACCGTGAACCTTCTGTCGCTGATAGCTACTGCTGTCAAACAAGCGCCGCTTACCGAAATACTATCCCCCTCCTTTGCTCCCTCCAGAACAAAGTCAGCCTCAATGGTCAGCTTTTTACCTTCCCCTGATGGTTGTAAGGCGTAAATGTTGCCCAAGCCTTCTATGATTCCCGTAAACATTTCCCTTATTTCCTTATATATCCCTCAATCATAATATCATCATCAAATCGATGAACCAAAATATCGCGTAGGTGAATGCAATCGCTCATCTGATCAGGTCCTGGTCCCTGACAAATGGGCACGCCGTCATCACCGCCCAGAATTTTCGGCGCATAGAAAAATAATATCTTGTCCACAATTCGGCAGGCCAGCGCCGATGCGGCCACACGTCCTCCACCTTCGATAAGCAGACTTGTAATTTTCATTGCGCCTAAACGATACATTAATTCGTCCAGGTCTATAAATCGACCTTTCAATTGGGATTCAATGATTGTCACACCTTGTTTTTCCAATCGGTGTTTTTTCTCGAGCGGGGCATCTCTTTTGGTTACCAGCAAGGTTTTGGCATCCGATTTGATGTTTAACAATCGGGCATTTTCAGAAATGGACAGGTGAGTATCCAGGACAATTCTAATAGGGTCTTTAGTTTTAAGCCCTTCCATGCGGGTTGTTAAACTGGGGTTATCTTGTTTAACCGTTCCGATACCCACCATGATGCCATCTACAGAATGACGGACAGTGTGGACAAAATTTCTTGCCGACGGCCCCGTAACCCATTTGGAATCTCCGGTGCGGGTGGCGATTCGTCCGTCCAGAGTGGCTGCTGTCTTTAAAATGACAAAAGGTCTTTGGGTTTGAATGTATTTCGCAAAAACCTCATTTAAGCGTGCGGCTTGAGTTTCCTCTATGCCCACATCCACCTGTATGCCTTTTTCACGTAAAAACTCGATACCCCCTCCGGTAACATCGGGGTTGGGGTCTTTCATGGCCACAACAACACGCGCAATGCCGGAATCCATGATTTTTTGGGTACAGGGAGGAGTTCTGCCCGTATGATTGCAAGGTTCCAGTGTAACATAAATGGTAGCGCCTTTGGCCAATTCACCGGCATCATTTAAAGCGTTGACTTCTGCATGAGGACCCCCGGCACATTTATGATATCCGGTTCCAATCACATCTGAGTTTTGTACCACCACGGCTCCCACCATGGGATTGGGGGATGTAAATCCTTTGCCCCTCTCAGCCAGTTCTAAGGCCATATTCATGAAAAACTTGTCAATGCTGTTGGCCATTTTCACAGATCCATTGTTTAGATTCGACCTAATTTTTATCTTCACTTAAAAGTTTTTTAAGCTCCGAAAAGAAATCATTGACATCTTTAAATTCACGGTATACGGAAGCAAAACGCACATAGGCCACGTCATCGAGTTCATGAAGTTTGGCCATTATCTTTTCACCAACGATTGCGGAAGGGATTTCTTTATCTTCGATTTCCTTTAAGTCTCTTTCCAGGTTGTCGATAAATTCCTCGATGATTTCCACACTGATATTTCGTTTTTCGCAGGCTCTGGCCATTCCCTGGCGCACCTTTTCACGGTTGAAAACTTCCCGGCGGTCATCCTTTTTAATAATCATGATGGGAATTTCTTCCACATGTTCGTAGGTTGTAAATCGCCGGTTGCAATCGATGCATTCCCTTCGCCTGCGAATGACAGTGCCATCTTTGCTAAGTCTGGAATCCATAACCTTGTTGTCTATCTCACCGCAATAAGGACATTTCATGATCCTTCTCCATGGTCATCGGGTTTGAATTTCAGGCACTCGATATGCGCTTCTTGTAACAAATTTGTGCTTAATTCATCGGCATAACCGGATTGATAATAGATTTTTTTTATTCCGGCATTGATAATCATTTTGGTGCAGATGGAGCATGGCAGGTTGGTGCAAAATAAAGTGGCGCCTTTAATGGAGGCGCCATGATAGGCCGCTTGAATGATAGCGTTTTGTTCGGCATGAATCCCCCTGCAAAGTTCATGTCGCTGTCCGGAAGCCACATGAAGTTGTTCCCTCATGCATCCCGCATCAATACAATGTTGAATACCTGACGGGGCGCCGTTGTATCCGGTGGCAAGGATCCTTTTGTCTTTTACCAGGATTGCGCCTACAGCCCGACGGATACATGTGGAACGTTTTGCCACAAGCGAGGCTATTTCCATAAAATAAGTTTCCCAGGAAGGTCGATCCAATTTTGTTTCCATTTTCAGATGTTCAATCCAAGTCCGCATAAAGCGGGAATGCCATGCAAAGTTCTATCACCTTTTTACGGGTTATATGGATAAGTTGGTCATCGCCCGGATTTTTTAAAACATCCACGATCAATTTTGCAACGATTACCATTTCGCCGGATTTCATGTCCCTTGTGGTCAATGCGGGTGTGCCTAACCTTATTCCGCTTGTGACCATGGGGCTTCTGGTTTCAAATGGAATTGCATTTTTATTGACCGTGATACCGGCGCGACCGAGAACTTCCTGTGCATCTTTGCCTGTAATTTTAAAACGGGTCAAATCAGCCAACACCATATGGTTCTCTGTTCCTTTTGACACCAGATCAATGCCTTCGTCCATGAGTGTTTGCGCCAGGACTTTCGCATTATTGACCACGTTTTCCTGATATATCCTGAATTTTTCAGAAAGTGCTTCTTTAAACGCCACTGCTTTTGCGGCAATGACATGCATTAGAGGTCCTCCCTGGATGCCCGGAAAAATCTGGCTGTTTAATTCTTTGGAAAAATCTTTTTTGGCTAAAATCAATCCGCCCCGTGGTCCTCTTAAGGTTTTGTGAGTAGTGGATGTCACAACATGGGCATGTGGGATGGGAGACGGGTGTAGTCCGGCCGCCACCAACCCTGCAATGTGGGCCATGTCGACCATGAGTTTGGCATCGACCGACTCGGCAATTTGAGCAAAAGTCACGAAATCGATGATTCTGGGATAGGCACTGGCTCCGGCCACAATCAGTTTGGGACGATGTTTTTTTGCAAGATCTGCAGCCATGTTGTAATCAATGGTTCCGGTTTCTTTTTTAACACCATAATGAACAAAGTTAAAAAGTTTACCCGAGAAGCTGGCAGGACTGCCGTGCGTCAAATGGCCGCCGTGTGCCAGATCCATTCCCATGATCGTGTCATTGGGTTTAAGAAGAGCAAAGTAAACAGCCATGTTGGCCTGGGAACCCGAGTGAGGTTGAACATTGGCGTATTCCGCATTAAAAAGTTTTTTCGCACGCTCCAAAGCCAGTGTTTCGGCAACATCTACGAATTCACACCCTCCATAATAGCGTTTTTGTGGGTACCCCTCAGCGTATTTGTTGGTCATGACACTTCCCTGGGCAGCCATGACCGCCCGGCTGGCGGTATTTTCCGAAGCGATCATTTCAAGCGTTGATGATTGCCTCTCAAATTCAAGGGAAATAGCCTCGGCAATTTCCGGGTCTGTCATTTGAATGTGATCCATGAGTTTTGAATCCACAACCTTAATGCCCCCTATGTTTAATTACCCGTTTTTAAAATCTTTTTGCATAGTTCCGAAAGGTCGATCTGATCGATTTTGTCGATCCGTTTTTGGTGGCGTTCTCCATCAAAAGGCGTTTCAAGCCAGGCCTTTAAAATTTCCAGGGCTAGAACATCTCCGATTACACGGCCTCCAAGCACAAGAATGTTAGCGTTGTTATGGCGCCTGCTCATAATTGCGGAAAAAAGGCCTCCACAAAGGGCTGCGCGAACCCCTGGGAATTTGTTGGCTACAATGGACATGCCGATGCCGGTTCCACAAATCAGAATCCCGCGCTCAAATTCCTTTTTGGAAACAGGTGATGCCACAAGGATACCAAAATCCGTGTAATCGACAGAGTTTTCGTCAAATGTTCCGATATCAGTCACCTTGATTCCAGTTTCAATCAGAAATGATTTGACCTTTTCTTTCATTGCATATGCTGCATGGTCACAGCCGATAATTATAGGTGTTTGAACTAATGTCATTTTATGTCCCTGCATTATATTTCTGAGTCTGAAAGGCTATTTGTTAGAAACCTCAAACTAATTAAGTATTTTACAAAAAAAATAAAAAACAAGCTATATAGGTATGTTTTTGGATTCGCAAGAAAAAAATAATCCCGGCAAAAACCGGGATTATTCATGAAAGATGGGAATGGTATCCTTTATTTTTCTCGGAAATGGCCGATTTTTAATAATGAATTAAATTACTTTTTTTGCCGGCAGCCGGTTAAACAATTTAGTTCAAATATCTCCTTAAAACAAGGCTGGCGTTGGTACCTCCAAAACCGAATGAATTGGTCATAGCCACATTCACCTTGGCCTTTCGGGCCACATGGGGAACATAGTCCAGATCACATTCTTCCCCGGGATTGTCCAGATTAATGGTGGGAGGAATTATTCCATGTTCGATGGTTAATGCGGTAAAAACGGTCTCGATCCCGCCCGAACCTCCCAACAAATGGCCGGTCATGGATTTAGTGGAGCTTATGGCCACTTTTTTGGCATGGTCTTTAAAAACAGTTTTCAAAGCCCTGGTTTCATAAAGATCATTTATGGGTGTGGATGTTCCATGGGCATTGACGTAGTCGATCTGATCAGCAGTTATTCCGGCATCATCAATTGCCGCCTGCATGCACCGTGAAGCCCCGCTTCCATCCGGCGGCGGAGAGGTCATATGGAAACCATCACCACTCATACCGTACCCGACCATTTCGGCGTAAATGTGTGCTCCTCTTTCAATGGCACTTTCTAATGATTCAAGGATTAAAATTCCACAACCTTCGCCAACGACAAACCCGTCACGGTCTTTGTCAAATGGCCTTGAAGCTTTTTCAGGTTCATCATTTCGCGTAGACAAAGCTTTCATTGCATTGAAACCGGCAATGCAGGTTCCGGTAATGACCGCTTCCATGCCACCGGTGATCATGGCATCAGCTTTGCCGGTTTTGACCAGTTTAAAAGCATCTCCGATGGCATGAGCACCTGCGGCGCAGGCTGTTGCCACCGATGCGTTGGGACCTTTGGCTCCAAAATGGATAGAAACTACCCCGGGTGCCATGTTTCCGATAATCATGGGAATGAAAAAAGGGCTGACACGCCTCGGACCTTTTTTTTCCATGATTTTAAAATTTTCTTCCAGCGTTGCTAAACCTCCCAGGCCGCATCCGGTCAAAACACCAATTTTTTCATCGTTGGAACTGTTGATTTTATAGCCCGAATCCTCAAGAGCCATCCGTGTAGCAGCTACTGCATAGGAAATAAAACGTTCCGTGCGCTGGGCTTCTTTTTTTGGAAGAAAATCTTCAGGATGAAAATCTTTAACCTCCCCGGCAATCTGCGTTAGATAACCTGATGTGTCAAATCGTGTAATATGAGAGATACCCGATTTTCCTGCACACAAGGCATACCACGTGTCATTGACCCCGATTCCCAACGGCGTTATCAATCCAACACCTGTGATCACAACACGTCTGTCCAAGAAAACCTCCTTAATTGTTATCCGGTTGAATATGTTTTGTCAGCGATGTTGTTGCGACAATCACGAGTTTTCATTGATATAATCAAGAGCATCTTTGACTGTAACCAGCTTTTCAGCGTCTTCATCGGAAATGTCGACATCGAATTCTTCTTCCATGGACATGATTAATTCCACCAGGTCCAGTGAATCGGCTCCAAGATCATCCACAAAGGATGCTTCAGGTACCACTTCGGCGGCTTCCACCCCCAGTTTTTCAGCAATGATTTTTTTTATTTTATCCTCAATGGACATGCAAATACCTCCCTAAAACTATAAAAAAATGATTTGCTTAAGGCGGCAATATTTTTGCCGTCGCTATTATTCTACCTAAATATACATGCCTCCGCTGACATGGATGACCTGCCCTGTCAGATAGGATGCGGATTCCGAAGCCAAAAATGCTACGGATGCCGCCACATCTGCGGGTTTTCCGGCCCGTCCCAGGGGAACCTGTGCCAGAAATGCATCTTTTACATTCTGGGGCAGAACCGCCGTCATATCAGTTTCGATAAACCCAGGAGCTACAGCGTTGACTGTAACTCCCCTGGGAGCAAGTTCCTTTGCTGTGGCCTTGGTCAATCCGATAATCGCCGCCTTCGAGGCTACATAATTCGACTGGCCGGGATTGCCGATGACTCCCACGACAGAGGCGATATTAATGATTCGCCCTTCTCGCTGTTTCATCATGATTTTTGCGGCCGCTCGGCTGCAAAGGAAAGTCCCTTTAAGGTTCACATCGATAACATCATCCCAGGCTTTTGTTTTCATCCGAACCAAAAGACTGTCACGGGTTATACCGGCGTTATTGACCAATATGTCGATTCGCCCGGTTTCAGAGATGATAGTGTCAAAAAAACCATTCACTTCTTCCTCGGAGGCAACGTTGACACTTTGGCTGGATGCGGTTGCTTTGGACTGCGCAACCATCTTTTCTGTTTCGGCTGCGGCCTCGGCTTCGCCTTCGGGATCTCCCGGATTAAAATAATTGAAATAAATATGGGTATCCGGCATTGCCAGGGCCAGGCAAATCGCCCTTCCTATTCCCCTGGAACCGCCGGTGACAACTGCGGTTCGCTGACCTTTTTCCGGCATAATTTACCTCTCAAATAAAATATCCGCCACCTGGTCCATATCCTTAATCAATCCAGGATAACACCTCACCAGTTGGCTGTGTGATATTGATTCCATAAAGTCCGAAACCCTCTTGTCATCAAATAGCCCGGAACCCGTAACAATTTTCATCGTGTTTTGCGCGACTGTTTGAGCGGTTTCCGAAGCAAAAATCCGAGCCATAGCTTTGATTTTTAATGATTCGGGTTCGAATGAATCTGCAAGCGTTTTGGCTTTTCTTGACATAGCCGCGGCAACTTCAACGTATGCCATCATGTCCGCCAGGCAAAACATGGCAAACTGCTGTCTGGTGAGCCGGTTTTCATGGGCAAGGTCGATAACGGCATTCAGCGCTTTAGAAGACAAGGCAACCAATCGGCCGCCAACGTCATCTTGATTGTTTTGCAAAGATATCATATCTCCGGCAATTCCTGCATAATACCCACCTTTGGTCTTTCGGGAGGTTTTCCACCGGAATGTGCTGATGATACTTTGCTGAATCTCACTGGTACCTTCATAAATACAGGTGATTTTTACATCACGTTTGATTTTTTCCACCTCGTACTCGTGGATATACCCGTAGCCACCCAGCGCCTGCATTGCATGGTCGGCAAAACTGTTGGCGGATTCGGTGGCAAAAAGCTTTCCAATGGCCCCTTCAACCTGAAGATCCTCTTCACCGGAATCGAGCCGGAGAGCAATTTCATCCATATAGGCTGTGGCAGCCTCCAGACGCACCGCATGGGGTACAATCAATTTGTGGGTGTAGCCCTGTTTTTCCGAAAGTGGAGACCCGAACTGGATTCGTTCCTTGGCATATGGAACAACAATGTCCATAGCACCCTGGGCCGCCCCCAATGCCATGGCCGCAACCATAAGACGCGTGTAACCAAATACCTTGTTGGCCTGTTTCAAACCGTTTCCCGGAACCAGGCCGATTAAATTATCCGCAGGCACAAATACATCGGTAAATGATAGCGGAGAGGTGTTGGATGCCTTTATGCCATGCTTCTGTTCCCCTTTGCCCTGAACAAAGCCTTCCATTCCCTTTTCCACGACAAAAAAACTCGGGCCTTCAGGAGTGTTGGCCAAAACAGTGACCAAGTCCGCATAACCGCCATTGGAAATAAACTGCTTGGAACCATTTAATTTGTAGCCGATGATTTTTCCGGTATCGTCTGATACGGGTTCGGCTTTGGTTTTTAATGCCGCCAGGTTGCTTCCAGCCCCGGATTCCGTCACCGCATAAGCCACCAGGATATTACCCTCGGCAATAGCCCCCAGCCACTTTTCCTTTTGTGCATCTGTCGCCCCCACAAGAATAGGGTCCGAGCCCAATTGGATTGCAAAAAACGCCGTAGATATGCCCAGGCATATTCTGGAAATTTCGCGGACAACCGCACAGGTGTCTCGGGCACCGCCCCCCATTCCGCTGAATTCTTCCGGAATAAACAACAACTGAAGACCGATATCAGGTCCTAACATTTCACGGATAATTTTTTCCGGAAAAATTTCTTTGGTGTCGTATTCGAGAATTTTATCCTTGGTCAAAAGCCGCTTTTGAAGCAGGCCGACCGTGTCGATGACCATTTGTCGCGATTCGGTATCAAGACCCGATAAATTAGCCATCTGTCACTATTCCTCTGTTTTGATCACTTGGCGGTCCTTGTAAGTTCCGCAACTGGGGCAGGCATGGTGAGGAAGCCTGGTTTCCCCGCATTGGGGGCATTTGGTAATATTGGGTGCAGCCGCTTTTTTATGTGTCCGGCGCATATCACGTTTTGACTTAGATGTTTTATGCTTGGGTACAGCCATGAGTAATCTCCTAACATTTTGTAATTATATGTAATATGTAAAAAATTAAAATACTCATATTTAACCTGATCTCTAGTAATTGAAAAAATGCCGATTGTCAAGAATTTTAAATTTTTTTTTCAATTCAACTCTTGTACTCTTTTTTTTGATATGTTAGAGACGAATTTCAATAAAAAACATGGTAATATAATCCTGCTTAACACCCTGAATTTTCAAAATTAAATTTTTCGACGATAAAAAATGATCTATATTTCAATTACATTTAGTGAAAAATGGAACCAAAAATAATTTCAATTATGAAAATTGAAATGAGTCTGGTAAAATAACCCATTTTGCTACTAACTATATCAAAAAAAAGTTAATGTAAGACATTAGGACAAGATCTAGAAAGGTGAAAAATATGAGCCAAGTTGTGACACGCTTTGCTCCCAGCCCAAGCGGGTATCTTCATATCGGGGGGGCTCGAACAGCTCTTTTCAGTTGGTTGTATGCCAGACACATGAAGGGTAAGTTTGTTCTTCGAATAGAAGATACGGATCTTGCCAGAAGTACACAGGAATCGGTGGATGCCATTTTTGAAGCCCTTGAATGGTTGGGCATTGACTGGGATGAAGGCCCTTTTTTTCAATCCGAACGCTTTCATATCTATAAGGAATACCTTGAAAAACTTGCCGATTCCGGCCAAGCCTATTATTGTACCTGTAGTGTCGAAGAAGTTGAGGAGATGAGAAAGAAAGCCACGGCTTCGGGCGGAAAGCCTAAATACGATGGTTCATGCCGTGAAAAGGGTCGTGGAAAAACCGACAGCGCTGTGATTCGATTTAAATCTCCGCTGATGGGAACTACGGTATTAGAGGATGTTGTCAAGGGAAATATTGTTTTTCAGAATCAAGAGATGGATGATTTTATTATCCAGCGAAGCGACGGTATGCCCACCTATAATTTTGCGGTGGTAGTGGATGATATCACCATGGGGGTCAATACGATATTGCGGGGAGATGACCATGTGATGAATACTCCTAAGCAGATCCTGTTGTATAAGGCTCTGAACAGTCCTCTTCCGACTTTCGGACATGTTCCCATGGTCCTTGGGCATGACCGTACCAGGCTTTCCAAGCGCCATGGGGCCATGTCCGTGACCGCATACCGGGACATGGGATACCTTCCTCAAGCCGTGCTCAATTATCTGGTGCGACTAGGCTGGTCTTTTGGCGACCAGGAATTTTTTACCATCGAAGAGCTGATCACAAAATTTAACATCCCCAATCTGGGCCGCTCCGCAGGGGTGTTCAATCCTGAAAAGCTTACGGCTTTGAATGCCGACCATATCAAGGCCATGCCTTCGGAAAAATTGGCCCTATACCTGATTCCGTTTTTAAAGCAAAAAGGTTACCCCGCCGAAGAGGGAAACTATTTAACCGGTATCATCACAACATTGAATACCCGGAGCAAAACACTGATTGAAATGGCAGAGAGCGCATCGTTTTATTATGTGGATCAATTGGAATACGACGAAAAAGCGGTCAAAAAATTTTTGAAAACGGATATTCTTGAGCCTCTTGCCATGCTGACCGAAAAACTGGCGAATGCTAAAGACCTTGCTCAGGAAACCCAGGAGACATTATTCAAAGAAGTCCTGGAAACCACGGGTATCAAGTTTGGCAAAATTGCTCAGCCCGTTCGCGTCGCGCTTACCGGAAAAACAGCCAGTCCCGGAATATTCGAAATGATCGATATTTTAGGCCGGGATCGCGTTATTTCCAGGCTTAATCATGCCATTAAACTTATAAGCGGACAACAAAGTAAATAACCAGGTTATAGGCATCGTCACTTGGACCAAAAGAATATTAATACCGGGGTGGCAGAGACCACGTTTGGATGGTCTCCGACAAGGCAGGCCATAACATTACAGGAACAACTATACATGTGGATGCAGAAATGCTGCTGGATTCGGGTTCCGAGCAGCAGGATAAGCACATTCGGATCAATTTTTCTGCAGCAAAAATGATGGGAATGGGGCTGTGAATACACAGCCCCATGAGCTTTTTTCGGACATCGTCTCGGTACTTATGGTGACCCAGGTTTCGGGAATCTGGGATGATAGGGTTTCATTTCCTTCGGAGACAATACCCTCATTTTTTTATCACAGCATTCAATATCTTTTCCATGGCCTGCTTCCATGAGATAGACAGTTCTCATACAGTCGCCACACTTGTAAACTTTATCTTTATGCTCCGACAATTCCTCGTCATTATCTGAAACTACTATTTTGTCTTTATCCTCCAACATTTATGTCACCCCCTTTTCTTTGTTCGGATCAACAGATTTATATTATTATAATAATACGTCAAACTCGCCCATGAAATAAATGCTTCCCCTTATTTTGCTTTTATTTTGCATGTATTAAGCCGATCCTTCCCTCAGGGGCACCTTATTGGCAGGTTCGATATTGAACCTACCGGAAACTATTAGGCCAGCAAATATGACACATTTTGAGTTCAACTGGATAGCGCTGGAAAGCTTTATTTTATGTCCGGGCGAGCCGGAACGACCATAAAAAAAGACCGGTGACAATCGTTTCAGGGGGTTATGAAATTTATACTGTCAGGCTGGGAAAATAATCTGATAACGGTATACGAGGAACAATGCATACTTAAATTTCCTGTTCAGAGCATCATATATGGATCAACATCTATGGCGACTTTGACCTGACGGTTGTTTAACCAGGTGCTGTTTTGGTGCACCAGCCGGTTTATGAAACCATGAAGCGGCATGGATTTTATGCTTTTTAGCAATATTTGCCATCGATAATTTTGGGCGATTTTAGACATGGGGGCTTCGATAGGGCCAAAAATTTCAACATTATTGGTGAATATAGGATCGGAATGTTGAAGGTTTTTAAGAAAATCACCGAAATCAGTGGCAAATGTTTTGGTTTTTTGTTTGTTCTTTCCCGAGATTGATAATTGAACCAGGCGGGAAAAAGGAGGATAGGCCAAAGATTTCCTAAAATTGATTTCATGGTTGTAAAATCTTTTAAAATCCTGATCCCTGGCAGCCAGAATGCTGAAATGATTTGGGTTGTAAGTCTGAAGAATCACTTGTCCGGGTATTTGACCCCTTCCTGCGCGCCCCGCAACCTGAGTCAGAACCTGAAAGGTTCGTTCTCCTGCCCGAAAATCAGGAAAACTCAATGATAAGTCCGCGCAAATGATTCCCACCAAAGTGATGTTTGGAAAATCATGTCCCTTCGCCACCATCTGGGTTCCGATCAGGATATCAATTTTTTGATTTTTCAGATCTCTCAGGATATTAATGAGAGCGCCTTTTCTTCGTGTCGTGTCATGGTCCATACGTACTGTCCGGGCATCGGGGAACATGGATTTTACGGTTTCCTCGACTTTTTCAGTCCCTAAACCCAAACGCATGATATTAGAAGAACCGCAAGTGGGGCAACTGGAGGAGGAAGCTATGAAGTATCCACAAAAATGGCATTTGAAACAATTGATGGACTTATGTAACGTCAATGTGATTTCGCAATTTTTGCACATAATAGCCGCTCCGCAAGTGGCGCACACCGGATAAGAAGCAAATCCCCTTCGGTTTAAAAAAAGTAGTACCTGCTTTTTTTTTGCCAGGGTTTCTTTCATGGTTTTGAATAACTCCGGGGTAATGAAGCGTTTCAAACTTTTGCCGGATTTTTTTTCTCGAAGATCCACGATGGTTGTTGTTGCAAGGGGTCGTTTTTTAATTCGATGAGTTAAAACCAGTTCCTGAAATTTTCCTGTTTTTACATTGTAATAAGACTGCACAGAGGGAGTGGCTGAGCCGAGAATCACGATACAATCATTTTGCATGGCCCGGACAACCGCTAAATCCCGTGCATTGTAACGAAACCGTGTCTCCTGCTTATAGGATGTATCATGTTCTTCATCCACAATAATGAGCCCTGGATTATGAAAAGGTGCAAAAATGGCGGATCTTGCTCCAATGACAATACTGACTTGTTCTGATGCGATTTTGTCCCATTGGTCAAAACGTTCGCCATCGGACAATCCGCTGTGCAAAATGGCAAGAGAATCACCGAATCTTGCGCGAAATCTGCGTACCATTTGGGATATCAGCGCGATTTCCGGAACAAGAATCAGTACGGATTTTCCCATGGAAATTATCTCAGCTGCCAGATGGAGGTAAACTTCGGTTTTGCCGCTTCCGGTTACACCCGTAAGCAAAAATGTGCTGAATCCGTCTGCCGTTTTTTCCAGTACCTTTGAGACTACATCTTCCTGTTCCCGGTTCAATTTCGGAGGACAATCCTTTGCAATGGGAGAACCCAGTGGATCGCGGTATTCTTTTTTAAGTTTGACAGATAAAATGCCGTCTTTTTGCAAATCTTTCACATGGCGACCGGCCGAAGAATTTTTATTTTTTAATGCCAGCATTGAGATTTCTCCATATTCTTTGACCGCGTCAAGTATTTTTTCTTTAGCCTTTGCGGTAGCATGCTCTTCCCTTGGATGAAACGGGTCATTCATGGAGACATATTTCACCATCCGATGTTTAGTTGTTCCACCTTTTAGCATTTTTTGGCTTTTTATCCACCCACGGGCTTCCATCCCATGAATCAGAATCGGGGAAATGGCCTTTTTTGACAAGCGGTTCAATTGTTTGATGCTGACGGCTTTGCTATGCCGGCATAAGACGTTGAGAATTTTTGCTTCTTCCGGAGACGGTAAGTTTTGTTCCAGGGCAGATTGCCCTTGCCTGGTCATTTCTAACATTTTATATTCATACAGGTTTAAACCTACAGGCAGGGCGGTTTTTATCACCTCACCAATGGGGCACTTGTAATATTGGGACATCCATCTAAAAAAAGGAATCATATTGTGAGGAAAAAGAGGTTTTTCATCTAAAATTTCAAGAATTGCCTTTACCTGTATTTCGGGTATACGATCATCTAATCCGATAATATAGGCGGTAATTTTTCGGTGTCCGAAAGGAACCAGGACTCTCTTCCCTGATACCACAAAGCCTTGGAGATGATCCGGAATCGAATAAGTGAAGGTGCAATAAACCGGCAAAGCGGCGGCTACCTCTGCAAATACCGGCGGTTTGGGATGATCGGAAAGCATTGTCATGAAAAGTTCTTTTGTTACCGAATTTTTAAATTAAATTAAACAGTATGCATTTGATTTCTCTAAACACAATTATTGACTTTTTTTTGTTTTCGAATAATGTTAATCAAAGATTAGGCAAAATTTTACGGTCAATGATAGCCAAAGTCAAATTGAAAAGGAGGTAATTATGTATCACAAATCTAAAAAATCTACTTTACTTAGATTAACGGTTATCTTGCTTATGATTGGATTGGTTGTATGCCCGTTTGGATCTGTTGTCAGTGCGCAGGATGAATATGCAAGGTTTCCAACGGAAGAGAGAAGTGCTGAATCCATGGTTTTTGATCTGGCACTGTTAAGGCCATTGGGTATTGTCGGCATCGTTTTTGGCACGGGCGCTTTTGTCTTGTCGCTTCCTTTTTCGGCATTGGGAAGAAACATCAATGAGGCATTTGAGCGTTTAATGGCTGATCCCGCAAGATACACTTTTAAAAGGCCTTTGGGAGATTTTTAAAAAAAGCATACATACAAATAAAGCGATTCTTATTTCCATATTCAAAAGAACACTTCCGTATTTAATTATAACGAACAAAACATGATTAAGCTGCTAAAGGATTGGCTCAACAGGCGCTTTTCCGATCCTCAGATGTTTATACTGGGTTTTCTGTTACTTCTGGGGTTTATATTCATTTTTTACCTGGGTCAAATGTTGGCTCCTATGCTTGCTGCCATTGTGATTGCCTATTTGCTGGACAGCATGGTCAACAGCCTTCAGCGTTTGAGAATTCCCCGAATTGTTGGGGTTTTTCTGGTTTTTTTGTTTTTTCTTGCATGCCTTTTTTTTCTAATTATCGGACTGCTTCCATTGATTTCAAGACAAATCGGTCAGTTGATCCAGCAATTTCCAATAATGGTTGGTGCCATACAAAAACAGCTGATCCTGCTTCCCGAAAAATATCCTGATTTTATCACCGCTGGTCAAATAAGAGACTTATTGGCCTTTATTACCTCCGAATTTATGGGCTTGGCTCAGCAACTTCTTTCTCTTTCTCTGGCTTCGGTGAGAGGATTTATTATGGCCATAGTTTATCTTATTTTAGTGCCGCTGCTTGTGTTCTTTTTCCTAAAAGATAAATTCCTGATTCTAAATTGGATAACCGGTTTTCTTCCAGAGAATCGCGGTCTTGCGACAGAGGTTTGGAAGAATGTCAACAATCAGATTTTAAATTATGTCAGGGGAAAAGTCTGGGAAATAGTTATCGTATGGGCTATAACATATGCGACCTTTTCATACTTAAAATTACAGTTTTCAATGTTGCTGGCGCTGTTCACAGGCCTTTCCGTGTTGATCCCATATATCGGAGCCACCATAATGCTGTTTCCGGTCATATTGATTGCCTTTTTTCAATGGGGGCTGGGTACAGAATTCGTTTATGCCGTCGTTGCCTACGGTATTATTCAGGCCCTGGACGGCAACCTTCTGGCTCCGCTTCTCCTTTCCGAAGTTGTGGATTTACACCCGGTAGCTGTTATCGCGGCTGTATTGGTTTTTGGCGGTTTGTGGGGAATATGGGGGCTGTTTTTTGCCATTCCTCTGGCTACGTTGTTTCATGCGGTATTGAAAGCCTGGTATAATCATTTTGCTACCCCCAAGAGCATTGAGAAAGAATACCTGGCAATGGAACAACCCCAGGAGTAAAAGAGTCTATATAACTTTTAACTCCTTCCCCACACCAAATTTTTTATGCGGCTTTAAGCTCTTTTTGAAGCCGGTTTCAGACTTCACTCTCGACGCAATAGACACCTTATTATTTCACGGATATTTCAACAGGAGCATAGGCAAACAACGCGCCAGGTTTTTTCTCAAACATGATTATTATGGTATGAATTGAATCCTGAAGGCTAAATTGATTCTTCCGATATTCGGGAACGGCCGGAAACTTGACGGCTCGTGAGGGCAGACTTATTTTCTTCACCATTGACAATACTGGAATAATTCCGCGATAAGGCTTTTAAAAAACTAATATCTGTTTTATGATAAATAAGTGTATTAAAACATATTATGAACAATCATAATAGTAGAACCCGGCAAAACAAAATCAGGCAATGTCTGACAAGGTTGCATTTATATTAAAACAGATCAAGGAGATAAAATGGTAGAAAAACTGCAAGTATATAAGTGTGAAGTTTGCGGAAATATTGTTGAAGTCGTGCATGGAGGTGCCGGTGAGTTAGTGTGTTGTGGTCAGGCAATGAAGCTTTTAACCGAAAATACTGTGGATGCAGCCAAGGAAAAACATGTACCGGTCATAGAGAAAATCAGCGGAGGGGTTAAGGTAAAAGTGGGTGAAGTTGCTCATCCAATGGAAGAAAAACATTATATTGAGTGGATTGAAATATTTGCCGATGGAAAGGCTTATCGTCAATTTTTGAATCCCGGCGAGGCTCCGGAAGCTGTTTTTATGATCGATCACGAAAACATAACAGCTCGGGAATTTTGCAATCTACATGGTCTGTGGAAAAAATGATAAACATGTTAAATACTGAACCTGAGAAAATGAAATTTTTTAATACATTTAACTCTTTATTTTAAAAGGAGGTGATGATATGCCTAGTTGGAAATGTGGAAACTGCAGCTATACGTTTGAGGCGGATGCTCCTCCGGATACATGCCCGTCATGTAAGGAAAAATGCGAGTTTTTGGATATTTCTTGTTACACTCCTGACTGCCAGGCAGAAGGGATGGATACGAGAATCGGGAAAAAAGATCAGTAAATTAATCTCGAAAGGCCGGACAAAACCGGCTTTTTGGATTTCAGAGATACCAAACAGTTGAACCCGGAGGAAAACTCATGCCGAAAGCGCTCATTGTGTATGCGACAAGAACAGGAGAAACTCAGAAAATCGCGGAACTCATCGCAGAAGGACTGCGTTTTTCCCTTGTGGATGCACAAGTTGTCAATGCCAATAAAATCAAAACTCAGGAAGAGTTACAGGGGTATGATGCCCTTGTTTTCGGGTCTGCGACCTATCACGGTGAAATGCTTCAGTCAATGAAGACACTTCTTTTTCTTGCGGAAAAGGCCGGTCTGGAAGGCAAAATAGGCGGCGCTTTCGGTGCCTTTGGATGGAGCGGAGAAGCCCCAGACCGGATTTACGATACCATGAAAAATATTTTTCAAATGCAAATGGCCGGCGTTCCTTTGCGTCTAAAGACGAGTTCTTTGGATGGAGGCATCAAAATGGCCCAGGATTATGGCAGGGAAATTGCCGCTAAACTGGGCGTTTAACCTATAAACAGGTCCATGAATGGACCTTCAGACAGAAGGAGAAACAAGATGACCCAAGAAACATTACCATCCCATTGCCCTGGTTTTTCAAGCTTCAAGAACATGGAATCTTTTACCTGTAAATGTCCCAAATGTGGTGAAGAAAAAGAAATTTTTTCAGATGAATTTGATAAACCGCAGTCCTGTGGGAAGTGCAAAGAACCCATCGATTTTACGCAGTGTACGCTCGAGGGTTCGGCAAAAACACCCGGGCCACGTTAATATAGTGGTTCAACATATCGATTAATAATTACTTATTATTCGAGGTGGGGGTTTTCACACCGGGAACTTAAATTATTTTTTTTGGATTTGTTAAAGTGATGCGTTATCATTGTACTGTTCTTGTTTTTAAAAAAGTTCCCGGTGCGATTCCTATTAAATCATGAGGAATGTATGAGAGTAAAAATTATTTTCATCGTCATAATGAGTATAATATTATTCCTTTCAATCGCTTATTCCGAACAGAATTTTGGGGCTGAAAATATCATCCTTGAAGGTGGAGAATCCGGAGAAGTGCCTTTTCCTCATAAGATGCACCAGGACACTCTGAAAGATTGCAACATTTGCCACGAATTATTTGGTCAGGAAATTGGAAGCATTGAACAACTAAAGGTTGAGGACAGGTTAAAAGCCAAGCAAATCATGAACACCCAATGTCTGAAATGTCATCGTGACACAAAAAAGGCCGGAGAGGCCAGCGGACCTATATCCTGTGCCGCCTGCCATACAAAATAACAAATAGGTCAATTCAATCATGCTGATACTTGGATTACAGGGAAGCCCAAGGGTTGATGGAAACTCCCATTATCTGCTGTCCACATTTTTAGGCGCTGCCGAAAAGCTCGGAGCCGGGACACGATTGGTGCATGTAGACAAAAAAAACATCATCCCGTGCAAAGAATATACTGTCTGTGAAAAAAAAGGGTTTTGCCCGATTGATGACGATATGAAACACGAGATTTATCCCCTTATTCGGGAGGCGGAAGTCATTGTCGCGGCGACTCCCATATTCTTTTATAACATGACCGCACAACTGAAAGCGGTTGTGGACAGGTGTCAGACTTTGTGGGCCAGAAAATACCGTCTTAAACTCAAAGATCCTTATAAAAACCAGCGAAAAGGTTTTTTGCTTAGTGTAGGGGCCACCCGGGGGAAAAATCTCTTTGAAGGTCTGGAACTGGCAATCCGCTATTTCTTCGATGCAGTTGATGCTGATTATTGTGGCAGTTTGACTTACAGGGGGATAGAGCATTCCGGAGATATTAAAAAACATTCATCCGCAAAAAAGGATGTCGAAGATGCTGCAAAGGCCCTGTTAGAACCCCTGATCGGAAGAAAAAAGGTGCTTTTTACATGCAAAGACAATGCATGTCACAGTCAGATAGCGGCTGCCTTTGCTCAGGTCATGGCAGGTGAACGTCTTGATGTTTCCAGTGGTGGCGTAAAGCCTGCTGATAAACTTGATACATATGCGGTCAAGGCAATGGAAGAGGAAAATATCGACTTGAAATTTCGCAGGCCTATGTCCATTGAGACCGCCATTTCATATGGCCTGCCCGATACGGTCATTTCTATTGGGCCATTAAATGAAGCTCCGGTGATATCGGATAGAATCCAAAACCAGCAAAGATGGGATATGGTTCAGAATGCGGACAATTCTTTGGATACGACCAGAAAATTAAGAGATGAGATTGAAAAAAGAGTTTCCGAATTTGTCGAAAGTATTTAGCTTTATTATTTTTTAAAACGGGGTTTCCGGTAAAAAAATACCG
The DNA here is from genome assembly GCA_011389745.1 of Desulfobacteraceae bacterium. Lineage (GTDB taxonomy): Bacteria > Desulfobacterota > Desulfobacteria > Desulfobacterales > SKZT01 > SKZT01. The sequence continues at coordinate 198 of JAABTQ010000001.1, read as the reverse complement.
GTTTAGCAGTCCATCGCATGCGAAAAAGTTTGTCAAACACCTCACCATTAAAAATAAACTAAGGAGGAAAAAAAAGAATGGATCGATATGTATGCACAATTTGTGGTTATATCTATGACCCGGCTGTCGGAGATCCGGATAACGGTGTAGCGGCAGGAACCCAATTTGAAGCTGTTCCGGATTCCTGGGAATGTCCCA